>CAYJPO010000053.1:0-32234 GCA_964372045.1 uncultured Anaerolinea sp.
TTGCCAAGTTTTTCGTACTCAGCCCGAAACTCGGACTGTGAATTTGCAAATAATTCCTTGCGTCCTGCCCAGTCGGCAGGAGCGCCACAACAGCGCAGCATCAAGCCGACGCCCGCGTCATCTTTTTGGAGAGTGTCTTTCAGGAAACTGTATGCTTTCTCAACATACTCGGGGGAGGATCCGCTCAACTGACAGCCAGGAAAAAACACATAGGAACTGGTATCAAGCCCGGGCGCGTTATGAGCGAGCGCGAACTTTTCTCCGTTGCTGAATGCCATGTCCCGCAGTGCAAAATCATGCGCCGACGGCGGCATCCTCTTTTGTTCCACCATCGTCACTCGCGCTTCATGACAAACTTCGCCCATGTTCACATCGGTGGGACAGACTTCGGCGCACAGTCCGCACAGCGCGCAGGTGTTGATGAATTGATTCGAATGGCGCGTGCCCATCACGATCGAAAGATTGTTGTAGGTCTCGCGGATATATTTTTTTGGATAGCCTTTGTAGTGGTCGAGATACGGGCAGACCTTCACGCACTCAAGGCACTCGCATTGAATGCAGCGCGCGGCTTCGGTCTCTGCCACTTCGATGTTGTAGTGCGTGGACAGATCCGTTTCGATAAGCGGCGCTTGCGAAGTGACCTCGGAGGTATTGGTGTAAAGTTTGGTTTCGTAAGCGCCTTCGTTCACGCGCGAAGCGGTGAGCGAAACTTTTTGCAGATAGCGGTCAATCGAAGTTGCGGCGCGGCGTCCATCGGAGATGGAAAGGATCGCCGAATGTTTGAGTTCCTGATTTGGGTACAAGGTGGAAACGCGCAGGACATCGCCCCCCGCAAACACTTTTTTGTTGCTGGTCTGAAAAGTAAATGGATCGATGGCGAGTTGTCCGTTCTGGGTCATTTGCAGATCGGGAATTTCGCTGGAGTGCGGACCCACAGCGAGGTAGATGGCGTCGAACTCCTGGCTTAGTCTTCCCAAAAATGTGCTGTGGCCGTTCGCCCCTGAACCACCCACTGAGGAATTTAGCTGGACTTCGATCTCCAACTCTTCGATGATCTTCAGATCGTTGACGAGCACATCACGTGGAAGCAGATCTGGCGGCGACTTCCACAACCCGCCGCCGAGTCGGTCGCCCGCTTCAAAGATGACGACGCCCCAGCCTTTGCGCGCCAGATCATGTGCGACGGTGAGACCGCTTATTCCCCCGCCGATCACTGCTACTGTTTTCGATTTCTTTGGCAACCGTTTGAGGGGTTCCGTGCCCGAATTTCCAAACTCAAGTGCGGCGCGTTCGAGCGCTGCCATTTCAATGGCGCCGCCAAAATCCTTACGTAAACAAGCCGTCTTGCAGGGCTGGTCACAAATGCGGCTGACGATTCCAGGGAAGGGAACTGCCTTGCGATACAACTTCAATGCCGCAGAAAAATCCCCTTTGATAATTTCCGCCGCGATTCCGCGCGCGTCCACATGGGCGGGGCAGGCAGCCGTGCAAGCAGGAGCCTGTTCTTGTACACAGCGGTTTTCCTGTTCGCGAAGTTGTTTTTGATCCATGATGAACGATTCCAATAATAACAATTTACCACGAAGACCACACAGCTCACAGAGAATTTTATTAATGTTCTCCGTGCTCTCCGTGTGCTCTGTGGTTAAATCTTTTTATAAAGCAAGGAGCGCCCGCACTCGCGCGCGAGCGCTCCTTTATGGTTGAGAAAGTTACGCGGGCTGCAATTCCTTCAAACCAGCCAGGACCTTGTCAGGGCGGGCAGGCAGTTGGCGAATGCGAACGCCTGTTGCATTGTAAATAGCGTTGACGACGGCGACATGTGGCGAAGTGAGCGGTAGTTCACCCACACCAGCCGCGCCGAATGGGCCATTATCGCGTGCGTTCTCGAAGTAATAGATGTCAAACTTGTCGGGGATATCCTTGGCGTACGGGATGCCTGCGCCGAGCATGGTGCTGTGCTTCTCAATATCTTCAAAGTCTTCAGAGAGCGCCAGACCGATCCCTTGAGCGATACCGCCGTACATTTGACCGTCTACTACGAGTTTGTTGTTGATCTTGCCGATGTCAGCCATGGCAGTGAAACCTTCGACCGTGGTCTTGCCGGTCTTGGTGTTGACGTTGACTTCCGCGAGGAATGCGCCGTACATGTAGATGGCGAAGGGCTTGCCCTGACCATTCTCGTCGCAGTTGGAGTTCATCGAAGCCGCCCACTTGCCATTATATTTGGTCGGAATCCCTTCCTTGACCATTTCATCATAGGTGCGGAATTTGCCATCTTTCTTGGTCATGGCGGCGACGAGTTGCTCGCAGCCATTCTTGATGGCGTTGCCGGTCATCACCTGACTGCGGCTGCCGCCCGAGGGTCCGCTGTTGGGAACCATGCCGGTATCGTTCATGACCAGCTTGATTTGTTCTGGTTTGATGCCAAGAACGCGCAAGGCTTCGTGGGCTGTGCCGAGCGTGCCCATATCTGCGCCCTGTCCATGATCCTGCCAGGAGTTGTAGACGGTGACACCATCTTTGGTCAGTTCGACATCCGCTTCCGAGCCATCTACGCCATCCAAGCCACAGCCGTAAATACCGATGGTCACGCCGACGCCCTTCTTATTCTCAGGGGTCGATTCGCGCTTGGCTTTTTCTTTGGCTTCCTTGTAGATCGGGCGGAGTTTGTCGAGCATTTCGGGCAGGGAGTAAACTTCGGGATCTTGCCCGGTGGGGGTGGTGGAACCGGGACGATACGCGTTGATATAGCGGATTTCCAACGGATCCATGCCGATCTTCTCAGCTAATTCATCCATCAGGCTTTCAGACGCCAGGAAGGATTGCGGCGAGCCGTATGCACGGAAAGCCGAACCCCAGACATGGTTGGTGCAGACTGTGCGACCACGTCCACGAATGCTGGGGATGTTATAGCCAGCGCCGATGTATTGCGCGCCGCGCAAGGTCAGCAGATCGCCGAATTCAGAATACGGTCCATGGTCGACCAGATAGTCATGTTCCATCGCCAGGATCTTGCCGTCTTTATCAGCCGCCATCTTGATGTCGAGCCAGAACGGGGAGCGTTTGCCAGTGTACTGCATGTACTGCTGGTAATCATATTCCAGGTAAACCGGGCGCTGTGTGGCGATGCAAGCCGCGCCGAGCAGAGCTTCCATGGTCGGGCTGAATTTGTAGCCGAAGGTGCCGCCCGCCGGATTTTGTACCAGGCGCAATTTGTCGGGTTCGAGTCCCAATCCTGGGGCGATCATGTACAGGTGCAGGTACAGACCGATGGATTTGGAGTGAATGGTCACACGTCCCTGTTCATCGTAATAGGCAAAGCCCATATCCGATTCGATGGTCAGATGCGGCTGGCGCTGGAGATAGAAACTGTCGCTGACCACATACGGCGCCGATTCCATGATCGGTTTGGTATCGGGACCTTTGACGACCTTCTGCTCGAAGTACACATTGGGGGTGCCGGGATGGATTTCAATGGCATCATCGGCAGCGGCAGCCGGGGCGCTCATGTAGGCGGGCAGTTCTTCAAATTCCACCTTGACTTTTTCAGCGGCGGCTTTGGCTTGTTCGATGGTATCGGCACAGACGATGGCGATCGCATCGCCATACTGGAAGACCTTGGTATCGCACAGGATCGGTCGGTCCCAACCGTCACCCTTGTTGGTGGGGAAGGTGATCAAACCGGTGATGCGGTTCTTGCCTTTGATATCCTTGTGGGTGACCACTTTGAAAACGCCGGGCATTTTCTCCGCTTCGGAGGTGTCGATGGAAAGGATATTGGCATGGGAGACTTTCGCCTGAACCAAAGCCAGTTGCAATGCATTGAACGGCAACTTCAAGCCGAGGTCCTGACCGAAATCAAGTGTGCCTGTGACTTTTCCAACGGCGGTCGGGCGCGGATACTTGCTGCCCCAAATTTTGCCGTCAGCGGGCATCTTGAAGGCGAGTTCCTCGATCTTCATTTCGCCGCGCATAACCTTGGCGGCTTCCATGATGCCGTCCACGATCGGCTTGTAACCTGTGCAGCGGCAGGCATTGTGATGTTGTGTCAACCACATGCGGACTTCTTCGCGGGTGGGTTTGGGATTCTTGTCCAAAAGGGCTTTGGCAGAGACAACCATACCAGGTGTACAGAAACCGCACTGGGCGGCGCCATACGCGGCGAAAGCCATCTGGATCGGATGCATGTTTTCCGGAGTGCCGATGCCCTCCACGGTTTCGATCTTCGCGCCGTCTGCCACCTTGCTCATTTTGACCAGGCAAGCCAGCATCAACTTGCCGTCCAAAATGACGGAGCAAGCGCCGCAGTGACCGTCGTTGCACGAAACCTTGGTGCCGGTTAAGAGCAACTGTCTGCGCAATACATCCCCAAGGCTGGCTTCGGGGTCAACGACAAGAGACTTGATTTGACCATTGATTACGAGCGATTTTTTCTGCATAGTGCCTCCTGATTTCCTTTTCGTATGGATTCTGAAATTCATTTATATGGTTTAGTGGAGATCCACTTAAATACATAATTTTGGCGTTCATCCCCACAAAAAAATAGTAGCATAAGCCGATTATTGTTACAATTGTTTCATTACAAACGTCACACCGAATCGTGACGCTGAGTGACCTCATTTTTTGTATACTTATAAATTGAGTATGGAAAATTATTGCTGACATGTGTCCAATGGTACGCCGCCCTCCAGGAATGGAAGTAGCCTTGCTTGGTTTATTACTTCAAGAACCACAGTATGGCTATCAGCTTCATCAAATGATTTCCGATCCATCAGGATTGGGCCTGGTCTGGCACATAAAACAAAGCCAGCTGTATGCGCTTTTTAGCAAATTGGAATCAGATGGCTGTGTTACCAGCACACTTCAAAATCAGGATCCTCATCCCCCACGACGAGTATTTGAACTTACCGAATTGGGGCGAAGGAAATTCTTCGACTGGCTGACAAGCCCGGTAACAGCGCCCCGCCTTGTTCGACAAGATTTTTTTGCAAAGTTATATTTTGCACAACTCCAAAATAAAGATACTGTAAAAAAACTGATCAAAATGCAGCGTGTGGTTTGTCAGAAATGGATAGATGAGTTCAAAGTAAAGCTTAATAACAGCGAGCGGCTGTCATACAACTGGCAAATGTATCAATATCGCCTTGGGCAAGTTCAAGCATTACAAAACTGGCTCGATTCTTATGAGGGAAGTTAGAACTCTTATAAACCGCAAGTGAATTCAGAAGCTAGGCTCAGTAAATTATTTAGCCATCCCAGTGTATATTCGTATATGTGACTTCTTGCAAAAGTCACATTTTTATCTCGCTCAGGGCGGCGCCCCGCCGCCGGGGACTGTGGCGGGAGCACGTATGCAAGAGGTCTATTGATCCATTGCAGATAAGGAGAAGACGGCCTGTTGTCGTCGGTAGTGCCCGCTGCAAAGGCAGGGGAATGGTGCCGGGGTAAATCCGCTGTTGGGTACGGCTTTCTCAAAGTTGAAAATGAGTCCGCCGATCTTTGCTAATCTATGAAATAGCAAAAAACTTCGTGTGAATTCGCGGATAAACCACTTGGTGGTTCGGATTTCGAGAAAGTCTTGCTGTGTAGGGGAAAATTCATTGACTTAAGAACATTTGTTCTACTATAATCCGGGTATGTCTATCTGGGAACGTTTTCTGTACCTGATAGGCTTGCGTCCAACGCCCGGTCCTCGAACCTTTCGATTTCAAGCAAGCGACAGTTTGCGCACCACGCTGTCCACATTAGCCCAAGACGAGGGCCGTCCTGAATCCGAATTGATCCCTGAACTCCTGAACGCCGGCCTTGACCAATACACCTCCAAGGAGAGACTCTGGATCCAGTGGGAATCTCTCTCGATACGCGAGAAGGATGTCGCCGCACTGGTTTGTTTGGGATACACCAACCGTCAGATCGCCGCACGCTTGAACATCTCACCAGAAACGGTCAAAGATCGGCTGGCAACGGTATTTCGAAAATTCAACCTCAACAAGCGGAACGACCTGCGTGTGCTGTTATCCGTCTGGGATTTCAGCGAGTGGGAACGCCAAAGATAGGGCTCTCTCCTTTCCAAACCGCTACTGCTAGTACCCCCATTTCACCCCCATCTGATACCCAGGTGGGGGCTGTTTTTTATTTCAAGATGAGGCTACGCTTGCTGAATGAATATCCTCCCCGCCCTCAAGCCCGGCAAGATCGTCATTGCCTTAGGTATCTCGACCTTTATTCCTGCTTTGCTTGCGGAACTCGCTTTGCGCGGACCTGTCACCGTGCTGGATGGCGGCAATCGTTTCCCTGCTTATCGCATCGCGCATGAGATCCGCCGTCGCAGTGCGGATGTACATCGCATCTCGAAGCGCATTCTCCTGCGCCGCGCATTCACCTGCTATCAGGTCGTGCATCTGCTGGAGGGCGCACCCGCGATGAGGCATCCGTATATGATCCTCGATCTGCTCACCACCTTTCAAGACGACCAGATCCAGCCGCGCGAAGCGAACCACCTGCTTTCGTTCTGCCTGACGCACCTCCAGCGCCTATCGGTTTCTGCGCCCGTCTCGATCTGCATGGAACCTTTTGTCGTCGAGGAGAAAGCCTTCCTGCTCGAAAATCTCTGCCGCCAAGCCGATGAGCTGTTCTTCCACGAAGAAGGCAATGCAAAAAACGAAGAACAACTCCGCTTATTCTAACCTCCGATTAGGAACCTGACACTACCATGGGCAGAACCGTCACCACCATCACGCAATACCTCAACGAGACCGAAACCATGCTCTCGTCCTTTCGACGCAGCCTGAGGCGAAGCGACCAATACATCTTCGATGGCATCTTTGCTTCCGCGCGCAGACATATTACTGCCATCAGCCAAAGCGACTCGCTTCTGCCGTTTGAAACCATCCTGCTTGCCATCCTGCTCGAACAGGCAAAGGAGATCGCTGAACTGCGGCATGAGCTCGAATACCACCGGCATGGATGAGATCACCGGCTGGCTCTTCGATCTTTACGAGCACCCCGAACGCGGCATCATCCTATGGGTCATCACCGATGCGGGGGAACGCCTGCGCCTGCGCATGGATTTCGCAGTGACCTTGTACGCGGCGGGAGACACCGCCCGGCTGCGGGAAGCCTGGCGCACCTTGCGCGGCAGGACGCAACTCGCCCGCATCAAACGGCGCGACCTGTTCCTCGGCGAACGCGATGTGATGGCGGTCACCTTCGATTGTGCGGAAAAGATATTCCACGATCTTCATGCTCAATTCCCGGAACTGGATTATTACGACGCGGACATTCCCATCTCGCTGCGCTTCATCGCCCGAACGGACTGTCACCTGCTCGGACGCTGCCGGATCACAACGCAGGGGGAATGGGTCCAGTCCATTGTGCCGTTGTCGTCGCCGTGGAAGGTGGAACACGAACCCATACCCCTGCGGATCATGCGGCTGGTTCCGGATGCAAATCCTGTCTTTCGTCCGCCGACCCAGCTCAAGGTCCAGACCGAGCGAGGCGCTTACATCCAGAGCATCGAACCACTGCGTCCCTTCCTGATCAGCCTGCAGGCGGACATCCAGCGATACGATCCCGACCTGCTACTGACCGAACACGGGGACGGCTGGTTGATCCCCAGGTTGATCGAATGGGGGCGGGAAACCGGTCTGCGCGTGGACCTTAACCGGGACCGGGGCAGGCAGGTGCAGACTCGCAAGGCGAACAGTTATTTCACGTATGGACAGATCGTATATCGGGGAGCGCAGAGCCATTTGTTCGGGCGCTGGCACATCGACCGCAGGAATGCGATGTTATTCAGTGAATACGAATTGGAAGGCGTGCTGGAACAATCGCGCGTGACCGGGCTAAACGTGCAGGAGATGGCGCGCAAATCACCCGGCGCTGGCATCACGGCCCTGCAAATGGTCGCTGCCCTGAAGAATGAGGTGATGATCCCGCTGACCAAGCAACAATCTGAGAACCCCAAGACCCTGGCAGGTCTGATCCGGGCGGACAAGGGCGGTTTGATCTACCAGCCGATCATCGGAGTGCATCAGGATGTGGCACAGATCGATTTCACCTCGATGTACCCCGGCATTATCGTCGATCACAACATTTCACCGGAGGCGTTGGAAACACCGAACGCGCCGATGGGGCTGATCCCGCAGGCACTAAAACCGTTGCTGGAAAAACGCATTGCGATGAAGGATCTGGTCCAGCAACTGGATGAGCGGGACTTTCGGATGCGGGCATTGAAGGAACGCGCGGCGGCATTGAAATGGCTGTTGGTGGTTTGTTTTGGGTATCTGGGATATAAGAACGCCCGCTTCGGGCGGATCGAATCGCACGAGGCGGTGACGTCCATCAGCCGTGAGTTGATGCTGCAATCCAAAGAGATCGCCGAGGATATGGGCTTCACCGTCCTGCACATGTATGTGGATAGTCTCTTCGTGCAAAAAGAAGGGACAAGGGATAAGCGAGACTTCGAGCCTTTGCTGAAAGCCATCAATGAACAAACGCGAATTCCCATTGCACTGGATGGAGTGTATCGCTGGGTATGCTTTCTGCCATCCAAGCGGGATGCTCGAAGACCGGTCCCGAACCGGTACTTTGGCGTGTTCCGGACTTGCACTGAGCATGGTCGAAGTGACGGGAGCATAAAGTACCGAGGCATCGCCGCCCGGCGCAGAGATACCCCTTACTGGGTGAAGAAGATACAACTTAAAGTATTGAATTGCCTGGCACAAGCCGGGTCATTGGCAGAAGTACAAGACTATCTTCCAGAAGCGGAACAAATTGTCATTCAGGCACAACGAGACCTGCGCAATGGGCACGTCCCATTGGAAGAACTGGTTGTCACGCAAAGCCTGAGCCGCGCGGTTGAGCAGTACAGGGTTCCCTCCCCTGCGGCACGAGCGGCGCTGCAATTACAGGCTGCCGGTACTCCAACCGCACCGGGACAATTCATGCGTTTTGTATACGTACGCGGCAGGGAACGAGTCCGCGTTTGGGAATTGGGGGTGGATGGAAAGACGGTGGATGTGAAGCGGTATATCGATCTGCTTTCAAGAGCCGTGGAGGAGATTCTCGGGGAGTTCACAGGTGATCCGCCGTTGCTATTTGCATGCATGGCCAGCCGATCTGTCCCTACCCCTCACGTACAGCCCAATAGATGATACCTCCCCAATTCCAGAAATGCTGGTATTGGGGATTGCTGACGCTGCCGGCCAGCATGGTCGCACCAACGGCGGGATATGAAGAGGTCGGGTCCACCCAATGGGTGGAGCCGCTGGAATATCGTCAAAAGATGATGTTGGGAATGAATTGAAACTATCTTATGGATGACCGTGATCAAGGAGCATTGTGATGGCATGCGCAACACCATCCCGATCATTACCCGGCAAAATATGATCCGCTGCTTCTTGAACATGCGCTGGCGCGTTTCCCATTGCAAAGGAGACTCCGGCGACATTTAGCATGCTAACGTCATTTTCCGAGTCACCTATAGCCGCGACATTATTCATTGAGATCCCCAATTTATCAGCCAGCCATATCAACGCGGCGCCCTTATTTGCCCCGAGTTGATTAATATCGAGCACGTGTTCAAAGGGAAACGTAGTGTGCAGATCGGGTTGAGCCAGATGAAGTTGTTGCTGTAACTGAAGCAGGCTTGCTCGTTCCTGGATCAGGGAGATCTTGATCGGCAGCGTGTCGAATACAGCGTCGATTTCGTCGAGTGGGATCGCGCTGCTGACGTGCTCATACATTTTTATGAACTGGGGATTCCCAAATTTCCACGTGATTGCAGGCTGATCAACAAAGAAACCGGTATCGTATTGTTGCCCCAGTTCTATAATCTTACGTGTTTGTTCAATGGTTAAACTCTTTTGAACAACGATCTGTCCATTGATCCACACCAAGGCACCGCCCGATGTGACGACGATCTGTTCGATCCCCAGCTCCTGAAGGAATGAGTTTGTCGAGCTCAAATCGCGTCCTGTAGCTACAACAACCATTACCCCCGATTCTCGAGCACGCCGAACAGATTTACACACGTCAGCAGTTAGTTCAAAGTTCTGGTTCAACAGGGTTCCATCAAGGTCGAGTGCGATGAGGCGGATTGGTTGCATTGGTTCCATTCGAATAGCATGCCGTTAAAAAATCTTTTGCTCAACCTTGAACACCTTACATATCGCATGGATTTCCTCGACCGACAAGCCTTCCCCGATCCCCCCTGTGGTCAGATTGTAATATTCGTAACGGGCACCAGTCTCTGCATACTCCATATAGTCAGCAGCATGCTCAAGGGACGAGTCAGAGCGGGTCATCACACCATGCTTGGACCACACGACCACACTGTGGCTTCTAAATAATTCCACATTGGCGGACACCAGCTTTGATGAAGAGGGGACTTCAAATGGTGCGAAGCCAATTCCTTCAGGAAGATTAACAATGATCTCAGGCTGCCAGCGCACAACATGCCTGCTGAGATAAGAAGTGTCCTGATACTGTGGGATATGACTCAAAAAGGTTAGAAAGGGAGGGTGGGTGTGTATCACTGCATGGAAGTTGGTATTAATTGCCAACATTTGATCGTAATGTACCCCCAAGTGGGAATTGAATTCGCTGGTCACATTCTTGAACTTGCAGTCCCGGCTGGTATACAGGTCGGCTGTTCCTCCCCCCCTATGCACCACCACGACTCCAAGGTGCGCGAGCGGGTTCTCGATGATCTCGCGCAATCTTCTGCCTGAGCCGGTCACTACAAAACTGGTCCCTTCAAGTTCGGGCACTCGCTGAGGAAGTTCGATACTGCGGGAGAGGGGAAACAACTTGCGGGGGTTGAGCTGCCAGCGCACGCACACAGAAATATTACCGGCGGTTCCTTCACTGGCACCAATCTCATAGAGACGTTTGCCCGTCTCTCCGATCATGATGAGTAGATCTTCAAGGCTTGGATATGGTTCGTTGATCATAATAACATCCTCTAAATCGTTGAAATTTCCTACAATGTTAAACTTCGAAACAAATGCACAGGAAAAATGTGCCGGGAGATGGAAATAAAACAGGCACAGAAATTATCTTGAGAATATGGATTGTTGAATCAAAGCTCGCACGGCTTCGGCAGAATCACATTCCAGCGCGCGAAGTGCCAGTTCTTCTGTATCCCTGAAAATGAGCCGACGCACCACACTCTTGGCACGCGGAATTAACGAAGGAGACATACTAAGTTCATCAATTCCCAGTCCAACGAGAAGGGGCAGGGCTTCTGCATCCCCAGCCATTTCGCCACAAACTCCGATCCAGATGCCCGCCGCGTGTGCGGCAACGGCTGTCTGTCTGATCAAATGCAGTACGGCGGGGTGACAATGATCATTGAGATGTGCCACCTTCGGGTTGGTCCGATCCGCCGCAAGAGTATATTGTGTAAGGTCATTTGTGCCAATGCTGAAGAAATCCACTTCGTGCGCAAGCCGATGCGCGAGAATTGCGGCGGAAGGGATTTCCACCATGATTCCTACCTGAAGGTTCTCGGCTACCGGTTGTCCCTCACGTTTCAACGCGTCAAGCATTTCCTTGAGAAGCGCTTTCGCCTGTCTGATCTCCTGCAGCGTGGCGATCATTGGGAACATGACCCGCAGATCATGTCCGTGCCCTGCTCGTAAAAGCGCCCGCAATTGTAGTTTGAACATCTCGGGTTGTGACAGGCACAATCGGATTGCGCGCCACCCTAAAAATGGATTGGCTTCCTGCCCTTGAGAAAGATAAGAAAGTTCCTTATCGCCACCGGCATCCAGCGTTCGTACAACCACCGGGCGGTCACCCATTACATCCAGAACTGCCTTATATGCCTGGTACTGTTCCTCTTCATCCGGGCTGGAGGTTCGTTCCAAAAATAGGAACTCTGTTCGGAACAAACCCACACCTTCAGCGCCAAATTGGAGAGCGTTATTGGCGTCATCCACGCCGCCAATATTCGCCACAATTTCGAAGCGTTTTCCGTCGATTGTAACAGCAGGCGCCATGGACTCTGCCAGCTCAGCTTGGGACTTTGCTGACTCCTGAAGTGATTGTTTATTGAATGCGCTTTCAGTTTCTTCATCGGGCAAAACAATAACAAGACCGGTACCGCCATTTACAAGAACGGTATCACCCGGATCCGTATTGAGAATATCCGCCCCCAAACTGACAACCGCGGGGATACCCAATGCCTTCGCAAGAATGGCAGTGTGAGACGTGGGTCCACCGTCTGCGGTACAAAAAGCCAGCACCGAGCTCTTATTCATGCTTACAGTCTCAGACGGTGTGAGGTCGCGGGCAATGATCACCGACGGCTTATCGATCTTTGCAGATACAACTGATTCATTCATCAATATACGCGTTACTCGTTCACCGATGTCCCTCAGATCCGCCGCGCGGAGGCGGAATGTCTCATCATGCATACCTTCCAGTTGCAAGGCAAACGCCTCCACAGCGTCCATCCAAGCCGCCTCGGCATTAAGACTCGTAGAAAGAAATTGTTTTACACGACGGTGAAGGGCTTTATCTTCGACCAGCATGGCATGAGCTGAGAAGACGGCAGCTTCGTCAGCATGATTTTCTGCATGCAACTGCCTGCTTAATTCCTGGATCTGTGATCTGGCCGTTGCCACAGCGACACGGAGACGCTCGGCTTCCTTTTCCGGATCCTGCCCAGTCAGCCGTGGAATACTCAGTTGTTTCTTTTGCCATAAAAAGGCGACCCCACTAACCATGCCAGGTGCCCCCGAAATCCCTTGAAGATTCATGTTCTGCATTAATTCCTCTTACGCCGTCATTGGATCGGCAACATAGCAATCCTGCTTAGATGACGCGATCACTACCGCCATCAACAGGGATTTGCGCGCCGGTCGTATTTGAGAAAACTGGTCCCAGCATTTCTGCGACCAGTTCACCAACGTCATGACTCTTGAGTTCCACGCCCAGGACATTATTGGTCTTATACTGCTCAACAGTTAATCCGTATTTCGCTGCCCGGCTTTTAATTACATCATCCGTCCAGATGCCTGTATCGAACACGGCGTGTGGATGCAGCATATTGACACGGATATGGCTGGGTCCCCATTCGAGCGCTGCGACGCGACCAAGCTGTGTTAATGCCGCTTTGGATGCGGAATACGCAGCAGCACCGGGACCCGGGGCTGGTACGTTTCGCGATGCGTTGATCACCACCCGACCGTGGCGCGGCGCACATTTTAGAAGTGGATAGGACTCGCGGAGCAGAGTAATGTTAACGTCGAGATTAATATCCATCACTTTACGCCAGTACTCCATCGACATGGAATCCAATGCGCAACTGGCTGGAAAGATGCCGGCATTCAGCACGAGCATATCCAGTCCCCCAAAAGCGCGCACACCTTTTTCGAAACACTCGATTGTTTCTGCTGCATTGGTAAGATCGCAATTCATTCCCAGATAACCCGGATGATCAAACAAGTCAACGATCTCAGGCTTTATGTCCAAAGCAATCACTGCTGCGCCGCGCGCCAAGAGGGATTCGACGCAAGCTTTACCGATTCCCATTGCTGCGCCGGTAATAAGAGCCACCTCGCCCGTAAAGATCCCATCAGGTTCGCCAGTCTCAACCGAAGGGCTCGAAGCGAGAAGAAACTCTGGTTCGCCGAGACGGGAAACATACTGTTCGATAATGACCGCAGACCGCATCAACTTGATCTTTGCATTAAGCTCAACCGGCGTTTGTGCATGGACCACCGCGCCGGGAAATGGATCAGGCTGGGAAACATCCAGGGCTTCACTCGTCAATATTCTCAGGTGACTTTCAGAACATGCGGTTCTGTCACCCGAGGTGCTGGGTGGCACATCAGCCAGGCGGACAAGGAATCGTTTCCCATTCACCTTGCATAATTCCTTACGGTATTCGGCAATTTTGAATCGCAAGTTTTGCTGCGTATTAGTAGGTGGAACAGGAACCGGGGAAACATCGCCGATTACATCCATGGCAGCTTTCACAGACAGCAATGTTTGTTCGTACACCTGCTCAAACGATTCCGCAAGGATCAACAGCCCGCGATATCTCAAATAGATTAATTGGGGTTTTTCGGTATGCGAAATATTAAGCAACTTGGAATAGAATTCTGGCTCATATTCACAATACTCAATGGGAGTAACATCCGCCCCCCAGATCGATGTAATTTTCTCGCGCCAGTTCTTTATACAACCAAGTGCCATCACAGGTTCACATGTGATCAGTGCTGCCACCCGGCTTTCAACACAGGCATGTATCAACGAAGTGTTGTCAGGCACCGAACTCTCGGCAATCACTTTGCTGGAGGTTAATTCACGTTTCCATTCTTCCGTAAAAGAACCGGATAATCGAGCAAGCTTGCGCAATACGTCCAGCCGCGCGATGGTTGGAGCAGCCTGGGATGAGTTGATATAAAACAGAGCTTGAACGTTATCTCCAAACAGATCGGTAATCGTTTGCTTATAAGATACACTCCCGCTCCCCACATCGGATATATAAACTATAGCCCTCAATCGTTTGTACGTATCCAGCAGATAAGATAGCCCGGTCGTTGCTTCTTGGCTTAGAAAATTGTTCATCGCGTTGTCCGTGCGGCATTGATAAAAGTCCTAGGGATAAATCTCAGTTTGTCCCTAGGACTTCCAGCCAGCTAATTCTTCATTGATTGGTACAGATCGAACGCATCCTTGGGGGTGGCCTTCTCATGAATGACCGCTTGCAGTGCGCGCGCCATCCCGGCGGGATTGGCATCCTGCCAGATGTTGCGTCCCAAGTTCACACCTCGCGCGCCGCGCTGCATGCCATCATGCACAAATGCAAGCACATCCATGGGATTATCTGTCTTGGGTCCGCCTGCAATGACAACTGGCACAGGGCAACCTTCCACGATTTTCTCAAAATTCTCAGCATAATAGGTTTTGACTACATGAGCTCCCGCCTCGGCGCACACCCGACATGCCATCGTCAGGAAACGAGTCTCCTGCTTCTGTCCGAGTTCACGTCCCACGGCTGTAACAGCCATAACCGGGATCCCATACGGCGCACAGGCATTCACCAGATTGTTCAATCCAAGCAATGTTTGATGCTCGAACTTGCTTCCCACGTAGGCAGAATATCCAACCGCCGTTGCGTTCAGCCGCAGAATCTCGTCAATGGAGACCGTGATATTTTCATTCGCCAGGTCTTCACCAACGATGCTGTTCCCGCCTGAGACACGCAGGATGATGCTGGTCTTAATGCCCGGATCGATCGCCGCACGCAGCGTTCCACGCGGGACAAACACAGCATCCACATAGGATTGCAGGGGTGCCAGAGTTTCCGCTGGTTTCTCCAACCCGTGAGTGGGGCCTTGAAAATAGCCGTGATCCATGGCAAGGTAAAAACAATTTCCGTCCTCGCCGAAAAGCTTTGACATTCGATTTGCCATACCCCAGTCCATACGAACCTCCTGATTGAATAATTTTTATTTTTGACGTTTGTATTGCCTGCTACTGGGGGCGCACCACCAGATAGTTATGAGCAATAAGCCAGGCGTGAAAATCGTGCGTGGTGTGCAAGCAATTCGCCTTGCAGATCGTGCGGATGAACTCGTATTCCTGGCTTCCATCTGTCTCCTGGTCCAAGAGCAATTGAATGGGACATTGCACATCACGGCAGTATTCTCGTTTGGTGTAATCGACATATCCTTCGATGCTTGGCATGTTGCCTCCTGAGAAAGATAATTTTGGGTATTGCAATTTATTGCATTATGTGAAATAATTCTCAAAACTTATTTTAGCAACATTTTCTGCCTTTGTCAATGCAGAGTTCAATTCCTCACTTTTCTCTTCAGAAAGGACTACACCATGGATTTTCAGATAAGCCCTGTGATCGGGATTCTTTCAGCAGCCTGGCTGCTCATGTTCCTATATGCAAGGTCCCAAACCCAGCGGATCATGAAAAATACCCTCGATATGATCCTCGAAATGGCAGAAATTGAGGATAAAAAGGTGCCGCGCCCCACTTTGGAGCAGTTCTATGCCAATTTCCAAGTAAATTGGGAGGAAATGCTTCACAAATCAGCGGTTGTGATCCTCCATAAGACTGAGCTGTTTCCGCTGCCTGCCAAGCCCGAAATTGTTCGTAAGCGCCTAAATTTGACTCCCGCCTGGATGGGTGCCTACCTCAAAATTAACGGATTCCATTGGAATGCTTCTTCTGAGCTGAACGAACAAATCCAACAGATCCTGGAGTTGGCTCCCGCTAAGAAGAAAAAAAAGTAGTCATATCCAGACCTATTGACAAGACCTTCGCTTTTTGATATTATTATTGCAATAAATTTCATTAACTGAAATTATTTTCATACCTTCACAGAGAGAAAAAGTCTGATCACCATGATTCGCAGGACAATAGCGTGATATCGCAAAAAATATCAAAGCATGTTTCAAGTTTCTCTTTGCTTTCACCTACTCTGACGTATCTGAAAGATGATTTTGAGAACACACTCTATGGGGGATGGAGGTGCTATTCCTAATTTCAATCCCTATCTGGTCCGTACCAAAACGCATCAAAGTAGTCCATCCAGTTCCATCAACGTTCTTTTTTTGGAGGTCTAGAATGAATCTTGACACCTTTCTACAAGGTCTAAGCAACGTCTTCAATACGTTCGGGTCCGCGGTTTTTGTCCCGGTGATCATCTTCTTCATTTGTTTGATCCTGGGCGTGGAGTTGAAAAAAGCATTTTTCTCCGGCCTGAATGCAGGCATCGGTCTCACCGGCTTTGGCTGGTTGATCAATTCCTATATTCCCATCATCGTCCCGGCAGTGCAAAACTTCGTGAAAGCGACTGGTATCAACCTGCCGATCGTGGACATTGGCTGGCAGGCCACATCAGTGATCGCCTATGCCACCCGCGCCGGTATGATGTTCCTTGCGTTCGGTCTGCTCTTCCAGGTTATCCTCTTCCTGGTCCGCTGGACGAACGTCTTCATCCCGGGCGATCTCTGGAACAACTATTCCTACATGTTCTGGGGTTCACTCATCTATGTAGCCACCGATGATATTTGGCTTTCTCTCGCGACCATGTTCATCATGGTGCTTTATAACGCCATCTTTATTGAGATGAATGCCAAGCGCTGGTCTACCTATTACGGTTATCAGAACTGTACCGTCCCGGCCCTACACATCGCCCCTGGAACGCCGTTCGCAGTATTGGGCAACTGGGGTATGAACAAAATGGGTGCCTATAAAGTGCGCTGGCGCCCTGAAGCGCTTCGTCTGAGACTTGGTTTCCTGGGCGAACCCATCGTCCTCGGGCTACTCCTCGGCTTGATCCTGGGAATTCTCGGCCATTTGGGTGACATTGCTACTTTGGCTGCCTGGGGAAACATTGCTACCATTGCTGTCTCCACCGCTGCCGTCATGGCGATCTTCCCACGCGTTGCCAACATCTTCGCCTCTGCCTTCATGCCGATCACGGAAGCCGCCCGCAAGCGCACCACCAAGGGCGTCCGCCAGGGCGATGACCTGTACATTGGCATCAACGATGCAACCGGATACGGCGAACCTGCCACACTGATTTCGGGCATCATCTTGATCCCGATCCTGCTGCTGCTGGCCGTCATCCTCCCCGGTAACCGGACCCTGCCCCTCGTCGACCTGATCGCCATTTCCTTCATCATTCAACCATTCGTGGCTGCCTCAAACGGTAATATCTTCAAGACCGTTGTATTGAGCGCCATCTGGTTTGCGATCGGTCTTTACATTTGTACCTGGACCGCCCCCCTCTTCACTGAGGTATATGCACAGTTCGCGACCACGCCACTTGAACCGGGTGCCCTCGTCACATCTGGTATGATCGCCAACAAGCCAATTGTGGGTGGGTTGCTCTTCATGCCCATCCTGAACTTCAAATGGATCGGCGTCATCGCCCTGCTGGTGATCTACTTCCCTGTGTACTTCCTGTTCAAACGCAACAAGGTTCGCATTCAGCAGTTCATGGAAGATCAGGCTGCTCTGGATGTTGATGAGCCGACTGCGGATGCCACTCCCGCTCTGGGCACGAAATAGGTGAGCGCATCGCGCCGCTCTGATCATTAACTGGTAGGGACTGCCTGACCACCGGCAGTCCCTACCACTTCTGAATTTCCGGGAATTATCATGGCTGAAATCGTTATCTCTGAAAAACTGATAAAATTGTCGATGCAGACCAGCACGAAGGAAGATGCGATCAAGATGCTGGCCGATCCTTTTTATGAGCTCGACTATGTTCGTGAAGGGTATTATGAACATGTTATAGAGCGAGAAAAGAATTTTCCGACCGGCTTGCCCACCGCCATCCCTGTTGCGGTCTGTCACACAGAGGCTGAATATGTCAAGCAAAGCGCTTTGGCTGTGGGTACACTTTTACGCCCGATCGCTTTTCAGGAAATGGGAACCCCCGAAAGAATGGTGCAAGCCGAGATCATCTTTCTTCTTGCACTGAATGATCCCAAGCAGCAGGTCCCCTGGCTGAAGAAGATGGCCTCTATATTCAAAGATCGCAAAACGCTGGAAATGATCCGCAATGCAAGCGATCCTATGGAATTGGCGCAAGCACTCAAAACACTTTTTCAAGTTTCATAGCACTTCCAGATCATTTTCAATCCAAACCAGAAAGGATACACTTCCTATGCCAGCCAACATCAAACTCAACGTTCTTGCGGTCTGTGGATCAGGCGTTGTCAGCTCTTCAATGATCGCCCAGAAACTAGAGGATATCCTCAGACCTCTGGGTGTGGAACCCAGTGTAATCGGGTTACTGCCGACCTCCGTGCAGAGCTATGTGGAACGAGGCGGCGTTGATTTTGTCGTATCAACAAGCCCCATTCCCGGTACAATTACTGTGCCGGTGGTAAAGGGCGTTGCGCTTCTTACGGGCTTCGGTGAAGATGAATGCATCGAAGAGATACAGAAAGTCGCCAAAGAAATCATCGCCAGAAAGAAAAGCAGCTAAGTGGTAGAGCAGTCTACTGTTTCGGATCAGACCCGAGGCTTGTTCAGCTTGGGTTTGATGTTTCACTTCAAGATCCGTGTTCACACAGAGGTGATCCATGTCTGATCCTAAGCGTCTTGAAATGATGGCTGAAATCGCACGGCTTTACTACGAAAAGAATCTGAACCTCAAGGAGATCGGAAAGATTTTTGGAATTTCCTCATCTTCAGTTTCCAGGCTCCTCAAAGAGGCGCAGGAACGCAAGATCGTAGAAGTCATAATTCGTTATCCATTTTTGACGGTTCCCTCCCTGGGCAAACAACTCCAGCAGCATCTTAAACTTAAGGAAGCCTACGTTCTACCCGAATTCAAAGGGAGTTATCCTGAGTTAATGGAACGTGTTGGCATGCTTGCCGCACGGGTCCTGGAAGAGAATCTGGAAGAAGAGATGACGCTTGGTGTTTCTTTGGGCGTTGCTGTAGCGAACACTGCCCGATCTTTTACGATGTCGCGTACCATTCACTGCCGGGTCGTACGATTGCACGGAGCCAATGAAAACGAGCTGGTCGAGGGCGCGAATCTGGCGCAAAAATTCTCGGCACAGCTTGGTAATGAATTCAAGATCATCCCCTCTCCATTCATCATGCAAAACCGGCATTCGTGTGAACTGATCATGCGCGAACCCAGTGTGCGGGAAGCCATTCGGGAAGCGGAGGCATGTAATGTCGCATTGATAGGTCTGGGCTCCTTGAATTACTCGGTATCGACGTTACTGCGAAACCACCTGATCAGCCCGGAAGAGCTTGAAGAACTACGTGCCGCGGGGGCTGTCGGCGAGATCTGCGGAAAACATTATGACTTCAATGGGAAAGTGATAGACGCCGAGTTCAATCATCGAACCGTATCAATTGATCTTCAAAAACTTCACAGGGTCAAAACAGTCATTGGAGTCGCCGCGGGCCCGGCAAAAGTTGAGCCCATCCTTGGTGCAATACGTGGACGCCTGATAAACACGCTGGTTACTGATTCTACTGCGGCGAACCTTTTGCTGGAAAAACAACTTTGAGCCTACAAAGGGTATGGAAACAAATAACATGCTTGAGATACAACTACCTATAACGAACAAAGTGGGACTCCACGCTCGTCCCGCATCGCTTTTTGTACAAGAAGCAAATAAGTTTGAAAGCGAGATCACTGTAATTAATGGAGACAGTGTTGCCGATGGCAAAAGTATCCTGGATATCTTGCTGTTGGGTGCCGATCAAGGCTGTGTAATTACGGTCCAGGCATTGGGTCCTGATGCAGAGGCTGCCTTGGCCGCCCTGCAACAGCTCCACGCTGGTAACTTTGGGGAAAAATCGTAGAAAGTATTCCGTTTCGATAAGTTTATGTCAATCAACACACCCCTGTAAATAGGGGTGTGTGTTATTAAACTCTCATCGCGAGAAACCCTAACTCACTTTATTTCTTCGAGAAACGAAAAGTTTTATTCAACCCGGCATGTACCTGCCTGAGAGTTTCCCTGTCCATCTTTTCCACTTTGCGGTCATAGGTCAGGTAGCCGTTGATCTCGATCTCCACATCCGTCGTTTGGGTGTAGATCGCAGCCGTCAGTCCTTGGGAGATGAGCGGTTTCACTTCATTTTCCAACAACGCAAGATACGCGACGGTCAGGTCTTCCTTTGAAGCATAGTGCCGATACCCGAATTTTTTATCCGCGTCCCACACATGGTTGGAAATCTTGAAACTGTTTCCGCCAAATTCTGAGATCACGAATGCGCGCTCATCTTGTGCGGGACGTTTCAACTTCTTGAAATAAACGTGTTTGCTCTGGAAATCGCCGCCGCCCTGATCGAACCAACCCGAAGCATGATCCACCAAACGAGTTTGGTCATACGCCTTGACCCACCTCGCCGCCTCCACCGACTGGAATTGTCCCCAACTTTCATTGAACGGAACCCACACCGCGATACAAACTGCGTTATAAAGATGATCGATCATGCCTTTCAATTCGGCGTGATACTCGGCGCGGTTCGCTTCTTCTGCCCGTCCGAAGCGATGCAATTTGCGTGTGTCGTTGCGGTGAAATCCGAAAAGCATCGCTGAGATCGCCACCACTTCCCCATCGATCAAGCCGCCGTTGATCATATCCTGCCAGACGATCATACCCAGCCTGTCACAGTGGTAATACCAACGCAGCGGCTCCACCTTGATGTGCTTGCGGATCATGTTGCAGCCGATCTGCTTTGTGTATTCGATATCGAAGAGCATCGCTTCTTCCGAAGGCGGCGTGTACAAACCATCGGGGAAATATCCCTGATCGAGCGGACCATACAGGAACAGTGGCTCACCATTTAACGCAAAACGTAAATGACCATGCGAGTCTCTGAGCAATTCAAACTTGCGCATCGCAAAATAACTTCCCACTTCGTCCAACACCTGACCATCTCGCACCAGGCGTACCTGCAGATCGTAAAGATAGGGATCAGCAGGACACCATACTCGTGGATCAGGGATCGCAGCTCGCACCGGACCCTCAGCCTGCTCGCCTACCATGATGATTTTTTCTCCGCCGTGGCTTGACTCTGCCACCACACGGACGCCTTCTGCGTTCCCCCGAACCTCGACTTCCACCGTGAGCGTTTTTGAATCCAAATCGGGCGTGAGTCTCAATGACGCAATGCTGACTTCCGGCACAACTTCCAACCACACAGTCTGCCAAATGCCAGAAATTGACGTGTACCAAATTCCTTTCGGTTTAAATACCTGCTTGCCACGCTGCTGCATTCCATTATCGGTTGGGTCCCACACAGAGACGAGCAGATCATTTTCGCCTTGTTGGAGCGAATCGGTAATATCAAACGTGAACGGCAGATACCCGCCGCGATGACTTCCCACATCCTTTCCATTGACCAAAACGTGACATTCGTAGTCCACTGCGCCGAAGTGCAATAAGACTCTGTCTTTGCCATTGAAAGCTGGGGAAGAAAAATTTCTTCGATACCAAAATCTTTGTGCTGGCAGGAGTGGCTTTTGCACACCCGAGAGCAATGACTCGACCGCATACGGCACAAGGATTTCCCCGTCAAAAGTTTGCGGCGCGGAATTTTCTTTGGGCTGAATGGCGTACTGCCACATCCCGTTGAGGTTGACCCAATTCGGGCGGGTCATCTGCGGACGCGGATATTCGGGGAGCGGGATGGGCGTGGATGGATCCCAGGGTGTTCTCATGCGTTCACCCAAACCGTCATGCTGGATTCGCCGCGATTGCCCCACAGATGATAGGGGATAAACATAAGCGGCTCGCCTGTTTTGGACCGCCCGGTGATCTTTATTATGCCGCCGAGCAGGTTGGGATCAAATACAGATTCAAGTGAAGCGGATTCAATCGTTGTGTTGAAAATATCCACGTGAGGGTTGTCCACATTTTCGAGGCAGTAGACAAGCGGTCCGCGGGTTAAAGCGGTTTTGCCCGCATGACCAATCACCTTGGGATGCGCCCGGCGAAGTTGAATGGGCATTTCCATTTTCAGTTCAACAACATCACCGGAATTCCAGGTACGTTTGATGTTCATCCACTGGCTCTCACGCGGGTCAAAACCTGATGCGGTGCTTTCTATCTTTTTGGAAACCAGAGGGAAAGCGAGAGATTCGCCATTGCATGTGATCTGCGATGTTCTTGCTTCAGACCAACCGGGTAGGCGCAGATTCAACGTGAACTCAGCAGGCAGGGAAGGGTCGACCGTGATCTTCACTCTCCCCTCCCACGGCAGATCGGAGTTGATCGTTATTCTGGCTGGGCTTGTATCGTGTTCACTGCTGATGTATTGATGGATGAATATTTCCGTTTCACTGGAGGAACAAACATATTTGCCCAGGTCTGCCCAGGTGCGCGAGAGGTTGGAAGGACAACACGGTACGGCGTACCAGGGCTTGCGCGTCACACCGCCTTTGCAGGTAAGCGGATTGTTGTAGAGATACGTCGTGCCGTCCATGCCCAAACCGACAGCCGCGGCGTTGTAAAGTTGCCACTCGAAGAGGTCACTGTATTTGGCTTCGTTCGTGATCTGTACCATCTCCCAATTCCAGAACATGCTGGCGAGAGCGGCGCAGGTTTCGGTATAGGCAAATTCGGGGTCGAGTTCATAGTCGTTGCCAAATCCTTCCATTCCAGGCAGGGAACCGATGCCGCCGGTGACGTACATACGGTGCGTGACCATATGTTCCCATGCCTGTTCAAGTGCGGGGAGCAGGGTCCTATCACCGCTTTCACGGGCAAGCATGGCAACCGCGGTTTCAAGATACGCAAAGCGGACGGAGTGCCCGACGGGCACAGTCTGCTTGCGGACGGGGGCATGCTGTTGAAAATATTTCCCGCTCAGCGCACTGGCATACCAACGCTGGGTGATGTTCTTCGGTTTCCTGGCGGCATTGCTAGGCGGAAGTTGGAACGGCTTGAAGTTTGGATGTGCAGCGAGATATTCCTGCTTTTTTTGTTGCACATATTTCCCACGTGAATCTACGCTGGTGTTTTGTTTGAGAATAGACAGTGCGAAGAATGGATTCCGTCCGCGCTGTTCGATGAACTGCTGCGCCAAGCTGAGGTACGGCTGGTGCTGGGTGGCTTGATATAAACGCAGCAGCGCGATCTCGATCTCTTCGTGACCGGGCGTGTGATCTGTACCTTTGCCGGAGAAATCTTCCACGATGCGGTCAGCGGCGCGGCGGGCAATGGTCAGCGCTTCGGTGCGGGCGGTGGCTTCATAGTGAGAGACACCCGCTTCGATCAGATGCCCGTGACAGTAGAGTTCATGCTCGATCTGTAGATTCTTCCAACGAACTTTCGGGAAGTGGATCTGGTTGTAAGTGAAGAGATAGCCATCGGGTTGTTGGGCACGCGCTATCAGCGAAATATAAGCGTCCATAACGGAAGCAAGCTCAGGCGTAGGAAAAGATGCGTAGATTCGGGATGCCGCATCCAGCCATTTATGAGAGTCGGAATCGGCGAAGAACCAGCCTTCGCGGAAGCCATCCGCTTCTCCTGCTGCGATGCGAAAATTTTCGATGCAGCCCGAAGCTTCGAGTTGTTCCCATTGATGGAAGATGGCGTGTTGTGCATTGACCTTGAGACGGTCATACCAGAAACCGGAAGTGATTCGAGATTTCATTTTTTATCGTTGATGAAGAATAGCGGGATGAGCGCGAGCAGACTGATGACGGAGCCGACTTGAAAGATGATCGGTGCGGGCACGAATCCAGCTTGACCGTTGAGCGTGGTCGGTGTGCCGAAGGTTTGGATCAACGTGGAGCCGATCCACGGACCGATGACCATGGGGATGGCGATCCAGAAGATCATGCGAATGCCGAGGAATTTTCCGCGGCTTTGTTCGGGCAGCAAATCTTTGAGCCATGCCACCGAGGCGATGCTCATTGCAACCGAGAATGCCTGCCAGAACAAGCCGGTGAGTGCAAGCAAAGGCAGGGTGTTGACAAGCGATAACAAAATGCCGCCAAGGCTGCTGACGATGGTGGCAAAGAAAAGCATGTTGCGTTTATTCCATTTGTCGGCGAGGATGCCGAAGGGAATGGCGAAGACCGCACTGCCCACCATCACCGCGCCGCCGATGATGCTAAATTCGGATTTGGTGACGCCGATGTAATTTTCAAGATAGATGATGAGATAGGGAAGTGAAACCTGCATACCAATGCTGCTCAACATAATGAAGAGCAGAACGATGAACATGGCGCGGTTCGCTTTGAGGAGGTTGATGTCGAACAGTTCTGTGAATTCGGAAAGGAAGGAGCGTTTGGGTCTGGCGCTTTCAGCCGGGAGGGGCACATCTTGCAGGAGACTTCCCGCCACCAGCCCGACTAAAATGACGATGCCGCCCAAGGTATAGAAAAAGGTGAAGTAGCCCACGCTGTCGATCAAGATGCCTGCCGCCACCATTGCCACGATCTGCGCAAGGAAGACGCTGAGGTTGAGCACCCCTTCGACTCGTCCGCGGGTTTCGGTGGTGGCGATGTCGGTTGTCCATGCGCTGAAGGCAGCGTCATTGGCGGTGGAGCCGAAGAAGGTCATGAGCGAGTCGGCGATGACCACCATGATGATGGCAACACTGGTCACTTTAATGTAGGCAACGGTTGGGAACAATACGGTGGAAAGTCCCCATAGGATGTAGCCGATCAAAATGAACGGACGACGCCTGCCCCAGCGCGTGCGGGTGCGGTCACTAAGCGTTCCCATAAAGAGCGTGGTCAGCGTGGCGGTGATGGCACTGCCTGCCACCATCCATGCCACAGGGCGCGGATCGGGAGTGATGGTGTCGTAGACGAAGGTGTTGAACCACGAATTTTCCACCGCCCAGGCGATCTGACCGGTGAGGGCGAGGGCGAGCATGACGAACCAGGTGCGGGACGTGAGGCGGGGTGAGGATGCAGTTTGCATGAGGTCCTTTTTTGAGAGAAAGGTCTTACGAAATATGAAATTTCCCAACAGCCCAGGCTAAACCTCTAAAAGACCCAAGTTATATTCTTGAAATGAAGGTGGATAAAAGTCAATGAGATTTGACCCGGTTGGGGTATCCCAACCTCCAACGGGAGAAACACATGGGCACTCAGATTATAGTAGTGTTTTGTTCATGTGCCGACATGCTCAATTCCTCCCATCCCTGCGAGGATCAAAATGCCGAATGAGCGCTGCAGATCGAGGACAATTTGCTTTTCTGGGAAGCTTCTAATTTTTGAGAGGTTAGCCGTATAATTAATATATGCCTGCATCAATTTTAGCCACCAAACTTTATGTTCCCCCGGCTCGGTCTAAAATTGTCTTACGTCCCCGCCTGATCGAACAACTGAACAAGGGTCTGCACCGCAGGCTGACTCTTATCTCTGCCCCTGCTGGGTTTGGCAAAACGACACTGGTCAGCGAGTGGATCGCCAGTTGCGAACGACCCGCAGCCTGGCTATCCATTGACGAAGGGGATAGCGATCTGTCGCGCTTTTTGACGTATCTCATCAGTGCCTTACAGACAATTCATGCAGGGATCGGATCAGAGGTTTTGCAAGGCATACAAACATCACAGCCACCGCCGATCGAATCGATCCTGACAACCCTGCTCAATGAAATTTCCATAATCCCAAATGAATTTATTCTTGTCCTTGATGACTATCACTTGATCGATGCAAGGCCGGTTGACAGCGCTCTGACATTTTTGCTGGAGTACGTGCCGCCGCAAATGCAAGTGGTGATCACCACACGGGAGGACCCGAATTTGCCTCTGGCTCGGTTCCGCGTCCGGGACCAATTGACCGAATTGCGTGTCGCAGATTTGCGGTTTACACCCTCCGAAGCCGCCGAATTTCTAAACCAGATCATGGGCTTAAGTCTTTCAGTGGAAGATGTGACCGCCTTGGAAATCCGTACCGAAGGCTGGATTGCGGGTCTGCAATTAGCCGTGCTTTCGATGCAGGGCAATCAGGATGTCCATGGATTTATCCAGGCATTTGCGGGAGACCATCGCTATATTGTAGATTATCTAGTTGAAGAGGTTCTGCATCGTCAACCTGAACCGATACGAGACTTCCTGTTGCAAACATCCATTCTTGACCGTTTTAACGGTTCCCTCTGTAATGCAGTTACTGTACTAACAGGAAGTAACTCAAAGTTGGAACAATTACAACGGGGCAATCTATTTCTCATTCCATTGGACGACAAGCGGGATTGGTATCGCTATCATCATCTGTTTGCCGATGTGCTTCGTATGCACTTAATCGCCGAGCAACCTGACTTAATGCCTATCTTGCATAAGCGCGCAAGTGAATGGTTTGAGCAAAACGGATCAACGGCGGATGCGATCCGCCACGCGCTGGCAGCCAAGGATTTTGAGCGAGCGGCAAACCTGATCGAAAGAGCCCTGCCAATTATGCGCCAGAGCAGGCAGGAGTCTACATTGCTGGGTTGGCTTAAGGCGCTTCCCGATGAACTGTTTCAGAACCATCCTGTACTGAATGTGAACTATGTTGGCATGCTTATACAGAACGGTCAGTTCGGTGGCGTTGAGTCACGGCTGCAGGAAATCGAACAGTGGCTGGCGACCCCGGAAGGCAGTCGGAGACCACCTGTTTACGTGGATGAGGAGGATTTTCAGCGCCTGCCCAGTTCAGTCCACATGTATCATGCGGCAATTGCCTTGGCTCAAGGCGATACGGTGAATAGTATGAAACATGCAGGCAAAGTGCTTGAACTTGCCCGCGAGGATGACGATTTCCCACGTGGAGCGGCATCGTCGCTGTTAGGACTTGCTTCCTGGACAGATGGAGATCTCGAGACAGCGCATCAGATGTATTCCGATGGCATGGCTCATTTACACAAGGTCGGATTCATCTCGGATGTGGTTGGCGGCTCGGTTGTTCAGGCGGATATAAGAATCATACAAGGTCGTCTGCATGAGGCAATGAGCATTTACGAGCGCGGACTGCAGCTTGCGACAAAGCAGGGAACGTCCGTTTTGCGCGGCGCAGCGGATATGCATGTGGGCATGAGCGATCTATACTGTGAGCATAATGATTTGGATACCGCCGAACAGCATCTTTTAAAAAGCAAGGAACTTGGCGAACTCAACGGATTACCGAAGAACCCATATCGCTGGCGTGTTGCAATGGCTCGAATCCAAGGGGTGCAGGGAGATTTGGATGGCGCGCTGGATTTGCTGGATGAGGCAGAGCTCTTGTATGTAGGTGATTTCGCGCCAAATGTTCGACCCATTCAGGCGTTGAAAGCACGGGTTTGGATCAAGCAGGGTGAGTTGGAAAAAGCTCTGGCTTGGGCGCGTACACAGAAACTATCGATTGATGAAGAACCTAACTACTTGCGAGAGTTTGAGCAAATCACATTCGCAAGATTATTGCTGTCTCAATATCAAAGCGACCATCTAGATCGTTTGCTGCGTGACGCAATTGGACACTTGGAAGGTCTTCTGAAAGCGGCAGAAGAAGGCGGCAGGATGAATAGCGTGATCGAAATCCTAATCTTGCTGGCACTGGCGCATCAACTGCAAGAGGATATGCCCGCTGCTCTGTCGTCACTAGAACGAGCTCTCAAACTGGCTGAGCCGGAGGGATACATTCGCATATTTGTAGACGAAGGCGCAGCTATGGAAAAGTTACTTCGCAAAGCCGTCACAAGCAAGAGCACTCCAGACTACGTCGCTAAACTGTTGTCGGCATTTGAGGCGGAGCGAAAAGGATTCGGGGAGGAAATGCCTATTCCCGCCGCACCAGTTTCAGGGTCCATGATCGAGGCGCTGAGTCAACGTGAGTTGGAAATCCTGCGCCTGTTCAAAACCGAGTTGTCGGGTCCAGAGATCGCTCAGGAACTTGTCATCGCTTTGAGCACAGTGCGGACACACACCAAAAGTATTTACAGCAAACTCAATGTTAATAGCCGACGGGGGGCTGTTAAACGGGCAATGGAACTCGGCTTGATATAAACTTGAATAGCACAATTTCTCAAACCCCGCCAGAAAAAAGTAGCGGGGTTTTTAGATTCTCCCCATAAGAAATCCCCACATCTGGGGAAGACATCTCCCCACATTCATTTGTATATTGTCTTCAACCGAACCCAAACAGGCGACGACGCCGGGTGTCCACCTCAGACACTTATCCTAAAGGTTCAAAAAGGAGACAAATATATGAATTCCAGGTCCGAGGTTTCGATTTTCAGGCTTTATTTACTGAGAGCCATGTATGCGTTCATGGCTACCGGGCTGGCAATCTATAAATTGCCCGCGATTTTCAACCCTCCTGCAAACTTGTCGACCATGGGCAGCGTAGTGCTCAGTGTGCTCGCTGGGATAGGGCTCCTGGCAGGGGTAGGAATTCATCGCCCACTCAAGATGCTGCCACTGCTGTTCTTCGAGTTTCTGTGGAAGGCTGTCTGGGTTCTGGCGTTCGCGCTCCCCCAATGGTCTGCCGGGCAGTTAGCTCCGGACGCTCAAGAGGTACTGATTAACAACCTCCTGGGCATCGTCCTGGTTCCACTCGTAATGCCTTGGGATTATGTCTTCAATCATTACCTGAAGGCGCCCGGCGATCCATGGAGGAAGCAGATTACCTCGAACCTGGACGGGTACAGGACAGGCAGCGAAGCCTAGTGTCGAAATTCGAAACCTATTTTATGAGTTCAAAAGGAGAAAAATAAATGAACGCCAAAGGAAAGAATTCGATCAAAGAGAGCAAGACAAAAATGACCGCATCCACTCTCATGCGGCTGGCAGGTTTATCGGCAATGCTGGCAGGACTATGCATGGTCATCATGGGGTTGTTTCATCCTGTGAACATTCCTGAAGCCGTTACCACTGCCACCTGGGTGAATGTCCACATCGCCGCCACTGCCATGGGCTTCTTTGGACTGTTTGGCATGGCAGGGCTGTATGCCCGGCAGTCAGAAAAGTCCGGTTGGCTGGGGTTGACGGGCTTTGTCTTATTGAGCCTCTGGTTTGGGCTCGTAATGCCCTTATCCTTCGTGGAAGCATTTATCCTGCCTCGTCTTGCCACTGTACTACCGGAGTTTGTGGCAGGCTTCCTTGGGATGTTTACCGGCGTCCCCAGCGAGATCGACCTCGGAATCCTCCCAACTCTGTGGAATCTATCCGGACCCATGTTTATCCTGGGACCCTTACTGTTTGGAATTGCTACGTTCCGTGCCGGTGTCCTGCCTCGCTGGGCGGGTGGTCTGCTTGCATTTGGCGCCTTGTTAATTCCCGTAGGCGCAATGGTCCCTGCAGAGTACCAACCTGAGGTCGCATTGCTGACGATCGCATTGGCTTTGACGTGGCTGGGATACGCGCTCTTTTCCGAGCGCCACGAGAGATCATCGGAAGTCGTGCCGGGCAAGGTAAGCTCGCAGCTTAGCCAAACCGAACCCAGGTAAATTCGCGAGAGACATTTCACAATGGACAAGCGCCGTAGGACTGCTTGTCCATTGTGTACTTAATTGCCA
The DNA here is from genome assembly GCA_964372045.1 of uncultured Anaerolinea sp. Lineage (GTDB taxonomy): Bacteria > Chloroflexota > Anaerolineae > Anaerolineales > Villigracilaceae > Villigracilis. The sequence goes on from CAYJPO010000053.1 coordinate 29,962, forward strand.
CCTAATCGATCGTTCCCGTCCTCCATAAATCCCCATCCGAAATCCCCACATCTGGGGAAGACATCTCCCCACATTGATTTGTATATTGTCATCAATCAAATCCAAACAGGCAGTGATGCCGGGTGTCAACCACTGACACTTATTTTATAGGTTCAAAAAAGGAGAGCAAAATGAAAGTCACAACCCCGAAACTCATCCGTTGGGCAGGTTTATCTGCCGTAGTGGCAGGGATTATTTTCACGGCTATTCAGCCGACCCATCCATCTATCAATACCAGCACATTCATCATCATCACTTCCCTCAAGACCTCCATCTCGATCTTTGGTCTGCTCGGTATTACAGGGCTCTACGCCAGACAAGTGGAAGAAACCGGTTGGCAGGGTTTGGCTGGCTATCTTTTGCTAACCATCTATTATGCAGTTCAGATGTGCATTTCATTCATCGAACCCACCGTCCTACCGCTGTTGACGACCGTAGCGCCGACGTTTGTGGAAAGCGCATTGCAGTTGTCAAGTGGGGTTGGCAGCCCAACCAACCTTGGCAGCCTCACAACAATCTATTCCCTCGCATCGATACTTTATGTCGTCGGCTCCCTGCTATTTGGCATGGCTATGTTCCGCGCTCGCATCCTGCCGCGCGGGGCGGCTACCCTGTTTGCGGTATCAGGTCCTTTGGCGGGCACCATGTTCACGCTGCTTCCTTATCAGCTCGTCCAGTTGACATCGATACCGATCGGGGGCGCTATGGTCTGGCTGGGGTACGCCCTCTTTTCCGAACGACCGGAGAAACCGTCTGAATCCCTGCTTGATCAGAGAATCGTTTCACAGGAACCAGGCAGTGTCGCCTGAGTACCAATAAATATTTCCAAGGAGTTTAAGATGAAAGCGATCATTCAAAATACAAGTCAAATCAAAGCACCTGCAAGAAAAACTCAAATATCGTGGTGGGTGCCCGTCGGGCTGATCCTCCTCAGCATCATTCCCCTGATCTTCGGCGCGTTACGCTTGAACGAATTGGCAAGCGGCGCTGAGATCACACCAGACAACGCGCGCTTCTTTGCCTCACCCTCGCCTGTGGTCATTCACATTATTGCATCTGCGGTCTATGCCCTGCTTGGCGCGCTCCAGTTCGTGGGTCGCCTTTGGCAGCGCGGAAGTAAATGGCATCGTTGGGTTGGCAGATTCCTGGTTCCAGTTGGACTTCTCGTTGGGCTTTCAGGGGTATGGATGACCGTGTTCTATCCCCGCCCGGAAGGTGCTAGCAACCTGCTGTATGCTTTTCGGCTCCTGTTCGGAACAGGCATGGTTCTCTCGATCATCCTGGGATACCTCGCCATCCTGCGGAAGGATGTTGATCAACACCTGGCTTGGATGACACGCGCTTACGCGATCGGTCTTGGTGCAGGTACGCAGGTATTCACGGGTATGGTCGGTGCACTGATCCTCGGCACACCCAATGAATTTCAAAACGCGTTGTTGAATGGCGCAGCCTGGGTAATCAACCTTGCCGTGGCGGAATGGAGCATCCGCAAGGGTACAACCCGACAAACCCGCACAGCATAGATTTGAATATTGATATCAAGTTCACTTAATAATTTAGAAAATAAGGAGTCTTAAAATGAAAGCAATTGTAGCAACCCAATACGGTGGACCGGAAGTTCTTCAACTCAAAGAGGTCCAAAGACCGACACCGAAAGACAATGAGGTTTTGATCAAAGTCCACGCAACCACCGTCACCGCCGCGGATTTTCGAATGCGAAGTTTTACTGTCCCTGCCGCAGTATGGATCCCCGCTCGCCTTGCGTTGGGCATCACAAAACCCAGACAACCGATCTACGGCTCTGAACTTGCGGGCGTAGTGGAAGCAGTTGGCAAAGATGTAACCCGCTTCAAGGTCGGTGACCAGGTTTTCGCCTCCACCCTCACGGAAAATTTTGGCGGCTATGCTGAATATAAATGTCTGCCCGAGAAGGCGATGATGGTGATCAAGCCAAACAACGTGACGTATGCAGAAGCTGCCGCTATGCCCATCGGTGCGACCACAGCCCTGCGCCTGCTCCGCAAAGGCAACATCAAACGCGGACAAAAGGTCATCATCTATGGCGCATCGGGAAGCGTCGGGACGTATGCCATCCAGTTGGCAAAATATTTCGGCGCAGACGTGACCGGGGTTTGCAGTACCGCCAATCTGGACATGGTGAAATCTCTGGGCGCCGATCACGTCATCGACTACACAAAAGAAGATTTCTCAGCGACAGAAGAACGCTACGATGT
>CAYJPO010000054.1:0-31697 GCA_964372045.1 uncultured Anaerolinea sp.
TGGACATGAGAAATTCATTGACGATCTCTCCGCCGGTGAAGATGAAGGTCTTCTTGAACAGCTTCGTCCATTCCTCTTTTGTGAGTGGATGATGGATATCCAACCAGTTTTTGAACGAGCCGTGTTCCTTTTTGAGTTCGAGGATCTTTTGCGCGTTGACGATCGCCGCGTTGACCTTCAAACGGTTGCGGATGATCCCTGCATCTTCAAGCAGGCGCGTGCGATCTTTTTCGGTGTACCCAGCCACCTTATCGATCTTGAAGGCATGATATGCCTTGCGGAAGTTATCGGCTTTTTTCAGGATGGTGATCCACGACAACCCAGCCTGATTGATCTCAAGGATGAGGCGCTCGAACAGTTCATCATCACTATCGAGCGGATAACCATACTGGGTATCGTGATAATTTTTATTGAAGGTGTCTTCAGGATGGGAGTTACAGTAGTCGCAGTAAGAGGTCATGAGACAATTTTACTATGGTTGTAAAGACAGAATTTGTCATAGCCGTTAATTGTGACAGCATCGCCTTCCCTATCTTGCCACTAGGGGACACAATATAAAGGCGCGGACAATTGTCAATTTGCGATTGACGATTCGTAGGCGGTTAATTTCGCAACTATTCCAATGGATTGTCTACCTGTTTGGCTGGTACGAGCTCGTTTCCATTTCCGTTCTCTTTCTACGAATGACACTTCATCCCCAAATTTCCACCCAAAATGGTATGACCGCACCCGCGCAATGGCCAGCTTGTCATGCTCTCCCCGCTACAGGCTTGAATGGATCAATGAGAAATTTTGCAAATTGATCTCCCGCCAGAAACATCCCGGTCTTGTCCGGCATATCCTTCAAAAATCAAAATCCTCCCCTGCGACCTCCAGAAAGGCAGAGACCATCCGCGGGTCGAACTGCCTGCCTGCCTCCTTTTTCAGATATTCAACAACCTGGCTGTGCAGCCAGGCTGTCCGGTACGGGCGATCCGAGGTCAGGGCATCATAAACATCCACCACTGCAAACAGGCGGGCAACTTCAGGGATCTGTTCACCGCGCAGCCCATCCGGATAACCTTTTCCATCCCAACGTTCGTGGTGATACAGGACAATATCCAGGGTCTGCCTGGCATGGGTGATCGAGGAAAGGATGCTATACCCATAGGTTACGTGCAATTGCATCATACGATATTCTGCATCGGTCAGACTGCCAGGTTTGAGCAGGATGGCGTCTGGAATACCCAGCTTTCCAATATCATGCAGTAAGGCACCTCTTTGAATGGCTCCCCATTGTTCGGAGGGCAGTTTGATATGTTGGACCAGACGCATGGTCAACTGGCTGACCCGCTGGGTATGGGCTTCCGTTTCATGGTCACGAAGTCCCAGGATGCGAGTGAGGCTCTCGAACACGGAGTTATAACTTTTCAGAATATCCTGATTGGCATGCCGGAGATCATGTAGGAGCGTGGAACGCTCCATTGAAAGCGCAAGTTGCCGGGCCACCCTCATCAGAAAACCTTCCAGATGGAATGCCCTTGGCCTGCGTTCGCGCCACACGAACTCAAGTGCGCTGGTCGCTTCGTTTCGCCCGATGACAGGGACTGCCAGATAGGTTTGAAAACCAAATTTATCCAACCGGTGAAGTGGTTGTATTGTGGATGGAGGGGTACACAAATCCTCGATCCAAATAGGCTGTCGTTGATCAAAAAGGATTCCCACCGCCGTCTTTGCCCGACTGATCCCCCCGATTTTGGCGGCAGCTCCGTTGTCCAATCCCCGCACTGCCAGTACATTCGGTCTTTCTGAGGATGGAAAACGGGATGTCATCAGGACGGCATCCGCTTGGAATAAACCGGAAAGAACATCCAGGACTCCTGGCAGTGATTCCTCGGTATTTAAATTGGACTGCAGGAGATGAGTGATCGCGAATTCTGCCTGCTGCAATTGGGTTTGCTCCAATTCCCGCTGTAATCCGTCGGACAGAATGGGAAGCAATCTGTTAATCGTTTCCAGTGTCTCCGGATCCAGTGCATATTCGGAGTCTCCTTCTACGATCAGCCAGCCCAGAGTCCGATCCCGGGAGATCAAGGAAAACATTCCTGATGTTTCCATTGTTCTTCCCTCGCAAGCGGGGGAAATATCCTCCGGCCAACCGGCCATCCAGATAGCATTTCCACTTTCATCAGCCAGAGCAAACCCCGCCCGGGCAACATTGAGATGGTTGCCAAGGTAGTTCAGCCATAGCTTTCCCCAGGATGCAATCGGATGATACAGAAGATCGTGCGATATTCCCTCAGAAATAGAAAATGGCAGGTCAACAGCCTGCTTCAACCCGAGCTCGTTCAACCCGGAAAAGAGGTTGCTACCCCTAAAGGATTGGGATCTTTTCATTGATCGAATAAATGAATTCACTCAAGGTACCGGCTTTCACGGCGGCAACCACGGTCAGGGTCGCCTCGGACATTGGGAACATCTCTCCACCGAAACCAGCTTGTACAGCCTGGGCAGGGGTTTTGAGAAGGAGTTCGCAGTAGAACTGGTTTATAACCGCTGCAGCCAACAGGCGACGAAGAGAGCTTAGGTCTGCTTCGAGTTGTTCGTTTGTGATCGAACGATTATCAATAAGAGTCCTAGTAATCATGAGGCACCTCCTCTGAATGATCTTTGGCTGATTTCCCGTTCTCGGACCAGCAACAGGAATACACCGATGGCGATCAGGATATCGCCCGCGCTATAGGCAACTCGGTAGGGCAGGAACGAGGGTGAGGTGAAACGGTCCGCCAGCCAGGGGAGCCGTATGGAAGCCTCCTGAAGAAAGATATCTTTGCTACTGGGACTGATCCGTCCGCCCAACACAAGGCTGTCCAGGACATCCTGTGAAACCAATCTCGCCGCAGCCTCCTGCGGCAACGGCATAAACCCGCCGTTTGCCAGGATGACCGCCAGGTTGCACCCCAATCCAAACATCAAAACCGGCATGCCCGGCAGTGAGCGATTTAACCAGGCAAACCATACAAGCACGATCTGGGAAAAAATTAAAGCCGCTGAAGCTGCCTCATCCGATAATAGCCGACTCGTGGGCGAAAAGTAAAAGGCAAACCACTGCGGCAGGAACCCAATGAGTATCAGTGCTGAATATTTCAGTACAGGAGGAAGCCAGGCGCGCCCCTGCCACCTGGCAATTCCCCAACCGGTGAATCCCCCGCAAATCACAGCGGTCAAAAGGATCAACGAATTCCAATTCCTCCGACGTCTTCAGGGGCGCCGGCGCCCAAGACCAGCATTGCCAGGGCAAGAAGCGTCCAAACGATCTGCAGATGAGTCTTGTTGATTTTTGAAGCGGCGAACTGGATTTTGGGGAGTAAATTTTTCATGAGACACCTTTCGGAAAGTAGTGGATTTTCTCTACTTTATCCGTTCCCCGGTTACAAAGGTGGCCTCAAATGCTGGTCAGCAGTCTTTCGTAAAGGGTTCTCATTTCCAGGGAGGGCAGCATTCCCAATTCATTTTCGATGATCTCCTGATATTGCCGGTATTGCAATGCCAGCCCAGCCGGGTCATGCAGGATAGCATGTGCCTGAAGCACCAGCCGGTGCGCAGACTCCTGCAGGGGATCCAGTGCGAGAAGTTCCCGCGCCAAGCGTAGGCAGTCCTGCCCACGCTCTTTGCGAAGATAGAGTTCTGCCAATTCGAACATGAGCTCGCGTTGCCGTTCATCCCAGCGGATTCGGTCAGTTTCCGCCCACTCCGCATTCAGGTCCGCCAGGTACCGTCCCTGGATCAGGGATGTTGCCTCTTCCAACGTCTGCATTCGTTCTCCCAGGTTCGTCATTTGTCGGCTGGCGGCATGCAGGCTATCCACCTGCTCACGATCCCACACATAGGGGATGCTGCGGTTGAAGCTGTACTGGTCATCCTTGAAAAGGATCACATCCTGCCCTAGTGTCTGACGGATGCGATAAATGTTGATCTTAAATCGCATCTTGATACGGGCGGGGGACAGGTCAGGCCAGAATTCCATGGCGATCTGTTCCTTGGTCCGCGGTGGGGACTGCAATAGGTAGAAGAAAAGATCGCGCGCCTCGCGTGTTTGCCAGTCAGATATTTCCACGACCCGTCCATCATGACACACCGAGACTTTCCCAAATGTGACAATCTCCAGCCGGGGGAGAGGTGAATTGGGATTGCTTGCTGGTTCAGGAAATCGTTTCAGCAATTCAGGCAACGTATCCAACAATCGTACGGCATGCTCAAAGAACAGGCGCAGGGAGGGAAATCTCAGTAACTGGGTTTGTCCTTTTGCCTTCAGCCAACGGGCAGCGCGTCCGGCATGGATCATGAACGGGGTCGGAGTGCGCCAATCCCGTTGCGGGGGAAGAAGATCCACCAGATCCATACCAGATGGTTTCGAGGCAGAAAGGGATGTCGCTACTTCATACCAAAAGCCGGCGATCAGCTGCTCCGATTGATTTCCGCCCACTTCAAACAAGGTGACCGCCTCCTTGAAGATAGCGACCGCCTCTGTTACTCTGTCAAGGTCCAGAAGGCAAAGACCTCGTTCCAGATTGAATTGCGCCCTCTCGAAACTGCCAAGATGCACCTGTGATAATTCGACCAGTCTTAAATCTGTCAGGGCTGGTAACGAGTTCCCGTGCATGCGTTTCAAGCGTGCCTCACCCAGGGAGGCGTAAAAAATATACATGGAATGACCAAGCTGGGTAGCCTGAGTCAAAGCCTGATCGTAACAAGCAAAGGCGGAATCCATATCATTTAGATCGGTACACAGATCGCCCAGGCTGATCAAGGCGTTGGTCTGAATACGAACATACCCGCACTGTTTCGCGGTCTGGATCGATTCCTGCAACAGGCGATGTGCCTCCTCCAGCCGTCCAGTCATGTATTTCAACATGCCCATATTGTTCAATAAGCGGGCTTTCCAGCCGGTATTGCCGGTCTGTTCAAGGATCTCGAGCGCACTGGCATAGTACTGTGCAGCGATCTGTGGTTCCCCCAGTCGACGATGGACAACGCCCAATTCCGTTTCAAGGATCGGCACCTGGTTCCTCAGGCCGAGACGTTGATATCTTTGCAGAGAACTCTCCAGCCAAGGGAGGGAATCCCGTACCCGCCCTTGCCCAAAGAACGCCAGCCCTTTGATGCGTTCAGCTTCGGCATGAATGGTTTGGAATTCGGGTTTGGAGGATACCCTTGTCATCTTGAGGATCTGATCGACATCTGTCAACGCTGCATTGTATTGTCCGAGCTGGCGGTATACCTCGGCACGCCGGACGAGGGTGGTAACCCAATGGACATTGCTTTCCGAACGCTGGAAACCGCCCTCGGCCCGGTTCAATAAATTAAGCGCCTGGCGCTGATCCCCCTGGGTCGAATGTACAGCGCCCAATAAGGAAATGAGCGCAGGCTGGCTGTATAAAATTTCCGTGGGCAACTTTTTCAGCCAGGTCGCCAGTGTCAGGATCCTTCCTGCTCCAATGAAGGCGATCCCCGTTTCGGTCAGCAGGCGGGCTAAATTCTTGTGGTCATCCAATTGATCATAGATCTGGAAGGCTTCCTCCCACTTTTGCTGGACTTCGTAGGCGCGTGCGAGATTCCGCTGGATGTTCCAGGTCAGGGCGGGATCCTTATATCTCATCTCCGATTTGAGATAGTGCTGGAAGAGATGATGGTAGCGCATCCATTGTCCATTCGAGTCGAGCGGCACACTGAACAAGTTGGTGGACTGCACCCTACGAAACAACGCCGCCCAATCCAATTTTTCCCCGGGGACCAGAGGCGCCAGCACCTCTTCGCAAAGTGAAACATCAAAGGCATCCAGCATGGAGGTTAACAGCATGAATTGCCGCACCGGCTCCGGCTGCCGGTCCATCACCTCCCTTGCGAAAAAATCAAACAGCACAGAAGTGGATATTAGTGGATGGAATTGCGGCAGGGGTTCCAGCGGCCGATTGGTCAGGTGGATGGCGGCGATCCATCCTTCGGTTTCTTTCAAGACCGTTTCGGCGTCCTGCAGGCTGAGTTCTATGCCTTTGTTTTGCAGATACAGGTCCTGGATTTCCTGGGGTTGAAAGGAAATATCCTTGAAGGAAATGCCCCCAACCTGATTGCGTGCGATCAACAGGGGTGAAGCCGGAAAGTCCGGCAGATTGCGTGAAGAGATCACGAGATGAAAATTTTCGCCTGCAAGCTGCAGGAGACGGCCGACGATCAGTCCGATCACTGGTGCACTTTCCACGAAGTGGTAGTCATCCAACACCAGAACAAAATGATCCCGGACCCGGGCGCTGATCTCATTGGTGATGGTCACCAGGATCTGTTCCTGATCAGTCTCTAGCGAGATCATATTCTCCAGGATCCCCAGGGAATCACGCCCAAACGCCGGGAATTTCTCGGCGATGGCGGCGATCAGGTAGCGCAGGAATCGCTGCGGATCCTGGTCAAGTGTATCCAGGGTAAGCCAGCAAACAGGCAGTTCCACCTGACCGGCGAAGTCCACAAGCAGGGAGGTTTTTCCATATCCAGCAGGGGCGATCATAAAGAGTACGGATTTGTCGAGTTGTTCATACAACAGGTCGATCAAACGAGAACGTAAAATCGTTTCCCGCCGTCTCGGAGGAATGCGCACTTTGATCGAACTGATTGGGAAAGGAGGAAAAGAACTCATGAATCCTTCGACCCTTTCGGGAGTCTTGCCATAATCCTAACCCATTAAATATACCTTCCCTCAGGAAAATTTGGCGATCTGTATTGGATTGACCATTTTTCCCCTCTTTAGGGTCAGAGATGGGATTTGCCCCCCTATCTGCTTTCCGTTCTCAACAACCCGGTTTTCCAATATCCATTCCCTCCTATCAAACTCGCGGATCGCATGATTTTCCCGTGATGACGATTTCAAAATAGCAAACAAACTACCAAAGAAATATTTTCATCTGTTTCGCATGAACCAGGCATGGTTGGAAACCTCACAGACTCCATGCAAAGAAAGTAAGACCAAATGAGTAAAAGAAAAGCCATTCTGCGAAGAAAGCAGGCTTAAGTATCCTCAACATCCCCCATTTCACAACCGGCACACTCATGAAAATCATGGAGTATGTCGGCAACAATCCCCTACTTGAACCCATCCAAGAGTCAGATCGGGCCCAAGTCAAAACTGAAACTCCCCATTAATGCAAATCTGCATTCAGTCAAACGGAAGTTGTGCATGGAGTTCCCATTAAAATCCACAACCACATTCCGTTGATCAACTGCCCGATGGAGGCGTCAGGGGCGGAAGGTTTCGGACACGGTCCTGCGTTTTCTCCAACCATGCGAGTTCAGACTCATAGTAATCGATCCCATAATCAAGGGTGATCTGCCACAGTTCGCGGGCGCGCTCCACGCCGATGCGCCGGGCGTTCTCTTCAATGGCGGCTTGCGCATCTCCGCGATACGTCTTCAACTTTTCGCGGATCTCATTCATGCGGGTTTCGATCAGCGCTGCGATCTCTTCATTGGTACTAAAATGTGAGAAGAATATCTGGATCAGCCACGCCTGTCGCACCGGGTCGAGCGGAATGGGTGTGACCAGCCAATTCCGCAGTTCGGCGCGGCCTGCATCCGTGATGCGGTACTCCTTGCGGTTCGGTTTTCCCTCCTGCGGGATGAGCTCCACCTGCGTCATTCCCTTCTTTTCAAGGTTCTCCAACTCTTTGTAAATGTGACTTTGGGTGGCAGACCAAAAGTGGTTCACCGATTGATCGATGAACTTTTTCAAATCATAGCCCGACATGGGCTGGAATTCAAGAAAAGCGAGGATCGCATGGGAAAGAGGCATATAAACATCCTTAATAGGCATGACTACAAAAACATATTACTACATTAAAATACCATCATCAAGATTGACAAACGAATAAAACTTCATAAAATAAACTTGATAGTGTTCGAGATCCATATTCCGGGAGGATATTATGACAGTTGCTTCGCAGGGGTTTTTTGACCATGAATAAAACCGTTCAAAAGAAACCGGGGCTGCGCCTGGAGTTCATCGTAGGGATCATCTGGGTGTTGGTGGCATTGGCGCTATGCGGCGCGCTGATATTCATCGCGCCGGGGATCATGAGCACACTCACGGCGCCCACTCCCCTGCCCGCACCGACAAACACAGCCACGGTCTTTCCAACCGCGACCGAACTGGTCATCCCCACCGTGACCCTGCCGCCAGCCACCCCGACCATAGCATCTCCCGCAAACACGGTACCGATCAACCCTGTCAGCGCGACATTGTTGGAGGAAACCCTGGCGCTTGGCAATGGGGTCATCGGTCAGGTAGCATATTCACCCGACGGCAAACAGATCGCAGTAGCGGCTTCAAGCGGCATTCAGGTTTATGATGCCAGCACATTGAGAAAGATCACCGAACTCGCCACAACCGATTGGATCGCAAGCCTGGCATATTCCCCGGATGGAAAGACGATCGCTGCCTGGCTGCCGAATGGGAAGGTTGAGATGTGGGATATCGAAACAAAACAACTTCTCCGAACGCTTTCGGTCGAATCACCCGGCGCGATCCGCTTCACAGCCGATGGACTTCATAACCTCGCTTTTTCACCAGACGGGACGATCCTCGTATCAGGTCACGGAGATGGTTCTGTCCACTTATGGGAACCTGTGTTCGGAGGTTTGCTCCGCACCATCAAAGGGTCTGACACGTCCATTGAAGGCGTTGCCATTTCGCCGGATGGAAAATATCTGGCAACGATCGCAGTATTCGAAGGCATTGTCCGCATTTGGGAAATGGAAAGTGGAGACAAGGTCACAGAGATCGCCATCGCCGGTAGTCCGTTCTTGAGCGTTACCTTCTCACCAGATGGAAAGTTGCTGGCAATTTCTGGAGCTGTCATTTCAATGCCGGTTGCGTCGGTGGACTCCCTTATTTCGTTTTACGACACAACGACCTGGGAGGAATCCATAACGATCAAATCCGGGATGGGTGGAGCCGGACGCATCATGTTCTCCCCCGACGGAAAAACCTTCGCTGTTGGCGAAGGCGACAAACCCCTCGCGATATGGGACCTTGAAACCGCCACACAAATCCAGGTGTTGGATGAGCAGAATACGATGGCATTCTCCGTTGCATTTTCACCCGACGGTTCCAGACTGGTCTCAGGCTCAATAGATGGAACCCTGCGGCTCTGGGATACAGCCAGCGGCGAGCAATTGGTCGTCAATGAAACGTACGGCGGCAGGCTTGCGGCTATCGCCCTCTCGCCGGACAACCGCATCCTTGCCACCGCCCCGGAAAGCGGCGAGGTCGTTCTGTGGGACATTTCCACCGGCAAGGAGATCCGAACCTTGATCTCCACCGAACGCTCGCCAACCAGCGTGGAATTCTCCCCCGATGGCACGTTGATCGCCTCCGGCTTTGAAGACAATGATATTCGCATCTGGGATGTGAACAGCGGCGCCGAGGTCAGGAACCTGACCGGGCACACTGGGGATGTTTTGGATATCGCCTTTTCGCCCGATGGAACCCTGCTCGCATCCACCTCCGACGATAAAACGGTGTCCGTGTGGAATACTGCGGACGGGCAGGTGTTGCATATATTTGAAGGCTATGAAGGCGGGACGCTCAATGTGTCATTCTCACCGGATGGGACCCGTCTGCTGACTAGTTCAAAGGATGGCGAGATCAAGATGTGGGACACCAACGGGAATGAACTCTATGCCCTGAACGAGAATGCCTTTGTCCTGCACTCGGTGTACGCACCGGATGGATTCTATTTCGCCACGGCAGATTTCAATACGATCAAAACCTGGAACGCGACCAACGGCAAGGAAGTCCGCGCCTGGGAAAGCGATCAGTTAGGCGTGGAGACCCTGGCATACTCGAATGATGGGCAGATGCTCATCAGTGGGGGCGGGAATGGTAGCATCGACCTGTGGGATATCAACACTGCGACCCTGCTCAAAACGCTGGCAGGACATCACGGGACGATAACCGGCATCCTCTTTTCATCAGATGGGAGGACGATGATCACTTCGTCGTCAGACGGAACGGTTCGGTTTTGGAATGCCCGCCCATAAAAAGCCACTCAACTGAAATTACTTTCAATCACAGGCAGTCGTTCATTGTAGAGCGGCTGCCTGTTTGATGACATCATCGAAATGCAGTTGATCGTGATAGATACCGATGCGCAGGGTTACGATCAAATTGCACCAGCCAAAGAGCGGGTCATACAAATACAGATTTCCCAACACATCTTCGTCCTTGCCTTCATAAAACTTGCGAACGTTCGCATGTAAGTCGCGCAATTCCGTTTTAAGCTGTTCGAGTGAAACCGGCTTGCGCGGATTGAAGCGCGGCGTCCACATGAAGCCGACCCATTGCGGGAATTTCGGGTCGCGATACAGGTCTGCGATCTCGGTCACATACGGGCGGGTGCGGCGGGAACGTCCATACCAGCCCAGCCACTGCCATATCCCTTTCACCATTGGGTAAAAGGAAGAGAACAACAGATAATTATGGTCGAGGATCTCGCCAATGCTCCACTCCTTTGGCGCAGGTCGCTCCCAGAGTTGGGCGTCGGTCAGCCCATCTAAAACAGCGAAAACGGACTCGCGCTGTGAGTCCATGAGGTTCAGGTAGGTTTGAATACTTTGGTTCATAAAACCTTTCAGCCGCAAATTTCGGCAAAACTTGTTAACCCACCACCCGTATTTCCCTCGGCATATCGGATAAACAATCCGCGCCATCATCGGTGATAACGAGGTTGTCTTCGATGCGGACGCCGTTGCGATCGGTCAGGTAGATGCCGGGTTCGACGGTGAACGCCATGCCGGGTTCGAGTATTTGCATATTATCACCGCGCATGTAAGGAGCTTCGTGTCCTTCCATGCCGATGCCGTGACCGGTACGATGGGTGAAGTATTTTCCGTAGCCCGATCTCTCGATGACCTCGCGCGCGGCGATATCCACATTCGCACATGCGACTCCGGGTTTGGCGGCGGCGCGACCGGCGGCATTTGATTCCTGCACGATCTTGTGGATCTTTTGATATTCCGCATTCACCTCACCCACTGCGAAGGTACGCGTCAGGTCGGAGATGTAGCCATCATACGCAGCACCCCAATCCACGACGAGCAGGTCGCCTGCTTGAAGCTTCCTATCAGTTGGAGAGGCATGCGGGTTGGCGGCGTTCGGTCCGGCGGAGACAATGGGTGCGAAAGGCATCTCAGATTCAGAACCGTGCTTCAACAACTGCACAACCAATTCGGATGCAACATCTTTTTCGGTCATGCCGATCTTGATCTGGGGAATGACCATCTCCAACGCATCTTGCGCGATCTTGACGGCGGTGCGCATTGCATCCACTTCGGCTTTGTCTTTTCGCTGGCGCAAATCGGCGAAGACATCGCTGGCATCGGGGAAGTCCGCTTCGGGGGCACCTGCCTTGGCATAACGGAACTCCAGTAGACGCAACTGCCTGGGTTCGACGCCGATCCGCTTCCCATCCAAGCCGAGGGCTTGAGCAGCCTTTCGGAACGCATCATCCCACTCGGAGGGAATCTCACCATAAGGGAAGGCTTGCACTTTGTATGGGAATAGGTCCACTTTGGGAAGTTCGAGCTCAGGCAGGACGAGCACAGGGTCTTTCCCCGGCGCGACGAACAGCACGACCGGACGTTCCATCAGGTGGAAGTTCAGCCCGCTGAGATATTTCAGCGTGGGACCCGGATTCAGAATAACGGCATCCAGGTTCGAGGTCCGCAATGAGGCGGTGAGTCTTTCGAGTCGGGAACGAGTCAAGGGAGTCTCCTAATCCAATTTATGTTTGATGCGTGAGAAGAGATACAGAATCCAATCCACCACGATGGGGAAGAGCATATCGAACGTGGTGATGATGCGGAACCACCAGGGGATGACAAGACTGCGGCGCGGACGCTTGGCAACATCCAGCACGCGTGTGGCGACATAATCCGACGTCATGCGAAGATTGATGATCGACCGTATGGAGGTATAGGCTTTGTTCTTCCCGATGTGATGCCCAAACTCAGTAGAGGCGGGACCGGGATAAATACCGCTAACCTTGATGCCAAATGGCACAACCTCGCGGCGGAGCGAATCGGTGAAGGCGCGCGCTCCGAATTTGCTGGCGGAGTAACTGGAGATGAGCGGTGGCGAGATCAGCCCGGCGACGGAAACCATGTTGATGATGTGTCCCTGTCGGCGTTCGATCATATGCGGAAGGACCTCGCGTGTAACCTGCATCAAGCCGATCAGGTTGACTTGAATGAGCAGGTTGATATCGCGCTCGACGGAATGTTCTTCGAACCAGCCCACCCTGCCAATGCCCGCGTTGTTGAAGAGGATGTCGATCTGACCGTATAGGTCAAGCGTGGCTTTGACCATGTTCTCCACATCCAACGGGTTGACGATATCCACCGGCACGGCGATGGCTTCGCCGCCTGCATCCTGGATTTTCGCGGCGAGGCGGCGCAGCCTATCCACCCGACGGGCGGCGAGGACGACCTTGACGCCTTCCTGCGCAAAGAGCCAGGCGGCATCCTCTCCAAAGCCGGAGGATGCGCCGGTGATGAGGACGACTTTGTTTTCAAGCGGGATCGGGAAGAGAGTCATCGAAGACCTTATTGTAGTGGGATGGTATTTGTTAATTCTATCGCTTGTCTTAGAATTAAGGTAACCTTTGCGTTTAAACATTTAACGCAATGGCGCAAGGTCGCAAAGAAAAACCTTGTTAATCTTAGCGTCATTGCGACTTTGCGTTAAGAAATCTCGCCAAAGTATACAAGGCAACCATTTGGGTTAATTATTCTTTATGCTCTTTTCATGGATTCTGTACTTGTCCATGTCGGAATTCTACCTGAAGTAGAACTTCAGGATTCCAAATCACTTAACCCAAAAAATAAAAAAACCGCCAAACTCGCTAAGACCGCAAAGATTCTATTCTTCACGTACTCAGTTTGCCCGGCGGTTCACGTTTTACTTTTCACTCTTCACGTATTACGTATTAATCTTCCTGCCCATCATCCTTCGACAGCTTCCTCGGCTTCGGCGGTTCGATGACCGCTTGTTTGCCGAGCGCGATGTCGAGCACATCATCCATGTGTTTGACCGGGATGATCTTGAGTTCAGACTTCGCGGTCTTGGGCAGTTCCACCAGGTCCTTCATATTCTTTTCCGGCAGCATGACCGTTTTCAGCCCGGCACGATGCGCGGCGAGGACTTTCTCGCGCACTCCGCCGATCGGCAGGACACGCCCGCGCAGGGTGATCTCGCCGGTCATGCCGACGTGCTTGTAGACAGGCCGCCCCGTCAGCGCGGAGATGATGGCAGTTGCCATCGTGATGCCCGCGGATGGACCATCCTTCGGGATGCCGCCTTCAGGCATGTGAATGTGAATGTCAAAACGTTCGAAGATATCCATTTCGATCTTCAACGCCGCCGCACGGGATTTGATGTAGGTCATCGCCGCCTGCGCAGACTCTTGCATGATCTCCCCCATCTGACCGGTCATCTGCAAGCCGCCTTTGCCTTCGATGATGGCGACTTCCACCGGCATGATCTCGCCGCCGGTTTCCGTCCATGCGAGGCTGGTCGCAACACCGACTTCATCCTGCCGCTCGGCTTCCGAGGGGAAGACCTGCTGTGGTCCGAGGAGTTTTTCGATCATATCCGGCGGGACAGACGTGGGGTACTTCTTCCCTTCCGCTTTCAGGCGTGCCACCTTGCGGCACACGCGGCTGATCTCGCGCTCCAAATTGCGGACGCCTGCTTCATAGGTATATTCACGGATGATACGCTGGAGCGCAGCGGGTTCGAGCACCAAGCCAAGTTCCTCGATGCCGTTCTCTTCCATCTGGCGCGGAATGAGATAGCGGTTGGCGATCTCGATCTTTTCCTCTTCGATATAGCCGGGGAACTCGATCACCTCCATGCGGTCGAGCAATGGCGGCGGGATGGTTCCCAGCGAATTCGCAGTCGTCACGAACATGACCTTGGAGAGGTCGAACGGCAATTCGAGGTAGTGGTCGCTGAAGGAATGATTCTGTTCCGGGTCGAGCACTTCGAGCATCGCCGAAGCCGGGTCGCCGCGGAAGTCTGAATACAGCTTGTCGATCTCATCCAGCATGAATAGCGGATTGGACGTTCCCGCCCGCTTCATCGTCTGGATGATGCGACCCGGTAACGCGCCGATGTACGTTCGTCTGTGTCCGCGGATCTCGGCTTCGTCACGCACGCCGCCCAACGACACGCGCACGAACTTGCGCCCAAGCGCATCCGCGATGGAACGACCGAGTGAGGTCTTGCCCACACCGGGAGGTCCGACAAAGCACAGGATCGGCTGACGTTCCTTCTTCGGTTTAAGCGAGCGTACCGCAATGTATTCGAGGATGCGTTCCTTGGCTTTCTTCAAGCCGAAGTGATCGCGCTCTAGAATTTTCCCGGCATTCTTTACATCAAGATTATCCGCAGTGGAGTTGTGCCACGGCAGGTCGAGGATCCAATCAATGTAGGTGCGGATGATGCCCACTTCGGGCGCCATCGGCGGCATCTGGTTGAGCCGCTCCACTTCCTTCAACGAGACCTTTTTTACTTCCTCCGGCAAAGTCGCCGCTTCGACGCGCTTCTTCAAGTCCAACGCATCGCGGGTGAAAATATCACCCTCACCCAACTCGTTCTGGATCTGCTTCATCTGCTCACGCAGATAAAACTCACGCTGGCTTTTATCCACTTCGTTCTGCACGCGTGAATGGATTTCGTCTTCCAACTCAAGCACGTCCACTTCTTGAGCCAGTAAATTATTCAACTGACCAAGTCGCGCCTTCGGGTCGAGCAACAATAGCAAACGCAGCTTGGCTTCATATGTCAACGCCAATGAGGTGGAGACCATATCCGACAGCCAGCCGGGTTCTGTAATGTTCAACGCGAACAAATGCGCCTCTTCGGGGATCGAGCGGTCGAGCTGGATACAGCGCTCGAACAGACTCAACACCGAGCGCATCAACGCCTGGGTTTGTCGGTCGCCTGTTGCCGGTTCATGCACGATGCGCGCGCGCACTTTGATGTACGGTTTGAGGCGGATGAACTCCACGATCTCCACGCGCCTGCGTCCCTGCACAAGCGCCGAGCGCGAACCATCCGGCATGTTCAACAAACGTCCCACCGCCATCTCCACACCGATCGGGAGGAAATCCTCAGCGCCGGGGTCGTTCACATCCGGGTCACGCTGTGTCAGACCGATGACGGTCTGTTCTTTGTTTTGCGCCTCCTGTAATGCGAGCAACGACGCTTCACGCCCCACAAAGATCGGCGAGACCATGCGCGGGAAGATGACCATGTCGCGCAGCGGCAGCACCGCCGCTTCGATCAAGCCGTCGGCTTTTGGCTCCATGTTAGGGATACGATAAAGTTCCTCGGTCCGCTGGGAGAGCGTGAGGTCGAAATTATCTTCTTCTTCAGTCCAGTTAGGTTGACTCATCTAAAATCCTCTGTCATTGCGAGCTAAGTTTTATCGGCGAAGCAATCTCACATACAAATTTGGAGATTGCTTCGTCGGGAAAATCACCCTCCTCGCAATGACGAATATGCTTTCATCACTTCCGCGGTCACGAACATCGAACCAGCGGATAAGACAATGCTACCATCTTTTGACGACAATTCCAGCGCGCGCCGCAATGCCTCTTTGACAGGAACCACCGCCTCAGACTCTGCTCCAGCCTGCCGGGCGAGACCCTGAATATGGTCCACGCTGAGAGCGCGCGGATGATCGGCTCGCGTGATGATGATCTTTTTGGTCTTCGATCTCATCGCGGCGAACATACCGGGAATGTTCTTATCCTCCGATGCGCCGAAGATAAGATAGATCATTTTGCCTGGGAAATACTCTTCCAGCGTCTCGCTCAGCTTCTCGAACGAATCCTGGTTATGGGCGGAGTCAAAGATGATGGGTGGATCGAGCCGCGCAATCTCGAAGCGGGCGCGCCATTGTACCTGAGAAAACCCTTTTTGGATCTGTTCATCAGTTATTGGTATCCCGCTGACCTTCAAAGCAGCATATGCAGTCGCGGCATTTTCGAGCTGATGTTTCCCAAGTAAAGGAATCTCCAGTTCAACGACCGACCGCTGACCGCTGACCGCTTGACCTTCGACCTTCAACCTTTGACTTGATAACGATGCCTCCACAGACTCAAATGTTACATCCCGTCCCACCAGCGTAAACTCACATTTCTTCGAAGTGGCTACGCGCAGCAACACTTCGAGCGCTTCATCCTTTTGCGGGGCAGAGACGACCGGCACGCCTTCCTTGATAATGCCCGCCTTCTCCCCTGCGATAAGCGCAAGCGTATTCCCGAGAACCGCCATATGGTCATACGACAGCGACGTGATGACCGATACCTTCGGCGTGACCACGTTGGTCGCATCCAACCTGCCGCCGAGACCAACCTCGAACACTGCCGCGTTAACACCATATTTCGCAAACGCCATGAACGCCAGCGCCGTCGTGATCTCGAAGGTGGTCAGTTTCTCGATCTTCGCCACGTGCGGCTTGATCTCTTCCACCAATTCGATCAACTGCTCGTGAGTGATCGGCTCGCCATTTACCCGAATCCTCTCGACGTAATCCTCCAAATGCGGAGACGTGTACAAGCCGACCTTGTATCCCGCCGTTTTCAACGCCGCCGCACACAGCGCGGACGTGGAGCCCTTGCCCTTCGTCCCCGCCACATGGATGATCGGATATTTCGTATGCGGCTCGCCCAGCAACTTCATCAGCGCGAACATGCGGTCGAGGTTGAAGTCCGCCTTCGCCAATTCGGACGAATGTTTCAAGCTATAATCCACGAAGGAATACAGGTAATCAAGGGCTTGCTTGTATCGGGTTTCAATGTCCATGCGTGGGATTGTAAGACGTAACGAAACTTAAGTAAACAGGTAAACACGAACACACGTAAATTTTCATTTACCTGTGTACATGTTTCCTTGTATACTCACTCATCTATGCTCGCCACCCTCACCATTCACCTGCGCCTGCCCCTCTGCACCTCGCTCAAAGAAAAGCGCGGACGGATCAAGCCGCTTATGGCACGCTTGCACCGCGAGTTCAACGTCTCTGTCGCGGAGATGGATAAACTTGACAAATGGAACGAAGCCGTCATCGTCTGCGCAATGGTGGGAAATGACCATGCCTTTCTCCAATCCGCTTTGCAAACTGTGGCAAAATGGGTGGAAGCGAATTGGTCAGATGGGGATGTATGGGATAGCAGGATCGAGATCATCATGTAAGGGCACATCGGGACGATCAATAAATTTATCGTCTCATAACTCCGCTGTGCCCCAACGGAGACAACAATGGACTTAAGACTCAAAGACAAACGCGCGCTCGTCACCGGTTCTTCCAAGGGACTGGGGTATGCCACGGCATTGCAACTCGCAAAGGAAGGCTGCAAGGTTGCCATCAACGGGCGGGATGAAGAGCGGGTGAAAAGGGCGGCGGCAAAGATCCAAAAGGAAACTGGGGCGCAGGTCATTGCTTTGGTCGGAGATGCCAGCCTGCCGGACATGCCCGAGAAACTGGTCAAACAGACGGTCGAAGCCCTGGGCGGGTTAGACATTCTCATCACCAACACGGGTGGACCCAAGTCTGGCACGTTCGAAAACCTGGATGAAGCGGATTGGCAAAAAGGCGTGGAGTTGTGCCTGTTAACTCACGTCCGCCTGATAAAATCGGCACTTCCCCACCTGCGCCATTCGGATGCGCCCAGCATTCTCACGGTCACTTCGATTTCGGTCAAACAGCCGATCCAAAATCTGATCATTTCGAACAGTGTCCGCGCCGGGACGGTGGGCTTGACCAAATCGCTTTCCATTGACCTGGGCAGGGAAGGCATCCGCGTCAACTCGATCTTGCCGGGCTGGACGGAGACAGAGAGAGTCACAGAGTTGATGACTGCCCGGGCAAACACGAACAACTCCACAGTCGAGGAAGAGACGCGGCGGCAGGCGGCGGAGAGTCCGCTTGGGAGGATGGGTCAGCCCGAAGAGTTTGCCAATGCCGCGGTGTTTCTCGTCAGCCCTGCCGCATCGTACATCAATGGTGTGATGCTGCAAGTGGATGGCGGAATTTATAAGGGAACGCTTTGATTTCGTCATTGCGAGGGCGTTCTTTTCCCGAAGCAATCTCCAAGTAGGTTCATGAGATTGCTTCGTCGCCAACCAACGGCTCCTCGCAATGACGAAAATAGAAATTGGAGAATTAATGGATACACAAACAACAACCACCTGTGTGAACTGCGAGCGCAGTGACGAGCAAACTCCTTTGATCACATTGACGTTCAAAGGCGAGACGAAATTCATTTGTGCGCAATGCCTGCCTGCGTTGATCCACAAAACACAAACGTTGGCTGATAAATTCCCGGGGATCGAGATGCCGCAATCAAACGAGCACTAACCATGTCGAAACTTACCCGTAACTCGCTTATCGTTGCGTTCTTCTTTTTGATAGACAAGGTGCTCGCCTTTGTTCGCACGGGTATCATCGCGCGTCAGTATTCGGATGAAGTACATCTGCTGGATACGTTCAACGCCGCGAACAATTTGCCGGACCTGTTATTCGCGCTCATCTCCGGCGGTGCGCTGGCGATGGCATTCATCCCGCTGTTGACGGAATATCTGACCACCAAAGACCGCGCCGCCGCTTGGGACTTGTTCTCGCGCGTCGCGAATGTCGGCTTTTTAGTGACGGGTGGAGTCGCGATCATCATTGCCATCTTCGCCCAACCCATCGTGGATGCGAAGCTCGGCATCGCGCCGGGCTTCGGCGCAGAACAGCGCCAACTGCTTGCAGAACTGATGCGTTTGAACCTCATCGGCACGGTTATCTTTTCCATCAGCGGATTGGTGATGGCATCGCTGCAAGCCAACCAGCATTTTGTCCTGCCTGCGATTGCGCCGAGTATGTACAACGTCGGTCAGATCTTCGGCGCGATCTTTCTCGTGCCGCGCTTTGGCATTTACGGCTTGGTCTACGGCGTCATCCTCGGCGCGGCATTGCATCTGCTCATTCAAGTTCCAGGACTCGTATTGTACGGCTTCCGTTGGACGCCCAAAGTGGAGTTACGTCACACCGGCTTGATCGAAGCCTTGAAGCTCATGGCTCCACGCCTGTTGACGATGGCTGGCATTCAGATCATCTTCATCGCGCGCGACAACCTCGCCTCGCGGTTGGACCAGGTCGGCGCGGTGACCTCGCTCACCTACGGCTGGATGATCATGCAGGTGCCGGAGACGATCTTGGGGACTGCCATCGCCACCGCCATGCTGCCCGCTCTCTCCGAGATCGCATCCCGCCGGGATTGGAAGGAATTCGGCGCGACGGTGGAGCGTTCCCTGCGGGTGTTGATCGCACTGACCCTGCCCGTCGCAGCTGTGATGGCAGCGGGGATCCATCCGCTCGTGCGCGGCGTCTTCGGCTTTGACGAGCAGATATCCACCCTCATCACTTGGACGACCCGCGCCTATCTCGCTACATTGACAGGCTACACCATCCATGAGATCGCAGTCCGCGCATTCTACGCCCGCAAGGAGCCGATGACCCCGCTCTACGCGGTTCTCATCCGGCTTGGCATCTTTCTGGTGATCGGCATCCTCGGCGTGACATTTTTCTCGAACGTCGGTGCGCCGGTTATCGCGTTTGCAGAGATCGCCCTACTCATCGAAGCCATCATTCTGCTCGGTTGGCTCTCCAAGCGGACGCATGAACCACTCCAGACAGGCAGCGCCATCATCAAGGGCTTGCTGGCGGCTGTGGTCGGAGGCGTGGTCACATATCTCGTCGCGTTATACTTGCCCGGCGGAGCGATCGTCACCGCGTTGATCGGGATGGTCATTGGCGGATCGATCGCAGTAACCATCGTCTGGTCTGAGGCGAAGCTGCTTCTCAAGCTATAATTTCCCACTATGATACCCACGGTCACAAATTGCGCTTTCCACCTTCCAAAAAAGCGTAATTTGTGACCGAATGCGGTATAAACGCAAAATAAGAAAAAATTTCTCTCTTTCAAAGGGATGTATAATCACCGCCATGTCTGATAACTTTGGATCCACTCAACCTAATCAACCCGTCGAAAAAGACGACACGCAACCGATCAAGCCTGTCAAACCGTCCAGGTGGAAATCCACGCTGCTCAGCGTGGTGGCATTTCTCCTGCTGATCGGTTTGGGCGGGTTCAGCGGTTATACATCGGGCGTTGGAACCCGCGAGGCTGCGGAAGATTCCATTCTCACCCAGCAGTTGACAGAACAGTTCTCCTTTGCCCTGGTGGATATTCAATTCGGACGTTATGAGAATGCCCGCCAGCGTCTCGAGTACATCATCTCGAAGGACCCGAGTTTCCCCGGTGCCCAACAAACGCTGACAGAGGTGCTCGTGCTGAGCTCCATCCCCACCCCCACTGCTGCGCCCACATCCACCGCGACTCCTGATTTCAGCGGCGCAGAAAATGCTTATGCACGCGCTCAGGAACTCATCCGCGCGCAGGATTATCCCGGTGCGCTCACTGCGTTGGACACCATCCGCAAACTGGACCCGACCTACAAAACCGCGCAGGTGGATGGCATGTATTACTTCGCGCTCCGCAACCAGGGCTATAACCTCATCACCCAGCAAGGCAACCTCGAAGGCGGCATCTATTATCTGACGCTCGCCGAGCGCTTTGGTCCGCTTGACAATACCTCCATCGGTCTGCGTGACGGTGCGCGCGCATACATCACCGGCGCAAGCTTCTGGGAATTGGACTGGGAACAAGCCGCGGATTACTTCTCGCAGGTCGCAGCGGGCTGGCCCTCCATGTATGACGGCACCATGAACGCTGGCGAGCGCTATTACACCGCGCTTGTCAATTGGGGCAACGAACTCTACACCAGTCAGGATTATTGCGGCGCGTACGACGTCTACGAAAAAGCGGGGACGGTCGGCGTGCTCATCGAGCCCGCCGCATCCAACTTCGTGAGTGCGCAGGCGCAATGCTTCCCCGCGACCGAAGCCCCCTCAGAAGCACCCATAACGGAAGCGCCCACATCAGAGGCTCCGACTGAAGCGCCGACCGAAGCTCCGACCGAAGCGCCGACTGAAGCTCCCACCGAAGAACCACCCAACCCATAATATTTCATGCCCGCACCTTCCACGCCGATCCTTGCGACTCTCTACTGGCTGCACATGCTGGCAACCGTCACCTGGATCGGCAGCCTCGCAGCCATTAATCTGCTCGTCCTGCCCGCCTCACAACGGACCTTGAAACTGGGCGACCAGGTGAGCTTTATCTCCGCCCTGCAAAAGCGACTCGAACCGCTGGCATGGTTCTGTATGGGACTTTTGTTGGTGACCGGTCTCTTCCAATTGAGCACCAGTCCGCACTATGACGGCTTCCTCTCGATCAGCACGCAGTGGTCGCTCGCCATCCTCATCAAACACGGACTGGCGGTCGTCATGGTCGTGGTCAGCGCCATCCAAACCTGGGAAGTTCTCCCTGCCATCCAGCGCACTCTATTGAAAAAAGAAAAAGCTGACGAAGCCGAACTAGCAAAGTTGCAAAAAAAAGAACTGCTCATTCTGCGAGTGAATTTGATCTTATCCGCCCTGATCCTCGCCGCGACCGCATTGGCGAGAGTTTCCTAAAAAATTAGTACTGCGACTTTATGGTCTTTAAGAAATTAATGCCGTAAGACTACTTTAAAGCCCGTGTCACCCTGAGGGAGCGATCGTTGCGACCGAAGGGTCTCTTACTCCGGGGTAGAGATCCTTCGCTCCGCTCAGGATGACACATAACGGTATTTAATACTTAAATTTCATCAAGTCGCAGGGCGTTGCGGAATCTGCGAGATAAATCTCACAGTACCCGAGAATCAAAGAGACCACTGCATTTTCCGCAGTGGTCTCTTTGATTCAAATTTCAATTACAGCTTGATCAACGGCGGTTGATTTGCCAGAATGCCGGTCAGATCATAAGCCATCGCGCCGGTGATGCGGACCGGGACGATATCGCCCACTTCCGCTTTTCCTTCCACCAACACCATGCCGTCGATCTCGGGCGCGTCGCGGTACGACCTGCCGATGGAGATGCCGTTATCGTAGCCTTCCACCAGCACATCCAGCGTCTTACCGACATAGGCTTGATTCACCTGCAAAGAGATCGGCTGCTGCAATTCCATCAGCCGCTCGTAGCGTTCCTGCTTGATCTCCGCTGGGACGGGGTCACCCAGCGGCGCGGATGTCGTCTCCGGCTCAAACGAGAATTGGAACGCGCCCACGCGATCGAAACGGATCTCTTTCACGAAATCATACAATGCCTGAAATTCCTCATCCGTCTCGCCGGGATAACCAACGATGAACGTTGTACGGATGGCAAGGTTATCCATCGCGCCGCGCATCTTGCCGAGCGTCTTGTATACCCATTCCATGTTGGAGGGACGCTTCATGCGGTAAAGCGTTTTTGGATGTGCATGTTGAAGCGGCATATCGAGATACGGCAAAATTTGCTTGCGGGTCGCCATCACTTCGATGAGACGGTCCGTGACATAACCCGGATAGGCATACATGATGCGGATCCAGTCCATATCCGGAACGGAGTCCGTCAGTTGTTCGAGCATAACCGCCAGCCCGTCTTTCATCCCAAGGTCGTGACCGTAATCGGTGGTGTCCTGTGCGATCAAGACCAGTTCACGCACGCCCGAGTCACGCAGAATCCGCGCCTCGTTGATGATCGACTCGAGCGGGCGCGAAACTGCCGTACCCTTGATGAGCGGAATGGCACAAAACGCGCACGGGCGCCGACAGCCATCCGCCACTTTGATGTAGGCACTTCCGCCTGCCACGCTGACCCGCAAAGCATCCTGCTCGTCTGCGCCAACGGTTGGGGCTTTGGGGATGTGATAGACCGGTTCGGGATGTTTCCCATTGCGGGCTTCATGCACAACCTGCACAATGTCCATCCAGCGGCGCGTGCCGAGGATGCCATCGATGCCGGGGACCTTATACGAGACTTCCATGCCGTAGCGTTGGGTCAAACAACCCGCCGCGATGAGGACTTGATTTTTCTTCTTCGAATGCGCGAGTTCGCCCAACACCTTGTACGACTCTTCTTTTGCCGGACCGATAAACCCGCAGGTGTTGACGATCAATACCGCCGCCTTGGAAGGGTCTTCCACCGCGTGATAGCCGTCGCGTAAAAGCAACTGAGCCATCGAATCGGAGTCAACTGAGTTCTTGGCACAACCGAGGGAAACAAGATGAAAAGTATTTTTTGACACGTAATTCTTCCTAACTTTTTAGATACTCTAAAATTAACAGAGATAAATGCACATAAACAAGATGCGCTGATGGTTCTTTTTATTTCATCACGGATTCGTCGTGATGGTCGGGGTCGGGGTCATGGTTATAGTGGCTGTCGGCGTGAGCGTCATCGTCACCAGCGGCGTATTCGTCGGCGTCGGCGGGATGGTCGCGGTCGGCGTGACCACACCGACGATGGTATATACATTATTGACCACCTCCCCCACACCGCCCATCAGACCCAGGTCGCTCCCGTTATACGAGATGCGCAGCGCGGAGCCGTCACCGCTCAAGACCATCACCTGGTCGTCTGCATTGAACACCTTGGTCTCACGCGGAGCCATGCGCCCTTCAAAAGCGATCTCGCCATCCACAGACACTCTGACAAACACCCGTTCAAGCGCAAATATGCTGACCGTCACGTTCGACGATGTTTCGGTGAGCGGCGCTTCCACAGTTGCCGCGGTATCACCGGGAACCGCTTGAGTAGAAAGCGAAGGGTCATCCACGGGGATGAATGTCAACTCAGAGGATGGCGTCGGCAGGGGCAGGTCGCCAAGCACATCAACGATCGATGGCGCGGTCGGCTCGGCTTGAGATTCATCCTGAAGGCTCACGATACGCCCGACACCCCAGATCGCAAGCGCAAACAGAATGGCGATCATGACCACACCGAAAAGCAGGTCACCCGCGATGAACGTCCGCAGGAAGGGTATGGATGGATTCACACGCGTCTGAATATTTTCCCGCGGCGTCTCGGCGTATTTTTCATGTCGCCGCGCTTGCAGCGCATCAGCAAATCGCAGCAGGACTTGATCCACATCGAGATCGAGGAAGGTCGCATAATTGACGAGCATGCCGCGTGTTTGCACAGTCGAAGGTAATTTATCGAACGCGCCTTCCTCCAGCGCCTTCACGAACACAGCCCGCATATGCGTATGACGTTCCACTTCTTCGACCGTCAGGCTGATCAACTCGCGCCGCTCACGCAATTGCAGCCCGATCTCCGCCAGGATCTGATCGGCTGGGCTGGATGGGGCGGCTTGCACATCCACCGTCTCTTCCTGCAATTCGCTCTCAGGTTCAGCAGATAAGGAATCGGATTCCACTTGCCCTACTTTGATCTGGAAGATGGACTTGAGTCTCGCCAGCAGACTTGGCTTCGCATCATCCCGGGCTTCGACCTGCTCTGCCCCATCAGGTTGAATCTCATCTGAAGGCTGGGATTCGATTTCCGCAGGCGCAGACTCTTCAACCGCTTCCGGTGTGGCATCCGCTTTGGGTGTGCGAGACAGGAAGCGGGTCCAGAAACGAGGCGCTGGTTTTTCATCCGCTTCATCCGTCAGCGGCGGAATTTCCGTTTCGACCAGGTTGACCTGCGGCAGCGGCCCGCTCACTTCAGCGGGAGGCAGCGGGTTGCGTTGGATCTCGGCGATCAATTCGTCGATGTCGAGCGCGAGGTATTCGGCATAGTTGCGCAGAAAACCGCGTCCCTGCGCGGCAGATGGCATGACCGAGTAATCATCCGCCTCCAATGCGCTCAGGAATACCGAGCGGATGCGGGTCTCTGCCGATGCCCTCTCCAATGTGAGATAGCGGGCTTCGCGTTCACGTTTCAGGCGTTGACCGATGGTTTCCTGCATGGGTGTATTTTAATGCCAACAAGTCCTATTACAAACATCACCGACGTTGCGCCGGTGATGTGTTGTTCGTTATTAGGCTGCTTCCGCGGGGGCTTCTGCGGCGGGTTCTTCTGCTTTGGGTTCGGAAGGCTTTTTCGGTTTTTCCACCTTCACAGGTTCGGCTTGAGCGGTGACGCTCTCGGCGCTTTCCCCTTCGCGGTGGACGATGACCTTGAATTCAGGCACGAGGTCCATCGTCAGGCGGACGTGGGCGGTGAATTCACCGAGCGTACGCAGAGGCTGGGTGTCCACCTGCTGGCGCTTGACTTCGAAGCGGATCTTTTCAGTGAGCGCGGTGGCGAGGTCCTGAGTGGTGATGGAGCCGTAAAGTTTGCCGGTTTCACCAGCTTTGGCAGGGAAGATGAGCGTGACATCCTTGATGAGGTCGGCAACGCCCTTGAGTTCTTCGTTCTGGGTGTTGCGGCGGACTTCCGCCTGCGACTTGATCTTCTGCACCTGCTTCAGCGCACCTTCGGTGGCGAGCACAGCAAGACCCTGCGGGAGGAGGAAATTGCGCCCGTAGCCGTCGGCTACTTTCTTGATGTCCCCGGCGCGTCCGAGTTTGTAAACGTCTTTGATCAGCAATACTTTCATTTTATTTAAGCCCTTTCTGGCAATGAGATGTTGGGCGAAGGGTACTACGCCCTATGAGGCAGAGATTTTTCCCTGCGGCGCAGGATTGTACCACACTGCCATCATTCATCACAGACAAACGGAACGAATAGCCATAGTAGTCAGGAGGGAACTTCAAACAAGTTTTTTAACCGCCAAGCTCGCTAAGGGCACAAAGAAAGTCCATTAAATTTCGCGGTCTTGGCGAACTTCGCGGTTAATGCCTTTTCAGGGTTTGCAAATCTGGAATTGCAAAAATGGGATTCTAAATTTATGAGGGGTTGTCAACATCGAAAAATGGATTAAGATATTGCCATGTTCAACTTTCCCATCAACTTCAAGCGCGTAGCTGGCTTTGCGGGGATCTTCATCCTGATCCTTTTCGTCATCGAATTCAACTCGCGGCTGGAGGAACTCAACCGGTTGAGCGAACAGCGCGACCAGGTCCGCGCGCAGGCAACACAGGCAATGCTGACCCAGATCGCTCTGCAAACGCAGGTGGCGTATGCCGGGTCTTCGGAAGCTGTGGAGGAATGGGCGCGCACAGACGGTCATTACATGCAGGAAGGCGACCAGCCGGTCATCCCGGTTCCCTTCCCCGGCAGCGATCCCGTGATCGAAAACACACCCATACCGACAGCCACCCCCATGCAGAATTGGGAAATTTGGTGGACGTTGTTCTTCGAAAAATAAGTTGACTTGAGCGGGTACCCCCCGCTCTTTTTTTCAAAATGACCAATCGCCTCGGCCTCTTCCCCATCACCACAAAAATCGAACATGATGAATTGACTATTGGTGGGAATCGCCTTACGTCACTTGCTGAAACATACGGCACGCCTTTCTATCTATATCACCGCGCGACGCTCGATGCCGCAGTCCATGAATACAGGTCCGCGCTCGATGCGGCGTATCCCGCGGCGGCTTCCATAACGTATGCTGGCAAAGCCTACTTGTGTACTGCCATCGCCCAGTGGACTCAACAGCACGGCCTGACCGTGGATTGCACAGGCGAAGGTGAGATCGCCTTGGCGGTGGCGGGCGATGTGCCGCGCGAAAATATCCTCGTACACGGCGTGAACAAATCCGAGGCGGATCTCCGCTCAGCAGTTCAACATGCGGGGACGATCGTGGCGGATAACCTCGACGAGCTATCCCGCATCACGCGCCACGAATTGCGAGAAGCTTCTCTCTGGCTGAGGCTTTTACCCGGCATGTCCGTCACAACCCATCACGCGCATACACAAACCGGTCATCATGCCAGCAAATTCGGCATGACACGCGACGAGCTTTTACAGGCGGCGGAATTCTGCAAAAAAGAAGGTTTGCCGCTCACCGGCATCCACTTCCATCAAGGCTCGAACTTCAGCGATCCCGAACCGCTTCTGCCCGCCATTGAACTTGCGCTCGACCTGGTGCAGAAGATCGGGTTTAGGAATGAATGGCATTTTTCACCGGGCGGCGGCTGGGGCATGGCATATCATGAAGATGAATTGCCGCATCCATCCATTGAAAATTATGTAAGTGGAGTCGCCCAATCCGTTGTGGAGGGATGTCGTCAGCGCGGATTGGATCTGCCACACTTGCACCTCGAACCGGGGCGCACGCTCGTTGCCCGAGCAGGTGTGGCGGTCTATCGGGTCGGGGCGATGAAGCATCGGGGAGATAAGGTTTGGGCGTTGATCGACGGCGGCATGGCGGATAATCCGCGCTACGCGATGTATGGGGTGAGATACACTTCCCTCGCGGTATCCGGCAACGGGTCGGGACGAGGCGGGGTCTTTTCCATCGCGGGACCATATTGCGAGTCGGGTGATGTCATCATCGAAGACCTGCCCATGTCTCCGCTCAAGCAAGGGGATCTGATCGCTGTGCCGATGAGCGGCGCGTATCAACTCAGCATGTCATCCAATTACAATGGAGCGCGCAAGCCTGCCGTAGTCTGGCTGGAGGGTGGGGAATCAAAGATCATTCAGCGCCGCGAAACACCTGATGATCTACGCAGGCGGGATGTCAGGTTGTGAATCATACCTCGATCAAGGTGAGGAATTTTTCCACGATGATCGGATCGAATTGTTTGCCTGTGCCGTCGATGAGATAGTCACGGGCTTTTTGTTTCGACCACGCGGAGCGATATGGGCGGTCGGAGGTCAGGGCATCCCACACATCTACAACTGAGAAGATGCGCGCCGCCAATGGGATCTCTTCCGCTTTCAATCCGCGCGGGTAGCCGTTGCCATCCCAATGCTCATGGTGGCAGTAGGGAATATCGAGGGCGGGTTTCAGGAATGGGATAAAGGAAAGCATTTCATACGCATACTGCGGATGCATCTGCATGATGCGCAGTTCCTGGGCGGTCAGCGGTCCCGGTTTATGGAGGATGGCATCCGGGATGCCCATCTTGCCAATGTCATGCAAGATCGCACCGCGGCGAATGTGGGTGATCTCATTCTCGGAAATATTCAAGGAGCGCGCCAATATCAGGGTCAGGTCTGTGACACGGCGCGTATGTCCCTCGGTTAACTCGTCGCGCAATTCCAGAGCGCGCGCCCAGCCTGTCAGCGTTTTATCGTACGCTTGTGAGAGTTCATCCGCTTGTTGAAGGGTTTTTTCGTGCAGACCGGCGCGGTGAATGGCGCTGCCCGCCATTTCGGCGATAGCGGTCAACAGGCGGACTTCGGTTTCTGTGAACACATGGTGCTTTCTCAAGCGGACATGCAGGACGCCGACAACTTTCTCCCGCGAAAGCAGCGGAAGCGAGATGCCGCTGCGAGCCTCTTTCAGAACATCTGCCTCGCCCGGCAGGATGAAGGCAAGCGGGTCGTTGTGGATATCTTCCGTGACATGGATCCGCCCGGTCCTTGCCACGTGCCCGGTGATGCCTTTTCCATCCATGTGACGGAGTGAAACATCGCTGGTTACTTTGATATCTTCACCGCGCTCCACGGAGAACCAGCCGGGGGAGACAAGGTTGCCGGTCGATTCTTCCAACTGGTATATCGTGCCGAACGCGCCGCCTACGATCTCGACTGCATAGCGCACAACCAGCGGGATGATCTCGCTGACGTTCAGCGCCGAACGCAGGGCAGAGGAAACAATGACCAGCGCTTGTAGTTCCTCGGCGTGCCGATGCAAGGCTTCTTCCGCCTGTTTGCGCTCGGTAATATCGCGCAGAATGACCGTGTAGAATTTTTTCTCGCCGATGGTGTACTGGGAGATAAACGCCTCCATCGGGAACTCTTCCCCATTGCGGCGCAGTCCATACAACGAATCAAGCCGCCCGTGGTTGCGGTTGGAGGTATTTGTGCGTCCGAACCCTTCCACATTCGCATGGTGATTTTTGCGGAATTTTTCAGGGATGAAGATATCGAGCGGCTTTCCCAGCGCATACTCCGCCGTGCAATCGAACGTTTTCTCAGCGAAAGGATTGAACAGCACGATCCGCTGGTCTTCGTCAACTGTGATGATGGCGTTCAACGCCGTGTTTACGATGCCCTGCAGGCGTGACTGGCTTTCCAGCAACGCGAGTTCCGCCTGTTTTCGCTCCGTAATATCGAGCGTGCTGACGAGAACCCGGTGATAACCCACCCCCTGCGGCATGGTGAACGAGACCCACACGTCCCGCCGATTACCGCGCAAAGTATAAAGACTGGACTCATGATCGAAGGAATCCCTGCCCTCTGCCAAAGCGATGATATCCCTGGCGAAGATATCGGTGGGGTTATTCCTCAGCACCGAATTCAACGACCCCAACAACTCTTCCCTGCTCTGCGCTTCCATCATTTCCAGAACAGCGTTATTGGCATCCGTAATGGTGATCAGCCGCTCTGCTTCGATCAGAAATTCAGGATGCTCGTCGATGTAACGCCTAAAATCTGTGACGCCCTGTCTCTTTCGCTCCTCAATGGCATTCATCAACGCCGAATAATCGTCCTCCCAGATGGGCACACCGGCGGACTGGAAAATGGTGCGATAGCGTTCCTCGGAATCCCTGAGCGCCTCTTCCGCATATTTCCTTTCAGTAACGTCACGATAATTAACCACGATCCCGGCGATATGCGGCACATCCAGCATATTGCGCCCCGTTATCTCGAAATAGCGCCACTCCCCATCCTTGCGCAGCAGGCGATATTCCGTCGTTCTGACCGCGCCTGGAATGGATGCTCCCTCTTTGAAGATTTGCAATACATTGGGCAAATCCTGCGGATGGATGTATTGGAATGCGCTCTGACCCTGGATCTCTTCGGGTGTATACCCCGTCAGTCTCTCTTCCGATGGCGCAAGATAGCGGACTATGCCCTCTGCATTGATGATCGCGACCCCATCCGCCGAGTTCTCGAACAACGCGCGGAAGTGCGATTCGCGCTCTTCAAGTTTTTCATATAAACGCGCATTATCGATCGCAACAGCCACCTGGTCGGCGAGAGCGCTGGCGAATTGCACTTCTGTCGGCGTGAATACGCGGTTCGGGTCCGAGGTGAATAACTCCGCCAGCCCCAGCGAGTTTCCGCGCAAGCGCAGCGGAATGAGCAGGGAGGAGAACATCTTGTCATGTATCAATTGTCTGATCTCGGCAGGATCGGCGCTGGGATCGTCGAGGCGGGTGACGTGCGGCTGTCCTAATCGAAGGACTCGCAGCGTGGCGGGATAATTGTCCAAATGAAAAACACGCCCCAGATTGCCCTGCCCGCTGACATCTTCGTCGGCGGAATAAATCGCGATGGTGATGATCTCATTGCGTTCCGGCAGATAATCAGACAGTGAACAAAAGTCAACACGGATCAGGCGCGCTAAAGTACTTGCAGCCTGCCGTAACACATCGGATAACTGCAAGCTGGAAGAGACCGCCCGCGATACCGTGAGCAAGGCGCGTAGTTCGCTCTCCTGTTGACGGGTCTGGGCGAACAGGGTCGAATTTTCGATGATCCCGGCGGCATGCCCCGCCATCGCCTGCGCCAGTTGGATCTCCGAATAGGTAAAGCTGCGCTTCCGGCGGCTCTCCCAAAGCTCGATGGTGCCCAGCAGCCGTCGGTGTGACAGGATCGGTACGAACAGCATGGTTTGGATCTCATGCTTTCGGAACTGTTCGCGTTCAACAGCCGTCATACCCGCATCATCCGATTGCATCACCAGAACGTCCCCGCCTCTAATGGACCGGATGATGGTCGCATAATCGCTATTCGGGTATTCCATGCCCAGGTCTGAGTGCTTCTCACCGGGTGTGGCTTCTTCACTCAGGTATTCAGCAACGACGATCATACTGTCGTTGGCGACATTGTACGAGGTGATGTTGGCGCTGGTGACATCCAATGCCTCAGCCATGTGACGTGCCAGTGACGCCAGCAAGGCAGGCGGGTCCATCAGGCTGGACGCCATATCCTTTGCCGAGGAATAAAGGAGTTCCAGCTCAGCCGCTTTGGCGCGAGTCTCGTCGTTGAGCTT
This sequence comes from uncultured Anaerolinea sp., assembly GCA_964372045.1. Taxonomy (GTDB): domain Bacteria; phylum Chloroflexota; class Anaerolineae; order Anaerolineales; family Villigracilaceae; genus Villigracilis. The sequence goes on from CAYJPO010000054.1 coordinate 31,064, forward strand.
TGCTTTGGAGAGGGCAAGCGCGAATTGCCTGGAAGCTTGTTCCGCCAGTTCGACCTCTTCTTTTGAAAACTGATAGGCATCCCGATAACCGAAGATCAATGTGCCGATCTTGTGACCGTCCGAGATCAAGGGCATCCCCAGCGCGGAACGGACCCCAAATTCAGCGGCGATGCGTGGATCGATGTGGGGAGTATCCATTACATTTTCTACAGCCAGCACATGCCCGGCATCGAGGATGGCTTTGGTGAAAAACTTCTCTTCCGGCTGGATCTCTCCAATTTTCGGAAACACATCCTTTAAGCCTTCCGAACTGATAAAGCGTTCGGGCATCTGATTTTCTTCATTCCAGAACGCGAAGTAATATCCATCCGCGCCGAGCACCCTTTCGAGCTTGTGGATAAACTCCAGCGCCATGGTTTCCACGCCCGGTGTCTCCAATGCTGTTTGTGTCACCTCATTCAAGAGCAACTGATACCGGGTATGGGTTTTCAATCTTTTATCGGCTTCGAGTTTTTCGATGGCGTACGCAAGATCATCCGCCAATTCCTGCAGGAGGTGGATATCCTCCTCGGGAAAAGTATCAAGATTCCGGTCATGCTCCACGACAAGAGCGCCCAGACTTTTTTCCTCCCGC
>CAYJPO010000055.1:0-22280 GCA_964372045.1 uncultured Anaerolinea sp.
CTTTGCCTTGTATAACGCCTTATCCGCCCGACGGATGATATCTTCGATGGATTGGTCTTCGGGGAAGGTGTTGATCTCCGCCACGCCGATACTATTCGTCAAGACAATCGACTGCCCCTCTGCCTGGATGGGCGTGGAGACAACCGCCATGCGGATCCGTTCAGCGATGAGGAACGCCCTCTCTGAACTCGTCTCGGGCAAAAGGATGATAAATTCGTCGCCGCCGTACCGCGCCAGCACATCCACATTCCGAATATGAGAGGCGGCGATCCCGGCAATGCTTTTGAGGATCTCATCCCCCACAGCATGCCCGAATGTGTCGTTGGCTTGTTTAAAATCATCCACATCGAACAGGATGATGGTCAGCGGGCGGCGATACCGAATGCTGACTTCGAACTCACGGATTGCCAGTTCAAAGAAATACCGGCGGTTCCACTGCCCCGTCAGGACATCGGTGCGCGCCAATATCTGTTCATGCTCGAACATCTCCTTGAGTTCATAATGCGCAACCTTGAGCGAGTCATTCGCAAAACGCAATTCATCTTCTGCCAGTTTGCGGGCGATCGCAAAACTGACATACCGGGCGATGGTTTGGGCGAGCTGTATCTCTTCAGTGTCGAAATCATGAGGCGCATCGTAATAGATCATGAGTTTGCCAAGCAGTTTTTCCTGGTGTACCAGCGGGATAAATCCCAAACTGCCGATCCCCTCCGTTTTAAACGCGGGGAGAAATTGGACGAAATTGGGGTCTACCTGCGCATTAGGGACAAGCACCGGCTGCGGGTCTTTTTCATCCCGCTCCCAGGGGGAGTGACCTTCCGCCACATTTCGATAGGCATCCGACAAGTCGCGCCAGGATTTGAACCGCAGCACCCCATCCGGGTCGAATAAAAGAACGGCGGAGCGTTTGGCGGCAAGCGTGTTTTGCAGGCTGTCCAATGCGTAACTGAACACTTCATCCAGTTTGGAAGTTTGACCAAGGGCGGCTGTCATCTCATACAGGCTGCTTATGATCGCAAGCTGTTTATGCAGGGCTTCCTCAGCCTTTTTATTTTCAGTGACGTCTCGCGAAATATTGCCCAATCGCCAGCCTCTTTCCGTCCGTACCGAAAATACACGCATTTGAACAAACCGTATAGTGCCATCCTCACGCTCAAACGGAACATCCAGCATCTTATCTAAAAATTCTGCCTGTCCGCTTTCCAATGCTTTATTGAACATCTCTTTTGTACGCTCAAGGAGTTCTACGCTCCGGTCATTCCGGGGAGTGATCTGGAACTGCATGTCCCAGACAGGCTTGCCCAGGAACGCCTCACGCTTATAGCCGGTGATCTCCTCTATGGCTTTATTGAATTCAATGACGCACCCAGATTCATCGATCAGGACAATGCCATCCGCCGACTCTGAAACGATACTGTGAAATCTGCTTTCGCTTTCACGTAGCGCATCTTCGGCCAGTTTGCGTTCGGTGATATCTCGTGTGATCCCCTCCACTGCGGTCAATTGCCCGGCTGAATCCAGGATCGGTACGACACGGCTCTCCATCCAACGGGTGGCACCGTCTTTCCCTATCCAACGCAGAAACATGGGTTTCTTTGGCGGCACAAGCGATTGCATGTATCCAAGTATGATGTCATAATCCTCAGGGTGGATCATGTTCAGCATCAAATTTGGGTCAGCATAACAGTCATCCGGCGTATATCCGGTAACCCATTGAACCGCAGGGTTGATGTAGGATAGCCGCATGGTCGGTTGGATGTTAAAGCGGAAGATGATATCCGGAGCATTGTCAGCAAGCCGTTGGAAGCGCTGTTTGCTTTCCAATAGTTCCTCTTCCACCTGCTTGCGTTCTGTGATATCACGCCCGTTGACGATAATTCCCGCAATGGATGGGTCGTCCATCAAATAGTGACTGATGATTTCGAAGTAACGCCACTCGCCATTGTGATGTTTGAGGCGATATTCGCCGCGATGGATGACCCCTGGACTGCCCAAGCCCCTCTTAAATGCTTCGATAATGTAAGGGAGATCATCAGGATGCATAAAGGCAAAGGCATCGGTCCCAATGAGGGCATTGGAACCATATCCCAGCGTGCGGCTGACAGAGGGACTTTCATAACGGATCTTCCCATCTACATTCAAGACGAGCATGCCGTCTGGAGCATTCTCGATGAGCGCGCGATAATATTTTTCGCTTTCCAGAAGGGCGTCCTCCATTTTTTTGCGCTCGGTAACATCATTGAAATTGATGACGATGGCTTCAACCCCCGGCTCTGCAAACTGATTGCTAAAGGTACTCTCCACCCAACGATAGAAACCGTCAGTATGCTTGTAACGATATTGAAGGGTTGGAACATACGCAGGATCCTCAATGAGTTTCGCTATCGCGCCAAAGACAGCGCCCATATCATCCGGATGGATGAAATCCAATGGGGTTTCATCCATGTAGTTCAAAGCCTTATAACCAAACAAGTGCAAGGCAGAAGGGCTGGCATATTTGATCTTTCCATCGTACCCCACCAAAGCGATCCCATCGGGGGCATTTTCGATCAATGCCTTGAAGTGCCTTTCTGCCTGGCGGATGGCGGTCTCCGCCTGTTTGCGTTCCGTGATGTCGACCAGACTGCCTTCATAGAACAAAGGCGTCCCGTCCTCAGCGGGTATGATCCTGACAAAATCCTCCGCCCAAAATGAGGTCCCGTCATGACGGCGAAATTCAGCCTCAAACCCGGCGAGCATCCCATTCTCCGTTATCTCACTGAGAAATCTTTCATTTGTTTCAGGATCCAGGTATAGGGTTTCCGCTCTTGCACCAAGGAGAGAGTGTCGATCTGGGTAACCGAGCATCCGCACGAGAGCGGGGTTGGCATCCAGGATCTGGCCGTCCAGTGAGCTCCGATAAAGTCCAATGGGCATATTCTCGAACAATGTGCGATACGCCTGCTCCGACTCTCGCAGCGCCACCTCCGCCTGTTTTTGGGCGGTCACATCGTCACAAACCAGCAAGACCACCTTCCCACCCTGTGGATCAGTGACCGCGCAAGCCGATTCTTTCACCCAAAGGTGCGTTCCATCCTTATGTACCTTTCTCGACTCGATCTGGACCATTTGCCCCGGATTTTCAAGGCAGATGGCGATCTGCTTCTGAACTGCCTCCCGATCATCCGGATGGAAGATATCAAGGAGGGGTCGCCCAACCAGATCCCCGCTTTCGTATCCCAACTGAAAAACGCCATACTTGTTAACAGAGACGATCATTCCTTCTGCGTCCGCGGTGAAATACATGGAGGGGTTATCGTTATATAACACACGATAACGCTCCTCACTCTCGCGCAATGCCGCCTCCGCTTGTTTTCGTTCGGAAATATCGCGCCCGTTGATGATGATGCCGTTGATGACCGGGTCCTCCATCAAATAGTGGCTGACGATCTCGAAGTGACGAAGCTCGCCATTGGCATTTAAGAGCCGATACTCGCAGCGCTGCACGGATCCGGGTGTACTCAATCCCTGGGCAAATTGTTCCATGACATTCGGAAGGTCTTCCGGGGCGATAATATCAAAAGCATTCCGACCAATAACTGCATTTGGAGGGTATCCTAACAACCGTGCGACCGACGGACTTTCATATTGGATCTTTCCATCCAACCCCACAACCAGGATCCCATCGGTTGCGTTTTCGATGAACGCTTTGAAGTACCTCTCGTTGCGGGCGATCGTCTCCTCAGCCAGTTTACGTTCCGCCAGTTCCTGCTCCGCTTGTTGTGCAAGGCGGGCGTTTTGCAGGGCAACTGCGATGTGCCCCGCAAATGAATCCACCGCAGGCAGTTCCACCTCGCTCAACTTCGGGCTGCCAAAGACGATCAACAATCCCAATGCCCCTTCATCCACATACAGCGGCGCGATAATGCCGTGCTCAGCTTTCAACATGCGCATCAACTGTGTCGATAATGAGTGCAGTGACGGCGGGAGCGCTTCTGAGAACATATCTCTCGACCAGGCGATATATTCCGCCCTGCCTGCATTGATGATCCGTTCATACTCGCTATCTTGTGAGATGGACCAGCTATATCCCTCCACCGTCAGCCCGGTGATCTTTTCTGCATACTTCAGGATCGTATTGGATAAGGTGGTGAAGTTCAGGGAAAGATGTGTCCGTTCTCCGTTCAACATCAGGATGGTCGCGTCAAACCCCAACGCCTGGATCTCTCCCCCTGCCACCCGGTAGATATCCTCTTGTGTCCGCACCTTTTGAATGGATTGCGCCGCGCGGCTGAGCGCCAATAGCAGATTGCGATTATGGTTTAGCGATTCCTCAGCCCGCCTGCGCGCATCCAACTCCTCCTGCAGTTTTTGCATCAACCGTACATTTTTCAACCCTACAGCGATCTGTCCGGCAAAGGTATCCACAGCCGGAACATCGTTCTCTTCAAGCAACAGCCCGCTGATCACCAGGAAACCAAGGACATTCCCATCCACACGCAATGGAGCCAGGATGCCCTCATCGAAATTAAAGAGGGATTTGAGCGTTCCCGCAAGCATACGTAGATCAGCCGGGAGCATGGATGCAATACTTGCTTCCGACCAATAAACGAATTCCGAATTCCCTGTGGATATGCTCTTTGCGAACATGCTATCGGGCTCGACCGGAAAACAATATCCGCTGGGCGTCCGCCCGCCGAACTGTTCAGCAAAGCGAGTCAGCCCATTCTCGTAGGAAATATAGGAAACACACAGGGTCTTCCGGTCTTCTTGAACGGTCAGGATCGTCACATGACCGCCGAGAGTTAATATCTCATTACCAACAGTCTGGAACAGTCCCTCCACTGTGTGTGCTTGTTGGACCGCCAGCGCTGTCCTGCTCAGGATCAGCAAAAGATCGCGATTATGGCGCAGCGTATCTTCAGTGCTCTTTGGATTATCACCTTCTTGCATGGGAACCATCCTGCTTAATTCATGTTGTTCATATTTTTTAGGGAAAAACAAACAAAGTCAGTTTAACTGACTTTTTGAGAATTAATATGAAGTTTCGCGCCACGTTTGGAAAAAATAATCAATTCTAATTAGGGAATTTCGATCTACATGGCAAGTACCTTAAATATATATTGCATCCTGCACCCCGTCAAGAAGGTCACTCATCAAACTTCGATGGTGAAACACCCCTGGAGTATGGCTTCTAGACAAGTGCTTTTAAAAGCTATCCCGCATGTACATGCGGGACAGCCTCAATTCCAAGCCCCCGATCTTCCGAAATCGTCTCATGGATCTATAGTTTTATTTTCAACTTAAGGTGTGAACGTAATTTTATCGGCTTCACCCCGCCCAGATCGATCTTCTTTGCGCCGATCATGTTGGCAAAACGGCTCAATCCATTTGCAAGCGCGTCGGCAAAGACCCCATCTTTGGGAGCGTCGTCTTCAAGCCAGAAGCCGAGGATCTGCAGGGTGTTCGTTGTACGGTCAAATTTGGGATCGAGCCGCGCAACCAGGTCATCTCCAAAGAGGATCGGCAAAGTGTAGTATCCCCATTTGCGCTGATGGGCAGGCTTGTAAACCTCCCATACGTATTCGAAATCAAAGACCTTTTTCGCCCGTCCACGCGCGCTGACGATCTCCAACGGCGCGAGGAGTGTGACCTCTTCAACGGTGGTGGGACCCTTCGGCTTCCAAGCTTTCGGGATGCGCCCCGCTTCCAACTCCGACAGATAAGGCTGGTCGCTTTTTAAGATGAGGAAGTTTTCGCTGAAACCTTCCACCCGCACCCGCGAGACCTCTCCCTTTTCGATCAGCCGCTCGATGCGCTGTCTGCCTTCCTCGATCGTCACCTTGCGATGAATAAAATCACCCAAGCCGGTCTTCCATGAGTTCTCGCGCGAAATGCCATAAAAGGCAATGTGCTTCCTGCCAAAGAAATCCTCAGCTTCTGCTTCGGGCGCGGCATAATCGAACTCAGACGGCAGCACGCGCTCGCGCAGGTCATAGATGCGGTCAAAGCCTTTACGGGTAGAGATCATGACCTCCCCCGTCAGCCACAAGTAGAACAGTGTGATCGAAGTCTCCTTGCGCCCGCGATAACTCCACGCTTTGACGGCATCCCCTTCGATGTCACGATTTCCAAGCGGACCTTTCTCGCGCAGTTCATCCAGCACGAACTTGACGACTTCGCTGGACGGGTGGGTGAAGTGTTCCCAGCGCAAGCCTCTTTCAGCGCGGTGTTTCATGTGCAATCGCCAATACGGGAATTCATGCATGGGGTACATCATCAACCAGCCACCATAATCGAAGGCTTTGCGTTTTTCATACGCCATTTTGTAAAGCAGTTCGGGTTTGTAATCGAGGACGCGCCCATACATGGCAATATCCTGGCTGCGGGCAACCATCACTAGCGGGTCGAGTTGCAACGCCTGCATCTGGCGCAAAGCGGATTCGGTGCCGCTCAAGCCCCGGTAACGGCGACCGGGCCAAAGTCCCTGTGAAGCGAGGAGGAAGCGTCGATACGTTTGTTTGGAGATGGTAAGCGTTTTCATGTCAGATGCCAAATTCCTTTAATACCGTTAAGAATGATTCCACAACCCGCAGTTCGAACTGCTTCCCGCTTTGTGCCTTGATATATGCCAGCGCCTTCTTTTTTGTCCACGCTTTCCGATATGGACGATCACAGAGAAGAGTGTCCCACACGTCGATGACCGCAAAGATGCGCGCCGCAAGCGGGATCTGGTCACCTTTGAGCCCGCGCGGGTAACCGGTTCCATCCCATTTTTCGTGGTGGCAGTAGGGGATATCCAACGCGGGGCGCAGGTATTGAATGGGGTTGAGCATTTGATAGGCATAGACCGGATGCCTGCGAATCTCCTCCCATTCTTTTTCCGTCAACTTTGTTTTCTTTAGCATGATACGGTCGGGGATGCCCATCATGCCAATATCGTGCAGCAAGGCTCCATGCCGAATGTGCTGGAGTTGTTGGTCGTGGATCCCCATGGCTTTGGCAAGCACAAGCGACATTTCCGATACGCGCAGGCTGTGACCCTCCAGGTCCTTATAGCGCAGATCCTGTGCCCGGGACCAGCCTTCGATGGTCGCCTCATACGCAACCGCCATTTCCATGTTTGCACGCTGAACGTTATCGAACATTTGCGTGTTATCAATAGTGATCGCCGCCTGACCGGCGAGGGTTTCAAGGAATTCGAGCCATTCTCCGGTCGGAGAGAACGGGGTGCGGCGATAGATCTCAAGCACACCTTTGACCTCTCCTTTGGCGATAAGCGGCATGGCAATGTAGTTGCTGAATTCTTCATCTGCCCAAAGGCGGGCGAACGGTTTGTTTTCGGAAACCTCCGAAGGGTCGGACACTTCAACGATGCGCCGCTCCATTACGCACCTGCCTGCAAAGTCATCGTTCAGGTGGATATCTGCGCTTTCAATTTGATTCGTGTGGAATCCGCGCCCTGCCGCATAGTGAAGGGTTTGGTCATACGGATGCAGCAGGAGCACATCGGCGGCATCCACATCCAACTGGTCGACGACGTGGTTCAAGAGCAGATTGAGCGTGATCCGCAGATCGAGGCTGGAGGTGATCGCCTTGTCCACCTCGTGGAGCGTTTGCAGATTACGCAGACGGTTCAGCGCTTCCTCGCGCAAACGGACGGAACGGATGACACCCGCCGCCTGAGAGGCGAACAGTGAAAGGAGTTGTTCATCCGCTTCGGTATATTTTCTCTGGGAATGCCGGACCTCATCCACTGCCAGCACACCGACCAGCTCCCCGCCATAGAGCATGGGAACCTCCATCACGGCGCCCAGGGGAGAGCCATCGTATTTGGGCGAACGACCTTCCCATGCCGAATAATCATCGATCCGGATCGCCTTCCGAGTCTGTGCGACATGGCCAGCAGCACCTTCGCCTAATTTCATGCGGGTGCCCGCTCGAATATATGCAAACGTATCCACAGTCAGCACCAACTCATTGGTGGACGGGTCGAACAAATACATGCCGCTGGAGGCGGAGTTCAACAACCGTTTGGCAGAGGTGACGATCTGTTGAAGGAGAGAATCCAGATCGATCTGTTCGGCGAACGCTTTGCTTGTCTCATATAGGGATTCGAATGCTTCGGCGCGATCTGCGATCTCATCATACAACCGGGTGCGGAGGATGGTCGCTCCGGCGATCTCTGCCAGCGAGTGCAGAAGTTTCATATGCTCCGCTGTGATCTGGCGGGGCAGTTTTATTGCAACGAACAATATGCCCACTGTTTCGGCGGCAACGCGAATCGGCAAACAAGCTCCGCCCCAGCCAGGCGGGACTCTATCACGTGAAGCAGGCTTGGTCAGCGGATCAACGGCGAATTCCACAGAGACATACGGCTCACCAGACGAGAACACAGTGCCTGCAATTCCTTCCCCTGCACCCACGTGCAAGCCAAGCAGTTCGCGGAACCAACCGCGCGGAAAGGTGTCACGCAATTCATCTTTTTCCGCATAATAGAGCATGATGGTGCCGGTGTCGCTGCCAATGGCGGCTAAGGTCTCGTCAATGATGATCGGCAGGGCTTCATCGAGCGTTCTAACGGAACGCAGGGAAGAGGAAACTTTATAAAGAGCTTCCAATTCCATCAGATTATGCCGGATGGATTCCTCCATCTGCTTCCGTTCGGTAATATCCTGAATGGTACCCCTCATCTTCCATAACCGCCCGTCGGAATCGTTCTCCAAGTCTCCCAGCCCATGCACCCAGCGTTCGGCGTTGTCATTTTGACGAACGATCCGATATTCCCTGTCAAATGGAATCCGCCTGCCGAAAACTTCCGTATTGAAATACGCGAGCATTTCCTCCCGATCGTCGGGGTGGATCAGATCTCCCCACCCCTGCACCGAACGTTCATAGGACTCATCGATCCCAAAGATCCTATCCAGAACGCCTGAACTCTTCCACCTGTCTGTGAAAAAGTCGAGCACGTAACTGCCGATCCCGGCGATCCTTTGCGATTCGTTGAGCAGACCTTCGCTCTCATGATATGCCTGTTCCGCCATGACCCGTTCCGTCACATCGCGCAGAATGCCTTCGTGGAAAAGGATATTCCCCTGTTCATCATGGATGTAATAGCCGTGGTCTTCCACCCAGATCTCCGAGCCGTCCTTGCGGCGCATCCGGTAGACTTCAATCTGTTCCAGACCATTATCAAGGATGTGGCTGCCGCGTTCCCCGGGTGAAAAATACAATTCGTTCTTGATATCGATTTCCAGCATTTCCTCTTTCGAGGAATAGCCGAACATTTTCACCATGGCGTGATTCACATCCACGAACCTGCCGTCATGCGTGCTGCGATAAATGCCGTCCATCATACGGTCGAACAGGGAGTGGTACCGCTCCTCGCTTTCACGCAGCGCCTCTTCCATCTGTCTGCGCCCGGTGATATCGCGGATGATGGAAAACAGGACCCTTCTCCCATTCCACTGGATCGGTGAAGAAATTAATTCGACCGTCCTTATTTGACCACCCCCAAGTTTATGCGGAAAGACAAAGAAATTGCGTTCTTGCACTGCGGCGCGCTTGAATTCCTCCGCCACCTGTTCCGGCGGAAGCATGTTGATTTCCGTAATGTTCATTTGTTTTAGCTGTTCGCGTGGATATTCGTAAAATTTTTCAGCTGCAAGGTTTGCGTCCAGAATCCGCCCTGATTCAGGGTCGATCAAAAGCATGACCGCGTCATGCTTTTCGAATGCCTCTTTGAATGAATCGTCCCGCCGCAAACCGGATTCATCCGACATCGAATACTCCTGCTACGGTTAAGTATCCGCCCTGAAAAAAAGAAATAAGACAGATCGTTGAGAAAATATCAGCCCCGGTTGGGTACCCGGCTAATCGTCACTAAGGGATGCGATCGCGCGCAAAAGACCGAAGACCAGCACGCCAAGTTTCAATCCTTCTCCTGTCGTAATGGCGGTTTCACGTTCGTTCTTTTCAGCGCGGCGGGCAAGAAGCAAAGCGGCGATCAGACCGGTCACTGCGCCGATCAACGCACCGCCTAAAATAATTCTGGTTTTGTTCATGGTGTCATCCTTTCAAGGAATGCTTTCGCAGTCTCCAGCCAGCTATTAAGGGCGAGGATGGGTTTGACTGCCATATCCGCCCCGCGAACGATATATCCCCGCGCCTTGAAGACGTAATCCTGAGCAATGCCGGTATAGTGCGGCAGAACACCCAGGGCACGTGCCATCAGGTAGATCAATCCGATCAGGATGGCAAGCACGACCAGTCCGGCGATCAGCAAGGGAATAACCACCCAGATGGTGGAAATGGCTGCCCAACGCCCCACATCTCCGCCCTGTCTGAACGTGGCAAGGCTTATCCACACGATCATGCCGACAAAAGCCAGAGCGCTCAAGAGTACAGGCAGAATGATGTGCTGAATCCGCTGTTTGCGATGCTGAAGGTAGGAATAATGTTCAGGGGAAGGTAGCTTGGCTTTCATTCTGTCTATTGTACCAAAATAAAAAGACCCCAAAGGTTTTTAAAACCTTCAGGGTCTATCTGGTTGGGATCGTTAGCGTCGGTTTCTCAAGAAGGTCGGCACGTCGAGATCGTCATTGTTGATGCTCGGCGCAGGCTGTGATTTCACATCCGCAGAAGAGCGGGTCTCGGCATTGACGCTCACCGAATCAGAGGGACGGGCGAACGGTGTATTGGAAACAGAGACCGGCTTTTCGTTACTGCGGGGCAGGCGTTCGAGAACGCGCCGCGGTACGCCGCTCCGCTCGAACCCGGTCGCGATGACCGTGACGCGGACTTCGTCGCCCAACTCGGGGTCGATGACCGCACCGAAGATCATATTGACATCGGGGTGAGCCGTTTCGCGGATGATCGCCGCCGCCTGGTTGACCTCGAAGAGGGTCATGTTCGGTCCGCCGGTGACATTGAAGAGCACCCCGCGCGCGCCGTCGATGGTGATATCGAGCAGTTGGCTGGAGATGGCTTGCTCGGCTGCGTTCTTCGCGCGGTCATCACCGGAGCCGCGACCGACCGCCATTAATGCGGCGCCGCCTTCGGACATGATGGCACGCACATCGGCAAAGTCCAGGTTGATCAAACCGGGGATGGTGATCAATTCGGAGATGCCCTGAATGCCCTGATGCAAGACTTCATCCGCCATGCGGAAGGCATCCTGCAATGACGACTTCTTATCCGCCAGTTGCAGCAAGCGGTCGTTGGGGATGGAGATAAGTGTGTGGGCATGTTCCTTCATCTTGGTCACACCCGCTTCGGCAGATTGCGCGCGCTTGTTGCCTTCGAAGGTGAACGGACGCGTCACAACGCCGATGGTCAGCGCGCCGCATTCCTTCGCGACCTGCGCCACAACGGGAGCCGCACCGGTGCCGGTGCCGCCGCCCATGCCCGCGGTGACGAAGACCATATCCGCGCCTTTGAGCACGTTATACAGTTCGTCGGATGACTCTTCCGCGGCTTTGCGCCCGATCTCGGGGTCGCCGCCTGCGCCAAGTCCGCGCGTGATCTTGTCGCCAAGCCGCACACGCACGGGCGCGCGTGAAAGCGTCAACGCCTGTGCGTCTGAGTTGGTGGCGATGAATTCCACACCTTGAATGCCTTCTTCCATCATCCGGTTGACTGCATTCTGTCCTGCTCCGCCTACGCCGATCACTTTGATTCGGGCGAAGGCTTCGCCTTGCGGATTTCTTTTATTCGAGTCCATGTGTTCCTCCTGGCAAGGAATATGCCTTATCTTAAACGAGAATACGATTTTTTAACAGGGTTAAATTTATTTTTATTATGGAGTCAAACAGCCTGTTGTTTAGACCCGGGAGCAAGTTCCCGGACTCCATATTATTTACGGCAACAAACGCTTCATCCAATTTTTGATCGCATCGAAATTCATGGTCTTTTCACCTCGCGATCCGCGGCGCTGCTTATTGCCGCTTGAAACCGCAATCTCATGGTCGTGCATGGCGGTCGCCCATCGAAGCAAACCAATGCTGGTGGAATAAGCGGGCGAGTTGAGTTTATCCACCAGTCCTTTCAGATCCTGCGGCTGGGCTGTGCGCACGGGCATGCCCAACACTTCACTTGCAACCCTGCTGATGCCCGGCAATGCGGATGTGCCGCCGGTCAACACCATACCCGCAGGGAGTAATCCATCGTAGCCGGAGCGTTTGATCTCCTGCAGGATCAAGCCGAATGTCTCTTCGATGCGCGCTTCGATGATGTGCGCCAGATCCTGACGATTGATGCGGACATCGCGGTCTTCACCGAAGGGACGGATGAGGAAAAATTCCTCGCTGCCAACTTCGGCTCTGACGGCGTGTCCCTGCTGTTTTTTGACTTCTTCCGCCTGAGAGATGTTCAGACGCAAACCGTGAGCAACATCCTGCGTCACATGATTGCCGCCGACCGCGAGCACCATCGTATGCCAGACATCGCCATCGACGTAGATCGCCAGATCGGTCGTGCCGCCGCCGATATCGCAAACCGCAACGCCCAGCTGACGTTCCTGTTCTGTCAACACTACCTCGGCAGAAGCGAGCGGATTCAAAACGAATTGTTGGATCGCCACTCCCGCCGCACCCACACACTGACGCAGGTTATCCGCAGTGGCGCTGGCGGCGGTGATGATATGCGTTTCCACTTCGAGCTTGTAGCCGTGCATGCCCACCGGCGTCTTCACGCCTTCCTGCCCATCAACGGTGATGCCGCGCTGGATGACGTGTACGATCTCACGGTCATGCGGGATCGCGATCGCCTGCGCCTGGTCCAATGCCCGCGCCAGGTCCAGCATCTCGATGATCCCGCCGGGGATGCCCGCCGCACCTCGGCTGTTGACAGAGGAAACATGCGCGCCCGCCAAACTGACCAGCGCTGTGGTGATCTCAAGCCCGGAAGTGCTTTCCGCTTTTTCGACAGAACGTTTGATCGCCTGTGAAGCGGCAGCAAGGTCTACAACGATCCCTTTGCGGATGCCCGCCGAGGGTTCGATGCCTACACCCAGAATGCGAATAGCGCCATCGTCCTCGACCCGCCCGACGAGGGTGCAAACCTTGGTGGTGCCTACATCAATGCCAACGACAATCTCATCCATCTCGTCTCTATCTCACTGATTCTCTTCTGATGTTTCATCGATGCCGCTATCCGCCATGCGGTAGAACGGACCTTCGGGGTAAACGACATTGATCAATTCCGGTATCCTGCCGCGCTGTGACAATGAGTCGACCAGGGATTGATACACGCGCATCTTCAACGGCATATCATATGCGCTCGTGCCGAACACGGCGTGCCATCCGCGCGGATCGGTCCAACTCAAACCGTCAGCGGCAGTATAGGTCATGGTCGTGCCAGCAGGTACGAGCGGGGAAAGAGCGAGGATCGCATCCACCAGCTCAGTAGTGATATATGGCGGCGGGCTGAGCGGATCGGTGCTGGATGAAATTCCGGCGGGCGGCACATCCAAGCCATTCACGGCAACCAATCCATTTGCCGCGCCTTTGGGACGAAATGCCACACCGGTTGCGTCGATCCAGGTATAGCCGCTGCCCTGCTGCCAAAGGATGACAGGCTTTCGCTCAGCCACTGTGACGTAGACATGATTCGGCAAATAGACCTTTACCTCCGCCGAAAGCAGTTCCGGGTAATTCACGAGCAGCCGCGTCCGCACTTCATCCGGCTGGACTGTAAAAATGGAAGCGCCCGTAACACCCAGCACTGCGTTTATTTCTTCACGGGTGTAGCGTTCGTTCCCAAGCACCGTGGCAGATGGAACATAGAAGTAAGGCAGCGTCATCGCCAGATACACGGCGACGCCCAATACAAGGACAACTACCAGCGATGCCCAGCGCCAATTACCGTGAAAACGCGGCATGGAAAATTTCGGTTTGCGTAAATGGATCTCCGGCAGACCGAGCGCCACATTATAGCGGCGGCGTTCCTTCTGCTTGGGCGCAATAACGATCGGAACGGTCTTCGTGCGTGAAGTGACCTTCACAGCCGGTTTCACCGCTCGTTCCTTCGTCTGCTCCATTTCCTTTATGGTGCGGTCAGAGCGGCGTTTGCGGACCTGCTCGGCGCGGGAAAGATCGCGCTTATCGCTCATGTGGTCCTCCGGCGTTCGGTATGGTCACGCTGAGCTTTGCGTTCGAGCGCGAGTTCGATCAGGCGATCCACCAATTGCGGATATGCCAATCCGCTGGCTGCCCACAGTTTGGGATACATACTGATGGAGGTGAAACCCGGCAGGGTATTCAACTCGTTCAGGAAGATGCGATTCGTTTCTTTTTCGACGAAGAAATCGGCGCGCGCCATGCCTGCACAGTCGATGGCTTTATAGGCGCTGATGGCGTACTCGCGGATCTTGTCTGCCACCGCTTCGGGGAGCGGTGCCGGGATGAGCAAACCGGATGTGCCGTCGATGTATTTCGATTCGTAGGAATAGAACTCGCGGCTCGGCAGGACTTCGCCGCAGACGGATGCTTCGGGGTTTTCATTGCCCAACACGCTGACTTCGATCTCGCGCACGCCTTTGACGCCGCTTTCGATGACGAGGCGGCGGTCGAAGCGGGCGGCATCCATCAAGCCTTCGGATAAATCCGCATGTGAGTTGCATTTGCTGATGCCCACCGACGAGCCGAGGTTGGCAGGTTTGGTGAACAGCGGATATTCGCCCATCGCTTCGGCTCTCGCGATGACCGAGTTGATATCGTTCTCGATCTCGGTGCGCAAGACCAGGATCGATTCAACGATGGGGATCCCGTTCGCGCGCATCACGTCTTTGAAAATGCCCTTGTCCATGCCGACGGAGGAACCCGCGACACCCGCGCCAACGTAGGCGACATCTGCCATTTCGAACAATCCCTGGATCGTGCCGTCTTCGCCGAACGGTCCATGCAGGACGGGGTAGAAGACATCGATATCGCCGAGTTTGTGAAGGACTTCGCCGTGAGCCGTGTTCTGCAATTCATAAGCGGTCGAATGTGACGGGTCGCCGGGAAGGACAACGCGGTTCAAACCTTTGGTATTCCCATTTGTAAACGCATCGAGTGCATTCTCGCCGGTGAACCATTCGCCATCAAGTGTGATACCGATCTGATTCACTTCATAGCGCTCAGGGTCGAGCACCGACAATACGGAACGCGCGGACATAAGCGAGACATCATGTTCGCCGGATCTTCCACCAAATAGAACTGCAACTCGAAGTTTCTTCATTATTATTCAACGTTGAACGTTAGACGCCTAACGTTCTCTCCATTCTCCGACAAGTTCGACTTCCAATTCCAAATTCACGCTAAATTTTTCCTGCACTGTTTTCTGCACTAAACGGATCAAAGCGTGAATGTCTTCCGCTTTGGTCTCGCCGTGATTGATAAAGAAATTTCCGTGCAACGTGCTGATCTCAGCATTGCCGATACGCGTGCCCTTCAAACCCGAGGCTTCGATCAAACGCCCCGCATGATCGCCTTCAGGATTCTTGAACATGGAACCCATGCTTGCACCGGGCGGCTGCGTGGCTTTTCGGCGTTCACTGAATTGGTCGATTTTAACAGACACTTCCTCTTTCGTTGAATTTTTTAACTTCAACAATGCGCTTAACACGATTCCCCGGATCTCATTTCTCTTTAAGATACTCGTGCGATAGCCGTATTCCATTTGTTCGAGCGAAAACTTTTCGATGCCATTCTTCGTCAGCAGTTCAGCCCGGATGAGA
Organism: uncultured Anaerolinea sp.; assembly: GCA_964372045.1. Taxonomy (GTDB): domain Bacteria; phylum Chloroflexota; class Anaerolineae; order Anaerolineales; family Villigracilaceae; genus Villigracilis. The sequence goes on from CAYJPO010000055.1 coordinate 15,698, forward strand.
TTATGGGTCATGTCGCCGCCGAACGCGCCCGCATTGCCGTATACCGCGCCTCCGACTGTGCCGGGAACGGTTGCTGACCATTCGAGTCCAGCCAACCCTTTGGATGCGCAGCGCTTGGCAAGATTGGCAATGACGACTCCCGCTTCACACCAGACCTGGGGCTGGTCACCCATCTCAAAGCGGACTTCCTTTGCGCGGTTCAAGACCACAACTCCATGAAAGCCTTTGTCGCTGATCAGAACATTCGAACCGCCGCCGAGCATATAAAACGGGATCTCATGTTCCCAAATCAACTGCATCGCCTTCGCCAGTTCATCCGCCGATTTGACCGTGATCAGCACATCCGCCGGTCCACCGATGCGCGCAGAGGTATACGGTGCAAGAGGGATATTCTCCTGCACAGCATCGCCAAACTGCTGGCGCAACATTTCAACGGTGGAAAGGGTATTGGTCATAGACATATTCAAATTCGTGTCACATTAATCGCAGCGAAGAGTCTTGCGTTAGAAGTAAGAGATGCTCACCTGCACTGCATCCGCAGCGCGGTGCAAGTGTCGCTCCGCTCAGCATGACGGTTATTAAGATTTCTGTTCCAAATGTGCGATCAACTTCTTCAGCGCCTGCGGCTCGACCTTCTCCTGCGGAACCGCCGACTTGATCACTGCGCTCAACGCGTTCTCGCGTTCTTCCTGTGCGCGGACAAGAACCATCTGCAGCGGAGGCATGGCGATCACCTCGATCTGGGATTGAACCATTTGTCCATTTTCACCATTCATGACAACCTCATAATTCCTTTAAAAGGTCGGCGCTGATCTGGTCCGCATCGCCCGCTGAAAGGACGATGACCACGTCGCCGGAGCGAAGGTGCTTCAATAAATGTTTTTTCGTATCACCCACCGACCCGCTATAACGAGCCGATGAATGCGGCATGGCACTGACCACTTCAGCAGATGAAAATTCTTGTTTGGCTTCGCGTGAGGCGTAGATCTCGGTCACGAGGACTTCATCCGCATCGGAGAAGGCGCGGGTGAATTCGTAGAACAACGCCTGGGTGCGGGAATACGTATGCGGCTGCCAGACCGCCCAAATGCGATGATTGGGAAAGCGTGAGCGCGCAGCGGATAACGTGGCACGGATCTCGGTGGGATGATGGGCATAATCGTCCACGATGGTCACGCCTTTGCGTTCGCCGTGGACTTCGAACCGACGTCCCGTTCCAGTGAACTCGCCCAGCGCATCCGCAGCTTTCTGCAAGGGCAATCCCATCAGCGCCGCGATGGATAAGGCTGCCAACGCATTGCGGACGTTATGCTCGCCGGGGACCTGCATCGAGACTTGCAAGGCTTCGGATGCCGCCGCCATGTTCGTCATGGCGGTAAAGTCAAAGCCGCCGCGGTTGTTCGGTTTCAGGGTGCGTGCCTGCATCCACTGCGGACTATTGATGGTCATCTCGCCTTGAATGCTGTACGAGACGACGTTGATACCTCTGCGGCGCGCATGGCTCACGAGCGTGACCGCGCCTTCATCATCGGCGCAGGCGATCAACGAACCATCCGGCGGGAGCAGGTTGACGAAACTTTGAAAGGCGGAATACATATCCTCGAAGGTTGGGTAGCAATCGGGGTGGTCGTGCTCCACGTTGGTGATGACCGCGATGCGCGGCTTCAAGCCGAGGAACATGCGGTCGTATTCGTCAGCTTCGATCACGAAGGCTTCGCCTTTGCCCGCGTGCGCATTGACCTTCAGGTTATTGAGCGTGCCGCCCACGATGAACGACGGGTCACGCTGGAGCGCATATAACATCCACGCGACCATGGCTGTGGTGGTGGTTTTGCCGTGCGTCCCGGAGATGGCGATGCCCAGCTTTTTCTCCATCAACTGACCGAGGAAATCCGAACGCTTGAACACGGGGATATGAGCACGCTTCGCCGCATCGACCTCGGGATTGTCATCCTTGATGGCGGAGGATCGTATGACCAAATCCGCCCCGGAGATGTTGCGCGGATGATGTCCGATGTAGATGGTCACACCGGCATTCTGCAGATCCGCAGCGAACTGAGATAGGGTCTGGTCGGAGCCTGTCACCTCGTAGCCGCTCTCTTTGAGCAGGCGCGCGATGGCAGAAAGCCCCGAACCTCCAATGCCGATGAAATGAACGCGTGTCATAGTTAGGTAGTTTCTTAGTTAGATAGTTTGGTAGTTTAGATGTAGACGACGATGATGAAGATCAGGATGAGGATGACGGCGAAGTAGATGCCGGGTTCGCCCAAAAAGCGCGGAGGCATGTAGTTCATCATCCGATTGATGGCATCGATGACGGCCGGATCCACTGCCGGGCTGATCACCTTTTGGAACGGGTAATTGGCAACATGGTTGTAGTACAGAATGGAGCCCGCCACCAAATAACCGTTGATGCCGCCCAGCACCGCGCCGAAGAGCGAGTCCTGCAACCGTTCGCGCGCCGCCTTCGATGCAAAGCGCGAGATGTTCACGGTCTGGTAGCCGAAATAGACCAGCGCGATCAAGATGAGCACCCGGATCCAAAACACGGACGGGGTGGTCTTATCCAGGTCACGCACCAGCGGAATGTATTTTTCCAAAAGCAGGTTGACCGCCAGCGAAGTGACCACGCTGAAAATGACCATCAGTTCTTTTGCCCATCCACGCATCGCGCCGATGACGCCGAACAGAAAAACATACATCCAAAAGATATATACAACGCTCATCATGGTGTTACTACTCCTGCCAGTTTAACCAACTGGCTGGCGATCGCATCCGCTGCATCCGGCTGTGATAACTTCGTCATGGTGGTGTGCATGGCTTCACGTTTGTTCGTATTCATTAAAATATCTTTGATCACGGGCAGGAGCCCGTCGTTCAAGAGTTCATCCTGCAGGATGACGGCGGCGTTGCGCCCCGCAAGATAATCGGCATTCACCTTTTGATACCGCCACGCGTATGGATAGGGAACCAACACAGCGGGCAGTCCAAAGAAAGGATATTCGCCCAGCGTGGATGCACCCGCGCGCGAGAGGACCAGGTCCGCTGAGGCGAGCGCCGCGCCCATCTCATGCAAATACGGCATGACGTGATAACGCTTCTTCAATTCTTCCGGCAGTTGCGCGGCGGTCTCTTCGACAGTATTTAGATCCAGCGAACCGGTGATGTGGATCACCTGTGCCATCGCAAGCAGTTCGTTCAACACCTTCAAGACCGCCATGTTGATGGAACGCGCGCCCTTGCTGCCGCCGGTGATAAGCAGGACGGGAGAATCAGGGTCAAGCCCAAAGTGTGCGATCGCCTTCTCTCGAGCCCACGCTTTGAGGTCCGAGCGAAGCGGATAGCCTGAGGGGATAATCCGCTCGGGGTGTGAGAAATATTTCTGAGAGTCAGAAGCGGTCACAGTGATGACATCCGAAAAATAAGCAAGGAATTTAAGGGCAAGACCAGGCTCGATATCCGGCACATACAATATGATCGGAAGATCGCGCCCGGCAACAGCCATCGGTGCGGCAACATATCCACCGGTGAAGAAGAGCACATCCGGTTTGAACTCACGCAAGATGCGGCGGGATTCGATCACGCCGCGCACAAGCTTGGCAAGATTGCCCGGCAATGCGCGCAGCCCGACGCCATGAACACCCGCGGCGGGGACGGAACGATAGGAGATACCCGCGCGTTTCACGAGATCCTCTTCCATGCCGCCTTCACCACCGACCCAAAGGGTCTCAGCGTTTGGATGCTTGCTCTTCAGCGCTTCGAGAACGGCTAAGGCGGGATACACGCCTCCGCCCGTCCCACCAGCGCAAATTAACAACCGCACCGTATGACCTCCATTCTTCATCTGTTACCGTGGCATCGCCTGCCTGCCGTGAAATGTTAAAAAGGATTCCCAACGCGGCAAGTGTAGTGACCAGATTGGAGCCGCCCGCACTGACAAAGGGTAGCGCGTTCCCTGCAAAGGGCAGCAGCCCGACCATCACCGCCATGTTGATAAGCGCTTCCATGCCGATCCAAATGACCAGACCCGAAGCGAGCAATGTGCCGAGCATATCCGGCGCGCGACGGGCAATGACCAACCCGCGCCAGACCAGAAATCCATACAAGCCGATCAGCACCACTGCGCCGAACCAGCCGAGTTCTTCAACGACCACTGCAAAGATGCTGTCTGTCGGCGGCACAGGCAGACCGGTCACTTTGGAAAGCGACCTGCCGATGCCCACACCGAACCATCCACCGTGGACGATGGCTTCGAACGAACGCCGCACATGGTAGGAAGCCTGCAACGGGTCTTTGATACCTGCCACAAAATCCGTGACGCGCTCCTGCCCTGTGAGGCTGACGGAAACGACCAGCCACGCCGCAACCACTGCAATGATAAGCAGCGCGCCGATCTGAGTCAGGTCACCGCCTGCGAGGAAGAAGAGCAATCCGCCGAGCATCAACACGGTGGCGGCAGCGCTTAAGTCCGGCTGTTGGTAGATCAAACCGCCGACGACCCCGAGGATCACACCCAACGGGACCAAGCCGAGCGAAAGGTCTTTTAGAAATTCACGTTTGGCATACAGCCACACGCTGAGATACAAAATGGAGATCAACTTCGCCAACTCAGAAGGTTGGACCGACCCGGCAAAGATGGCGCGCCGGGCATTGAAGCGGAGTTCGCTCACCACCAACACTACGATGAGGGTCAGGATCGTGAACGCCATGGCAGGCACGACCAGCTTGCGCCAGCGGTGATAGTCGAACATCGCCAACGCCACTGCCCCCACCAGCCCAACCCCCAGCCACATCAACTGACGGTTGAACATGTAACTGGCATCGCCATCATAGGCGGCGCGCGAGAAATCCCACGACGCGGAGTACAGCATCACCAAGCCGAACACGATCAACGTCACCACTGCCACGAGAAGCGGCATGTCGATCCCGCGCGCAAAACGCGGAGTACGTTGGTTCACTGCGTTATTTACGAAAGTTCCAGCACCCATTTTCTAAAAGCTTCTCCTCTCTCCGCGAAATCTTTAAACTCATCAAAGCTCGTACCGCCCGGCGATAAAAGGACAACGTCCCCGGCGGATGCAACTTCCGCCGCAAGCGTGACCGCCTCCTTGAGCGTCTGCGCCCTGCGCACGTCCACGCCTCTTTCCCCGCCGACAGCTTTCACTGTTTTCTGGATCATCTCCCCCGCCTCGCCAAAGACCACCACATGATCCACGCGTTCATGGATCAGTTTGGCAAGGTCACCCCAGGGAAGATTCTTGTCACGCCCGCCGAGCATGAGCACGATGGGTTCGCTAAAGGCATGGACAGCCGCCGCTGCGCGTTCAGGCGCGGTTGCGATCGAGTCGTTGTACCAGCGGGCACCGCGCAATTCGCGCACAAGTTCCAAACGATGCGGCACGCCGCAAAATTCTTCCACAGCTTCGAGCATGTCGTCCAATTTAAACCCAGCCGCGTGACCGATAGTGAACGCAGCCAGCACATTCGCAACATTATGGTCGCCGCGCAATTGGACTTTCTCGCGCAGCATCAACGGCACATAAGCAAATCCATCGCGCAGGCTGAGCAAGCCGTCATGATGAAAATACGCACCGTTCAGCCCTTCATCCAGATCCTGCAAACTAAAGGTCAGCAATTTGCCCTTGACGCGGTCACGCAGGCTCCACGCGCCCTTGTCATCGCGCCCAAGAATGGCGGTATCGTTCGCAGACTGGAATTCCAAAATGCGCGCCTTGGCGCTGGTGTAGGCTTCCATCGTGCCGTGCCTGTCCAAATGATTCGGCGTGATGTTCAAGATCGCCGCGATGTTCGGAGAAACCGTCATCTGCTCAAGCTGGAAAGACGAAAGTTCCAAAATGGCGATGTCATCAGCGGTCATGTCATCCACGTAGTTGATGAGCGGGTCGCCAATGTTGCCACCGACAAAAGACAATGGACGGCGGACGGCGGACGGTATTTCACCGTCTATGGTCTTCGGTCTCCGGTCTGCCTTCGCCATTTCGCCTACGAGCGTCGTGGTCGTCGTCTTGCCAGCCGAGCCGGTGATTCCGACCGTCTTGCATGGGACGACTTCCATGAAGATCTGTGAGTCGTTCGAAAGCCGAATGCCGCGTTTGACAGCTTCTTCCACGATCGGCAACGTCAGCGGCACGCCGCCGGAGAGACACAGCACATCGGTGTGATCGAGCAATTCCAACGGATGACCGCCCAGCGCCCACGAGACGTTCGCATCTGCCAGCGATCTCATCGCGGAGGCAAGGTCTTCCTCGCGGCGCGAGTCGCTCAAGGTCACATGCGCGCCGTGACGCGAAAGCCAGCGGGCGAGGGCTAGTCCCTGCCGCGCGGCTCCGAGGATGAGAACGTGAGTGTTGGTCCAGTTGGTCATAAGTCTTTTTATCGTCATTGCGAGGAGCGCTTTTGTTCTTTGCGACGACACCGTACTTGCGCTCGGTGCAAGTGAGCAATCTCCCAACTAAGAATGAGATTGCTTCGGGCGAAAGAACGTCGCCCTCGCAATGACGGAGTCTCTATACCTGCGACAACCCGATCCCGATCAACGCCGCCATCAAGCCGATGAGCCAAA
>CAYJPO010000055.1:22380-29025 GCA_964372045.1 uncultured Anaerolinea sp.
TATACCTGCGACAACCCGATCCCGATCAACGCCGCCATCAAGCCGATGAGCCAAAAGCGTTGAACGATCTGGGTCTCGCTCCAGCCGAGCAGTTCGAAATGCAAATGGATGGGCGCCATCTTGAAGAAGCGCTTGCCGCCCGTCCAGCGGAAGTAGGCAATTTGAATGACCACGCTCAACATTTCTGCGAGCGGGATGATGCCGATCACCAACAGCATGGGCCACTGACCGGTCATAAATGCGATGACCGCCAGCACGGAGCCCAACGCCATCGAGCCGGTATCGCCCATGATGAGCTGCGCCGGGTGGACGTTGAACCATAAATATCCGAACAGCGCGCCGACAAGGATGAAGCAGAAGCGCGCGAGATACACCTGCTCCTGGATCAAAGCGATGCCGCCGAACGCTGCGATCGCCGTCGCCGCGATGAGGCCGGCGAGACCATCCAACCCATCGGAAAAGTTGACCGCATTGGATTCAGCTACGATGATGAACGCCGCGATAGGCACATAGATCCAGCCAAGTTCGATCTCGAAGAAAAAGCCGGGCAGATACAGGTCTGGCGCTTCGATGACATATTTCAATGCGTACGCAGTCGCCAGTGCCAGCACCACCTGCACCGCGAACTTGGTGCGGGCGCGCATGCCGTCGCCTTTGCGCTTGCCGTGAATGCCTTCCCAATCGTCCACTGCGCCGAGGATGGCGAACACCACCATCACCGCCATCGGAAGCAGGATCGAACGTCCCACTCCGCTGGCGGTCACGCCGATCAGGGCAACAGCATTGAGCAAACCGGTCAGCAGCAACACCGGCAGGATGAACATGACACCACCCATTGTGGGCGTGCCCATCTTCACACGGTGAGCATCCGGCTCTTCCACGCGGATGATCTTGCCGATCTTGAAATGACGCAGGATGCGCAGCAACGGTCCGCCCCAAATGGCGGTCATGATAAATGCCAGCCCGGCAAGGCTGAGGGCGAGGGCGATATCTCTCACGAGCGAACCTCCAAAGTGGCAGTGATGCGATCCATTCGCAAACCGTGCGACCCCTTGATCAAAACGGCGTCGTTCGATGTCAGGTGCTTCATTAACCAATCCACAATGGGGGCAATATCTTCGAATTCCATAATATTCGCAGACTTCATTCCAGCACGGCGCGCCGAATCCGCGATCATGTGCCCGCGTGTACCGAGGGTCAACAAGACCTTCGCCACCTGCGCGGCACGCATACCGACCAGCTCATGTCCCTGGCGTTCGTAGGGACCAAGTTCGAGCATATCGCCCAACACAGCCACCTTGCGCCCGTCCAACTCATCCAGCAGATTCAATGCCGCCAGCATGGATTCGGGTGATGCATTATACGTGTCATCGAGGATCAGTGCGCCGATGTTACTGCGCACCGCCACGAGCCGCAGTTGGGCGTGCCCGTGCGAGAGACCTTCGAGGATCTCCTGCCAGGTCAGCCCATCGTTCAAACCGACAGACGCGGCGCGCAATGCCGTATGCACGGAGTGACGTCCGATCATCGGTACACGCGTGTGCAGGATCTCGCCTTTGTAATGCAGGCGGAAGCGGATGCCGTCCAAGCCCAGGCCTTCGATCTCGTCTGCCCACAGGTCCGCTTCGGGGGAAAGACCGTAGAAAAAGATGCGCGCCTTGGTCTTCTCTTCCATCTTGCGCACCCACGGGTCGTCGAAGTTGAGAATGGCGACCCCATCCTGAGGAAGCGACTGGGGCAGTTCGCTCTTGCCGCGGAAGATGGCTTCCTGTGACCCGGCGCGTTCGGCATGCACCGTGCCCACGTTGGACACGACACCGATCTGCGGCTGGGCAATGTCACACAGGAATTGGATCTCACCGGGGACGTAGAATCCCATTTCCAGCACGGCGCGTTCATAGCCTGAACCAAGCCGCAGGATGGCAAGAGGCAGACCGATCTCATTGTTCAGATTGCCGGGGCTTTTGAGCGTGCGATACCGAATACTGAGCACTTCCGCCACCGTCTCTTTAGTGGTGGATTTGCCCACGCTCCCAGTGATACCAATCACTTTGAGATTTGTCAATTTGCGGCGCCAGAAACGGGCGATCTGCTGCAGGGCGGAGACGGTATTGTCTACGCGCATACAGAGACTCGAATTAAGGTTGAGGGGTGGCTCGGCTGGTAGACCGGCACGCAGGTCAAGGGTTGGGAATGAGCCGTTAACATCCTTCTGGATTAAAGCAAAAGAAGCCCCCCTCTTGAAGGCATCTGCAATGAAGTCATGACCATCCGCTTTTTCACCGGGGATGGCGACGAACAGTGAGCCCGGGATGACCAGACGCGAATCGATCGCGGCTTCGGTGATGACGGCGGTTGCATTCGCAGGGCGAACCGTGGTCAGGGCTTCCAGGACGTCGGCAAGGGTCAGCATGTTATTTGATGGCGAGTTGTTGTCGGATCGAGTCGGGCGGAATATCCATCAGGATAACGGTCTTCTTCGCCATCTCAGCGAAGACGGGAGCAGCGGTTTCCGCGCCCCACATGGAGGAGGTCGGTTTTTCGAGCCAAACATAGATCATGAATTGCGGGTCATCCACCGGTCCCCAACCGACGAACGAGGCATTGGTCTCGGAGATATCGTAAATGCCATTCACGGGAATTTCCGCAGTGCCGGTCTTGCCAGCGATGCGGTACCCGGGCACAAGCGCAAGGGAAGATTCAGATTCGAGCGAAACGGCAAGCATATCGGTCAACGTGTTCGCGGTCTGTTCGGAGATGGGCGAACCGCCATACTGCGCCGGGACGTTGTACTGCCTGCCCTCGCGCACCATTCCATACAGGACATGCGGGATGACCATGCGTCCGTCGTTGGCAACCGCGGAAACTGCCGCCATCATCTGGATGGGCGTGACTGCGACACCCTGACCGAAGGCATTCGTGCCCAGGTCCACCGGATACCAATCCGAATCACCCGGGACCTTTAGCCTGCCTGCCGCTTCCCCAGCCAGGTCCACCTCTGTGAGATGACCAAAACCGAAGGCATCCATGTAGCCGTAGAACGTTCCCGCTCCCATCTGCGAGGCAATGTTGACCATGCAGACGTTGAGCGAGTGCTGCAAACAACCGACCATATTCTGCACGCCCCACGGATTGCGGTCCCAGTTTTGAATGGTGACGCCGCCGATGAGAATGGAACCGGTGTCGAGGTACGTGGTGCTGGGCGTGACTGTATTGCTATCCAGCGCAGCCGCCATCGTGAGGATCTTGATGACAGAGCCCGGTTCGTAAGTCTTTGAAATGGCGGGGTTGAAATCGGTGGCATTATCGAAGACCACGCCATAATTCCAGAACTCGTTCAAGTCCATGCGGCGCGAGGTGGCAATGGCAAGGACCTCGCCGTTGCTCGGATTCATCACGGCGATCACGCCATCCTGCGCGCCGTATTCCGCCAACGAATAATCGAGGATATCTTCCGCGGCGGCTTGCAGGTCGCGGTTGATGGTCAAGATGAGGGTCGTGCCATCGGGAATGTGAGGGATCTCAAAGGCTTTGTTCGGGTCGGTCGGCACGAGCACCTGCACAGGGTTGCCCGCCAGCAAGTTGTCGTAATTCTCTTCCACACCAAAATAGCCTTTGCCTTCGCGGTTGACGAAGCCGATGAGATTCGAGCCGAGCGCCTTTTCAGGGTAGCTGCGCATCGGGTGAGATTTAAACTGCAAACCGGTCAACCCGCCGGATACCCCTTCTGGAGCCTGTTCATTCAACGCCTTCTTTACTTCTTGAAGGTAAAGCGCCTGCTGTGTTTCCACAAAATCCGCGAGGACGATGTAGCTGATCCCCTCCGGCGGATTCTGGATGACACTCATGGTCTGATCGTAGTCCAAGCCGAGTGTATCGCTGACAGCAAAGGCAATGGCATGCGGATCGATGACGTTGTTCAGATCCACGCCGACTTCGTAGACGGTCTTTTGCCCCGCAAGTAAACGTCCATTACGGTCATAGATCTCACCGCGATTGGAGTAGTATGTGCGCAATTCGTAAGCGTAATTCTCAGCCTGCTGACGGAAGATCGCCGCCTCCGGGCTGTTCTGGATGCGCGTCATCTGCACCATGATGGCAAGCGCAAAGAACGCCAACGCGCCCGACAGTACCTGACTGCGGCGGTTGAATTGTCCTCTCATTGCATCCCCCGTCTGGAAGTGATGCTTTCATCCAGCCAGTCCAACAGCGATTGGTTGTATTCCGGTGGGATGGTCAGCGCGCTCAATTGGGGAAGGGACGATGTGGAAAGGTCCACCGGCTGCGGAGCGACATAGCCCGGCACCACCAGGTATTCCATTTCCTGCGGCTCCATCGGGCGGTAACCCATTTCACGCGCGCGGGTTTCCATCGCCACCGAGGAGGTCAGCGCGGCGAGTTGGGTCTGCATGTCACCGCTCACCTGCTGGCTGGCAGTGATGGCATCCGTCAGGTCCTGGATCTCGCGACCGGCAATGGCGGTGCGGGAGGTAATGATCAAATAAAGCGCCGCCACCATCGCGAACGCAACCACCGCCAGCAACGCATTGCCGATCCACTGACGCTGGATGCGCCATGGAGCGACCCGATACGCATGGATCAGGTGGTTGACATTGGGGAGGTTGACGTTCGGTATGTTCATAATATTGATCTGTCATTGCGAGGGCAGTGCTCTTCTGCCCGAAGCAATCTCATGCTGAATTATGGAGATTGCTCACTTGCACCGAGCGCAAGTACGGTGTCGTCGCGAAGAACAAGAGCGCTCCTCGCAATGACGCTCGCTACAACTTTTCTACAACTCTAAGTTTTGCACTGCGGGCACGGGGGTTATCGCGTATCTCTTCCTCCGTTGGCAGTATCGGCTTCTTATTGACCAACTTCACAACAGCCTTACGTTCCACTTCATAAATTCTTTCGTAAGGCGGATTGATGAGATCCTTGCTCTGCTCGCGGAAATGATCCTTGACGATGCGGTCTTCCAGCGAGTGGAAGGAGATCACTGCGCATCGTCCACCGGACCGGAGAGCTGCGACGGCTTGGGGAAGCGTTTTCTCCACTGCCGCCAATTCATCGTTGACGGCGATCCGCAGGGCTTGAAACGTCTGCGTGGCAGGGTGGACGCGGTCCCCTCGTCGGGGAGATGCCTTTTCGATGACAGCGACCAGTTCCCGGGTGGTATGAAGCGGTCGGCTGTTGACGATGGCACGTGCGATCTTGCGAGCGTCGCGGTCTTCGCCGTTGCGGAAGATGATGTCTGCCAGTTCCCTTTCTTCAAAGGTGTTGACGATCTCATCCGCGCTCATAACGGCGTTGACTCCGAAACGCATATCCAGCGGACCATCCTGCAAAAAGGAGAATCCGCGTTCGGCGTTATCGAACTGCATGGACGACGCGCCGAGGTCGAGGACGATGCCGTCCACTGCATCCCACTTCAATGAAGCAAGCTGCTCACTGAGAGAGATGTGGGAGGCTTGCGCGAGATGAATGCGCCCCTCATGAGGAGCCAAGGTCTCACGAGCAAGCGCCAGCGCCTGAGGGTCTACATCGAGACCCAACAGTTGCCCATCCGGCGCGCAAGCCTCCAGAATGCCGCGAGCGTGTCCGCCCGCGCCTAAGGTGCCATCCACATACCGTCCGCCATTGTGGGGTTGCAGAGCGTGTATAATCTCTTGATAAAGTACAGGTTTATGTGCCATGGTTCTCGTAGGGGCAGGTCTTGCGCCTGCCCAAGATTAGGGCAGGATAGGGGCTAGCCCTATCCCTACGAAGATTGTTTCGATAGATCCAACGTCGAGAAGCGCGCGTTGTTGGCTTCGGTATCTTGAAGCAGAGCCATTTGCTCGCCCCAGGTGCCGGGTGTCCACACTTCGAAGTACTCGCCCTGCCCCGCCACCACCAGTTCACCGTTCTCAATACCAAGGAACGCACGCAGGTTCTGTGGGACGAGGATGCGACCGATCTTATCCACCTCGATCGGATAGGCATTGGAGAGGATCAGGCGGCGCAGCAAACGGGCGGTGGGGTCGGCGAGGTTCATGGCTTCGATGCGCTCATAGACCTGTTTGAAATACGCCTCAGTAAGCACCATGAGGCATTTATCAAAACCCTGCGTGATGTAAGCGCCGCCTTCCAGCAACTCACGGAAGCGCGCCGGAATCATCAGGCGGCCCTTGTCATCGAGGTTGTGCTGGAACTGACCTAAGAACATTTGTGCTACTTATCCTTTTAATGACACAAACGCCGGAAACCCGGCGTCCTTACCACTTTCTACCACTTCTTCCCACATTATACGCGTTTCGAGGGAAAAAGCAAGTGGACTAGTACCATTCTCCTATTTCAAAGGCATTGCTGAATGCAAAACTCCCCGACCTTTACGCTGCTCGAAGCCACAAACTGGCGAGATTACGAGCTGCTCGACTCCGGCGACGGCTTAAAACTCGAACGTTTTGGCAAATACACCTTCGCGCGCCCCGAATCCCAGGCGATGTGGAGCCGCGCCCTGCCCCAATCCGTGTGGAATGACGCCGATGCGGTCTTCATTCCCTCAGGCGAGGAGAGCGGCGGGCACTGGCAATTAAAAAAACAAATGGACGAGAAATGGGTCATGAGTTATCCCTTGCCCAACCTCACCCAGCTAAAGTTCAA
>CAYJPO010000055.1:29125-31574 GCA_964372045.1 uncultured Anaerolinea sp.
GAAGTGTGGGAGATCTACAAATCCCTGCCGAATCTACTGGACGAATGCCGCCAGTGCCTGAGCAACGATCCGCTCTTCGTGATCGTCACCGTCTATGCCGTGCGAGCCTCCGCCATCCATGTCGCCCAAGCCGTGGACGAAATGATGAAGAAATTCAAAGGCACGCTCGACAGCGGCGAACTGGTCACTCGCGAAAAAAGCGCGAACCGCTTGCTGTCACAGGCAGTGTATGCAAGATGGTCTTCGAAATAAAGTACAAGAGGCGGTCACTTTGAAAAGTGGCCGCCTCTTTTTAGAAAATCCCGAATTTATCGAGCAAATCTCATCATCCCTTTGCGGACAAGATACCCAACCAGAAAACTCGCCCCAATCGCGGACACGATCCCTGCGATCTCGCCAAACCTGATTCCTACCTGCGCATTCGCCAGCATTGCCGCGATTCCACCGAGGAAGAGAATGATGATGAGCGTGAGTACCATCACGCTCGCTTCTTTGAGGATTTTGGCGCGGGCGTTTTTGGTCCCTTTGTGCTTGTGGATGATGGTGTGGGTGGAGAGGGCGAGGCCGAGGAATAGGGAGAGCATTCCTACTATTGGGCTAGTCGCCGGGGAAAGCCATGTTGTGAGTAGTGCCGCCAGAAGGAGTAAAGCTGAAATAATTAATAGATATTTTTGCATTTTAAACTCATGTGATTCCTTAGATTCTCCTGCCATGCTCATTGATTGTTCATAGTCAGCTAACAAACGAACCATGGCGGCGGTCTGGGTATCCATCCTCGTTTGGCTGATTCAGGCTGCCAGTTCTTATGTTTGTAAAATTCCTTCAAAAATTTACGATATTGCTCCCATAACTCAGGGTGACGCAGGTCAAACAACTCGAATAGACGCTGCCCATATCGCTCCCAGATCAAGGCTTCTAGTTTTAAGACAAACTCTGAATGATGAGATATTCGTAAATTAGCCCCTTCGCCGGATGACCAATATTGCTTAATAGCTGGCACGAAATCCCAACTCTTATCTACGATATCTTTTGGTGAATACCCTTCAAGGAAGAAAAAGATTTCAGGTGAGCGATGCCAGCAATAACATTGCTCACCATTCCATTCCATATATGGATACGTATCTGGCGCGTGCAAACGACCATAATCAATACTCAATTCCTCCTCCGACGGCATTGGATATCGTCCACCGTATAAGCTAACCTTGAATCTAGACCACTCCGAATCAAAAATGACTTTATTAGAGTCCAGACCCACATACGAAAGGCTGAAGCCCCACTTGGCAAGGGGCAAATGGCTCTGGATACGTTCTATCAGTTTTTCTCGGTATTTCCTAATGCGCTCGTCTTCGGGGAATTGCGGTTGCTTTCTCATGTTTATTATCCTTTATGGATCAAGTGTCCAATGAATCACCTGCGCCGCGTCGTCATAATCGGGTGTATACCCCGCGTCCAGCAATAGTTGGATTTCCTTCAACCGCGCAGGCAAAGGTTTCCCTTCCAGCATCTTTAACACTTCTGTGACATTTCCGCTGTCAAGCAATTCAATATACTTGACCTCTTTATTGTAATCATCAATACTTTTAATAGACTTAAGCGAATAATCGAAATCAACACCTTTTTTCAATCTGCTGTTGCAAAGCGGCTTGGTTGATTTGCCAAAGCGCCTCATCTATTCGTGGGTCTCCCTTGCCATAAACCGCTTCCAGTTTATTGTAAAGATCCGGGTGGGATTCATACCATACTCCGCCGTTTACCCGCGCATCTGCAACATACCCATCGCCATGAGAAATCCAGTTCCCCAATACAAAACGCTCCCCGCTGCCTTGTGTGGAATTCTCGGCTATTTCCTGAATCAATCGGTTTACTTCCGCTCTAACGGCTGGGTCGCTGCTATTTATATCCAGATTGGTCAATTTATCGAGGGCAGTCAATGCTTTTGCGTCGTTCTCTGCCCGCTGCACCAGTTCAACCCCAAAATTCTCAAAGTCTTCCGGCTTCCATTTCAACAGCGCGTTGACCGCATCAGGATTTTTCAGTACTCTGCCAGCAGATTCTACATCCACTATGTTCAATAATTTAACCGCAGGTGTACCATATTCCCTGACCAATTTAATGGCTTGAGGCGTGTCGCCACCGTACTTTAAAAGTAATGCAATGCCTTCATCCCCATATGCGCCAATAATATCCACCGCATCATCTTGGTATTTGAGCAACAGCGGGATAATGTCATTCCCATAGGTTGCAAGCAACTCTGGCACATCATTGCTCAATTTTGCAAGTTGCTCACCTAACTCCGCCACTGCTGTGTTTCCCGGCGTACCTCCATCCATTTGTTCCAATTGCAATTCGACGGCGGTTTCTCCAGCATGTGGATTACCTGTTGCAGTTTCAATTGGTTTTGGTGCATAAATCATAAATCGAGAAACAGGCAGAATTCGTCTGTCTGTCT
>CAYJPO010000056.1:0-21503 GCA_964372045.1 uncultured Anaerolinea sp.
AATAACTTTACGCAAGAGGTTTCATGCTAAAGCAAGCCCAACAAACCGCCGCCATCCAAGCATCCAACCCCAAGCCGCTTATCGGCAGCCTGGGGCATTTGAGCATCTTCCTGTGGGCATTGGGCATGGTCTTATTGCCATCGCTTTCAAAAGGCATTGTCCTGGCGCTTTTCACATTGGGCATCTTGATCGTGGCATACCCCGCCGCATTGCAGCGATTGGCTCGTCCGCGCTGGCTGGTGATCTTCGGTATTCTATTTATTATCAACTTATTTTTTGGCGTCTCCGAGCAAGCTCCCGATCTGACAATTCTGGGCATATCGTTTTCATCCGTAAACATCCTCAACAGCATCCAAATGACCTTGCGCGCCGCGGTCATTCTGCTCGCAGCGGATGGGCTTTCAAGTTCGGTCAACATCGTGGAAGTGGCAGGCTTGCTCGAACGCGGCGGCTTACGCGGACTTGGCTTTTCCATCGGCGTGGCGACCAACCTTCTGCCCGACCTGCGTCAATCTGGCATGAACGCCTGGCACAGCCTGCGCATGCGCGGCGGATTCCGCGCGCAATGGTGGCGCGGCATGCAACTGCTGGTCGTCACCGTTTTCTCGAACGCGCTTCGTCACGCCGAGCAGATCGTCCTCGCGGCAGAAGTGCGCGCTTTTCGTCCCGAACTCAGCCGCAACGTCCCGCTGCGTATCGGCGCCTTGGATGGGTGGCTGGTCGCCGGATCGTTCACCCTCGGCATTGTTTTGATCTTTGGATAGGAGCACCACATGAATAACTTAGCTGCCTTGCTTGAGATCTCCGCCCGTGACCATAACCACCTATGCCCGCGCCAGATCCTCGGAGTCCGCATCGGACTCAGGGGCATCGGGTCATTGCAACTGGAAGCGAATCAAGGCTCGAAGCGGCTGCTCGTCATCACCGAGACCGACGGCTGTTTCGCAGACGGACTCTCCGCTGCGACGAACTGCACAGTGGGTCATCGCACCCTGCGCGTGGAAGATTACGGCAAAGCCGCCGCCACCTTCGTGGACACACAAACCGGCAGAGCCGTCCGCGTTGCACCTGTCATCGACATCCGCGAGCGAGCCAGCGCCTTCGTCACAGATGAGCCGCGTCACTACTTCGCACAGATGCAAGCCTATCAAACCATGCCCGACGAAGATATGCTGACCGTTCAAGAAGTCTTTTTTAACACATCCATTGAACAGATCGTTTCGCGTCCTGGCATGCGAGTCGACTGTGACGGGTGCGGTGAAGAGATCATGAACGAACGGGAAATTCATGTCAGAGGTCTAACCCTCTGCCGCGCCTGCGCCGAGGGCGGTTATTACCAAGTAAAATCCGAGATCCAACTCCCTCACTGGTTGATAAGCAATCGCTGAAAGCGCACAGCAAATTTATCTTCAATAACCCTGCATGGTAGAATCGCGCCATGTCTGATCTCTTCGACCATGCCATGCATGAACGACTAAAAAGTGAAGCGCCGCTTGCCGCGCGGATGCGTCCGCGCACGTTGGATGAATATATTGGGCAGGAGCACATCGTGGGCGAGGGCAAACTTCTGCGCCGCGCCATCGAAGCCGACAAACTCTTTTCATCCATTATTTTGTGGGGACCTCCCGGCACGGGCAAGACCACACTGGCACAGGTCATTGCCAACACCACCAAGAGTCACTTCACAACCATCTCCGCCATTCTCGCGGGCAAAGCAGACCTGCGGGTCGTCATCGACGAATCGCTCGAACGCAGACGTCTGCATAACATCCGCACCATCCTTTTCGTGGACGAAGTCCATCGCTGGAACAAAGCCCAACAGGACGCGCTTCTGCCCCACGTCGAGAACGGGACGTTCACTCTCATCGGCGCGACCACCGAAAACCCATACTTTGAAGTCATCAAAGCGCTCATCTCGCGCTCGCGTGTTTTTCAACTGCGGAACTTGAACCAAGCCGAAACGGGAATCCTGATCGACCGCGCCTTGACTGACAAAGAACGCGGCTATGGGGAAAAGCGCATCGTCATCGACCCGGAAGCTCGTACTCATTTAATTGAGGTCGCCTCCGGTGACGCGCGTAATGCGCTGAACGCCATTGAACTGGCTGTCGAATCCACTTCACCGAACAAAGATGGTACGATCCATATCACTCTGGATGTGGCGCAAGAGTCAATTCAACGCCGCGCAGTTTTGTACGACAAAGACGGCGACGCGCACTACGACACCATTTCCGCCTTCATCAAATCCGTGCGCGGATCAGACCCAGACGCAGCCTTGTACTGGCTGGCAAAGATGATCTACGCCGGAGAAGATCCCAAGTTCATCATCCGCCGTTTGATCATTCTTGCGGGTGAAGACATTGGCTTGGCAGACCCAATGGGACTCGTCGTTGCCTCATCAGCCATGCAAGCGTTTGAATTCATCGGCTTACCCGAAGGCATCTACCCCATCGTCGAAGCGACTCTTTATCTCGCCACCGCGCCCAAGTCCAATACGGCAGGAGCGTATTTCAAGGCAATGAAGAAGATCGAGGAAGAGGGACAAATCTCCGTGCCGCGCCACCTCATGGACGGCAACCGCGACGCCGCCGCAATGGGACACGGAAAAGACTACGTTTATCCGCACGAAATGGAAGGCCATTTCACTCCCCAGCAATATTTACCCAAGCGCCTGCTCGGCACCTATTTTTATTCACCATCCGAAGAAGGCTACGAGTCACAGGTCAAGTCACGGCTGGAGATGTGGCGCGAGGCACAGCGCAAGGCATTGGGAATTACGGAAGTCGTCAACGTTCCCGATATGACCGAAGAACAGATCGTGGAAATGAAGCGAAAGATCAAGTAAGTGCAAGTGAAGAGTACCGAGTAAAGAGTTAAGAGTTACAAGTTGCAGGGTGAAGGTTCGAGGATCTTCAAAACCAAACCTGCAACCTTCAACCTGTAAACCTTCGAACATGACCTTATTACTTCTCATACGTCACGGCGAAAATGATTATGTCAAGACCGGGAAAATGGCAGGACGAATTCCCGGCGTTCACTTAAATGAAAAGGGACAGAAACAGGCTCAGGCGTTGGGAGATGCGCTGAAAGATGTCCCCATCAAAGCCATCTATTCCAGTCCGCTGGAGCGGGCAATGGAGACAGCCAGTCCCATCGCCGAATCGCATAAACTCACCATCATGCAGGAACCCGACCTGATGGATACGAATATCGGCAAATGGCAGGGCAGATCGTGGAAACTGCTGGCGTTAAAAAAGGAATGGAAGATCGTGCAGAACGCGCCGTCTCGGTTTCGGTTCCCTGAAGGCGAATCGTTCCCGGAATGTCAGATCCGCATCGTCAACGTGCTGGAGCGCGTCATCCAAAAACATAACAAGCCGCAGGATATTGTTGCGGTTGTCTTTCACGCCGACCCGATCAAACTTGCCGTGGCGCATTTCCTCGGAATGCCGCTCGACCATTTCCAACGCCTCGGCTGTGACACCGGCTCGCTGACCATGATCGCCGCCGGAGAAATGGGCGCTTTTCTGCCAAAGCTGAACCAACGTCCGCCTTTCGATTTTCTACCCAGTAAGCAAAAAGGCAAGTAACCCGATTTTCAATCACGAAGGAAACGAAGGGTCATGATAGGGGAAGTAAACCTTCGTAATGTTTTTCTGAAACACATAGAGGACAAATGAAATTCAATTACCCGCAGGCGAAGACCGTTGACCAAACCGATGACTACCACGGAACCCTCGTCCCAGACCCCTATCGCTGGATGGAAGATGTGGATGCACCCGAAACCCTCGAGTGGATCCGGCAGCAGAACGAATTGACACAAGCCTATCTCACGCAAGTCCCAACGCGTGAAAAGATCAACAAACGCCTGACCGAGTTGTGGGATTTCGCCAAGGCAGGCGCGCCCAACAAACGCGGCGGGTTTTATTTTCAGGAACGCAATAGCGGTTTGCAAAATCAATCCGTGTTATTTGTGAAATCAAGCCTGACCTCCGAACCGCGCGTACTGCTCGACCCCAACACACTTTCGGATGACGGCACAGTGGCGCTCACCAGTTATTCCATCAGCAAGGATGGCAAACGTCTCGCCTATGCCACCTCCGCCAGCGGTTCCGACTGGCTGACATGGCACATCCGCGATGTGGAAACCGGCGCAGACCTGCCGGAGAAGATCGAGTGGAGCAAATTCAGCGGCGCGGCATGGCTGCCCGACGGCTCCGGCTTTTTCTACTCGCGCTATGATGAACCCATCGAAGGTGGCGAATACGAAAACGCAAATTACAACCAGAAAGTTTTCTTCCACAAGCTGAACACGCCGCAAACGCAGGATGTGCTCGCCTATGCCCGACCCGACAACCGCGAATGGGGTTTTCAATCCGGCATCACCGACGATGGGCGCTATCACGCCTTGCACATCTGGCAAGGCACGGATGTCCGCAACCGTTTCTTCTACCGCGACCTGCAAGCCGACGATAAATTCGTTGAACTCATCTCCGACCTCGAAGCATCATACGAACTCATCGGCAATGACGGCACGCAATTTTATTTCTTCACCAACCTCGACGCGCCGCGCGGCAGGCTGATCTCCATCGACATCACCAAACCAGAAAAGGCCAACTGGCAAACTCTCATCCCCGAAGCCAAAGCCGTGCTCGAAGGCGTGACGATGGTCAACGACCAATTCGCCGCGCTCTACAACGAAGACGCGCATCATTCCATCCGTCTCTTTAAATTGGATGGAAGCCCAGACGGCGAGATTCCATTTCCCGCGCTTGGGTCGGTTGCGCAGATCAACGACCTCGGGCTTCATGCATCACGCTCCGACGATGAGTTGTTCTATGCCTTCCAATCCTTTCTCTACCCGACAACGGTCTTCCGCTACGATTTCAAAACGCGCAGCGCGGAAGTCATCGATTCACCCGAATTGGATTTCGACCCAACCGTCTACGAAACTCAACAGGTTTTTGTCACCAGCAAGGACGGGACGAAAGTTCCCATGTACCTGACCCACAAAAAGGGACTCAAACGCGACAGACAGAATCCCACCCTGCTCTACGGCTACGGCGGATTCAACATCTCGGTCATGCCTGCCTTTGCGGTCAGCCGTCTCATCTGGCTCGAACTCGGCGGCGTGTACGCATCCGCGAACATGCGCGGCGGCGCGGAGTACGGCGAAGACTGGCACAAAGGCGGCATGATCGGCAGCAAGCAAAACGTTTTCGACGATTTCATCTCCTGCGCCGAATGGCTCATCGCGGAGGGAATCACCTCTACGCCCAAGCTTGCCGTCGAAGGACGCTCGAACGGCGGTCTGCTCATTGGCGCGTGCATGACCCAGCGTCCCGACCTTTTTGGCGCGTGTCTGCCCATTGTCGGCGTGATGGACATGCTGCGCTTCAACAAGTTCACCATCGGCTGGGCATGGGTCAGCGATTACGGCTCCCCCGAAGATCCGGAACAGTTCAAAACGCTCCATGCCTATTCGCCGTATCACAACCTCAAACCGGGGACGAAATATCCACCCACGCTGGTGCTCACCGGCGACCATGATGACCGCGTGGTGCCCGGTCACTCGTTCAAGTTTGCGGCGCGGCTGCAAGCCTGTCAGGGTGGCGATGCGCCCACATTGATCCGCATTCAGACCAAGGCAGGTCATGGCTTCGGCAAGCCCACAAAGATCCTCATCGATGAACTGGCTGATATTTACTCATTCCTTGTTAACGAATTGAAAATGTAAAAAATGAAAATCCTCGAAACCGATAGACTCCTCCTTAGACGTTTGGTGATGGACGACCTCGATGCGCTCTACAAACTTTACAGCGACCCGGACGTGCGCAGGTATTTTCCCGAAGGTGTATTGGATCACAAAGAGACCCAGGAGGAACTCGAATGGTTCCTGAACGGACACCCCAAACACCCCGAGTTGGGGCTTTGGGCGACCATCCAAAAATCGAGCGGAAAATTCATCGGGCGCTGCGGGCTGCTCCCGTGGACCATCGAAGGCAGGCATGAAGTGGAGATCGCCTACCTGCTCGACAAGGAATTCTGGGGGCAGGGATTCGCTTCCGAAGGCGCGCTGGCGATCCGCGATTATGCGTTCAAAAAGTTGGGACTGCAACGCCTGGTCTGCTTGATCGACCCGAAGAATATCGCCTCGCAAAAAGTAGCCGAGAAGATCGGCATGACGCTCGAAAAACAAGTGGACGGTATCGACGGCGATAATTACCCAACGCTTATTTATGCGATAAACAAAACATGATTAATTCAGAATTTAATTTAGGACGCGGACGAGCGCGGATCGGCGCGGAAAATGGATTAAAAATCCGCGTTGTCAGCGTATATCCGCGTCCCATTTTCTCTTAAAAAAATGACTCACCCGCGAAAAAAAATCGGGGTGAGTCATGTTATCTATCTCCACAACTTTGCCAACTCCATCAACGACCTATAATACGGTTCGATGCTTGGGATGAAGTGCGCTTCGTTCTTTGCATGCGGTCCAATACCGGATTGACCCCACACGACGGCTTGACCGCCGGGAGCGAATCTTGCGCTGGTGCCGGGGAGCTTACGCCCGATCCTCGCATCGACTCCACCTGACGCCTGTTTGACTGCTTCGGTGAGTGCTTTCAACGCCGGATTATTCGGGTCGCATGCCACGCCGTTCTCCATGACAGTGAACTTAGCTTCGAGTCCATTCTCCGCGCAATATGCTTCGACCTTCGCCTTAAGACCTTCGACATCATCCTGCGGGATGGGACGAATCTCGACGCCAAGAATCCCTTCCGCCGCTGTGACGTTGTACACGCCCGGCGTCCCCACGCTGATGAACGGGAACTTTGCTTGTGACTGCCATCCGTCCGCGGATTTGAGCGTCAGGTTCTGTGCAAAAATTTCATTCAAGGCAGTCCGCGCCGAGATGAGACGTTCGCTCAGATCGCCAGTACCCGCCACGCCGGAGTGACCTTTCGCACCGCGCGCGATGACGTCAAAGCGCATCACGCCGCGATTTTCCACGCAGACTTCACCGAAGAGTTCGTCGCCTTTTTCACCGGTGCGCTCACCCGCGATGAATAGTGCAGGCGTGAGACCCAGTTCCTTCAAAACATGCGGCGTGCCCCAGGCTTCGGCTTCACCGTTCTCTTCATTGCCGACCAACAGCAGGGCGATATTGGGATACGGCGCGCCCATCTTGAGCCGGTCTTTCATCCAAACCAGATACGTGGCGACGACGGTTTTCATATCCGCTGCGCCGCGCCCGTGCAGGTAATCACCTTCGATGCGCGGAATGAACTGAGAGTCATCCGGTTCCGGTTCAACGACGTCAAAGTGACCAGTTAAAAGGATGAAGGACGAGTAACGAGTAACGAGGGAAGAATCTCGTTTCTCGTTACTCATTACTGCGCTTGGGAACGTCGCATAGACTGCCGGATATTTGCCGTCAAAATACTTTACTTCCAAACCTGCACTGCGCAGATAATCATCCACCAACGAACCTGCGCGGTGGACTTCTTCGAGACGTTCATCCGGGCAGGCGGTGACAGAGGGAATGCGGATCAATTGTTGAGCCAGATCCAAAATTTCAGCGGTCTTGTTCGGGTAGGAAGATTCGGTCATAGCTTGGGTCCTCGGTCTGAATTGAATGGGAGCGTTCTGAAGTTGACGCGCGGAGTCACGTCCACGCTGGAGGAATTCGGCGATCTTGGAGGCATCCGCGCCGAGCGAGCCGTAGTCGGCGGCGATGCGTTCCACGTCCGCTTTGACCTGCGCCTCGCGTTCGTAGAAGATCTCCTTCAAAAGGTTGAGCGGAACTTCATCATTGGCGCCCAATTCCATATGCAAGCGCGCGCGGATCTTATCGGCGGTGTTGCGTCCGCCTTCCGCCATCTCCACCAGCGGAGTGAGGTCTTCCCACATGTTCAAGGCTTGCGCCAGCGGCTTGACCTCATTGATAGACCATTTGAGGAAGCCGCGCACGGAGATCGGTTTCCCCGTAAGCGGATTTTCGATCTCGGCTCGCAAACCATATTTCGCCGCAAGACTCTCATTGGCGCGCGCACGGCTGATGTCTTCGCGGTCATAGCGGAATGAACGCGCGAACTTCGAGTCGGAGTAGATGCGCAGCATGAGCAGATGCTTGAAGGTCAGGTTGGCGATATCGAGATCGAGGCTGTGACCGCCTTCATCCACGCGGACTTCGACACGTCCCATCGGCAGGTTGATGCGCGCCATGAGATTCTGCTTTTCGATCTGCTGAGCCATCTCGTCGGGTGGAGTCCCCTCACCGGCGGCGAACAAGCCCCGAGCGTAGAGAGATGCGAGCTGGTCGCTCGTCGTCGAAATTATGCGTTCCACGGGCTCGGCAAAACTTCGCGCGCGGATGGGAGTCCAGTTGTTATTCCCGAAACGCACACCGCGCCGCACGAGGTCATAGGAAGTTTGCAGATAATCGTTGTAGGAGCGATAGAGGTCGGGCAGGTCGATGGCGGAGGGATTGGGGAAGGTCAGGTTGCGGATCGAGTCGAATTCGGTCAGCGCCACCACCGCGCGTCCGTTGCGGACTTGCGCCTGCATGGGTGTGGATGCGCCCGTAGCGATGAAGAGCGATGCAAAGGCGCGCAGCAGCCGTGTGGCTGTTATGTAGAACTCGGACTTGAATTCGTCGAGGTGCTGATCACCGCGCTCGGTGGCAGAGAGGTGCATGAAGTCCCAGGCGAAGAGCGGATCGGGCAATGACATATTGGTGTGGATGCCTGTGGTGGCGAGCGTGTCGCCGTACAGGTCAACGCACTTTTCGAGATAGCGGCGCTTGGCGAGCGTCCAGTTGCCGGGGATGGAATGATGACCGATGTCGGTTAGGAAAAGTAAATTCCCATGCCAGTAATGCAGCCGCTCGCCAAAGCTGACACCGGCGCGATGCAAGGCATTGATGAGCGAGGCTTCCATGAGACGCGCTTCGTAGATCGCGCCGCGCGGACTGTAATATGGGCGGGTCGCCCACTCGATCATCCAGTGGAAGACTTCGAGCTGACTGTATTGCTTTTGCCATTGCGGCAGACACTCGGCGCGGAGATAATCCACAAAAGAATGCTGGCTGGGTCCGGCGCCGACGGTGAGCAGCGGACGCAATTCTTCATCGAGCAGGTTCCACTCCTGCTCGAAACCATCCAACCCGCCTTCGGGTTTTTCCTTGATGGCTTGTTCGACGGCAAGGAGATATTTATCGGCGAATTTTTGTTGAGGCATGGGCGATTCCTAAGGCGAAAAAATATTGAGCAATGATTCGTTTTGCGTAAAATGTGATACGTGCTTCCCAAAGACGAAAGAGGAAAGAGGAAAGAAAATGACATTCTTTCTTCTTTCCTCTTTCGTTTGAATTACTTCTTCAAGCCTTCCAAGCCTTCCATCAAGCGCTTGAACGCGCCTTCCGTGCGTTCGACCGGCGTGGCATACGAGAAGCGCACCCAGTCGCCGCCGAAGGGAGAGAAGAACGCGCCGGGGACGATGGCAATACCGTTATTTTCAGCAAGATATTGACCGAGCTGTTCCGTATCCGCCCAGCCCTTGGCTCTGATGTACTCCCCCACGTTCATGAAGGCGTAATAGCCTTTGCCGATGATGTGCTGCAATCCGCTCTCGGCGAGCAATTTCTTCAAAACAACGCGGCTGGCGTTAGTCGGTTCGATGATGGTCCTGGCGGCTTCGAGATATCCCATTTCGTAGGCAGCCATTGCAACCGCAAGCGAGAAGAACGGCGGAATGACGCCGTGCGACGCGCGCGCCACAATGAACTTGATAACCGATTCATCCGCGATCAGGTGACAGTTGCGGATGTTCGACCCGCCCAGGGATTTGGTGATGCCATCGAGGAACATGATGCGTTTGCGTTCTTCAGGCGTGAAGTTCTTGAGGAAGGAGTTCAGATCCATCGGCGATTCGTCTGTGACGTAGTGATACATCCAATCGAAGAGCACGAAAGCGACACCCGCTTCGAGCGCGGCTTTGGCTAATGAGACCTGCTTTTCGACGGCGATGGTCAAGCCGGTGGGATTGTCGGGATTGGTGATGATAATGCCCGCGATCTTGCGTCCTTTTGATTCGGCGAACTTCACGCTTTCGCGGATGGCATCTTCGGAATACGCCCAGCCTTGCGCCGGGTCACCGGGTGCCCAGAGCACGTTCGCGCCGACGCCGTAGGGACCCCAGTTGTAGGAGATCCACGGCACGCGCGAAACCATGATGAGGTCACCCTGCCGACCGTGACCGAGCGCCAGCATGGCTTGATAGGCTTTATTCAACCCGTCGCGTCCGCCCGCCGTGCCGAGCACATTGGCAGGTCCCCAGCCGGAGGATGAGTCTAATTTCCAATATTGCTCGATGACCGCTTTGCGATAGCCGTCGGTGCCAAACGGCATATCGTAAGCCGTACCATGCTCCAGTTGGAGTTGAAGCGCGCGTTCGAGGAGCGGCTTCGGCGTTCCGGGCAGCGACGCGCCGCCATCGCCCTGTGACGCGTCGAAGATCTTCGAGCCGGGATTCTTCTCGACATAAACCTTCAACGACTTGTTGATGAGGAACATGCGGGACGGTGGAATGTCCATCATTTGCTTGAGGTGCTCACTGACAGGGACAAGATACTTCTCGTCAACGGCGAGGACGGGCATGGTGTTCGAGATCATGATGACTTCTCCTATTTGGTTATGACAATGGATGTTATCCACGGTCTTATGGTGTACTGGACTTAAGAAAAATGCCCCGAAGTTCGGGGCATTTGGTTTACCTAGTGAGTTTGAACCTGCTGCTGTTCACCTGACAACCACCAATGCCCCGGCACTCTACGAGTAGTGCGGTTGGTATTGGTATCGTTGTTGACGCGGTTCAGGCTGGACATTGCGCGCAAGCATACCACCTGCGTTTGGATGCGTCAAGCGGAGATTTACATATCCACTCCATGACCACCGACGACGCGCAACTCGGATCCGCTCGGCGCTCCCGCCATGATCGGCATTGCTTCGTTGATCAACGCTCGCACACGTTCATCACGCAAGGAAGCATCGTGAGCCTCTTTATCGTCCCACATCTCGAAGACCCACACGGTTGATTCATCTCCGGCATCTTCCATGACGATGTACGCCCGGCAGCCGCTCATGTCCGCTACCATATCCGAAGCACGCAAAAGAATGGACGCCAGCATTTCACGCTTGCCGGGCTGGGCAGAAAGTTTCCCTGTCATTGCATACATTCGTGATGCTCTCGATGAATTGAATGATTGTTCATATAGCGAAGCTATCCGGTCAGGATTTCATACTGGTATAAAGCGCCAGCACGTTGCCTGTCGGGTCCTGAAAAACCCCATACCAGCCCATACCTGGGATATCGGTCTTCTGGCGTAGAACCTTTCCGCCCAGTTTTTCCACCTTTTTCAGGTCGGCTTCGATATCGTCGCTGTCGATGTACACGGTCACCTGCCCCGCGGGGTTTTCGTCTGAAACGGCCGGGAATCCGCCGCCGGAACCGTCAGCAGCTTCCCACATGGTGTAATCCATTTCAGGCATGGCGGTGATCTTCCACCCGAACAACTCCCCGTAGAACTTGCCGGTGGCTTCCTGGTTCATGGCAGGAATTTCAACATGGACAATATTTCGTTTGGACATTTGAATTCTCCTTATTTAGACGAACGATAAAGTTGATCTATTTTAGAACATTTTTTCTATTTTTGCAAGCCCTTAATGGATTAAAAAACGCCTCACACCCGAACCCGAAAACGGATACTGGACCCAAGGCAGTTCCTTCACCGCAGGCTGGGAAAAAAACAGACCTCCCTTTCAGGAGGTCTGAGCGCAGATCATTGTGGGCAGCCCGGCAAGTAATATGCCTCTTCGGTCACCGGGTCAAAACAACTGGGGCTTTGATCCATGAACTCGTAATCGTAAAAATCCATGTAATCCGGGTTGTAAAAATCCTCGAGAAGATCGCCGATCTCAGCCGGTACATCCTGGCAGTGGACATCGAACGGAAGCCAGAAGTTGCTTTCCTCGTCTTCAATGTAATAAACATCGTAAACATTGTAGCAGTACGTTGTCGTGCCCGTCGAAGGACGGAATCCGCCTTCAGGGACGAACGTATAGAAGATGAACTCGCCCAGGTGGACAACGACATTCCTGCCTGCCAGCGCGCGGGATGACGTACACTGCACCCGACCTTCATCGACTACATTGCAATCGATGGGATATTTTTCATCACCCACCGTTACGAAGCCGGTGAAGTAGGAATTGGGGAATTCTCCGGTGAAGCTGAATACAAAGATGACACCGCCGCCCGGGTCGTTACGGGTCTCTTCGAGTTGGATCAATCCATCCAATGCGCGGACGGTATTCGCCGACCCGACAAGCATACTAAATACCAGCAAAATCGTGAAAATCAATTTATTCATGTTTAAAACCTCTAAATTAGATTTAAAAACACAATTCTGGATAAGTTTTATCGTATTATACTCAAATTTCCCTTTTATGGGCTAGGTCATAATATTTTTTGCCTTAATTTGAAAAAGAAATCTCCCCAGTTTTCACAAGGGAGATTTCTTCGTTAACTTATTTACAGTAACATGGTCCAACATAAGTGATTGGACAAAATAAAGTCTGTGGTGGCGGGCATGGACCAGTTCCAGGGTCACCAGGATCTTCCGGCTCATCATTCGGATCATCAGTTGGGGGAATTTCCGTGATGGGCGGCGTGCATTTATCGAACATCACGTCAGCGGTCTCAACATCGACCACACCCTTGGGGTTATCCACGCAAGCGCCATTCAGCGGGTACGTCCCCGCCGGGCAGATCGGGAAATCTGCGCCTTCGCCGGTGAGGGCAGTACAACACTGAGATGCCGGGTCATACGTGGAACCGGGCAAACAAGCCACGCCGGATGTTCCGCTGCCATCCCAAACGCATTTGTCACCGACCTTGGTGTAATGGTCCGAACAGGTTCCGCAGAAGGCAGGGACACCATATAAACATGAGCCAGTTGTCGATGCCGTACCCGCATCACCCGGATAACACAGGAACTTATTTTCACTGCCGTTCCCTTCCGGGTCCTGAGTACAACCGTCCAGAGTATAGGTGTAGTCATTTGGCGGCGTGTTCGAAACGTTGAACTCAACGATGGTGTACGGCGAAAAGTTTGGTGTGCAGTTCAATCCCTGCGAAATGGAAACAGTGTTGCAATCGACAATAGGCACACAATCCGGCTGGGAGCCGTCGGGACCGGTGCCGATATAGGTCAGCTGCTCACACCACGGGGCGAAGTAGGTCGGGTCCTCCACCACACAGCGGAAGCCCAGATCGGTCAGTGACTCTTCCGGGTCCAGTGAGAAGCGATGTGCCGAGATGGTCGGGTCGGCGCTATCCTGATAACTGCTTCCGCGCACAGAACGCTTCTCCCCAAAATCCGGTCCGAGCGGGTCGGAGACCGGGTTATCGATGTTGTAGATCGGGCTGTACCAATCCGCTGCCCACTCGCGTGCATTGCCAGACATATCGAACGCGCCGTAATAACTCACACCGTCAGGATATTCGTTGACCCAGGTGGTCTTGCCGACGCAAAACTTGTAGTTCAACCAATTACAACCCGGCGCTTCATCACCCCACGGAAAGATATTCCCCTCCGGTCCGCGGGCAGTCTTTTCCCATTCAGCTTCAGATGGGAGCCGCCCATGGACAAAGGAACAATACTCTCCGGCTTGCGCATGAGTGACCCCGGTAACTGGAAATTTGATGTAGCGGGCATCGCCATAATCCGGATTTTTTTCCGGGTCGGGCGGCGTACACTTGCCAGACTGAACGCATAAGGCATACTGCGTGTTGGTGACCTTGGTGCTGTAGATCCAGAAGTCACCCACCGAAACCTGACGCACAGGGTTATCGGCAAAGTTATAGCCCATGGTGAACGGACCACCCGGCACGGCGACCAGAACTGTGCCGTCCACATAGGTATATTTTGAGCCAACCTGCATGGGCGGACCCGCAAGGTCAACGGTGATCAGTTGCGTCTCAGCAGTGTTGGTCGGTTCGATGGGCTCCAGGGTGGCGGCCGGCGTTTCCGCTTCCTGTGTTGGCGGCGGTTCTGTCATCTCCGCGGTAGGGGTTGCCCCAAGATTGCACCCGGAGAGCGCCAGGATCAACAAAAGCGCAAGCCAGGCAAATGGTCTTATGTGCTTCATGGTTTCTCGCTCCTTCTTCACAGTAAAAAGTGAAGCTAAGTAAATTATAGGATTAATCCTTCCATCTTCCATCCCCCAAAAGATAGGGCTGTCTCAGATTAAAAAATACAAGCCGGTTTTTCGAAAAACCGGCTTGTATCGCTTCACATCAATTTACGGTTGTCTCAGTTCACATGCATCTGCGTTCTCATTCCATTTGCACATGGTATTCGCCACACACGGTGATTCGGTTGTGATCGGCGCACAGACCTTGTCTTCGACGATCGAACATTTGACCGTGTTAACACGCACGGTGATACAACCCGTCCCGCCGATCGCCTCTTCCAACACAGGCGCACATGCCTGTAAATTCGGATCGAATGTATACCCAGGAGCACAGCCGGGGAAGGCGGCACCGGTATTGGGCTGGCAGCATTGGAATGCTTCGTTATAGGCATATCCACCAGCGCACCCGGCATAGGTCTGGCTGGCGAGGTCAGGGTTATCGATGCCGAACGGCGCATCGGTTTCGCCATTGGGCGGAACACACATACCGGCGAGGTCGTCGAAGTAAAGACCGATCGGGCAGGAGCCATCCGCGCCCGCGCCAACAGCACAGACCTGCTGACCGCCCCTATCCAATGTGACATAGCCGAGCGGACATCCGCCCGCACCGGGCTGAGCCAGGATCGGAGTATAGGCGCATGAACCGGTAGCCGGGTCGAGCGTATATCCCGGGTCGCAGGCGGCGTTCAATCCGCTGACATCGGGTTGATTGGTACAGGCGGGGTTACAGACCACAACTTCATTTGTCGATTCGATCCCGCGCGGACCGCGACATACCAGTTGCCGGATACCGCCCACGACCTGTTCCTCACATTGGATGCGCGTGCCGCGCTCTTCCCATGTGGCACCGAAGGAGATCTGCACAACGCCGTATCCATCGCCCAGTGAACAGTATGAGTTGGTCACCACACCTTCCGGCAGCGCGCAGGTGTTCGTGGATGTGACCTGATTCGCCGGGACTTGAGCCGTCAACTGGCAGTACGGCGCGAAGGGCTGGGGGTTGGCAACCACACAGCGGAAGCCGGTATCACGAGCGGCGTCAACCGGTTCGTTGTAATGACGAATGGCAGACGCGACGCTTTCCTCGACCGTTTCAAATGAACTGCCGCGGATGACGCGGAACTGTCCGCTCGCAGGACCGGTGGGGTTCGCCGCCGGGGATGTGGCGTAGTAATTCGCATCGTACCAATCGCCCACCCACTCAAAGACATTCCCCGCCATCTCCAGCAGACCGAACGCGCTCGCGCCGGTGGGAGTGGCGTTCACATTCGTCGTGCGACCGTAACAATTTCCAAAATTCAGCAGGTCACAGGAGGGTTCACTGTTGCCCCACGGATAGACGTTCCCGTTCAAGCCGCGTGCACCTTTTTCCCATTGCGCCTCGGTCGGCAGGCTTCCCTGGATCCAGCCGCAGTAGGCTTGTGCCTGATCCCACGCCACGCCCACAACGGGATGGCTGGCGAAATCCGGGTTGGTGAAAACCGGTCCGCCCAGCTGTTGTGTGGGGGCGGAACAGATCCCAGCTTTGACACATTGGTCATACATGCGGTTCGTGACTTTCGTCTGCTGAATCCAATAGCCGTCCAACGTGACGTTATGAGCGGGGGCATCGAAGCCGTTATCACCCATCGAAAAATCACCCGCAGGGATGTAGACCAGGGTACTGCCATCGATCCATTTCATCGTCTCGGCGCTTTGCGGACCTCCAAGTGTCACGGGTTGCAGGGGCTGAGTCGGCGCCGCAGTCGGTACCTCAGTGGCAGGCTGGTCGGTGGCGGTCACTACGACGGTCACGATCTCCGGCGTTGGCGTTCCGCACGAAGACAGGACAATCATGAGCGTTAATGTCAATGCCAGGATCACTGTTCGAACGTTTTTCATTCAATCTCCTTCTCTCGCAAGTTGAGCGAGACGGTAATTATTATAATGCAGACAAAAAATAAGGCTGGCGCTCTCACGCCAGCCTTAACTACAATGATATTCTATTTTTCAGGTCAAGGTTGATTGCAATAACAGACGATCACAACTGCGATCTGGGATACATTTCGACAAACGAGGTACTCAGCCGGGCAACCCGGATCGACTGCAGGTTCACCACCACCGGGAGGAGGCGGCAGCGGACAAAGACCGGGCTCGCTTCCGCTCGGCTGGAAGCCGACCGCCATACGGCAGGTATTATCCAATGCGGAGACTTCCTTGATGGGATAGTAAATATCCAACTCGGTCACGGCTGCGCCAGCTTGCTCATGTGTGAAATGGTCATTGATGTCGAACAGTGCCGGGTCAAGGTCTTCATTGCCAGCCCACAAACCCACCAGATAGGTTTTATCGCCGGAAAGAATGTCCTGCTTTACCGCGATCTGCACAGTGTTCGGGTCATTCGGTGAGATGCGCGCCCAGCCCATATCTGGGTCGTCGCCTGTCCCTGCGCCGAAAACCTGAGTTTCAAATCCATCTCCAATGGCTTGGGTACTATCGGTCGTGGTCGGCACTTCACCGCCGACATCATCGTTGGTGTCGAACCACAGCCCCACACCATCGGTACTCCACTCACTGGAAACGGGATCAGACGCAAGAACCAGCCAGTCACCGCCGCCGTCCACATCCAGATCAAGCTCGAAGCCGTATTTGCCGGTCAGTTCACGGCTGGCTTCATCGCCTCGGACGTGGATGACCGCATACAACCAGGTATCATCCTCAAAGAACAAGCCATCCTGAATGTCGATCACTGGATAATACTCATCCATGGTCTCGGCATTGAAAGGCCGTTCGAAGCGGGTAAAGGTAAAACGGTCACCGCCCGGCGCGCGTTTCTGATCTGCAGTGACCGACGAATCCTGGTCACCGACCACACCGCTCTGCAGTTCGGGCAATTCCCCGGGGATCGTTTTATGCTCCACCGCCGTCGGTTCTGGAGGTGGGGTGGTTGCAGTCGGCTCGGTGGCAACTTCAGCATCCGTGGGCGGAGGGGCTTCCTCCGTCGGCGCAACAGACCCGCTCGACGTACAAGCAAGAGCAGGTAGTAATAGAATCAAAACCAACAAAAAGGATTTCGTTCGCATAACAACCTCTTTTCGAATAAGATATTTTTAGTATAGATTGTTCATTTGCGAATTCCATAAGACATTGGTCACATTTCCCCGCCGTCCGGTACCTTTGGATGATAAAACAACCCCGAGTGAACTCAGGGCTGTTTTATCGAACGGAGATTGAATATCTAAATTTACTACCCCTGAGGCTCGAGGCAAAAACAACCATTGGGGCTGCAATACAAAATTGAGGGTGGAGGGCAGGTGGTTC
The DNA here is from genome assembly GCA_964372045.1 of uncultured Anaerolinea sp. Taxonomy (GTDB): domain Bacteria; phylum Chloroflexota; class Anaerolineae; order Anaerolineales; family Villigracilaceae; genus Villigracilis. The sequence goes on from CAYJPO010000056.1 coordinate 17,556, forward strand.
CCGGCGGCGGAGGAGGCGGCTCGTCCGGGTTGCCAGGGTTTACCGGTTGGGGGCATATCCCCGGTTCGCTGCCTGTCGGCTGGAAACCGACCGCCATGCGGCAAACGTTATCCAACTCCGACAATTCCTTGATCGGGTAGAAATATTCGAGTTCCTTCAATGAAGCGCCAGCCTGCTCATGCGTCAAAGCATCATTCAGGTCAAAACGCGCCGGATCGAAAGCGTCATTGCCAGCCCACATTCCCACCATGTAGGAAAGATTACCGCCGAGAATGGAAGTTTTCACAGCGAACTGCACCGTATTCGGGTCTTCCGGCGAGACGCGCACCCAGGCAAGGTCAGGGTCATCCCCCTGTCCGTCGCTGAAGACCATGGTCTCGTACCCGTTCGAACCGGGCGGGGTGTCATCCGCGGTAACCTTGATATTGCCGCCCACATCGTCATTTTCGTCGAACCAGACTTGAACGCCATTCGTAGTCCACTCTGTGGATGAAGGTTCAATGGCAAGGATCAGCCAATCGCCGCCGCCATCCAAATTCAGGTCGATCTCGAAGCCATAGCGTCCGCCCAATTTCGGGTCAGCCTCGCCATCCTTCACAGTGATGACCCCGTACATCCATGTATCATCCTGATAGATCTCCGAGGATTGAATATCAAGATAGGGGAAATACACATCCATCGTCGTGGAATTGAAGGGACGTTCGAATCGGTCGAAGGTAAACCGGTCACCGCCTGAGGCGCGGTTTTCATCCGCCGTCGTCGAGGAATCATTATCCCCCGCCAGACCGCTTCGCACATCAGGAAGCTCACCGGGAACCATCACATGCTCCACCACTGGAGTCATCGTCTCGGTGATCAATTCCACAACCGGCGCTTCTGTTGCCGCCTCGACGACTTCCGCGCCTTCGGATGGAGGCTTCACCCCCAGATTGCAGGCAGAAAGCCCAAACAAAAGAACAAAAACGCACAACACAAAACTTCTAAAGCTTTTCATCGTCTTTTCCTTTCAACAGTAATAAAGAAAGTATAGAGACAAAGAATGTTACGGCAATAGGATATTGGTCTTATCAGCGCTTACGCCGCCTGCCTTATTTCCTCCACCGCCGCCGGGTTCACCAGTGAAGACGTATCGCCCAACTCCAAGCCCAAATACGCCGCGCGGATCATGCGCCGCATCACCTTGGCATTGCGCGTCTTCGGCAGGTCCGAAACAAACAGGATGGCTTTGGGCGTGAGCGGCTTGCCCATTTCAGCGACAACCATCTCATGCAGTTCTTGACGAAGAGCAGCGCTTCTTTCCACGCCGGGAGCGGTTACTGCGAAGAGGATCAGTTCACTCCCCTTGACCTCGTGCGGCACCCCGATCGCCGCCGCCTCAATGATCGCTTCGTGCCGGACGAGGATCGACTCCACCTCCGCGGGACCGAGCCGCTTGCCCGCGATCTTGATCGTGTCATCTGACCGACCGAGGATGTACCACAAGCCGTCGTTGTCTATTGCGGCGAAATCACCATGCACCCAGATATTTTCCCAGCGAGACCAATACGTATCCAAGTATCGCTGACTATCTTTCCAAAAACCGCGCGTCATGCCGATCCACGGCGCTTTGATGACCAACTCGCCAACCGCATTGCGGAGCGGATTACCATTTTCATCCAGCACATCCGCCGCGATGCCTGGGCACGGCGCGGAGAAGGCACACGGTTTGAGCGGCATAAGCGGATTGCCCATTACTATGCCGCCGGAAATTTCCGTCCCGCCGGAGTAGTTGATGATCGGCACGCGCCCGCCGCCGACTTTTTCGAACAGCCACATCCACGGGTCCGGGTTCCACGGCTCACCGGTGGATGCGAAACACTTCAACGAAGATAGATCGTGCTTCTGGAATTGCTCATCCCCATGCGGGATCAGCGAACGGATCAAAGTCGGCGACACACCCATCTGATTGATGCGGTGTTTCTCCGCCAACTCCCACAAACGATTCGGGGCAGGGAAATCCGGTGCGCCATCGTAGAGGAATATTGTCGCGCCGAGCAGCAGACTGCCGAATACCAGCCACGGTCCCATCATCCAACCCATGTCGGTCATCCAATAAACGACATCTGGTTTCGATACGCTATCGCTACGCGACCATCCATGAACGTCCGTGCCGAACGCCATATCCTGCGCGGCTTTGACGGGAAATCCGCAATGCGTGTGCAGCGCGCCCTTCGGCTTGCCAGTGGTGCCCGATGTGTAGATGATCATCAACGGGTCTTCGGCAGATGTCCTTTCGGTCTCACAAACATCACTCTGAGAATCAACCAATTCATGCCACCAATGATCTCTTCCTTCTTTCATCTTTATAGTTTGCCCCGTCCGCTTCAACACGACCATGTGTTTCAGAGTTGGAATTCCGTCCACTGCTTCATCCGCAATGGACTTCATCTCCACCGCCTTGCCGCGCCGGAAGGCTCCATCGGCGGCGAAGAGGGCTTTCGCATCCGCATCCACCATGCGCGAGACGATGGCTCCTGCTCCATAGCCGGAGAACAACGGCAGGATGATGCCGCCGATCTTGGCAATCGCCAGCAAAGCGATCACGATCTCCGGTGTCATCGGCATGAACAAACCAATCGCATCGCCTTTGCCAAGTCCCAACGAACGCAAGGCGTTTGCGGCTCTGTTTACTTCCTTATTTAATTCCACATACGATAATTTGCGTATCGTCCCCTCTTCGCCTTCGAAAGCCACCGCCAACTGCCCACTGTTCACTGACGACTGGTATTTATCCACGCAGTTATGGACGATGTTCATCCTCCCGCCAACACACCACTTGGGAAGTTGGATGCCATCACTCAGGTCAACCACATTCGAATACGGCTCATAAAATCGAATGTCGAGAAATTTCAGCACGCTTTCCGTGAACCACGCCACATCCTCTGTGGACTTGCGCATCAGTTCATCAAAATCTTTAATTCCGTGCTCGCGCATAAAAGCGGTCAGGTTGGCGCGCTCGACGTGCTCCGGGCTGGGACGCCAAACGATCTCACCACCGAAAGTAAATTGTTCGGTCATGGGCTTCTCCTCTGGGTTGGATTTTCCGATTCTACCGCAAGCTTACAGTAGTACGAATGTAATGCCCGATTTAACGGTCACCGCACGTATAATCGATTCATTGATTTAGAGAGAGGTAGCGAGCCATGTCCGATTACACCATGAAGCTTTTGAAATGCCCCGCCTGTGGAGGTCCCGTTGACCCGCCCGGCGGAGAGAGTTCAACCAAATGTCCGTACTGCGGAAATGCGATCGTGATCCCGGAGAAACTACGCAAACCGGCAAACAGCCAGCAATCCTCTCAGCAAAGTCTCTTCAACGGCATGGATATGGGCTCCATGCTCGGGTACGGCGCGCAATGGTCGCAAGTGGTACAGCTTGCCCAGCAGGGAAAGAAAGAGGAAGCGATTCAGAAATACATGAGCTTTTCCAGCATCAGCGAAGCCGACGCCAGACGCACCGTGGAATCATTGTCGAATTCGCAGGTATATGATGTCAATGCCTATGCCTCCAGCGTGGCGAATGCCTATGCTCCCATGGTGGCAAGTTACACAGACACGGCGAAGAAGATCACCGCCTGGTCTTTTGGCTTTAGCTGTCTGGTCACCGGCTTCATCATGCTAATCATTTTGGTCGTGATCGGCTTTACTTTTTGGGCGGTCTTTCAGTCATTCTAATTGACAAAAAAAGCGGACGGGAAACCCGTCCGCTTTTTTTGTTTAAGTGTAACTACTCAACTGTCGTCATTGCGAGGGCGCTTTTGCTCTTGCCCGAAGCAATCTCCCTCTCAACTACTCGGAGATTGCTTCGCCGCCAAAGTACAAGAACGGCGGCTCGCAATGACGGCTGAGTAGTTATGTTTAAGTATAATTGCCGCCATGACACAAACATTTCACTGTACTGCCTGTGGCG
>CAYJPO010000056.1:21603-31430 GCA_964372045.1 uncultured Anaerolinea sp.
TGTTTAAGTATAATTGCCGCCATGACACAAACATTTCACTGTACTGCCTGTGGCGGACCGAATGAACTGATTCCCGGATTCAACCGCATGACATGTAACTACTGCGGCGCGAACCTGACCATCCCGGAGGATATGCGGATCGCGGCAAAGCCATCAGCGGAGATCAAGCCTCCGAAAGCGAGACCGGCTCCCAGTCTGGAAAAGGACGCGCCGGAACTTCTTCGCAAGGCTCAGCCCTTCGCCATCAAAGCCTGGAATGCCTATGCCTATTGGTCATGGCTGCGCTGGCTCGCGCCAACCTGCCTCACCATCCTCGTGATTGGATTTTTCGGCTGTCTCGCTCTCGGCGCGATCCCGTTCGTGTTGAGGCTAATCCAATAACTTGATCTTCACGAACAGACGGTCTTTCGCGGTGTTGGCAATATCCTGCGGATCGGGTCTGCCATTTTCCATGCGAACCTTCATCGGTTTTGCCGCCTGCGGGACATGACGAAGATACTCGACCATTCTCGTCTCAACTGCCTTTTCATCCAATTCGACATCGGCGAGCCCTTGCGCTGGTTTGCGTTTGAGCAAAAGGTTCACCGTTGCGCCGCCCTGCAAATTTCGCCACCACTTGCGCTCGCGGCTGGTGATGACCCACATGGTCTCACCTTCCACATAATAACCGACGGGGGTTGTGTAGGTCTTGCCCGTCTTGCGCCCGGTGATGGTGATGAGCATCATGCCGTTGCTCAACATACCATGCAGCGGCGAGCGCAGCATCCAAGCCATAAAATCATTGCCATTCATTTTGAATTTCCCTTTCCCGAGATAAGCATCCGCTCTTCGTAGACCAACCAGGCGAGCCCCGCCAAATACAAGACCCGTTGGATAATTCCCTTGTCGAGTTCAAGAATGTGATTTTCCGCCATTCCGAACAGACCTGAAATCCCCACGATCATAATAAGAAACACGAGCCGTGTCCACCTTTGGGAATTATTCGATGAGGCAACGACCTGCCAGAGGATACCCAGACTCATGGCTATTCCCGCAGTAGTGGCGAACATGGAATGCAATTGGGATTCACCCGCAGAAAATGACATGGACGGATCAATAGGCGCAGTGCAAAAAATGCCCGAAAGAAAAATGGATAAGCCGTAAACCGCCACGAAGATCAGGAAGAACGCGCGGCGATCCCGGCGAAAATACCCAATAACGCCTGCCAACAGAATAAGCCCAAAGCCACTCAACCCCGCCTGCATGATCCACTTGTAGGTGTGCCCCTGAGAAGCCAGGTCACTGATGGTGTTTTGTGTCCAATCGTAGTTCGGCGGGACGAAGAAATGCGCCAGCACGATCACGAATACGAAGTAGAGGACGGCGATCAGGAATGGTTTGGTTTTCATTGTTTTACCCCACCACCTGTTTTTCGTGAGCCGACAAATTTGCAGGCTTGTAGATGAAGATCAATACAACCGCCCAAATCATGACGAAGGTGCTCATGATCGCCGCGCCCAAGCCTTCGCCAGCCGCAGACGCAGTAATGAAATTGAACGTGCCATGCCAGAGAGCAACCGCCAGCAGACTGCCGTCCGTGCTGTTGTACATCCATGTGAAAAGGATCGCACCGCACATCAGACCGAAGAACCAACCCACAGCAATGGCAGTGTCAAAAACATAGAAAAAGATCGGCAGATGCCACAACGCCCAAAGCACGCCTAACACAAGCGTCGCGTTCAAGGCGCTCATCTTTTCCTGCAAGCGCGGCAGGGCAAATCCGCGCCAGCCGACTTCTTCGCCGATGCCATAGGTAAAGATCCACAGGAAGAGCGCGCCGATCCCCAAATTCGGAAGGAAGTTGATCTGTCCCAACAGGCTGAGATCAACCCATGTGCCTTGAATTACGCGCAACACAAGAACGATCAAAAAATATGCGGGCAGTGGAGATATAGCAGCCAGCCACCACATTGGGCTCATCCGCCAGGTGGTCAGGCGTTTGAAAATATCAGCCACGCCTGCCCCGCCCTTTGTCAACGCAGTCATGATGAACGCCGCCAGCATCGGGCCGTATGAATAGAAGTAATGGACGGCGAACGGGAATTCCCAATCCACTTTCCCCTGCGCGATCAACGCCAGCGGAATACCGATGGTCCAAGAAATGGCATACGCCAAAATAAAATATCCCACCAGTGAATTTCGTTGAAGCCACGTTGTTTTTGTATTCATCGTTGTTCCCTTTTTATGTTGCCGTTATTTTCCAGCCGAAAACGAATAGCGGATGGCTTTCTTTGTGCAGCCATCCACGCAGGTGCCGCACAGGATGCATTCCAGATTTTCCATTTTCTCGACTTGCACCATCGCATTCACATCCAGACTCATCGGGCAGCTTTTCGAACAGGTTTTGCAATCCGTACACACGGATGAGTCCGCGACCAGCCTGAGGGACGGCCACGCAAAACGATTGCGGATCCAGCGTCCGATAATCATGAAAGGCGCCATCCAACAGATCGTATGGCAGCCTGCGCGTTTCCCCGCAAAGATCGCCAAGCCTACAAAAAGCGCGACCACAATGTAGTAGATCAGATAGGCAAAAAATATCGGACGGTCAGCAGAACCCGCCACGGAGATCCCGTCTTCGGTCAGGTGCAAAAAATTCACACGTGTGTAACCGCCCGCACTGACCGCCAGCCCAACGATCAGCGAGATCCACGAGATCCAGATCGCCCATTTGATCCAGTCCACCTTCGAGCCGTTGACCGCCTTTTTGTTAACAGGCTCCATAATTTCCTGCATCCCCGCGCCGGGGCAAACCCATCCGCACCAGGCACGACCAAGAAACAGCGACGAGACGAACATCAGCCCGAACATGATCAGACTGCCATTGACAATGCCGTTCATCGCGCCATCGATAATGACATAGGGCGACAGGAAATTCATCGTCACCGGAAAAGAGAGAAACGCAATAATTACTAGCGCTTTACGGATGCGCTGCCGCATCGGAAGTTGACGGATCATTTTTCTCCTTTATTCCAAACCAATGGTCTGGACCATTTTTTCGATCTCGAACTCAACGAAGGCACTCACGCCTTCATTCAAAAAGCCGGTCAGATAGTTATATAAAAATAGCGATGTCATTCCATGGATCATGGACCAGACGGACAGCGCCAACTGCGTGACTGTGCCCGTGTACGGCATCCCAAATTTTTTCAACGCGTCGTACTGGACCTTGAGGCTGGTCGGCAATTTCATAGCTGCGACTTCGCCTTTTATTTTTCCCGCCACGAATGCCTCACCGATCACCCCTTGCAAAACGAGGAAGCTTCTCTGCGCCACCGGGCCCAACTCCTCGGCAAATAGATAGCCTTGGATGGGCGTGCCAAATAAAAGCATGTAGCGCTGCGGGTTCTCCACCGCCCACTGAAAGTATGCCCGGCACATCGCACGGAAGCGACCCGCATGATCATTTTCCGCACATGAGTCACGTCTAGTTTCAAGGCTGGCAGTGAAGGACGAAAACGCATCCATCAACAGCGCCGTGACCAGCGCATCGCGGTCCTTGTAGTAGCGATACAGCCCCGGCGCGGTCATACCCATCTCACGGGCAATTCCGCGCAAAGACAGCGAAGCCGCGCCTTGTTCGCCGATCTGCTTCCAGGCGGTGGCTTTGATCTCGTCGATCGTTTCAATTCGGAGTCGTTCTCTTCGGGTTTGTGTCATGGATTCCTCAAAAATAGTTTACACTGTTTACATTTTATATCCTATATAACAGTTAAGCCAATGTCAAGCATCACCCCTGCCCCATGACATGTATCCTGAGTCAATCGGGCTATAATTGCAAAAAAATCTTGAATTCGGAGTTTCCATGTCCACCGTACACGAATCCAAACATCCGCTGGTTGCCCACAAACTTTCCCGTTTAAGAGATAAAAAGACCGAGCCGAAGAAATTCCGTGAACTGGTGCGCGAGATCGCCGGGCTGCTCGCCTACGAAGCCACCGCCGACCTTGCCACCACGCCTGTCGAGATCGAAACCCCGCTGACAAAAATGACCGCCCAGGAATTACAGGAAAAGATCGGTCTTGTGCCCATCCTGCGCGCGGGCTTGGGTATGGTGGAAGGAATTTGGGAACTCATGCCTTCCGCGGAAGTCTGGCACATCGGTTTATACCGCGATGAAAAGACGCTCAAGCCGGTGCAGTATTACAACAAGCTCCCCATCCAACCGCGCGTCGCCGTCTGCCTCATCCTCGACCCGATGCTCGCCACGGGCGGTTCCGCCACTGCCACCGCGGAAGTGTTAAAAAAATGGGGCGTGACCAAGATCAAATTCGTCGGGCTGATCGCTGCGCCGGAAGGGATCAAAGCCATGCAGACAGCGCATCCCGATATCGATATCTACGTCGCCGCCATTGACGATCATCTCAACGAACGCGCCTACATCGTGCCTGGCTTGGGGGACGCGGGAGATCGGCAATTTGGGACGGGATAATTAGTGGGCAGTGGACAGTAAGCAGTGAGTAGTGGTCAGTGAATAATAAGCAGTGAGCAGTTGTCGGTGAGGAGTTGGGATGGCGTACAACTTAAGACTTGCGGAACGAATCCGCGCTGAGATGCAGGGATTGCCGGTCATTGAGAAGAAGATGTTCGGCGGGGTGGGCTACATGCTCAATGGGAACATGGCGTGCGGTATTCTCGGTGACGACATAATCGTGCGTGTCAACGTCGAGGACTATGAAAAATTACTCAAGCGAACGCATGTCAAGATATTCACCATGAAGAACGGACCTCGGGCAATGAAGGGCTGGCTGATGGTGGAGCCGGAAGGCTATAAATCCGCCAAGCAATTTACTGGGTGGATAAAAATGGGCGTGGAATTTACCGGAGGGTTACCGTCAAAATGAAAATCATCATTTTTATTCTCGGCTCCGCAGCGGTGATCTTCATCTCGCGCAACTCGTTGCGTTCGCCGATGTCGCACGGCTTTCACCGTTTCATCGCATGGGAATGTATTCTCGCCCTGTTCGTGCTCAATATGAATTTCTGGTTTTATGAGCCATTGGCTTGGAATCAACTCATCGCATGGGCACTGCTCATTCTCTCGCTCATCCCGCTTGCGTATGGAATCCATTTTTTGCGTACGCAAGGCAAGCCGGTCGAGAAACGCGAAGGTGATCCATCCCTGCTGGCGTTCGAAAAGACGACCCAACTGGTGACCGACGGCATTTATAAATTCATCCGACATCCGCTGTATTGTTCCTTGCTTCTGCTGACGTGGGGAATTTTTTTCAAACATCCCGATCTGACCGCGCTCATCCTCACCGTCACCGCCACAGCATTCCTGGTCTTCACCGCCAAAGCGGATGAAGCCGAATGTATCCGCTTCTTCGGCTCGCCGTATCAGGAGTACATGCAGCGAACGAAAATGTTCATCCCGTATCTTTTCTGACGATGAAAGCGATGCTGCTCGAATCACTTGGGGAAGTCGTTCCGCATCAGACTCCCCTGAAGCTGGTCCAACACCCCGAGCCGACTCTCGCTCCGGGCGAAGTGCTGATCAAGATCTCGCGCTGCGGGGTCTGCCACACCGAGTTGGACGAGATCGAAGGGCGGACTCCGCCCGCGAGATTGCCGGTGATCTTGGGACATCAGGTGGTGGGGCGTGTTGTCGGAGTGCAAAGTCTGGAGACGTTGCACTCCGGGCAGCGCGTGGGAATCGCCTGGATCGCATCGGCGTGCGGACTTTGCTCCTTCTGCCAAAGCGGACAGGAAAACTTGTGTCCTGAATTCAAAGCCACCGGACGCGACATCGACGGCGGGTATGCTGAGTACATAAAAATCCACGCGGACTTTGTGCATCCGATCCCCGATTCGCTTTCGGATTCGGAGGCGGCTCCGCTTTTGTGCGCGGGGGCGATCGGTTATCGGTCGTTAAGATTGAGCAACTTGAAAGATGGACAATCGCTCGGATTGATGGGCTTTGGCGGGTCGAATCATCTGGTGTTGAAACTGGCGAAGTACAAATTCCCCAACTCAGATATTTTTGTGTTCAGCAGAAATCCAGAGGAACGCGAGTTCGCCCTTTCGCTGGGGGCGGCTTGGGCGGGAGGCATAGAGGAGACTCCGCCCACAGCGTTTGATTCGGTCATAGATACCACTCCGGTTTGGCGCCCGGAGGTCGAGGCGCTGAACGTCCTCAAACCGGGCGGACTTTTGGTCATCAATGCCATCCGTAAAGAAGAGAAAGATAAGGATGTCCTGCTTCAATTAAATTACCCCGCGCATTTATGGATGGAGAAGGAGATCAAAAGCGTGGCGAATGTCACCCGTGCCGATGTGCGTGAGTTTTTGCAGATCGCAGCGGAGGCGGGCATCAAGCCAGAGTTTCAGGAATATGAATTGCAGGACGCCAACCGAGCGCTGCTCGAAATGAAACAGGGTAAAATTCGCGGTGCAAAAGTGTTGCGCATCGAATAAAAATTTTAGAAACGATCCTCACGGTAACCATTAATCAGAGCGTTCGACCATCACTGCAATTTCATCACCCTCTGGAGGACTCATGGCTGAAGCCAGCATTACCGTGTACGGCGCCGACTGGTGCCCCGATTGCCGCCGCTCGAAAAAATTCTTGCAGGACAATTCCATTCCGTTCACTTGGTTGGACACCGATGCAGACAAAGAAGCTGAGGAATTCGTCAAGCAAAAGAACAATGGGAAGCGCATTATCCCAACCATCATATTCGAAGACGGTTCCTTCCTCGTTGAACCCAGCAATGCCGAACTCGCCGAAAAGCTTGGCATGCAAATTCAAGCATGATCGTTCGTCAATTTGCCCGCAGTGAATGCTGCGGGTGTTTTGTTCGAAGGAAGCCAATCCAGAAGTAGAACTTCTGGAATCCAAAATAAAGAGGGATTACAATTCAAGCGCAATGGTTCGACCATTTCAATGAGAAGGAGCGGGCATGGCTTCGGAGAAGTACATTCTTGCGATCGATCTGGGGACGTCGGGACCAAAGGTAGCCCTATTTTCTTTGCAGGGGGAATTGATCGGCAGTGAGTTTCAGGAGAACCGCGTACTGCTGTTCAAGGATGGCGGCGCGGAACAATCTCCAGCGGAATGGTGGGACGCGATCAACACCGCCGTCAAACGCTTGCTTGCGAAAAAACTTGTTCCAACTAAAGACATTCACGCCATCGCAACCACCGGTCAATGGTCTGGGACCGTCGCCGTGGACCGGGATGGGAACGCGCTTGGGAACGCGGTCATCTGGATGGACTCGCGTGGCGAGCCGTATATCAAAAAGATCGCTGATGGTTTGATCAAAGTCGCAGATTTTGCCATCGGCAAGCTCATCAAATGGATCCAGGTCACGGGCGGCTTGCCGACCAGCGCGGGCAAAGACCCCATTGCGCATATTTTGTATCTCAAACATGTCCACCCGGAGATCTATCAGCGGGCGTATAAATTCCTGGAACCGATTGACTACATCGGTCTGTTATTGACCGGGAAGTTCGCGGCGTCGGTCAATTCGATCGTCCTGCATTGGGTGACTGACAACCGCGACATCGCAAATATCAAATACGATGAGAACCTGATCCGCCTCTCCGGCATCGACCGCGACAAACTGCCGGAGTTACATCCCGCCAACGCCGTGCTCGGTCCGCTGCTGCCAAGCATTACGAAGGAATGGGGTTTGCCCGATGATGTGCAGGTCATCATGGGCTCGCCGGATGTCCATTCGGCGGCGGTCGGTTCGGGAGCCGTGGCAGATTTCGACACGCATGTTTACATCGGCACCTCCGGGTGGATGACCTGTCACCTGCCGTTCAAGAAGACTGACGTGTTCCATAACCTGGCGTCACTGCCGTCGTCCATCCCGGGGCGGTATTTGCTGACGAACGAACAGGAATGTGCAGGCGTCAATTTGCAATACCTGCGCGACAACATGTTCTTTCACAAGGATGAACTGACCCCCAACAAGCCGGAGAACGTTTATAAAATATTCGACCAGATCGCCGCGCGGACTCCCGCCGGGAGCGGCGGTTTGATCTTCACGCCCTGGCTGTACGGCGAGCGGACTCCCATCGAAGACCGCTTCGTGCGCGGAGGGTTCTTCAACCTGTCTCTGCACACCAACCGCGAGCACATGGTGCGCGCCGTATTCGAAGGCGTGGCATTCAATTCGCGCTGGCTGTTGAAATACATCGAGCAATTCATCGGGAAACAAGTCGAAGCGATCAACATCGTCGGCGGCGGGGCGAAGTCGGATATCTGGTGCCAGATCTACGCGGATGTACTGAACCGTCCCATCCGGCAGATGAAAGACCCGATCGAGGTCAACGTGCGCGGAGCAGCGATGCTGGCGGCGGCTTCGATGGGCTACATCCGCTATGACGATATCGCTTCCCGCGTGCCGGTAGCGAAGACCTACACCCCGAATCCGGACAACCAGAAAGTGTATGACGGCTTGTTCCGCGAATTTTTAGCGGTGTATGAAAACAACAAAAAGATGTATGAAAGGCTGAACAGAACGGAGTCCAACGTCTCCTGACGTTGGTTGCCACTCAAAAGTCTGACCCCGAAGCGAAGCTTCGCGAAGACATTTGAGTCCGCTCTACACAAAAGGACAAGTATGAACATCGAAGATTTTGTGATGAAGAACGTTGGGAAACTGCCCGCGCCGATGGTGGCGTGGGTGGAAAAGCGGATGAAGAAGATTCCCTCGATCCGCGAGAAGATCGATAAGGAATATGACGAGATGATGGCGGGGCTTGAGTCTTCGCTCAAACCATACCGCGACATTTACCCCACCTTTGCAAAACTCCCCGCCACAGGGCGCGACCGTGAGGAGATCTTGCATGAAATGGAATCCCTGCACGCGCGTGAAGAAAAGGTTTGGAAGGATGGCTTCGTCTCCGGCGCGGTCTATCATGGCGATGAGACACACATCGAATTCCTGAATCGCGCGTATGCGCTCAACTCGCAGAGTAATCCCCTGCACTCGGATGTATTCCCCAGCACGACCAAGTTCGAGGCGGAGATCGTGTCCATGACTGCGATCATGCTCGGCGGTGAAGGGACCGGCGTGTGCGGCACCGTCTGCTCGGGTGGCACGGAAGGCATCATGCTGGCGATGAAAACCTACCGCGATTGGGCGCGCGACACGAAAGGCATCACCCGCCCCGAAATGATCACGCCCGTCACGGCACACGCCGCGTTCGATAAAGCCAGCCAGTATTTCGGAATCAAGATGGTCAAAGTGCCTGTGGATGCGAACTCGCGCGCCGATGTGAATGCCGTCCGCAGAGCCATCAACCGCAACACGATCGTCATCGTCGGCTCGGCGCCGTCGTTTCCACATGGCGCCATCGACCCGATCCAGGAACTGTCTGAACTCGCCCGTCAGCACAAGATCGGCTTTCACACTGATGCGTGCCTCGGCGGCTTTGTCCTGCCGTGGGCGGAGCGGCTCGGTTACAACGTACCCGGCTTCGATTTCCGTCTGCCCGGAGTCACATCCATTTCAGCGGATACGCATAAGTATGGCTATGCCTCCAAGGGCACCTCGGTCATTTTGTATCGCAGCAAGGAACTGCGGCACTATCAGTATTACACCACCAGCGACTGGCCCGGCGGCTTGTATTTCTCACCCACCTTTGCGGGCAGCCGTCCTGGAGCGTTGAGCGCGGCTTGCTGGGCGGCGCTCACATCCATTGGCGAGCAAGGCTATCTCGATGCGACCAGGAAAATTCTCGAAACTGCTGATTACATCAAGTCTGAGATCAAGAAGATCCCCGAGCTTGAGATCATCGGCGACCCGTTGTTCGTGATCGCCTTCAAGTCCGAT
>CAYJPO010000057.1:0-31334 GCA_964372045.1 uncultured Anaerolinea sp.
GATATGCGGCAGCGACAAGTCCATTGTGCCCCGCGCCGATGATGATGGTGTCGTAATGATTTGTCATGAATAATTCCTTTTACTCATTTATAGTCAGAATTAGTTGTTCCATAAGAATATCAGGGGCAACCCACCCCTTTTGATCCATTAATTCCTTGAATGCCCGACGAAATATAAGTGAAATTTCAACATTAACCTTTCCTTCAGTTGGAACAGAAAAAATATAGGTTGAAAAATCCGTTCCATAAGCAGGGATTCGATTGTCTGAGACAATTTGGGTGGGATTCCAGTACGAACCTGTCGGCTCCAATTCTGTCCACAATTCGCTTAATATTTTGGCATATCCCTTGCCGGGCAAACCGGAATAATACCCAAGATTCGGGTCGCCAACTCCTCCCCACTCCGGAATTCGTTCTCCTTCAAGTAATGGAAGAGGTTGTTCGTTCTCGTAAGTTACAGTGACCAATAAAAGTAGTTGTCTCAATGGCGAATCAGTTGGGACATGATGCCCTGTTTTGTCATTTTCTATTTGGACATCAACAATTAACCTTTCGCCTTCAATTTTCGCATTTGCTGTCAGTGTCACTGCGTTTTGAAGCAGTTCGACATCACTTGCTCCTGGCATATGGTGGCTGAAAATGGTCTGCGGGTCACGAATGACACCGCCTTTATTCAGTCGCGCAAAATGATCGTTTTTACCCGGCGGCATGTGACAATCCTGACATGTCTTACCAGCCTCTGCATTGTTATAGGGGCTTTCCAGCCACTCGCCAAAGGAGTTGTAAATCTGTGTATCCCAAAAACTGCCAAAGTGACAGGGCGCACAAAACTGGCTTTGTTGTTGAATAGGCGTAAAAGTATCGTCACCCGGCGCAACGTCATCGAACGGACCTGCAAAGAATTGATGACCTTCATGTGGTCGGCGGAATTCAAAAGAAAGTACGCCTGGCATATTCGCCTGCGGCAATCCTGTGGACGGATCTAATCTCACATTCCAAACCTTATGGCAAAAATCGCAGGACACTCCCTCCGAACCCACGCCTGTAATCCGGGTTGGATCTGTTTCATACGCCGCGTTAATCGCCGCCGCAGGCGCGTGACATGCCGCGCAGTTTCCAGCAGTTTCAGGAAAATCCAGTTTGTAACCTGGACCAAAATAAGGCTGGGTAAGGTCAGGTCTCAGCGGGATACGTCCGTAATCACGATTGAAGCCATATTCTCTCAATTGGCTTTGATTGCCGTGTACATCCTGACCAAGATACATTGAAAGAAAGCGTATGTTTTGTGTAGATAAAGCATGAGCATCTGCGCTCCACTCGGTAAATGGCAGTACCGCATCTGGATTGTCAGGATCAAAGTGGCAGTTTTCGCAATTTCCATCCTTGCCTTCATCCGCAAATGCGCTTACCCATTCGTACTCCGGGTTATCGGTCTCCGCATGTTTTTTTAGTACAAGTTTTACCTGTGATATACCTGCGGTGTATGTATCCTTGCCGCCGCCGATGTAATATCCTTCCGCCCATGCGGTGAGAATGACCGATTCTTCGGGCTGCAACTCAGTAAGTTCAAAGTTGCCGCCTTCGTCAGTCGTCGTAAAATTCTCTGTTGCTTTAACACGCACAACTGCACCTGCAATTGGCGTATTCGCTTCATCCAACACGACGCCAGAAATTGAGTTCACTGACTGTGTTGGTTCTGCTGAATCTCTTGCAGAGGCAGGCGTGGACTCAACAGATTTACATCCTGATGTCAAAAGGAACAATGAGCATAAAAGTGCAGTCAATATGCGTTTCATATCATCACTCGACTTTTGGTTTCCGTCTCCATAGAGCAAAAGCGATGAACCCTATCAACAAAACAATTGCCCCACCGACATAGATTAGGGTAGTTGAGGATTCTGGCGCAGTGGATGGAGCGGTTGATGAGACTGGCGTTGAAGTGGAAACAGGAGTTTCAGTTGCAAGACTTGTTGAGATTATGGTAGGAGGAATTGCAGTAGGGGTTGGCGCAAGAGAATCGAAATAAGCCTGGTCGTGTGTGCTGAGGCGAAAGACACCACCACCTGATGTTGCTGCATAGAGTGTTTCTCCGTCTGATGAAATTGCCAGACCTTTTACGGAGCGTACAGTTATCCCGGCGTTTATCTTTTGCCAGGAAATACCACCATCCACACTTAATAAAACGCCTTCCTGCCATGTCCCGGCATAGATTACATTGGAACGAAGCGGGTCCACAACAATAGCGCCAACCGCAGCATTTGGTTCCATTCCATTACTCGCGCGTTGCCAGGAGATTCCTCCATCCATGCTTTTGTAAAGTCCTTTATATGCCGTTCCAGCATAAAGTATATTGGAATCTTTTGGATCGTATTGAATATCCATTATTAGAGTCTCAGGCAGACCTTTGGAGCGATTTTCCCACGTATATCCTCCATCAGCGGTCAAGAATACGCCCCGGTTGGTTGCTGCCCATGCTATATTTTCATTCAAGGGGTCAACCAATATTTCAGTAACGGATAAACCACTGATTGTATTGTCTTGAATTTGTTCCCAATTGCTGCCGCCATCCTCGGATATCAGTATGCTGGCATATACGTTTGTATTACAGTAATATTCATCGGAGAACTTTTCACACCAATTTACGCTCATGCCAGCATATACACGATCAGGGTTGGATGGAGTAAAAGTTATGGCTTGGACCCCCTGTCCCTTTTGGTTTAAATCATCATAGGGAAGCGCTTGTAGGTTTGCGAATAAATTCAAGACGATTTTATCTGGAGTCAGACTTGTGTTGCTTTCATAAATAACCCCCCAGATCGCGTCAGAGATCAAAATGTGTGTTGGGTCACTTGGATCAACCGTGATTCTTGCCCCATCTGCGATACCCGTGATCATTGTCCCATCTTCAATACTTGAGATATCCAAAGGATTAATTCCCGTCCAAAAAAGCCCACCATTAAAACTTACATAAGGGCCGCTTTTACCATTAACATATACAATAGATTCGTTTTCATTACTTAGAACCACGTCATTAAGTTCTGATCCGCTATACCCAGTGCTTGCAGAAACCCAGGTCAGTCCACCATCCTCGGATAAAAAATTACCACCGCTATAATTGTTTGCAAAAATCCTATTCGGATTACGGGGATCCACCTGTAAATCTATGGGGAAACCGGGGCGGATACCCACCGGACCCCAATGGTCGTCCTCCCCAATCAACCTTGTCCATGTCGCTCCCCCATCCGTACTTGAAAGTAGTTGGTCACCCGGCCCGGCAGCGTACATAAAGTTGGGATTTCCTGTTGAAATTTCCACAGAAGTGATCATTCCCTCATTGAGATAGGGTATCTTTTTCCAGTTTTCCCCACCGTTTGTCGAAAGATAAACACCAGCCCCTTCCCAGTAAGTGTTATTTCCAGTACCAGCCAGCAAAATTTGCGGATTCTCAGGATGCATGGCAAGCGACCCCACATACAGATTGCGCAATCCATTATTTATTTCCTTCCAACTAATGCCCCCATCCACTGATTTCTGAACACCAATCCCATTAGTTTCAAATCCTTCGCGGTCAAAAATACCAGTTGAGACATATAAAACATTTACATCCGAAGGATCAATCAAAACATACCTGGCTAAGTTATCTCCTCTCCAAATTACTTCCCATGTATTTCCGCCATTCATTGATTTGTAAACAACGCCTTTGACAATATCAAATTCCCTCCCCTGCTTGCCAGTCTGAATTTCTCCTGCTACATATACAGTGCTGGAATCACCTGGCTGCACTGAGATACCGCGCACAGAAAAATTTCGGTCTTCATTAATTCCATTGATTCTTCGTTCCCATGTAAGTCCGCCATCATCGGAACGAAATACTGCGCCAAAATCCTGCAAACCAATCCATATGATGCTTGAGTTGTTGGGATCAATTGTGACGCAAAATACGGGTATTAGATCATTGGAATTTCCCCTCTTTAAATTAATTCCATCGTTTAATGGAAACCAAGTTTTTCCACCATCTATACTTTTATTGATTCCTGAATTTGTGTCAGTCACGTACATTACATCAGGGTCCTCCGGATCCATTTTAATGTCATAGCCAATCCCGCCTAAAGGACCTCCCAGCCTTACCCAGGTTTGATCTGCCAAAGGAGAACCTTCTTCTTGTATGGAAGGTGCAGCATAAGTTTGGGCAGGCACTACAAGTAATATAAAGAAAAAAATAACAACCAAACCAACCATCTTTGAAATCCCAGAGTTTGTTCTCATGTTGTATTTCTCCTTTACTCGATCTTAATAGCACAAGCCCAAAGATATAGACCAAACTTCATTTCACAGAATAAACTTCCAGTTAAGAAAGAAGCGGCGGTCTATCGTCTGTGGTCTATCGTCTACATTCCGTCCTTGAGAATTTCTTTTGCCGCCAACATGCCTGCCGCGCCCATCACGCCGCCGCCGGGGTGCGCGCCGCTTGCGCCGAAGTAGTAGCCTTTGAGCGGGGTGCGGAAGTCTGCCCATTGCGGGGTGGGACGCAGGAAGAAAATTTGGTGCAGCAGCAGTTCGCCGTGGAAGATGTTGCCGCCCGTGATGCCCGCGATGGCTTCGATGTCTTTCGGTGAGATGACCTGCATGCCGACGATGGCTTTGCGGATGTTCGGCGCGTATTGTTCGATGGTCGAGATGACCGCTTCGCCGAGTTCATCCCGCCTCGTGTCGTTCCAGCCGCCTTCAAGGTCGTATGGTGCGTATTGCACGAAGCAGGACATCACGTGCTGTCCGGGAGGCGCCATGTCTGGGTCAATCATGGATGGGAAAATCATGTCAAGATACGGGCGCTTGGAAATCTGCCCATACTTCGCGTCGTCGTAGGCGCGCTCGATGTAGTCAATGCTTGGGCTGATGGACACCGCGCCGCGATGCAGCGCCGAGTCATGACCTTTGCCTTTGAAGGGCAGCGCAGTGAAGTTGGGCAGTTCGCTCAGCGCGATGTTGACTTTGCCCGACGAGCCGCGTGTGCGGAAGTTCTGCAGCGCGGTGACGAATTCGTCGGGGAAATGTTTTTGCTCGACGAATTGCAGGAAGGTGCGCTTCGGGTCAGCGGCGGACATGACAACTTTGGATGTGAGTTCATCGCCGTTCTCAAGAGCGACGCCAACAGCGCGTCCATTCTTAACGATGACCTGCTTCACGCTTGCGTTGAGTCTGACTTCCACTCCGAGCGCTTTCGCTGCGCTGAGGATGGAGCCGCTGACTCCGCCAGAGCCGTTCTTGGCAAAACCCCACGCGCGGAAAGCGCCGTCAATTTCGCCCATGTAGTGATGAAGCAAAACGTACGCTGTGCCTGGTGAGCGCGGACCGAGGTAGGTGCCGATGATTCCGCTGGCGGCTTTAGTTCCTTTCAACGGGTCAAACTCGAACCACTCTTCAAGCAAATCCGCAGAGGATTGGGTGGCGAGTTTGGCGATTGCATACAATTCTTTTTCAGAAAGATTTGCAGCGAATTGACCGACTTTGAGCAAGCCCATTAAGTCCTTCA
Source organism: uncultured Anaerolinea sp. (assembly GCA_964372045.1). Lineage (GTDB taxonomy): Bacteria > Chloroflexota > Anaerolineae > Anaerolineales > Villigracilaceae > Villigracilis. The sequence continues at coordinate 5,533 of CAYJPO010000057.1, forward strand.
CGCTGAGTGAGGATGGGTCAGGCGGAATAAGATTGATGATTGGCTTGATGGCTTTCGCCGCGCGAGCCATGACACGCGCGTACTCATCGTAGGCTTCTGCGTCTTTGGGCGAGTGACGATAGATCTCGCGGCGGGTCAGGTCGTGGTCGTCCCATGCGCCAAGATAATCTCCGTTTTCCATGGGTGTGACGGTGGAGGGAAGGGGAAGGATCTTGAGTCCGTGCTTGGGCAATTCCAAGTCACGGATGATTTCGGGGCGCAACAAACTCACCACGTACGAAAACTCGGTGAACTTGTAGCCGGGGAAGATTTCCTCGGTCACTGCCGCGCCGCCCGCGATATGTCTGCGCTCGAGCACGACCACTTTTTTGCCAGCGCGCGCGAGGTATGCGCCAGCCACAAGTCCGTTGTGACCACCGCCGATGATGATTGCGTCGTATTGATTAGATGTCATAAATAATTCCTTTTAATTCTCCTCGATAGAGAAGAGTAGATTTCGTCAACAAGATGACTGACAAATCAAAGATTCCAAGTATAGCAAGAGAAAAGACGGGTTCGTTGGTCAAGGGTTTGAAATACAACATCGTATACGAGACGGTCGCATTGTTCATGGAGTGAAGCAGCCAGATCATGAACAGGCTTTCTCTGGAGCCGTTGTAAATCCACGAATAGAGAATGGAGTAGCCAAGCGTTGCGAGAAAGAAAAAGGTCATCCCCTGCTGAGCTTGTTGAGAACCTTCAATGAAGAACGCAGGCAAATGCCAAACCGCCCAAATTGCGCCTACTATCAGGCTTGCCAACAGAGGGTGGTATTTCTCCTGTAATTTCGGAAGCGCAAACCCCCGCCAGCCGACTTCCTCGCCCCAAATGCCAACCATCATGAAGATGAAAACGGAAATGACCATGAACAGGTGTTGAGGAAAGGCAGAAAACCACTCCATTAAACTCTGTGCCAGTCCAATCCCTGTAAAAGCATAATGAATGGTTACGGCTGTTACCATTGTCAATGCAGGACCAAGCAACACGACCAGATACCAAATGAACTTGACCCGCCATTGAAACAAAGAGCGGATCAATCTTTTGATTCCATCCGAACCTTCCACAATGCCCACCACGATCAACGCGCCCAGAGCGGGTCCGAAGTTGGAAAGATAGGATAAACCCTCGAATTTTCCCGGAACGAATACTGTAGGAAATCCTGTGACCCATGAAATGGAAAATGTGAATATCAAGAAAAACAAGAAAGGTCTCTGTGCTATGACATTTTTCATTACTTCTCCAGTATTAACCCACGGGTCGTTGGCTGTTTCTTCTTCCACTCAGGTTCGTAGAACGGCAACTTGACCGCCTTTGCAGGTGCGTGCTGACGTTTATATTCCACCACATTGGCGGAATATTATATACTGCCATTGTGACCACCGCCAATGATGATTGCGTCGTATTGATTGGATGTCATTGGTGATTCCTTTGGTTTACCCCAGACTCTGTTTGTACAAGGGTCTGTAATTTGGTGTCCGTTTGAGCGGAGCGAATTATAGATTATATATAATTTATCGACAATGCTTTCTGTTCACAATGTTGGATGCTTCCTTAAATATCAAAAATTCCATTGACACATGTGGAATAAATGGATAATATTAGTCCAGTTTGCATATTTGTAAGGTTGGTCGTTACAAACAGACTCGTCCCCGATCCAAGCACAGAAACAAGTATGAAAAATTCCATAAGTATTCTACGCCAAGCTCTGTAGATTTGGTTAGTTTATCGTCAAACGACGATGCGATTGGCGGATCTTTGTAGAGGTTTGCGAAGGTTCTTTAAATATATTTCGAAAAAGATTACCACAGGAAAATTCCACCCGGTTTGGCGAGGTCACTCATGTCCGAAAGAAAACGGTTTCATAAGATCCTTATTTTTGTAACGGTTCTCACGTTGACGGTGTCTGCTCTGCCTACCCGATCCGTTCATGCTGCGCCGACCTTCCCGGTGGGATTCGTCAGTGAGACAGTCATCTCCGGGTTGACGGGTCCGACAACGATCGCATTCGCTCCAGACGGGCGTATCTTCATCGCTCAAAAGGATGGACGGGTGCGCGTGTTCGAGAACGGCGCCCTGCTGCCCACTGATTTCATCAACATTTCTTCACAGGTCAATAACTATTGGGATCGCGGCTTGTTGGGGCTTGCCATCCACCCGGATTTTCCCAACACACCGTATGTCTATCTACTTTATACCTACGACCCGCCAGGCACTACGGACAACGGCACAGGCGGGCGTGTCTCGCGGTTGATGCGCGTTTCAGCCGACCCGAGCAATACGAACGTGGCACTTGCTGGCAGTGAAGTGATCTTACTGGGGACAAACAGCATAGCCGCCAACATCGGAAACCCCAATGGTACATTAAACTACGCTCTCCAATCCTGCTGGGTAGCCAGCACCCAAACCTACATCCAGGACTGCATCGCGGCGGACAGCCCCTCCCATACCATTGGCAGCCTGAACTTTGGCACCGATGGTTCGTTGTTCGTCAGCAGCGGTGACGGGGCACATTTCAACAATGTGGACCCGCGCGCATTGCGGGCTTTGAATGTGAACAGCCTCAACGGCAAGATCCTGCGCATTGACCCGATCACCGGGGAGGGACTTTCGGATAATCCATTTTATGATGTGAGCAACCCGAACAGCAACAGTTCGAAGGTGTACAGCCTTGGTCTGCGAAATCCGTTTCGCACGGCGGTCGATCCGCTGACGAATGAACTCTATATCGGCGATGTGGGTTGGGGGGTATGGGAAGAGATCAACACCGGGCGGGGTATGAATTTTGGCTGGCCCTGTTATGAAGGGAATAGCACCACCAGCGGTACGCAAAACAGTTATGCCAATAACGGAGCGACCAGACCCACTTGTCTGTCGTTGTATGGTCAGGGATTGAGCGCCGTCGATGCGCCTTTGTATGCGTACAGTCACGGCAGCAACGGCGGAGCGAGTTCGATCCAGGCTGGCGCTTTCTATCTCGGCAGCGCATATCCGGCTCAATATCAGGGAGCGTTGTTTTTCTCGGATTACAACGGCGATTGGATAAATTACCTGACGTTCAATTCCAACGGCACGGTGACGCCATCGACTTTTGGCACCGATGTTTCTCCGGTCACGGATGGCGGTATCGTCCAATTGATTGCCGGACCAGATACGAACTTGTATTATGTCGCCTATAACGGACCCACCCCAAATACCAGCGAAGTGCGCCGCATCCGATATGTGGATGGGGGGAACACCCCGCCCAGCGCCGACGCGGAAGCGGACCCAACTTCCGGGGTCGCTCCGCTGACGGTGGGCTTCTCAAGCAACGGCTCGTTTGACCCGGATGCGCAGGCACTGACCTACTTCTGGGAATTCGGCGATGGAAATACATCCACCGATCCGAATCCGACTCATACATATTTGACGAACGGTGTGATCACCGCGACCCTGACCGTGACCGATCCGCTTGGGGCGTCCAGTTCGGATGACGTCACCATTACGGTTGGGAACAACGCGCCGGTTGCGACGATCACCGCGCCGACCGACGGCACGGCATACGGTGTGGATGAGACCATTAATTTCCAGGGCACCGGCATGGATTTTGAAGATGGAATCCTGACCGGCGCAAACCTGCAATGGAGCGTCCTCCTGCACCATGGCGACCACGTGCATTTCGATTTCATCTCGGATCTGTCGGGCACGACGGGCAGTTTCGATGTGCCCGACCACGGGGATAACACCTGGATCGAGCTTTGTCTGGTCGTCACAGACAGCGGCGGTCTCAGCGGACAGGATTGTATCGACCTTCAACAAGAGACCGTGACGTTGAGCTTCGAAACGGTTCCATCCGGCTTGGAGCTTGAATACGATGGGGTTTCCTACACAACGCCCTTCAGCGTCGTTACCAATGTCGGCGCCGAGCGCGATCTGATCGCAGCCGGCCAGCAGGGTTGTTATGTCTTCTCCAATTGGTCCGACGGAGAAGCGGCAAGCCATTCGGTCATAATCGGACCCGACCCGGCAACTTACATTGCAACCTATCTGCCATGTCCGATCACGGTGACGGTCAACCCGAATCAATCGAAGATCTATGGAAATCCCGACCCGGCGCTGACCTTCACATCATCCAACCCAACCGCAACGTTCACAGGAGCGCTTACCCGGGTCGCAGGGGAAACGGTCGGGTCCTATGCGATCGGTCAGGGGACGCTGGATGTGAGTGAACCTGAACGTTTTGTGATCACCACGTTCATTCCCAGTAATTTTGAGATCGACCAAAGACCCGCATCGGTCACGCCGAATGCTGCCAGCAAACCCTTTGGCGATCCCGACCCGACGCTGAGCGGAGTGCTCAATGGCTTCCTCCCCGCGGACAATATCACAGCAGTGTACACACGTGTACCCGGCGAGACGGTGGAAGACAGCCCCTACCTTATCAGCGCCACGTTGGGACCTGTCGCCGCGTTGAGCAATTATGCGATCACCTACACCACCGCGAACTTTACGGTCACAAAGATGAACGGTTTGGTCGACCTGAGCGATCTGACGCATACGTATGACGGCACAGCCAAATCCGCGTCCGCCACGACGACCCCGCCGGGAATGAATGTCATCATCACCTATGACGGATCCCCCACAGAACCGGTGAACGCGGGGGACTATACCGTTGTCGCGACGATCGACGACCTGAACTATGCCGGCTTCACCACCGAGACGTTGGTCATTCAACCCGCCGAGGTCGATCCTTCCATCACAGCCGAGGACAAGGTCTATGACGGCACGACTGACGCGACCATCGCAACCCGCACACTGAGCAATGTGATCGGCACGGATGAAGTCAATCTCACCGGCGGCACCGCGGACTTTAGCGATCCCAATGTTGGGACTTGGCCCGTCACTGCAACCGGTTTAACCCTCTCCGGCGCGGATGCGGCGAATTATCAACTCTCCACCACCACGGCGACAACTTCCGCCGCCATCACCCGGGCGACACCGACGATCAATTCGGCGATCCATGATGCGGGCGATGCCGTCATCACATCTGCCGCGCTCGGTGAGACCATCCATTATTCCGCGGTCGTGAGCGGACCCGGTGAAACGCCCACAGGCAGTGTCACGTTCAAGGTCTTCGAGAATCCGGCATGTTCCGGGTTGGGGGCGGGTCTTGGCATCGTCACATTAGATGCAGCCGGTGCCGCCGACCCGAGCGATGAGTTGGATACCTCCGAAGTGGAGTTATCCTTCCAGGCGACCTACAACGGAGATGACAATTATTTCTCCCTGGTCGGATCCTGCGACACGCTTGGCATCGAGCCTGCCTTCACCGGCGCTGATAACGCGACCTTCAATGTGGGCAGCCTGGGTTCCTTCGATATTACAACCTCGGGTGTACCGACCGTTTCAGCCATCACGATGACCGGCGCACTGCCCTCCGGCGTGGCATTCACCGACAATGGCGATGGCACCGCCTCTCTGACCGGTACATCGGATATCGGAACTGAAGGCGCATATCCGCTGACGTTCACTGCGACCAACGGGTTGGTGCCGGATGCGATCCAGGAATTCACATTGGTGATCGAGCCGGCCCTGCCACCGGTGATCCTGTCTGTTGGCTGGATCAACCCGCAGACCGCCTCGGAAAATTCCCTCGCAGATTTCGTTGTCCTCTCCACTTCGCTTTATCAGTTGAAGGTCGCCTTCGATCAGGATGTCTTGAGCGTGGAGGAAGGCGACGAAGGATATGAAGACAGCGTGCTTAACCCGGCAAACTTCATGCTCATCCGCGACAATGGGAACGGGTTCGAGACCGTAAGTTGCGAAGCCGGACCGGGCGGAGATGATACGGTCATTTCGGTGGATTCGGTGACGTATGACAATAACGGCGGCGAAGGTCCATTTACCGCTGTGCTGAGCGTGAACAGCAGTTTGCCCATCTCCAGCGGCACATACCGGTTGTACGTCTGCGGTACGACCTCCATCACAAACCTGTTCGGTGTCGCCCTGGCGGGCAATGGCGCGCCGGAATCGGATTTCGTCCGAAACTTCAGCGTGTCACTGCCGATCGCAGGAGTGGTTGATAATGACGATGATGAGGAGAACGGGTCACGTTCCGCCACCTCCATCACGAACGCCAGCGGACTCTTGATCCCGGTCACCGGGTTTGCACCCGGTAAAAGGACCATGCTGCCCGCTCAACCTGAGAATGCGGCGTACTTCTCCACGAATGGTCTGCGGTTGGATATCCCTGTGATCGGCGTCAACCTGCCGATTAACGGCATCCGAATGAATAAGACCGGCTGGGACGTCACCTGGCTGGGGAACAGCGCCGGATATTTGGAAGGCTCTGCCTACCCGACCCTGCCCGGCAACACCATCCTGACCGGGCACGTCACAGACTCGAATGGGAATCCCGGTCCGTTCGCGGCGGTAAAGGACTTGCAGGTCGGCGATAAGATCCGCATTCAGTTGGACGGACTGACCTACACGTATGAAGTCCGCCAGAGCCAATTGATCTCTCCAAAGAACATCAGCGCCCTCTTCAAGCACGAAGATTATCAATGGCTGACCCTCGTCACCTGCGAGAATTACAACGAGAGGCTGGAGACCTTCCTGTACCGGCGCATGGTGAGAGCAGTCCTCATCAGCGTGACGCAGGACGAATAAAAGCAAAACATCCCGGTCAAACGATCGGGATGTTTTCAATTTAATTTATTTCGTTCCTGCGGCTGTAATTTATTCGCCAGCCGCAAGTCCGTTGTGCCCACTGCCGATGATTGCGTCGTATTGATTGGATGTCATGAAAATTCCTTTTCAAATGTCGTTGCGAGCCGTTCTTTGGCGAAGCAATCCCCTCATTAGTTGGAGATTGCTTCGTCGCAAAGAGCAAGATCGCTCCTCGCAACGACATTGGTTATTTCTTCTTCCATTCCGGCTCGTAGAACGGCAGCTTGACCACCTTTGCGGGCGCGTGTTGACGGTGATGCTCGACCGTGATCTCCATCCGCACATCGGTGCCGACTTCAAAATACGGCTTCTGCAAATGTGCGAGGGCGATATATTTTTTCAACAGCGGTGACCATGTAGAAGTGGATGCGTATCCAACCTGCACGTTGCCCACCATCACAGGCAGACTTCCGCGCACAGCCATGCCGGGGATTTGTGGCGGCAAGCCTGCGCTTGCGAATAACTTTTCCATGCCCACCCAATCCACTTCCAAACCGACCATCTTCCACGCCGAGCCTTCGCGCTTCTCACGCTCCAATGCCCTACGCCCCACGAAGTAACCAGGCTTATCGAGTGCGACGGTCCAGTCGAGTCCCAACTCGAAGGGAGAGGATTTCTGCGGCTCGATCCATGCATGCGTGGTGGATGTGTAATCCACATCGAGCATGAAGAGACCTGCTTCCACGCGCGCCATGTCCATTGCAAGTATGCCGACAGGTGCAATGCCGTAATCGCCGCCGACTTCCATCAACTTATCCCAGATCGGAAGCGCGTCTTTCGCGTCCATCCAGATCTCATAACCGAGGTCGCCTGTGTAACCTGTGCGCGAGATGGTGACTTCAAATCCACTGATCTTGTTCTTCATCATGCGGAAATACTTCAACTCGTCCACGGGTTTTTCGGTAACTTGGTTCAGCACTTTCCTTGTGTTCGGTCCCTGAAAACTGAGCGCCGCCACATCGTCAGTGACTTCGGTAATTTCCACGTCCATGCCGACTGCATTCATCATCAGCCAGCGTAGATTCGGTTCCGCAGCGGTCAGGCGAAAGGTTGTTTCGTCGAAGCGCGTGACGGTGCCATCGTCGATCAGCTTGCCTTCTTCGTCGCACCAGCCGGTGTAGAAGACTTGTCCCACGCTCATCTTGTGGATGTTGCGGGTGGTAACGCGATGCAGCAAAGCCGCCGCATCTTTGCCTTTAATCACATACTTGATCAGCGGCGAGACATCGATCAACGCTGCCGCATTGCGGATCGCCCAATACTCGCGGTCAAGCGTGTGCTCGTATGAGCCTGCGGCGAAATATCCCGCCCACTTGCGCCAGTTCTGCGGCTGGCACAACGCGGAGGTCCGTTCATGGAAGGGGGTGGTCTTGAGATTCAGCATGGTGGGAAAGTGTCCTTGAATTGGCGCGGATTGTACATTATATATAATTATGTGGCAATCCAGAGATTAAGATCCAGGATAAAACATGCCATATATGTGTGATCTGTTTATTCCATTACAATAAACAATACTCCAGTTGGAGGGAAACAGAAATCGAAGAATGTATAATGACGATAGAACACGCCGCCCAATACCCAACGACAAGGACATATAATGCTTGCCGAAACCACACAGACAAAAGATCAAAAAAGCAGCGGGGAGTTCCCTTCCACACAGGTAATCACGCATCACACTGTTATCAATACGCTGAAATATATCGGGAAGCGTCTGTTTGCCATCCTCGTGACCATTGCGGTCGGTACATTCATTACCATCGTCGCTGCCAACGGGGGCGGAGCCATAGACAAAACTGAGAAGAGCCGCATTAATTCCGTTTTGTCGCGCAGCATTGATGTCTGGTCTACTCCCGCGGAAAAGGTCAACGAATTACGAGCCGAGATGGAAGAAAAGGAAGGCTTGAATCTTCCCTTCCTTCCACGCCATATCTATTGGACGTTTAAGGCACTCACATTGAACTGGGGCGAAGTCAATGACAGGGCGAAATTCCATCCGCGTTATACGGTTTCCAGCGAAAAAGCGGAGGACAGCCGTGTCATTCTGTTGCAATATCTCCCGAATACCATCCTTCTCATAGCAACTGGTTTTCTCTTCATGTTCTTTGCAGGCATCCCATTCGCCTTACATTTATCCCAGCACCCCGGCGAACGCTTGGACAAATTGGCAGGGCTGCTCACCCCGCTTTCCTCCATCCCGGGTTGGGTGACCGGTCTGGTATTGATCATGATCTTCGCAGCAGGATTAAAGATCCTCCCCGCCGGGCGTATGTTGGATAGCCTGCCGCCCAAAACGGATGTGGAATACGTTCTGACGGTCGCCAAACACATGGTCCTGCCGGTTGCCGCCATTCTGCTTTCCAGCGCGTTCACCCTCATCTTTTCCTGGCGCACATTTTTCCTCGCCTATTCGCATGAAGATTATGTCGAGGTTGGTAAAGCCATGGGCTTGCCGCACAGGACCTTTCAAAGACATTACATCTTAAGACCTGTCCTGCCTTCGATTATCACAAGTTTCTCGCTTTCGATGGTCGGGTTCTGGCAGTTGGTCACCACCGTGGAATTTGTCTTCGACTGGCCCGGGATCGGTTCGTTGTTCGTCAAAGCCCTGCCGCATTTTCTGGATGAGCGAATGTACCCCGGCGAGATCCCCATCATCATCGGCACGATGGTCATCTTCGCCTACATTCTGGGATTCACGGTCTTCCTGCTCGATATTGCCTATGTGATCGTGGACCCGCGCATCCGGGTCGAATCGGGCGGCAGCGTTCAAAAGCTGGTTACCAATCGGGCAAAAACCAGGTGGACCCTGCCAAGACTCAAACTACCTGAATTTTCGTTCGCGGAGCTAAAGCAGAACTACCGCTATACAAGGAGCGAGTCTCGCGGGAATTGGAAAAAATTCATCTCTTTGGTGAACGAACTGCGCCGGTATCCATCTGCGATCATTGGCTTCAGCATCGTAGGGCTTTTGATAATGGCTTCCATTTATACGGTGGTTGCATTGCCATACCACCAGCTCGGCAGGGATTGGTTCCTTTTGAGTGTCAAGCCAAGAAGCGTGATTCCCAAATTGGCTCTGCCAAGTTGGGTCAATCTCTTTCGTGAGGATGACCTGCCTTCGACGATCCTGCTCGACAGCCGCATGGATGAAGTGGAACGCGTGGAAACCGTCCTGCCGGGGAATACCAAGACCATCACCCTCACCTACCATGTGGATTATCCATATACTGAATTCCCCAAGGATATGGTCATTTACTACTTCCCTAAATACAAAGAGAAGGTCCCATTCGCTTCAGTGACCATCACAACGCCAGACGGGCGGGTATTGGAACTGCGGGGCGAGATGGTCAACCATGAAAAAAATTACGACCCCAGCAGCGTCATCAATGTACGGAAGATCCTGAATCAGAACGAAAATTGGAAAGAATGGTTCTCTACCGACGAAATGTACCCCACACCCTCGTTCTATCTACTCTTTGCAGATCCCAATGCCAATACGCCCAAGGCGGTCCCCGGTACGTATAAGATCCAAGTCAATGGCGTTGGCTTCGAAGATGATTGGAACATGGATGCCCAACTGGTGATCTTCGGTCAGGTGTATGGGTTCGCAGGCGCAGACTACATGCGGCGTGATCTGATGACCCCGCTTTTATGGGGCATGCCCATTGCGCTCATCTTTGGGTTACTGGGTTCACTGGTTATCACCATCGGCTCAGCCGTTGTGGGCGCTTTGGCTGCCTGGCATGGCGGCTGGGTGGATAAAGCCCTGCAAATGGTGATCGAAGCCAACATGATCCTGCCGGTGCTGGCGATCGGCATCCTGTTCTACGCGTTCTATCAAGTTAACTTCTGGCTGATCCTGATGGTCATCATCCTCTTGAACATCTTTGGCAGCCCCACCAAAACATTCCGCGCCGCATTTTTGCAGATCAAAGAGACGCCTTATGTGGAAGCCGCGCGAGCCTACGGCGCGACCAATTGGCGCATTGTCTGGCAATACCTCATTCCGCGCATCACGCCGGTGATGGTGCCGCAGTTGATCGCCCTCATCCCAAGTTTTGCCTTCCTCGAAGCCACCTTCGCCATCTTCAATGTCTCAGAGGTGATGTACCCCACGTGGGGATTGGTCATTCAAAATGCGTTGAAATACGGCGCGGCATATGGCTCACAGTTCTGGGTCCTGGAACCGATCGCACTGCTGTTGTTGACCGGCATTGCCTTTGGGATGTGCAGCGCTGCCTTCGACTATATCCTCAATCCGCGCCTCCGGACGATGGGATGAGTTGGTGCGGACTCTTTGATTTTTCTCTACACTGTTGGCTTATCAATATGAATTGAAATGAATAGGTCAATATTTTTTAGAGCAGATTTATTCCTTACGGCTGTTGAATTCCATTTCCATGAGGATTCGCAAAATATGAGTGAGAGCTTTAAGTGGGAAATAAATAATAGCTATTTGAATAGCTATGTTCAGGGAAGTTGTAAATAAATTCCAAAGGACAGGCATCAATTCTTCTGTATTAGAGAGTGAAACTGAACCCCGCACAAAAGATTCAAATCCATACGAGGATACCAAACCAACAAATGCATAAACTACTATCACGGCCTTTGCCACCCTGTTGATATTATCCACCGTATCGATCACTTCCAAGACGTCGTAAAGCTCAGGTTGTTTTTCACTATCAAGTATTTTCGTCTGCCATTCTTCCAAGTCTTCTTCATCGTCATATTCCAAAACGGGTTCACCCTGCTCTGGCAAAATACCAAGCCGTTCTTTCAGAATTTCCCCCAAGATATCAAATGCAAGGTCAGACCACTCTACGCGATCATTGGTCTTCCATATTTCAACTAATTCTTCTGTATCCTTGGAATTTAAGTTTGAATAAATCTTGTCACGAAGTTCCAAATTCATCGCACACCCTCCTTCTTTTCCCTTTCATGGTAATTTATGTCTGTCTCAATAACCATATACAGCCCAAGAGAAATCCCTTTTAACACAACAAAGTAAATGAATCCTGTCAAAACCCTGGCTAGAATACCTGAGCCAACACCAAGTACATAAAAAAACAAATCTGATCTTGCCATTTCCCAGTAATCAGAACCCCCTGTAAATCCACCAGCTATTATTTGCATCCTCTGATAATCTGCCTTGTCGAGAGGGATCGTTAATGCGGCCAGCAGCATATAAATAATAAGCACCACCCATGCTAAATTATTCGCCCAACCAGCAATGCTCAACAAGCGGTTCTGATTATCGGTGAAAAGATCTTCGTGATTGCTCATGAATTCCTCCTTAAGTTTTTCATATTGTAAACCACACAAAAATATCTGACAATTTCATCATGAGCCTTGATCCAAACGTATCGCCGCAACTTCATTCCACACCAGAATTGCCAGCAGAAAAATATAGAACGCCGCGCCTTTGATAAAGAAGGCGGGACCTGCCAGCGCGAGCGTTCCCCATGTGTAAACGGCGAGATCCTTCCAACGGGCATCGGCGCGGAAGGCAAAGCCGAGGACGATCATGGCGGGGAAAAGCGTTAACCCAAGCAGGACGAACGAGAGATCGTGCAAACGTCCATGCCAGGTGGCGGGAGTGTCGCGGATGGTCGGGTCGGTGGTGAAGGCCAAGGCGGCGAGAAAGAGACCGGCAAACGCCATCAGCGTGGTGCCAAGTCTTGAGGCGCGACTCCGCTTCAAATACAGAAAGAGGCGCACGGCGAAGAGCGTCATGAGCGATCCGCTGACGATGAAGGTCGCGGTCATGACCCATCCGAATTTTCCAAGCGCGAGTCCGCTGGGCCAGTCGAAGGTGGGATCGTGGATGGGATGCCAGCCGAGGCTGAGAAGAAAGTCGTATTCGATGACGGTGAGCGCGGCGAGCACGACTGCGAAAAGGACGGGACCGATAAGGATGATGCGTTTCATGGGAAATGAAAACAGCCCCGCGTGCGCGAGGCTGTTTTGCTTCGTTAGCGAGTCCAGCCGCCGGGCAGGCGCATCACACCGACATAGACGAAGAGCACTGCGCCGACGATGCAGAACAACGTGTTGCGGAAGCGGACATTGTCTGCGGCTTTCTTCCAACGCGCGGGCAGGTGACCGAGAATCACTGCGATGAGCATGGTGCCGGTGTGTTCGATGCGCACCATGGGCAAGCCTTCGTTGATGCTGAAGCCGATGAGCATGATGATGCCGAGCAGGGCTTGCAGGTCCATCAAACCGCTAAAGGCGGCAGAGAGTCCGCGGTCCATGCCGGTGAAGGCGCCGCCGCGCAGCCAGCCGATGGCGAACTTGACCACGGCGACGAAGGCGACGATCACGATCAGCCAGCGGAAGATAGAATGAACAGGAAGCAAAGCGTACATATTAAATCTCCAATTTTTGATCTATAAAACGAAGGGCAGGATCGCCTTTCGGTCTTTGGGAAAATCTGAAAATTTCTCGTGATACCACTTGAGCGTGCGGATGCCCCGCGCCGAGAGATAGTCGATGACGAAGAGCAGGATCAGCCACGCGGCGAGATGACGGGAAAGCAGGGCGATGCCCAGCCAGGTGAGGATCTCGAACAGATAATGCGGGCAGACCACGAATTCGAACAACCCGCCTTTTGGGATGAAGTAATCGAGTGAATTCTTACGCAGATCCGCCAGTAGTTTGTGATGCAGGAAATTGCCCGCGATGCCAGCGAGAAAAACGACGAACCCGAGCGCAAACCAAACGTCCATGGCGGGGATGGGATCTGTATTCAACCAGCCGATGAGATATGCCGCCATCGAATAGAACGAGGCGACGAGGATGGTGGTGAGCAGACCCGCCACGCCGGAGTACTTGTGCAGGAACATTGACTCGAGCACCCGTTTGGCAAAGTGGATGAAGACCGCGGCGAGAACGATCCATTGGATCATCGTTGCATTGGACAGGTAATTTCTGGCGGAGAAATACAGCGCAACGATCGGCGTGAAATATACGATGAACATGCTGATCCGCGAGGGGATTCCGCTGACCGAGCGGAACTTGCTGTAGAACATCATGGATTGACCGAAGTATTCGGCAGGCGCGACTCCAATTGCAAGGACTGCCAGGGCGGAGTAGATGACGATGTTGGTGGTTGTCCATTCGGGAAAGATCATGTAGTAAGTTCTCCTGTGTTTCAGTGTTTCGGTGTTCCAGTATTTCAGTGCGCGAATTATACCCATAGCGGTCAGAATTCACACCTTTTATTAGAAGGGGAAAGCGCAATTTATGATCGTGGGTATTCTATGCAGCACCGATTATTTGTAACGCGAGATACTATCTCGCGTTACGCAGACGCGATGAGTTTATAATCTGCTTATACCTGACCCACTATCTGGAGGAAACCATGACCTATACAACCATCCTGACCGAAACCCGCGGGCGCGTGGGCGTTTTGCAGTTGAACCGTCCGCAGGCGATGAATGCCTTCAACCTTGTTATGCTCGGTGAAGTCTTCGATGCGCTGGAGGCGTTCGATAAAGATGAAGCCGTTGGCGCGATCATCGTGACCGGCAATGAAAAAGCCTTTGCGGCTGGAGCCGACATCAAAGAGATGGCGGACCTCACTTACGTAGAGATTGTTGTGCAGGAGCGCGTTAAGATCTGGGACCGCATTCGCGGCATCCGCAAGCCGGTCATCGCGGCGGTTTCAGGCTGGGCGCTGGGCGGCGGATGTGAATTCGTGCTCTCGTGCGACATGGTCATCGCGTCTGAGTCCGCGAAGTTTGGTCAGCCGGAGATCACCATCGGCATCATCCCCGGCGCCGGTGGGACTCAGCGGCTGGCGCGCCTGGTCGGGAAGCATCTCGCAATGGAGATGGTCATCAACAACCGCACGTTGACCGCCGCCGAAGCGCAGCAGTTCGGGCTGGTCAACCGCATCGTGCCGGTGGAGGGATATCTCGATGCCGCCGTTGCGTTCGCGGAAGAGGTTGCTTCGCGTGCGCCGATCGCGGTCCGCATGGCGAAGGATGCGGTTAACGCCGCGTTCGAGACCACGCTGACGGAGGGTCTCAACGTGGAGAAGCGTGATTTCTATCCGCTGTTCGCGACGGAAGACCAGAAGGAAGGCATGCAAGCGTTCATCGAGAAGAGGAAGGCGGAATGGAAGGGGAGGTAGGTTGGTGGATTGGGAAATTGAATATCTAGTTTACAAAACAAGTATTTTCGTCATTGCGAGGAGGGCGTAGCCCGACGAAGCAATCTCAGAGCGAATTGGGAGATTGCTTCGCCCACTCGGCGTTTGAGCCTCGGGGCTCGCAATGACGGTGTACGCCTTGGTAAAAAACAAGCCACGGATTTCATTGCTCGTTCATGAAATCCGTGGCTTGTTTTAATGTTGAGGTTGGTTACTGCGAGAGGTCGATCGCTTCGCCGCCATATTCGCCGGTGACGGTGATCGCCCAATCTGCATCGCGGACGTAGGTGAGGGTGCCGTCTTTTAATCCGGTGACGCCCACTTCAAGGGTGAACGAGCCGTCGTCGTAGTTGTACGAGCCGGTGCCGGTCATCACGAAGCCGTCGGAGAAGGCGCAATCCGTCAGCGTGTACAGGTCACTGGTGTCATCCGAACCGAAGGCGAACGTCCCGCCGTAGGGGCAGGCGACTGCGTTGACGCCGGATGAACTGCTGTAATAATATTCCGGCAGGTATGTGATCTCGCTTTCCACATCGTACAACGCATCGAGCGGACTTTCATAATCCGCCGCGTTGGCAAGCGCCAGCGGAGCGAATTCATCCGCCACATAGCCTTCACATTCGGTTTCGCGTTCGGCGGGGAGCGTATCGTTCACGAGGAACTCAGCGACGAGTCCATCCACACATTCGTTGCCCCAGCCAAAGATGACATGCGGTCCGCCGATCTCGGTGACCATGTAGCCATTGGACACATTCTCGAACACAGACCGTGCCCCTTCATACGGGGTCGCCGGGTCGGTGGTGGCGTTGAGGACAAGCGTTGGGAAATCGCCGCCTTTGAACGGTGCGGCGAGCATCGCAGGCTGTGAGTCATCTTTGGGATAGGGCCAGTAGGCACAGGGCAGGTCGCCGTAAAAGACCGAGGAGAAGCGCGGCAGGCTGGCATCCACTTCATCGCCTTCCCTCAAAAAGAGTTCGGCTTGTTCTTCGAATGTAGACCCCGGCTCGGCATAATCGCGGCAGGTGACGCCGTAATAGATCGCGTCACTCCAGGATGGGTCGAGCACGGCTTCCAAATTATCGGGGTTTACATATAGTGAGTTATAGGCAACCCGCGCCAATGGCACGAGCGTATTATCGCGCGCATACGCCGCCAGCCCGCGCAGGAACATCATGCGCGCCGTCTCGGAATAGAGAAAGCCCGATGTGGCTTCCAACTCGGCGAACGAGAATTCACGCGGCTCCACTTCGCCGGTTGAAAGCGGAAAATCGAACACGGCGGGAGCCTGCTTCAATTGTGCGGCGAGTTCATCGTAAACTTCAACCGCATCCCTGCCCATGTCGGCGGCGCAGTACTCGTCCGCGTTGCAGGCTTCGAGCGTGGCAATCAGCACATCGTTGAACGCGGCTGCCTGCGTTTTGAGAAATTCGGTATCCGTCAGCGTGATGTCAACCGTTCCGTCGAGGATGAGTCCCGCTAGCCGGTCTGGGTATGCCGTGGCATACATCTGTGAGAACTGCGTGCCGTAGCTTTCGCCATACAGCCAGAACTTGTCATCGCCCATCAAGCCGCGGAAAACTTCAAGGTCTTGTACAGCCTGCGTGGTATCGAGAAAGGGGATCAAATCGGATGTGCCCATTTCGGAAACACATTCGTTCACGAAGGTTTGTGTGACCTCGAGCAATTGCGCTTCACCCTCGGGCGTGGTCGCGTCGGTATCGGAGCGATAATACTTCGCCGCTGCGTCGATGCAATACAACCCGCCGGACATATTGATGCCGCGCTGGTCGAAGAACACGATGTCGAAGTTTTCGGGAATGGCGGGGTCGAAATACGATGTGTAATTATCAGCGCTCATCAAGCCCGAGCCGCCCGGTCCGCCGATGACGGTGACGAACATGCCTTTGCGCTCGCCGGTTGCAGGCAGAACTGCGAAGACGACCTTCGTTGTGCGCGAATCCTGGGGATCGAAATGATTCAGCGGCACCTCGATGTCGATGCATGTGAAGTCACTATCGGGACATGCATACCCGCCGAGTCGTTCCAGACGGGAGGCAGTATCTTCGACCGGAGCTTCGGTTTCGCTGACGGTGGGTTCGACCACGGCTGTGGGCGGAGTGGTGGCGGGCGGCGTCGAGGTCTGCGGCGCACACGCCTGAAGGACGATCATTAAAATAGCAATGCCAATGGTAAGTTTTTTCATATATCAAATTCCTTTTTCCTTTAGCCAATTCAAGATTCTTTCTGCGACGGGTCTCCAGCCCTTTTCCAACATCATATCATGAGACATATCCGAAAAAAATTCCGCGTTGGTACTATACGCCTTCGCAGTTTTTTCCACATCCCCATTCGAAATGACCGCATCGTTCCTTGCGCCGAGGACCAGCAATGGCGTTTTTACTTTCCTGGTGCGGACAAGATTCAAGCCGAGCAGGTCGAGATACATGCGGAAGGACTCATCGTCCATTTTGGCGTGGTACCTGAGCAGTTGTTCGCGCGGCATGTCTGCGGAGAAGAATGCCCAGCGGGTGCTTTCGGGAGTCTCCACCACCGGCGCGAGGCGGAAGCGGGTGAGGATCTTCAACAACGTCAGCGGGCTATGCTTGAAGACCAGCCAGGTCCCATACCACACGCCGTAGGGCGGCGCGGATGCAAGCAGGACTCCAGCCGGGGCGGGGTTTCGTTCGAGAAATTTCTGGGCGATGAATCCGCCCATGGAGTGACCGATCACCACCGGCGGAGTCGGAAGCGTTTTTGCCACTTCCTCCACATCCCGCACATAATCCATGATGCTGCTTCCCATAATCTTCCCTTCGCTTCCGGCGTGTCCGCGCAGGCTGAGAGCGGTGACTTGGTAGCCCGCGTCTGCGAAGAAGGGCAGGAAGAACTCGTCCCAGCACCAGGCTCCATGCCACATGCCGTGGACAAAAAGTAGAGGTGTCTTGTGCGTTTGGCTGGCGGGCGTGCGGGTGATGGTTTCGAGTTTCATCGTCTCTCTCCTAACGGGTTCGAATTGTTGATTTATCCATGTAAATGGCACAAAATTTCAGGGAAGGATGTATAGAAAATCGGATCCTTTTGTTGTGTGCTCCTGTTTGAAACCAAAACCCCTTATGGTTTGTCGAATATCACCGTTCGTATCGTGGGAAAGGAATATGTAATGAATATCGGGATTTTCTTGTATAAGAATCTCCAACTCCTCTGCTCTTTGGGCGGTCAGGGTCATTGCAATACTCTTTTCCTCTCCGACCAGTTGGGACAGGTAATACCGAAGTGTAACTTCATGCTGAACCAACAGAATCAATACTTTTTGTCCTTCTTCGTAATTTTCTACGATGATCTGGGCTATTTCTCTTGCCCCACCTTTTGAATGATCGTAAATTGCATTTACATATTGATAAGACGAGAAAGCCAATATGGTAACCGAAGCAATAATCGTAATATGCTTGATTGTAGTCTGCCTCAGACGGGAAATCAATTCCATAAACCCAATCGAAAACACGAATAGTACAAACGGCGTGAAATGTATGATCTGCCGGGGAAGGAACGGATAGTTGTTCGAAAGATCCAAGACGATCGTTACTATTATTTGTATGGCAATGGAAACCCATATAAAAAAGAGGGCACTATATTCTTTGAAACTCCTAAAAAGGACCACCCAACCGAGCATTATTCCGGCGACCTGGGCAATATGCCATATTCCAAAGGGTGGCAGAGTGTCGGTTGTGATTGTGGCTTTTAATCCCAATCCGTATAGGATGCTGTCCGAATTCAAACCCAATCCGTAATCATAAATATCCTGGGAGTGAAAAAATAGGTAGCCTGGCAGGAACAATGCAAATAAAAGCAAGACACTTATCGAGTATCCCAGAAGGATGCTTTTATTGTTTCGTAAAAAATCTGAAAAACTTTGAAGAGGAAATAGTTTCCTTATAACCAGCATAAAACCTGTAATGGCTGTAAAAAGGATGAACGGATGAAAATAAATACCCACAACACCCGTAATCAGATAAAGGAACCAATTCTTCGCTGAACTTGCATTGATGGCTCTAACCAAAAATAACGTTGACATGCCGTAAAAAAACATCAAGGAAGCATAAAACCTCATCTCCTGTGAATACTGAATGTTCACAGGAGATATCGAAAGCATACATGCGACCAGCAGCGCTATTTGTCTTTTATAAGGTATTTCGAATTGGTTGATCAACACGTAATAAACAAGTATGGAAAATGTACCCCAGATCACAGAAGGCAGGCGCATGATGCCTTCGCGCAGGCTTATCGAAGCCATTAATCGAGACACCAGATAGTCCATCGGCATTGCCCCCGCATGTTCGCGAACGCTATAGAACACATCCAACAATGTTGGTTGGGTTGCGGCGATTGCCTGCCCCACTTCGTCATACCAAAAACTATCCTCTCCGACCCTGTAAACCCTGAGTCCAAAACCAATGATCACGATCAAGCCCAGGATGAGGTAATCGGTTTTCCTTGACATAACCATGCCATATAAATATTCAAAGCCTTTTTTCACGAAAACTCCCAAGTTTTTTTGATTATATCTGCCTCGCATCAAAGACGGATCAATAAAACACCACTTCATAACCTGTAAACTTTTCTCCATCATAACTGAACTTCCCCGAAAAGAAACGTCCCTGCGCAAGCCACGGCAGGAAGACCGGGTCGCTATCCCAAAGCGGACGTTTCAAAATTTCGTCATCGCGGATCCATTCCAGTTTGCCTTCGGGGACATCATGCAATAGCTCGCCGTCGAAATCCTGCGCGGTGTAGACGAAGACATACCAGTCATTGCCCTTGAAATTGGTGAAGGTCAGCAGACCATGCAATTGCGGCGCGCGGATATTCAACCCCGATTCCTCGCGCACCTCGCGGATGACGCAATCTTCCGGCGATTCGCCCGCTTCGAACTTGCCGCCCAAGCCGTTCCACTTGCCTTCGTGGATGTCGTTCGGACGTTTGTTGCGATGGATCATCAGCGTGTGTCCATCGCGTTTGACATAGCACAGCGTGGCGAGGATCATGCAGGGAACATCGCCTCGAGCGCGCGCGGAAGTTCGTCCCGCCAGAAGGTGTAATTGTGACCGGCAGGCGCTTCGTGATAGGTGACGTTGTAGCCGTTGTTTTGCAGCAGCGGCTGGATGCGGCGGTTGTCCTCCAACAGCCAGTCGAAATGACCGACGTTCATCCATATTTTGATCTCACGCGACATCTTCGCGCGGATCAGGTCCACGGCGACAAAATCGCGTCCCTCCGCTTCGAACACCGACGATTGAGCGATGACCCTGCCGAAGATCTCCGGCATCCGCAAGCCGGTGTAGACCGACATCAATCCGCTAAAGGATGCGCCGAGGACACCGTACGCGCCACGATTCTTTTTGATGTCGATCAGGTTCAACTTCTTCGCCGCGAACGGCAGGACGGAATGGTCGAGCGTCATCAATGTGGCATCGGAGCAGGCGTATTCCACGCCGCGGCGGTCATCGCCGTTTTGCAGGAATGCCATCGCGAGCGGACGGATGCGCTTCTCGTGGATGAGGTTATCCACAATGACATTGAGCATGGCGCGCTTGAGATAATCTGCCCCATCGTAGACGAGCAATAACGGCACAGGTCGCTTGACCGGCGGCTGGTAAAGGAACAACTCGCGTTTGCCGTCATCATGGATCATCCACGTATCCACAAGGTGACGGGTCACCCGCCCGCTGGGAACGCCTTTGCGTTTGACGGCAAAGGGTGTGGGACCCGCCTCCGGCATGTAGAAGAAATGGTTGTAATGCTCGATGCCGTTGAAGACCGTCTGCTTGTTCAACGGGTCTTTGAGGCGCTTCTTCGTGCGCGGGTCGAGAAAGGCGTATTCGAGATATGCGGCGGAATCCAGTTCGAGGGAATACGTCCACAGGTCGGGAGCGACGCGCTTCATCTTCTGCGGACTTTCCTCCCATTGGTGGATGTCGTCAATGAAATACGGCGCGGACCTGCCCTTCCACACGAAGGTGACGCGATTGCCTTCGATGACGGGGTTTCCGTTTGCGCGGGCGAGTTGGAGGAGGTGGGTGGTCATGTCACAATTGTACGATTATTTCCAACCCTTTGATGGATGCCATTTTCGGCTGGACCATTCTCCATCTGTGGAGGCTAGTAATGGGTGCTGTAAAAAGCCCCATATTTTCTCGATAACCTGAATAAAGTCACTGATTTCATCAAACCCAAGACTAGATTTCTCAAGGAAACTTTCCCAACTCGATTGATTGCTCTCGCCAAATTCAGCCGTCAACCCAATGGGACGTTCAGTTGGCAGAGTCTCATCTCGTTTTTTGAAAGTGATTTCGATCGCTTTTTGCAGACTTGAACTTTCAAAGTCAAAAGTTTGCAAGACCAGCCAAATATCATAATAATCTTTCATGCGGCTGTTCAATTGGGCATGTCGAACCATGGCATGGAATTTTTCAGCCACTACAGCCTCTTTTGGGTAACTTCTCATTTGAGTGGATTTGAAGTCAGGCAGGATGTTCGGATATTCGACAAGCTCTGCTTTTGAGGCAAGTTCATCTGAAAAGCCAATGTCAATTTGAAGCGGGATGCGAGTGCGCTCCAGGAGAGCGATCAACTTAACGCGGATGCCCACATAATCAGCATCAATCTGGGTTTCTTCCACAGAAATTGACTGCATATCGAACACCAGCCCATCTTCAGGCGCAGATATTTCAATAACTGTTCTGACGATTTTTTGCAAGTTATCGCTATCGCTTGAAACGTAACCCCGAAAATCAATGTCTCTGGTTGGACGGCGCATGGAAAGGTTCCAAGCATAAAACAATAAGCCGCCTTTGAGGACGAACTTTTCGGCATATTTTGTTTTGGACAGCCGATACAGAAACCGTTCCATGACAAAGTATTGGAGGACTTCTGCGTAGGGTCTTTCTATAACCTCAGCTTGATTTCGCAAGCGAGTCAAAATAGACGCAGGGATGTTCTTCGGTATTTCTTTCATAGCAGCGACTCCACATATGGACGCATGACCATCTCTACACGATTCACTTTGGCGTATTTCATCAGCAGGGACACGTTCATCTTAGGCTGTTTGATGTAATCGCGCAGAGCTTCGATTGCGACGTCCATACCCACGGTTCGGCGAAATTTGAAGCAATCAGCCACCGTTTTCTCGCGGTCATACACCTTAACTTTGACACCATCTACTTCGTATTCAACGATACCGGCTTTGTAGGGCGCTTCTGAAAAATGGAAAGCTCTGATGGGTGGGTAGTGAATCTTTGGGGTTTTGACATCGCGTGGGAGGGCAAAATAAACGAAGTGTGGGATCTGTGTGGTTAGTTCGTGGAAGTAGAGCGCGGAGATCAGGCAGAACACTGCTTGCGGCGCGCGCAGGCTGATATTGACGAGGTCAGGATTCCCCAAGGGATCAGAGTCGCTCAAGCGGTAGATCCCCGGTGCTTCGCGGATCAGTTCACCTGATTTGACCATCTCGTACAGCACATGTCTTGGTACGCCCAGCTCTACCGCCCGCGCTGCACGCAGGATACCGCTATGGTTTGCGAAGATTTTTTTGTAAGAGTTACTTGCCATACAGGGATTATATTACAAAAATACCACATATTTATAAATATGTGGTATTTTTGTTTTGCTTGCCTTCGATGACGGGGTTTCCGGTTGTGCGGGCGAGTTGGAGGAGGTGGGTGGTCATGGGGATATTGTAATTCGCACAGAACAAATCAAACGAAAGGAAAAATGTTACTCATAGTGTGTAGACCTATTGTCTACAAGGCATTAATCTTTTATTATGGATACACTCAAGAAATTTGGCGAAAGAGTTCGAGAGCTAAGAATAAAAAAGGGATTATCCCAAGAAGAACTGGCTGAATTATCGGGGTTACACAGAACTTACATTAGTTCACTAGAACTTGGCAAAAGAAATGTAAGTCTTATCAATATTTTCGCCCTTTCCAAGGCGCTTGGCGTTACGCCAGACAAGCTACTCAAAGCTGAGTAGTCATTTTTGATTCTGTTTCAAAGGAAAAAAATGGTTCAAACTAATATTGCAACAAAAACACAAACCACGAAAAGTAGCGGAAAAGCAGTCCGTTCAAATAAAAGAGTAGAAACTTTAACTTTCATTGACTTGTTTGCTGGAATTGGCGGTATCCGACTTGCATTTGAAAATGCAGGAGCTGGGAGTGTTAAGTGTGTTTTTTCTTCGGAATGGGATAATAAAGCCCAAGATACTTACGAAGCTAATTTTCATGAAAGACCTGCTGGTGATATTACAAAAATAAACGCAGAAGATATACCTGACCATGATATCCTGCTGGCAGGATTTCCATGTCAACCTTTCAGCATTGCGGGTGTTACCAAACACAAAGCGCTAGGTAATGAGCATGGATTTAAACACGCTACACAAGGTACATTATTTTTTGATATTGCTCGAATAATAGATAAGAAACGTCCAAAAGCTTTTTTGCTTGAGAACGTGAAAAACCTGAAAAACCATGACAAAGGAAAAACCTTCAAAGTAATTATGAACACTTTGGAGAATGAACTTGGCTATACAGTTTATACAAAGGTGATAGATGCCAGGTCAATGGTGCCGCAACACAGGGAAAGAATTTATATTGTAGGTTTTCGTGAATCGACAGTTTTTGAGTTTCCAGAATTGCCGGATTTAGAGCCAAAAGTTAAAGATATTCTTGAAAAAAAGATCGACTCTAAATATACATTGACAGATCATCTTTGGGAGTATTTACAAAACTACGCCGCAAAACATAAAGCTAAGGGAAATGGTTTTGGCTATGGTATTGCCGATATGAATGGAGTAACAAGAACGCTGAGCGCAAGATACTATAAAGATGGTGCGGAAATTCTTGTCGCACAAAAGGGAAAAAACCCGCGCAGATTAACACCTAGAGAATGCGCAAGAATAATGGGCTACCCTGACAGCTTTAAGATTGTTTGCAGTGATACGAGGTCTTATAGGCAGTTTGGAAATTCTGTGGTTGTTCCAGTAGTACAACAAGTTGCGTTAAAAATACTTGAAAGTCTACGAAATCCGCACAGTGAAACGCATAAGGTTTCAAATTTAAGATTGCTTGAAAGGTAAGTTGGAAGGATTGGGATGCCATGACCAACAGTTTGAATTCAATTTTCACTGCGGTTGTTTTTAAAACTTTAGCAAATGTTGACCTGCCCAAAAAAGGCTCAAATCAACATGAGATTAATGGTGTGGGTGCTCTTAGGGATTTTTTTGAAACTGACGAGCAAATTTCTGGAAATATTAGCTGGCATTACTTCTCGGATAACTCTGAGCCATTAAGTTACGCAAACAGCTATACATTTTATGATGCTAGGGCGCGGAGTGCAGCCAGAACCGGTCGAACTGAATGGCGAATGTATTACAGTGGTGATTTTTTGAGTCATGCTATTCCGGGAGATATATTGGTTTTAGCTCGAAATCTGGATGGTAAAGTTTTTGGTTTGATTTTTCAAAAAAACTCTGGGTGGTTGAGGGCGGCCCATTTACTATTTCAATTTGGGGATGTCACACCAAAACTTCAATTGATAACGAGTCAAAACCTTAGGGAACGAAGTTTAGAGTTTGTAAAACAACAAATTCTTGAAGAATTGGGTATTGGGGTTTCAATACCTTCTTTTGCAGATGATGATGAAATCGCCTTCCGGGAATTGGAACTGGCTAATGAGCAGGGACGGGATTTTCCATCCACAACAAGAATGTCTGAATTAGCCCAATCCCTTATTGAATTTGATTCAAAAGATTGCGATGCTACGTTGGTAGCCTTTATAGATCGGGAAGAAAGAATATTTCGTTCTATTGAAAAAATTCTAGTTAACAGAAAACTTAAAGAGGGTTTTTATTCAGTTGATGATTTTATAAGTTATTCATTGTCTGTTCAAAATAGAAGAAAATCAAGAATGGGCTTTGCTTTACAAAATCATTTATCGAGGATATTTGTTGGGAATGGCTTGAAATTTGATGCCCAAGTGCTAACTGAAGGAAAGAGCAAGCCGGATTTTATATTCCCTGGTAAATTGGAGTATGCAAATCCCCGTTTTGCCTCTGAAAAACTTGTCATGTTGGCTTCAAAATCGAGTTGCAAAGAACGTTGGCGGCAGATACTTGATGAGGCTGCAAGGATTCCGACAAAGCATTTATGTACTCTTGAACAAGCTATTTCCGTTGACCAAACTTCTGCAATGTTGGAAAGAAGGGTTGTTCTGGTTATTCCAGACTCTTTTCATAGTACATATACGGAGGTGCAGAGAAGAAATTTATGGTCAGTGAATCGCTTTGTGGATTTCATAAAATTCAAACAAGGTATTAGATAAATCTCTCTACTATGGCTGATGTGTTCACCAAAGAAAAACGCTCTCAGGTCATGTCACGTATCAAAGGAAAGGGAAATAAAGATACAGAACTGGCAATGATCACGATAATGAGAGAGTATCATATATCAGGTTGGAGAAGGGAACAACCCGTTTTTGGGAAACCTGATTTTGTATTTCGGAAACAAAAGGTTGCCCTTTTTGTGGATGGTTGTTTTTGGCATAGTTGCCCACTTCATGCAAATACTCCAAAAAACAATCGTGAATTTTGGATAAAGAAGTTGAAAAGCAGTAAAGACCGAGATGTGGTCGTAAATAGAGAATTACGAAAACTGGGATGGAAGATTATCCGCGTGTGGGAACATGAATTGAAAGACCACGACAAAGTGGCGCGAAAAATTAAAAAATATTTTGAGTAAAAAAAGAGACTGTCACCTTCAAAGTGACAGTCTCTTTTGATTCTACTGAAACGTGATCTCTTCCACGCGCCAGTTCTCTTCGCCCATCAGCTTCTTGAGGCGCTCCAGCA
>CAYJPO010000058.1:0-31090 GCA_964372045.1 uncultured Anaerolinea sp.
ATGCGCCAATATCCGCGGTAGTTGCCAGCCGAGTTGGGGGCGGTCAAATTGACCTCAAGGTCCACTTCCTGCCCGGGGCTGACCGTGCCGATGGGCTTGGAGGCGGGTCCGCCCATGGAATCGCCGCTGTCGAAGACGAGGGAATATCCGGTCCAGGCACAGGCGCTGGTATTTTTGAGACGCCACTTTTTAGTGAACGATTGTCCGGGTGTCATCAGGGAGCCGTCAGGGATGGTGACATCGGTGATGAAATGTGCCAACGGGCAGGTGGGCGTTGCAGTGGCAGCCGGGGTGTTCGTTTGAGCAGGGGAAGGGATGAGTGTAATGGTCGCCGGAGCAGGAGGAGTGTTTGTGATAGCAGCGGTGGCGGGGGTAACGCTAAGCAAAGCTTCCACGGTCTGTGCGGCGGCGGTAGCGCCTGCACTATCAGGGTCATTGGCAGGCAGGTTGCATGAGCTTAGAAAAATAGTAAAAATGATAAATAAACTGACAAGGCGTGTTCTTTTGTTCATTGATTCTCCTTCTTTGTGAAATTATTTTACCGCAAGATAGTTGTGTCCAAATCCCCCGCATTTCTCACCCGAACAAAAACATGATTAACCCCGAATTTAATATGGGACGCGGACGAGCGCGGATTTACGCGGAAAAGGAAAAAAATCGGCGTTCTCAGCGTTAATCCGCGTCCCATTTGCTCTTAAAAACAGACTCACCCGCGAAACCTTAATTTCGGGGTGAGTCATATTTGATATAGCCGAACGATGCAGATTACTTCTCGTATGCCTGACCGTCTGCGGCGGGTGGAATGGCGCGCCCGACCACACCGGTCAGGATGATCATCGTCACGATGTAGGGCGCCATGAGCAGGAATTCCGAGGGGATCGGCACGCGCAGGATCTGTAGTTTCACTTGCAGTGAGTCCGCGAAACCGAAGATCAGCGACGAAGTGAATGCGCCGATCGGATTCCATTTTCCGAAGATCATCGCGGCGAGACCGATGAAGCCTTTGCCTGCGGTCATGATCTCGTCAAAGCGACCGACCGAGCCGATCGTAAAGTACGCGCCGCCCAGCCCGGCGATCATGCCGCCGATGATGACGTTGACGTAGCGCATGAAATAGACGTTCACGCCCAGCGTATCCGCCGCCTTGGGGTGTTCACCGACTGCGCGGGTGCGCAAGCCCCAGGGAGTGTAAAACAACATGATGTGCATGACCACGACGAGTAGCAGCATGAGATAGACCACGATATTGTTCTCGAACAGCACAGACCCAAGCACGGGAATCTTCGAAAGCCCGGGGATGGAAATGATGGGGAAGGTGCCGGAGTTGTTAAGCGTATCGGTTGCTTTTTGCAGGAAGCGCGAACTGATGAAGGAGGTGAAACCCGTGCCGAAGATGTTGATGGCAACACCGCTGACGACCTGGTCCACTTTGAAGCGGATGACCAGAAAGGCATGGAATGCCGCAACCAGCGCGCCGACGATGATCGCAGAGATCAAACCGATAAACAGATTGTTGGTCACGGTTCCCATGATGACCGCCGCCTGCGCCGCCATCAGCATGATGCCTTCGATACCGATGTTGATGACCGCCGAGCGTTCGCTGATAACGCCGCACAGCGCCGCCAACGCGATCGGCGTGGCGCGCACCAGGGAACTGCCCAGCATACCCGTCAGGTTGAAAGATTTATCCTGCGCCGCCCAGGTGAGGAATGCCACAATGAACGTGAACGCCAGAATGCCGATCAACCAGCCCGTGTTTCGTACTCCACGCGCCAGTTGGTAAGCGCCTGCAAATGCTGCAAGGGCTGCCATCAGGTAGACGGTGGTTTGGGCGGGCACAACGAAATCGGGGACTTGGATCGCTTGCGAACCGGCGAGATTCAGACCGAAGGTGGTCATTGTCCCAGCCTGGGTGTTGAGACCGAACAGGAGAAAGATCCCCAGCCCGACAACAAGCAGGGTCAAGCCGAAGCTGATCTGTTTGCGCTTTTCAGATGCGGTGCTTAGTTGAGTGATTGTGTTTGTCATTTAAGCCTCGCCTATTTGCCCCATCCGCGTGTGAGGACAGTTTCTTCGGTTTTAATCGAGCGGATACGGTAGAACCAGCGGATGATCGCCGGAGCCGCGATGAACACGATCACCAAACCTTGAATGATCGAGATGATGTCAATTGGAATACCCGCGCGCGATTGCATATTGGTCGCGCCGCTGCGCAGGAAGCCGAACAGCAGGGCTGAGAGAACGACGCCGAACGGGTGGCTTTTGCCGAGCAATGCCAGCGCGATCGCGTCAAACCCGTACCCGGCAGAGAAGCCCTGACCCACCCAATGGTCCACGCCGAGAACCTGAGCAGACCCTGCCAGACCGGCAAGTCCGCCTGCCAGCGCCATGACCAGCACGAGGTTCTTGACGATGCTCATGCCTGCATATTTGGCGGCATCGGGGTTGGCACCCACCGAGCGGATCTCAAATCCGGTCGTCGTTTTGAACAGGAACCAATAGACCAGATATGCCACCGCCAGCGCAATGAAAAACCCGAGGTTGAAGCGCAGCGGGTCTGCGAAGAAGCGGGGGAGTTCCGCGGTTTCGAGCACGTTGGGGGTCACCGGGCGGAAGCCGGAGGCTTTCATCGGTCCGTTCAGCAACCAGTCACTCAAGCGGAATGCGATCCAGTTCATCATGATGGTGTTGACCACCTCATGTGCGCCGAACTTCGCCTTGAGATAGCCCGGTATCATACCCCATAGAGCGCCTCCCAACGCGCCAGCCAAAATTGCCAGCGGCAGGTGGATGATCATCGGCAAACCCTTCACGCTGTACCCGACGAATGCGGAGCAAAGCGCGCCGATAAAGAACTGACCTTCCGCGCCGATGTTGAAGAGACCGGCACGAAAACCGAGCGCCACAGAAAGACCCGCAAAGATGTACGGTGTGGCGGTGACCAGACTTTCAGTGAATGGGTAGATCGCCCGGATCAATTCCTTGGTTTCGCCGGTGCTGAAAAATATTTGCAGCGCTTCGAAAAACTTGACGGGGTTGCCGAAGGAACCGGTAAACAAGGCACCGTAGGCGTCGAAGACGTTCGCACCGCTGGCAACGATCACGATCGCGCCGATGATCAACCCTGTGACCACGGCGAGAACCGGAACCATGAGTTCCTGCGCCAGTGAACTGCGATTGCTGTTTGTTTTTTTGGAGGAAGTGGCTGTTTCGCTCACTGGTGCATCTCCTGTTTCGTTTTCTTGGTATCGGACGGATGAATGCCAGCCATGAGCAAGCCGAGTTGTTCCTTGGTGGTCTTTCCGGCGTCAACAATATCCATGATCTGACCTTTATACATTACCGCGATGCGGTCTGAGAGCGCCAGGATCTCATCCAATTCGGAGGAGACCACCAGCACGCCGGTGCCTTCATCGCGCTTTTTGATGATCTGTTTGTGGATGTACTCAATAGAGCCAACATCCAATCCACGCGTCGGCTGGGAGGCGATCAATAACTCGATGGGACGTGAGAACTCGCGCGCCACGATCACTTTCTGTTGGTTGCCGCCGGAAAGTGTCCCCGCATTGACGTAGATGTTCGGCGTGCGCACATCGAACTGCTTGATGAGTTCCTCGGCGTTGCTGTAGATTGCTTTTTCCTGTAATGAAACGCCGTTCGCGAACGGTTTCTTGTAATACGTGCAGAGCATCAAATTGTCATGGATAGGGAAGGTCAGGACCAACCCATGCCGCTGACGGTCTTCCGGGATGTGTGCCACACCGCGTTCGAGGATGTTGCGTGGGGTGGTATGGCGGATGGGTTCATCGAGCAGCCGGATGGTCCCGGCTTCGAGGGGCAGCAGACCGGTCAAGGCGTACACCAATTCGGTCTGACCGTTGCCCTGCACGCCTGCCACGCCGAGGACTTCACCTTTGCGGACATCGAACGATACGCCCTGAACCGTCATGTTTTGACGTTCATCGCGCACGAATAAGTCTTCGACAATGAGGACGGGGGTTGTGGGTTTGGCAGCCTGTTTTTCCACCACAAGGTTTACATCGCGTCCCACCATCATGGTGGCAAGCTTTTCGGTGGTGGCTTCCTTCGGGTCGATGGAACCGACCACTTTTCCGAGTCGCAGCACGGTAATGTCATCCGCTACAGCCAGCACTTCCTTCAATTTGTGCGTGATGAAGATGATGGACTTGCCGGACTTGATGAGCGTGTCGATGATCTTGAACAGCCCTTCCACTTCCTGCGGCGTGAGCACAGCCGTCGGCTCGTCGAGGATGAGGATATCCGCCTGGCGGTAGAGCACCTTGATGATCTCCACACGCTGTTGAATGCCCACCGGCAGATCCTGCACATATGCGGCGGGGTCTACTTCCAGCCCGTATTGATCTGAAATTTCCCGGATGCGTTTGGAAACTTTTTCCTTATCCAGAAATATCCCGTTCTTCGTCGGCTCGATGCCGAGCATCACGTTCTCGGTCACGGTCATCACCGGGACCAGCATGAAGTGCTGATGCACCATGCCGATGCCCTGATCGATCGCATCGTTGGGACCGTGGATCTCGACCTGTTTGCCGCGTACGGCAATATGACCCTCGTCGGGTTTGTAGAGTCCGTAAAGAATGTTCATCAGCGTGGTCTTGCCAGCGCCGTTTTCCCCCAACAAGGCGAGGATCTTGCCCTCGCGCAAAGTGATATCTACATTTTCGTTCGCAATAACACCGGGGAAGCGTTTTGTAATGCCTCGTAATTCGAGAACATTTGTCATTGCGTGCCCTCCATCATTTTTTCGGATTTTTCCATTAAACCATAAAGATCTTTTTTGCACCATACTCAGAACGGGTGCATGCAGATTGTCATCAAAATGAAAAGACCTTCAGGGTCTAATACTGGGTTGTGACAAAAAAGCCGGGGGGAGAACCCCCCGGCTTTTTTTATTTCTTTAGCCGGGCAAAATCTTACTGTCCCAGAACGCCGTTCACGGTGAGCGAGCCGTCAGCCAAAGCCGCGCTGGCAGCTTCGAGCTGAGCCTTGAGGTCGTCCGAGGCGCCAGCGACTTCAGCGAGACCCACGCCGCCATTGGCGATCGTGCCGAGGTACACGCCACCCGCGAAGGTGCCTTCCACAACAGCCTTGACCGAGTCATACACGGCGATGTTGATGTTCTTCATCACGCTGGTGTAGATCACGTCGGCATATTCGGGGGAAGAAACGGTCCAGTCGGTGTCAACACCAATGATCTTGCAGGAGCCGGTTTCCTGGCAGTACGCCGCAGAGCCGAGACCCACAGGTCCAGCCACAGGCATGATAATGTCGGCGCCTTCCTGAACGAAGGATTCGGCGAAGGAGCGGCCGTCATCGAGGGAGTCGAAGTTACCGGTGAAGGAACCATCGGCGGCGGCAGAGTTCCAGCCGAGGACTTCCACTGCGGTGCCGTTCTGTTCGTTGTAGTACTTCACGCCCGCTTCAAAACCGATCATGAAGATGGTCACAGGCGGGATGTTGATACCACCGAAGGTGGCGACTTTACCGGTCTGGGTACCGGCGGCAGCCGCATAACCAGCAAGGAAACCAGCCTGGTCAGTGGCGAAGGTGAGTCCGAGAACGTTCGGCAGTTCGGTTGCGGAGCCGCAGGTCTGCCCTTCAACGAAGTCGGTGCCGAAGCAGTCAGGGTAGGAATAGTCTACGATGGCGAACTTGGTCTCGGGGTTGGCTTTCGCGGCAACTGCGGTGTCAACTCCAAGGAGGAAGCCGACGGTCACGATCAGGTCGGTGTCTTCATCGACGAACTGCTGGATGTTCTTGGCGTAGTCAGATTGCTGGGTGGATTCCAAATATTTGGCTTCCACACCGAAATCAGCAACCGCCTTCTCGGCGCCGGCATATGCGCTGGCATTGAAGGATTTGTCATCGATACCACCAAGGTCGGTCACCTGACCAACTTTGATAGCATCGCCACTGGCTGCGCCGCCACCGCCGCAAGCGGACAGGACGAACGACGCGACGATCAACGCGACCATTACAAAGTAGAGCTTCTTCATTTTATTCTTCTCCTCAATAGAAGATAAGGGATTGGAATGGTTAGCTGTGAAGCATAACCATACGACGATGTAAGTATAAATCCTCTCCAATCTTTGTGCAAGCCTGCGCAATGTTAACGTGATTCAAGAGGGATTTTTATGGAAATTTCCCCATTTTCAAGCTCTTCCAGCAAAAATTTCAGATCAATTGCCAACGATTCGGGGAACAAGGGACCCAGGGGGACGAACTGCACCTGACCGACCCTCTCCGCTGGAATCTGTCCCTGACTCATCATTCGCATCATTTCCTGGACCTCGGAACTGGCAGCCCCATAAAAAGAGGTGACAACGCCGGAGCCGGATTCTCCTAGTTCCGCGGCCTGGTCCCGTTCCGACCCAATGGACATGACACCCAACTCCGAAGCCGCCCGCAGCGCGCCCTGCCCCGTCCCGCCGCCAGCCGCGAAGATCACATCCGCGCCGCGCTCGACGAGGGATGCACCGGTCTCGTAGCCCCACGCCTCGTCTATGAATAATTTTTCACTATCGCCATTTTCGCGGTAGCGGATGAAAACCTCGACGGTCTCACCCCCATATTCTGCCCCGGCTTTAAAGCCCTCGCAGTAGCGCCGCATCGAGTCGATGCCCGAGGTCTCGCAAACCGCGCCGATGATCCCCGTCTCTGTGATCTTCGCTGCGAGCAGACCGGCGGCGAATCCCATTTGGTCTTCGGGGAAGGTGATGGGAATGAGGTTGGGACGAGATTCCTCGAAGGGTTGGCTCAAGCCCACGAAAACAGTATAAGGATACAGTTCTGCGGCTTGATGCGTTTCATCCATCAGCGCAACACCGGAGGTGAAGACGACGTCGTATCCGCGATCTGCAAAATAAGTCAGGTTCTTCAGGTAATCGCGCGAATCCACCGACTCAATATATTCCACCCGGTCTGCGAATCCATTGGCTTGGGCTGCTTCCATTCCCGCCCACGCGTCCTGATTGATGCCGTGGTCGTCGATGCCCTGCGTGTCGGTAACCAGCGCCGCGCAGAAGACTTCTTCACGTAAACAATCTGACGATGACAGGCAGGCGCTCAGCGTCCACCATATCATCGTCAGCAGGATGTAATTTGTAATTCGTGACGCGTGCTTTTTCCGTGGCAACTCGTTACTCATTACTTTTTACTTTTTTCTTAACTCACCATCGCCTGCTCACTGCTTGTAACAGCTTCACCACGCTTGACACCCAGCATTAAGCCCAAAGCGATGAGCATGAAGAACGGTGCAATCAGCATGATGACGTTGTAATCGCCGCCAGTAAGCTGCACCGCCCAGCCGTTCACGTTCGGTCCGACGATGGCGGAGAAAGTAGAGAAGAGATAGTACAAGCCGGTGTACGTGCCGATGCGCGCCGCGCTGGTCAGGTCCACGATCATGGGCAGCGAGTTGATGTTGATGAATGCCCAGCCAATGCCGCCGAGAATGAGCAGGACGCCAGCCAGAGTCAACATGCGCGCACCGCCTTCCACAAGCGGAATGCCCACCAAAGGCAGGGGGGCAATGCCGACGAGCAGGGCATCGGCAGGGGTGATGTAAAGCAGGACCAACATGATGGCAAGCATGATAAGCCCGGTGGCGATGGTGGTACGGCGTCCGATCTTACCGGCGATGAACCCGGAGGGAATGGCGAACAGGACGAAAAACAACGGCAGGACAGAAAGCAGGGTCGCGCCGTCGCCTTCGTTCAAGCCGAGGTGATTCTTGGCGTAGAGCGTGAAGAATGTCTCCACCGCCGAAAAGCCCAGGAACCAGAAGAAGATGGCAAACAGGATCCGTAATCCGCTCTTGTCAGTGTCGCGGAACACATCCTTCAGGCTTTCCAACATGCCGGGTTGTTTCTCAGTTGTTTCGTATTCCTTCGGTTCCTCGATGAAGAGGTAGACGATCAGCGCGGCGACCAACACCAGACCGGAGCCGAGCCAGAACGGGAAATTGACGTTCATTTTGTATAGAAGTCCGCCGGTCTGCAATGCGATGATGGTGCCGATGCCGCCCATGAAGTTGATGATACCGTTCGCCTGTGAACGGAACTCGGAGGGCGTGATATCAGGCATGAGCGCCACGACCGGGGTGCGCCAGAGTGCCGCACTGAGCAGCAGGGTACTGGTGCAGGCGACAAAGAGCGGCAGGATCGCCGCGACTGGGATCAAACCGAATGCCACTGCGGTGATCGGCGCGCCGATCAGGATGAACGGAATACGTCGCCCCAGAGGTGTGCGGAGTTTATCTGACCAGGCGCCGACGGGCGGTTGAATGAATAACGCTGCGATATTGTCCAGCGTCATAAAAAAGCCGATGAGTATGGGCGACAGTTCGAATTTGTCAGCGAGGAAGATGGGGACGAATGCGTTATACACTCCCCAGATCACGCTGACGCCAAAAAATCCGAAACCGAGCAGGAAGGTCTTACCGTAGTTGAGCCGTGCTGATGACATAAGTTCCTCCGAATGTGGGTCTGATTGTTACGAGTCGAAGGTCGCAGGTCAAAGGTCATTCGACTTTTGACTGTAGACTTTTGACGAATTTTTTATCTGCTTCGCTCAAGTCTGCTTTTTCCAGCATATCCGGTCGCTTTCTAAATGTCCGTTCCAAAGCCTGTTCCCTGCGCCATTTGTCGATCTTGCCGTGGTCGCCGGAAAGCAGCACATCGGGGACCTTCGCGCCGCGAAACTCGGGCGGACGGGTGTAGTGCGGATATTCCAGCAAGCCCATCGCGTGCGAGTCATCTTCCGCGCCGGTGGGGTCACCCAGCACATCAGGTAGCAGGCGCGCGACCGCATCGATCAGGATGAGCGCGGGCAGTTCGCCGCCGGTCAGCACATAATCGCCGATGGAGATCTCGTCTGTGACAAGCTTCTCGCGGATGCGCTCGTCAATGCCTTCATACCGTCCGCACAACAAAGCAATGCGTGGGTAATGTGAGAGTTCCTTCGCGATCGTTTGGTTGAAAACTCGTCCCTGCGGGGTGAGTAGGATGATTGGGATGTTTAAAGATTCAACCACGGAGGGCACAAAGTCCACAGAAGTTTCTTTTATTTTCTCCGTGTCTTCCCTGATCTCTGTGGTGGGATGAATTACCCCAAAAACTGATTCGACCGCCTCAAAAACCGGCTCCGGCTTCATCACCATCCCGCCGCCGCCGCCATAGGGTGTGTCATCGGTGGTGTGATGCTTGTCATGGGTGTAATCGCGGATGTTGTGTACGTTGACGCGGATCAATCCCCGTTCGCGTGCGCGTTTTAAAATGCTTGTATCGAGATAAGAAGGGAATACTTCGGGCAGGAGGGTAAAGACCTCAAATTGCATGAAGCGATTTTAGCATAGGATGGGAGAGGCACGGAGTCCAAAGTCTTGTCCTGAGGCTTTCTCAAAGAAATGTCACATAGCTTTTTTAACGCCAAGACCGCAAAGGCGCAAAGAAAATCTAAAAAACTTCGCGCTCTTGGCGTGCTTCGCGGTTAATTCCTTTGAGAGCGCAACTGCATTCAAAATTTGAGAAAACACTGAGTCTTGTCATGATCCAGCCGAAGGGCTCCAGACTTTAGCTTTATTACTCGAACAATTGGAGATTTTCGAGTCTTTTCCCGAAAAAGATATAAGAAGCTAATTAGAACTTAAAACCCCTGCTTGACGCCGCTTTTGCGCGGATGGTAATATGAATTTATGTATTTAAGAGGAAGTAAATGGAGTATGAACAAAAGGCGGAGCCGCCCCAACTGGTTCCGTATTATCCTGCTCAGCCTGCTCGTGCTGGGCGCTTCGTACGTTAATCGCTTTATCGTCCCCACTGTAACGCCGCTTGGCGTGCCATCCCCAACCGCGACCATCTCACCGGAGACCCTGCTCGCAGAAGCGGAAGGATTGGTGAAAGAAGGAAAACTGATCCCCGCCATTGACGTCTACCAACAGGCGATCGCTTCGCGCCCGGAAGACCCCACCATTCATATCATGCTGGCGCGCACACTCGTCTTTGCTGGCAAATACAAAGAGGCGCAGATCAGCGCCGAAGATGCGCTGCTGCTCAATCCAAGTAATTCGATGGCACATGCGGTGCGCGCCTGGGCGATCAGCTTTCAGGGTGATTATCTTCAAGCGGAAAGTGACATCAAACGTGCGCTTGAGCTCGACCCCAACAATGCGCTGGCTCATGCCTTCTATGTGGAAATTCTGGTTAACTCGTATTACGATGGATTGGGCGGGTTTGAAGGTGTTGAAAAAGCCATTGAAGAATCAAAAGTAGCCCAGGCGTTAGCCCCCGACCTGCTTGAAACTCATCGCGCGCGCGGCATTATTCTGGAAGCCACCGGCAATTACGAAGAAGCCATCCGCGAATATGAATTGGGCATTGCCATCAACGCCAACATCGCCGACCTGCACCTCGCCGTCGGACGAAATTACCGCATCCTTGGAATTTACGACAAGGCAGTGGATTCCTTCACCCGCGCCAATGCGCTCAACCCGGAAGATGCCCTGCCCGACCTGTATATGTCCCGCACGTATGCCACCATCGGCGAATACGGCAAAGCCATGCAATACGCCGAGTCCGCGGTTTCGGATAACCCGGAAGATACCAACCTGCGCGGAAACCTGGGCGTGATGTATTATCGCAATGCCTACTGGCCCGAAGCAGTCAAAGAACTTTCCTACGTCGTCAAAGGCGGTTTGTCCGAAGACGGGTATGAAATGGAAGTCCTTGAACTGGTGCCGAACTTGCCGCGTGTCGCGGAATATTATTTCACGTATGGGCTCGCGCTCTCCCGCATGCAGCAGTGTGGTGAAGCGCTGCAAATTTCGCAGTTGATCATCTCCC
The DNA here is from genome assembly GCA_964372045.1 of uncultured Anaerolinea sp. Lineage (GTDB taxonomy): Bacteria > Chloroflexota > Anaerolineae > Anaerolineales > Villigracilaceae > Villigracilis. The sequence continues at coordinate 10,881 of CAYJPO010000058.1, forward strand.
GCGTCCCATCGGATGAATTGGCGGTGGACAATGCGAACGAGATCGTCAACCGCTGTCAGGAAAATTTGACACTGACCCAACAATCGCCTCAGACCGAACCGACAGCTGAATCAACACCCTCAGCCGAAGCCACCCCGACGCCATGAACATCAACCAGCGCCGCTCCATTTTTCGCCGCCGTGATGAATCCAATGTCTATCGCATGTTCCTGTGGGTAGTCTTGATCCTCGGCGGCATCTGGCTCATCCGCTCGGTGCAGATCGGGGATGTCAAACCGCTGTTCCTGCCTACAGCCACGCCGACACGCTTTGCCACTTCCTATACACTGGAAGGCGATGCGCATTTCACCGCCGGTCAACTGGATGCGGCGATCACCGCCTATCTCGAAGCTGCGCGTGTGGACCCGAACAACGCCGAAGTCCTGGCGCAGTTGGCGCGCGTACAAACCTATTCCACAGCTTTGCTCGTCAAACAGGATGATATCCTCGCCCGGCTCGATGAAGCCATTGCCTCCGCCGAAAAAGCCGTGGATGTGAACCCAGACAGCAGTTATGCTCATGCCGTGCACGCCTTTGCCTTGAACTGGAAGGCATCCTACATTGCGGATGCGCGCGAGCGACAAAGCCTGTTGCGCGATTCGGAAGAAGAAGCCGTGCGCGCGCTGCAATTGGACAATACCAATACCCTCGCGTTGGCTTTCTATGCCGAAGTCCTGGTCGATCAGCAAAAATGGACACAGGCTTCGCAGATCATCGATGAAGCGCTGGCGCAGGACGACACCTTGATGGATGTGCATCGAGTCCATGCCTATGTGCTCGAGTCGCTCGGGGAGTATGCGCTTGCCATCGAAGCTTATGACCGCGCCATCGCCATCACCCCGAACCTGACCTTCCTTTATCTGCGCGCGGGGGCTGGGTATCGCCGTCTTGCCTTCGAAAGCCCGAACGAAGATGTTCAGCGCCAGTTGTATGAGAAGTCGCTGGAATATTTCGCCGAGACCGCCCGCATCAACCAGCAGTTGGGCGTGCAGGACCCTACGCCATATCTTTCCATCGCCAGAACCTATTCGCAGATGGGTGAGTTCTTCATCGCCATCCGCAACGTGCAGAAGACCATCGAGTTCCAGCCGGATAACCCCGTGTTCTACGGCGAGTTGGGCGTTCTGTACCACAAGAACCGCAACTATGAGACGGGTATCCTTGCCTTGAAATGTGCCATCAAAGGCTGTACCGCCGAAGAATCCTGTGACGGTCGCGGCGGATGCGGCGTCAACGATACGCCTGCGGACGTGGAAGGGCTGCCGCTGAATGCCAGCACGGTCTATTACTATGACGTCTATGCCTCGGAGTTGGCGGCGCTGAGCACCTCGCGGGTCAATTACTGTCCTGATGCGCTGGATATTGCGGATATCGTCGAAGCCTCGGAATATATCGAGGACCCGAACATCGCCGCCGACATGACCGTGGTGCGCACCATCTGCTCATTCGAATTGGCTGTGGAAACGCCGACCGGAGAAACAACGCCTACGCCGGAAGCTGGGGTGCTGGAAGTGACTCCGACGCCGTAGAGGGGGATAGGTAAGATGTGTAACGAGTGACGAGGAGTAAGTTGACCCCGTAGGGGTCACATGATTATAGGAGTTGATTTGCCCGCCAAACAACCCCAGAGGGGTGATATTGATTTGACAAATTTCAGGGGAAAAACAGCTTGGGCGCAGATTCGGGAAACGGGTCTGGTTTGAGGCGGGGTTTTATCCATCAGAATTTCGTAAGAGATTTTAATAGTCCCCTTGACTTTGCTCATTCTAATGGGTAATATTGCCTTTAGCACTCTGATGCATTGAGTGCTAAAACAGTGTATATAATAATATATTCCTTAAAGGAGAAAAAGTTATGGCAAAGATCTCGTTCAAACCCTTGGGCAGTCGTGTGCTGATCGAGCCCACCGAGCAGGAAGAAATGACCGCCAGCGGCATCATCCTTCCCGAAACCGCGAAAGAAAAACCGCAGCAGGGCAAGGTTCTGGCAGCAGGTCCCGGCGACCGCAATGAAGACGGCGAGCGCATCGCCATGGATGTGAAGGTCGGCGACATCATTCTCTTCGCCAAGTACTCCGGCACTGAAGTGAAGATGGAAGGCAAGAAACTGCTCATCCTGCGCGAGAGCGATATTCTCGGCATCGTCGGATAAGTTGGATTTTCCGCTACTCTCCGCTAATCTCCACGAGTAGAAGGATTATTAGCGCGGATTAGCGAGGATTAGTGGATAAAACAAATATAAAAAAGAGGAAGTAAATTATGGCAGCAAAACAGCTAGTATTTTCAGAAGAAGCCCGCCGTAAGCTTAAGAACGGCATGAACGTTGTCGCGAATGCGGTGTCCGCCACGCTTGGTCCGAAGGGACGCAATGTGGCTGTGGACCGCAAGTTCGGCTCCCCGACCATCACCCACGACGGCGTGTCAGTGGCGAAGGAGATCGAGCTCGACGATCCGTTCGAGAACATGGGCGCTCAGCTTCTCAAGGAAGCCGCCCAGAAGACCAACGATATCGCCGGTGACGGCACCACCACCTCCACCGTTCTCGCTCACGCCATCGTGAACGAAGGCTTGAAGGCTCTCGAAGCCGGTTACAACCCGATGCTCCTCAAACGCGGCATCGAACTTGCCACCGAGACAATTGTCGCTGAACTCAAGAAGAACTCCGTCAAGATAGACACCCGCGAAGAAATTGCCTCCGTTGCCACCAACTCCGCCGCGGATGTCGAAGTGGGCGAATTGATCGCAGATGTGATGGACAAGGTCGGTAAAGACGGCGTCATCACCGTCGAAGAATCCAAGACGATGCAGTTCGAAACCGAATTCGTCGAAGGCATGCAGTTCGACCGTGGTTACCTCTCTCCCTACTTCATTACCAGCGCTGAAAATATGGAAGCCCAGATCAGCGATGCGTATGTCTTGATCTACGATAAGAAGATCTCGGCTGCTCAGGACATCGTTCCTTTGCTCGAGAAACTCGTTCAGCTTGGCAAACGCGAACTCGTCATCGTCGCTGAAGATGTCGACGGTGAAGCCCTCGCTACTCTGATCCTCAACAAGATCCGCGGCATGCTCAATGTGCTCGCCATCAAAGCCCCAGGCTTCGGTGATCGCCGCAAGGCTATGCTTCAGGATATCGCTGTCCTCACCGGCGGCGAAGTCATTTCTGAAGAATTGGGACGCAAGCTCGAATCCGTCACCGTTCAGGAATTGGGCCGCTCTGAGAAGGTTGTTTCCGACAAGGAAAACACCACCATTATCGGCGGCAAGGGCAAGAAAGCCGCCATCGAAGGCCGCATCAAGGAAATCCGCATCGAGATCGACAAGAGCACCAGCGATTACGATAAGGAAAAGCTCCAGGAACGCCTTGCCAAGTTGAGCGGCGGCGTCGCCATCATCCGCGTGGGTGCTGCGACCGAGACCGAGATGAAGGAAAAGAAGCACCGCGTTGAAGACGCCCTCTCTGCTGCCCGCGCAGCCGTTGAAGAAGGCATCGTCCCTGGCGGTGAGATCTCCCTCATCAACGCCTCTACCAAGCTCGATAAACTTGTCAAGGCTCAGGCAGAAGAAGCCGAAGAAGTAAAGGTCGGCATCAACATCGTCAAGAAGGCGCTCGAAGCCCCGATCCGCAAGCTCGCTTCCAATGCCGGTCAGGATGGCTCCGTCATCATTGACACCGTCCGCCGCACCGCTGCTGAGAAGAAGAACCCGAACATCGGTTACAATGTCCTCACCGACGAATACACCGACATGATCAAAGCCGGTGTCATCGACCCGGTCAAGGTTGTGCGCGGCGCGCTCGAAAATGCCGCTTCCATCGCTGCGATGATCCTCACCACGGACGTGTTGATCACCGATATGCCTGCGAAGGAAAACGCTCCTGCCATGCCTCCTGGCGGCATGGGCGGCATGGATTACTAAGATCCACCTACAAATTTGTTGGGACACGGCAACGCCGTGTCCCAACGTTTTTAATATATAATTTCTGGAATGCGATTCAATCTGATCATCTTGACACTCGTCCTCGCCCTGGGGGTATCTGCCTGCGCTTCCTTTGGGACCCCGAACACGCCCACCCCATCCATACCGACAGTTACACCTTTGCCGCCTACACCCACTCCGCCGCCTTCGGTGGTGACGGTCAATGGGGAGTACATCACCATTGCTGAGTTCGAAGCGGAATTGGCGCGATTCAAAGCTGCAAAAACCGCACTGGGACTCCCCTTCACTGATGAAGATGCCAATCAGTCCGTCCTCGAAGATATGATCGCGCAGGTGCTGCTCAGTCAAGCTGCGAGGGAGGCGAATTTCGAAGTCACCGAATCAGACATCCAGTCACGGATCGATGCGCTCGTATCCGAGCTTGGGAGCGCCGACGCGCTTTTCCAATGGCAGTCTTCCCACGGGTATGACGATGCTTCCTTCCGCGTCGCGTTGAAAAGATCCATCGAAGCGGCATGGATGCGTGACAAAATCATTGCGGATGTGCCGACATCGGTCGAGCAAATTCATCTGCGCCAGATTTTGACCTATAATGAGGCAGACGCACAGGCCGCACTGACTGAGTTGAACGCCGGGACCGATTTCGATGAATTGGCGGCGCTCTACGACCCGATCACACGCGGAGAGTTGGGCTGGGTTCCGCAGGGTTACCTGCTCAATGCGGATGCCGATGCAGCGGTCTTTGCCCTGCAAGCGGGTCAGGTGAGCGGAATTATCGCCACGGATGCCGGGTTCCACATCTTCAAGGCTGTTGAACGCAGTGAGCATGAACTCTCTCCTGATGCTTTATTGACCATGCAGGAACATGCATTGGCTGCCTGGCTTACCGAACATCGCGCCGCTGGTGCGATCGTTTTAGCCCCCTGAAACGTAGTAAAGAAATTTTACCCATTTGGGAAAGGATGATTTTTGGAGTGCCACGATGAGCAAATACGATTACGAAGACTATTCCCCAGAGCCGAAACAGAGACCACGCCTCGATATATGGGATCTGTTGAGCATCTTTACCTTGCTCATTACGTTTTGCATGGGCTTGTATTTCGTCGCTGTCTTTCTCGCTCCGAACTCGAATATCAATCCCCTCAGCCCGGCGCGGATGACTGCCAATCAACCTCCCACTCCCACGATCACGCAGATCCAACTCAGCCCCACGTGGACGGTGACCCCGATGAACGCCACCATCACGCCGACACTGGTCCCAACGCTGACCGTGCAGCCGACCGCGACGGTGTTCTCGCTCATCACACCATCGGATACGCCCACGCCTACGGCTACACCAAAGGCTCCGTTCTCCGCCACGGTCACCTACATCGACAGCACCATCATCCACCCGGAGGCAGCTTGTAACTGGCAGGGTGTTGCCGGTACGATCGTGGACGCGAACAATGCGGACATCATCGGCATTGCTGTGCGGGTGACCGGTTTCTACAATAACAAGACCAAGAACGAACTGACCGTCAGCGGCATCGCACCCGCCTTCGGGAAATCGGGCTTTGAGTTGTTCCTGGGAACCGTTCCGCTCGCCTCGGATGGATTGCTCACTATTCAGATCTTCGACCAGGCAGGCTTGCCACTTTCGGATAGCATCACCATCGACACGTTCAACGATTGCACGAAGAACCTCGTGCTGGTGAAGTTCAAGAAAAATCCGTGATAAAGAAAGAAAAGAGAAGATAAGAAACCAAAGTCCGTTGCCACCCAAGCAACGGACTTTTTGCTGATCCCCAAACTACCAAACTATCGAACTACCTTCCCCTATTTCACTTCCATATTCCAATGTGAATACTTCGAATTCTTCGCACGCACAATGTCATCGAACATTAAGCGCAGTTTTTTGGTCACAGGACCCATCGAGCCGATGCCGACGGGGCGGTGGTCCACTTTGGTCACAGCCACCACTTGCGCGGCAGTGCCGGTCATGAACATTTCTTCCGCGATGAATACTTCGGTGCGGTCAATGGAACGTTCCACGACTTCAAGTCCCAATTCCTTTTGAGCGAGTTCGATGATGGAGCGGCGCGTGATGCCTTCGAGGATGTTGTCGGTGATGGGTGGTGTGACCAGCACACCGTCACGCAGCATGAAGATGTTCATCGCCGAACCCTCAGAGACGTGACCGTGTGAATCGAGCACGATCGCTTCGTCGAAACCGGCGCGGTTCGCATCGGTCTTGGCAAGCGCTGAATTGGCATACGCGCCCGAGATCTTTCCGCGCGCGGGGATGACGTTGTCGTCGATGCGCCGCCACGAAGAAACGGTCACATGCGCGTTGTCGTCGTTCTTGACATATTTATCGAATGCGACCACGAACATACAGAACTCATCCCGCAGATCGTGCAGGCGCACACCGATGCCCATGTCCGCTTTGTAAATGGTGGGGCGCAGGTACACATCACGCTGCCAGCCGTCTGTCCGCAAAAGGTCGAGCGTTAATTGAATTAGGCTTTCTTCATCGAATGGGATGCTCATTGCCATCATCCGCCCGGAGTTGAGCAGCCGCTTGAAGTGGTCGAAGGGACGAAAAACGAAGAGACTCTGCTTCTCTTCGTTCCAGTAAGCCCGCATGCCACCGAAGACGGCGGTACCATATAAAAATCCGTGCGTGGCGATATTGATCTTTGCCTCGCTCAAGGGAACGATCTTTCCCTCGAAGTAAGCGTGTTTTGTAAGATCCACTTGCACCTCCTGTTGATTTGAAATTGGTCGCTTGAGATTATACCCGCCATAAGTGGGGGATGGAATGACAACATCTCATACAACCCCGCCCAAATGGGAACGCTTCGCGTCAGACTCTGGCGCAGCCTGACAGCCTTCTCAAACATTCCCCTTGACAGATGACGGAATCGCCCCTAAAATCTAATTCGATACTTGTCGAATTAGATTTACGGATGTGAACCATGAACGAAATGCTTGATTTTGTAAAAGCTATGTCCCACCCCGACCGGCTGCGGATCATCGGTCTGCTCACGCAGAAACCCGCCACCCGTAAGGAGGTCGCGGAGCAGTTGAATCTGTCCGTCAAGGATTCGCTCACTCATTTGGGTTTCCTTGAATTTGTTGGAGCCGTGACCCAGACCGACGGCGTCTTCACGCTCAACCAGGATAAACTCGCCACGCTCGGGAAAGACACGCTCATCGGCGTGAACGAAGTCTTTGTCCCGGATGAACATTTAGATGAGACATCCAAAAAGACCCTGCGAGACTTTCTCAACGCCGACGGAACCATTCGACAAATTCCCGAGCAGAAAAAGATCCGTCCCATCTTGCATTATCTGGTCGCGAATTTTGAATTTGACCGGAATTACACAGAGCAGGAAGTCAACGTCATCATCAAACGTTTTCACATCGACTCTGCCGGTCTGCGCCGTGATTTGGTGGATGCAGGTCTTCTGGCGCGCGAAAGCGATGGTTCGCGGTATTGGCGGGTCAAAGCAGGTGAGGCATGAGCGAAGACCTTGTCACTTTCTTCAAAGTCCTCTCGGATGCGAACCGGCTCAAGATCATCGGTCTGCTTGCGCAACAGTCCTACAGCGTGGAGGAACTTGCCGCGTTGTTGGATTTGAAAGCATCCACGGTTTCACATCACCTGTCCAAACTGTCCAAGGTCGGTCTGGTCAGCGCCAAAGCGGATAGCTACTACAACGTTTATCAGTTGGATGAAAAAGCGCTTCAGGAGAAGACGCGCAGCCTGTTCTCACAGGAAAAGCTGGCCGCCTCCGTCGCAGGCGTGGACGCTACCGCCTACGACCGCAAGGTCATTACGGATTACAGCCGCAAGGACGGCGGATTGAAAACCATCCCAGCCCAACGCAAGAAACTGGAAGCCATTCTGCGCTACGTGGTCAAGGCATTTAAAGTGGGGAAGCGTTACAGTGAGAAGCAAGTCAACGAAATTCTCAGCGCCTACCATGCCGATACCGCGTCCCTGCGGCGGGAGCTGGTCGGCTACGGGTTGATGAAACGCGAAGGCGGGGGCGGGGATTATTGGAGAGAAGAATGATTATAGAATATCCACTTACGAAAGCCAATCGCATTCGGCTGGCGCAAGCCTTCAGAGATGTGCCGCGTGTGGATATTTCCATTGAGTGTGTACTCGAAGACCAAATGGGCAAAGCATTTGTGGACGACTTGAAGAACCCGTCCGCGTTTATGATCCAGATCGGACCTTTTCATTATTTTGCCGGAAACCCGATTGGCGAAGGTGGACGCGAATTACTCAAGGGTTTTCAACCCTACAACTTATTCATGTCTGCTTCTGCGGGTTGGGCGGATTCCTTCAAGGCATCCTATGGCGAGCGTTGTGTTAGCTTCGAGCGATACAGCTTTTCGTCGGAGAAGTTGTCCATCGAACATTTGCGGGACCTGTGCAAACAATCAGATTTCGCTCAGGATGTCAAAAAGATGGACGAGGCTCTCGTTCAGCGTGTTAGCGGGCAGGGTCATTTTATTGATGTATCCGATTTTGAATCCCCAGTGGATTTTGCGGAGCGTGGAATAGGATTTACCCTTGAGAAAGCCGGAGAGATCATCGGCGCGGCTTATTCTTCGCTGGTTTCCAGCACGGGCATTGAAGTCAGCTTGTTCGTCGAAGAAAAATATCGGCGTCAGGGCATTGCGACGGTGTTATCCGCCAATCTCGTCTGCTGGTGTTTGGAACACAAAATGGATGCCCACTGGGATGCGGCAAATTCCGAATCCTGCAAGCTGGCGGAAAAACTCGGATACATTCCTACTGGAAGTTACCCGGCGTATTATCTGAAGCCGTAAAACGAAGACCAGCCAGCCATTTCCCGACCTGCAAGGATGCCCATGCCGCAATCACTGTCACGAACGGAGCCAATGCCAGCAGCACCCAGAACTTTGTCCAGACGATATGTCCCTCATTCAGCGCGCGCTGGAAGAGATAATAAGAGAAGGGCAGGTTTATCAATATCGCTGAGATAACCCCGGGGCTGTACATCCGAAATCGCAGAGTTGATAGCAGATGGGGAAGAATGGCATTGAAAGCCAGCGCCATTTGAATTTCAAGGATTACCAAATAACCAATGGGTTGGGGGATTTGAGTGGTTCCCAAAAATGTCAGGATAAATCCCGCCAGCGTGAGAATGGTTACAGCAATGACGAATTGCCGCGTCGAAACGACAAGACGGATTTTCACCGGCAGTTTCTTTGACCAGTCCGCCATGAACGGCGCTTCTTCCATATTGTGCAGCGCGAAGAAGACCGGTACAAGCCAAAGCAGTCGTGTGAACGAAAAAGAATCTAGCGGGTTCATGTTCTTCGTGCAGAAAGATTGATCGTTTCATTCCCCGCCAGCGGACCGGTGAGCGGTTCGCTTTCCAGCCGCATCACTTTGCTATTCGAGAAGAAACCGAAATCGAAGGTCGTGATATCTCCCGCCTTTTTCCCTGGGACGGGCATCAGCCTGGCGGTGAGGGGTTTATCCAACCGAAGCGACAAAGCACACAGGTCAAGAAGAAGCGGCGCGATCTCTTCGGGGGTGACATCGCCTGGTAGTGGAACCGTATCCAGCCCCGTCCCGCAGACCGCCGAATATAGCAGCGCATCTTTGATTGTCAGCGTTCCCTCCGCCGCGCGTTTGGCAAGGACAGAATCTTCCAAGACGGGCTGCATGAAGCCGTTGAAGCCTACATGCGGAAAGTCCGCGCGTTCGATGGCTTCGGTGAGAATGGCGGCGGCGGCGAGCGAACCATGTAGACCGATCTTTGGTACGCCTATTTTTTCAACCGCGTTGCCGAGCGAATGCGCATCATCTGGGAAGGGGGCTAGGGAGAAGTCAATGCCGTTGAAATTCAGGGATTGGGAATTAGGATTTAGGGATTGGGCAATTTGCGCAATAGCTTGACCGTGTTTGGTGATCTCAGCAATGAGGGTTTTCCGTCCGTCGTCCACGGACTTCTGCCCGTCAAAAGCATTCACTGCCAGATCAGCCGATTCCACAGCAATGGCAAAGGCGAGCTTGTCTGAGTCGTGATAGGCGGCAGGGAAGAACGGCGCTCCGGCTTTGACGTTTGCCAGCGCTGCGAATCTCAGGTTGGCAAATCCATTCGGGTCAATCGGCGCACACTTGACGATGACTTCCGCACAGGCTTTGACTTGTGAAAGATGAATGGAACCTGCTTCCGCCATCACACCACCGAAGAAAATATTCTCGCTCGCCGCGATCGCCTCCGGGATGACCTGATAACTGCGTGGCGAGTCCGGCAGTGCGGGTCCCAGCGAGGCATAGGCGACACCAGCCTGTTGAATTGACTTGGATAATTCATTTGCGACTTTCGGCAGGGAATCGATCTGCTTTTCACCTAGCAGTTTCGGGAAAGGAATTGTCGCCAGCCGCACCGTCTGCACTTCGAAGCCTTCCGCCTCGAATGCGGATTTTGCTTTTGACAAAAAATCTCCTGCTTCGCGCAGGATCTTTTCTTCAAGGGGATATTTCGGATTGCAAAAATAAGTAATGGAACGAATCTTCATTTCTTCCTTCACTATTCACTGTTCACAGCCCTCTGTCTCATCACCTCAAACATCAACACCGAACCTGCCACGCCTGCATTTAGCGATTCAACTTCACCAGCCATGGGAATGCCGATTTTCCCGTTTGCCAACTTCCGCGCGGATTCACTCACCCCTTCGGCTTCACTTCCGATGACCAAAGCCATCGGCTGACGCAGATCCATTTCCCAGCACGATCGACCGTCCATATCCGCAATCAAAACCTGCAAGCCTTCCAGCTTTACAACCTGCTCAATTTCCTCCCACGTCATCGAATGGATCGGAAGCCTGAAATGCGCCCCCATGCCGGAGCGCAACACCTTCGGCGCGAATACATCCGTCGTGTCGGGTGGAATGAGAACTGCTTGCACCCCAGCCGCCGCCGCAGAACGGAGCAGTGTGCCAAGATTGCCCGGGTCGCGGATCTGGTCTGGGATGAGGATGAAGTTGGGAGATTGGGGAAGTGGTAAATCGGTAAATTCGAGAACGGCTAGGATGCCCTGTGGCGCTTCGGTCTCGCTGATGGATTTCATCACGCTGGCAGAGACTTCCTCTACGTCCAAACCTTTCAACTTTAAACCTTCAACCTGTAACTTACCCCTCGTGCTCAAGGTCTCATCGTAAAGCGCAAACCGGAATTTCCAATTCACCTTTACCGCTTCTTCCACCAGCCGTACACCTTCCGCGACGAATGCGCCCGCCTCGCGGCGTTCCTTCGAACGTCCCAGCAATGCGCGCACAAGTTTGATCTTTGAATTTTGGTTGGATGTAATCATGAAAGATGGGGAATGGGAAATGGAGAATGGCAGGAATTAACCATTAGCCATTTTCCAATGCTTTAAGAATATATCAACAGTAGGCTGGTCAAACAACACGATGCGAACCTGCTTGACCCCAGAGTTACCATATTTTGCAAAGTACTTTTCAATCGCTGACAAGATGATCTCTGCCGCGAGGTCTTTCGGAAAGCCGAATATCCCCGTTGAAATGGCAGGCATGGAGATGGATGCGCATTTCAATTCATCTGCCACTTTTAGAGAACCGGTCACCGCATCTTGCAGTTTGGAATCTTCCTGTCCATCGCCCCAGATCGGACCCACAGCGTGGATCACGTATTTCGCAGGCAGGAGTCCGCCCGAGGTCCAGGCGGGATGCGCATGGGGGACAGGTCCATGCTTGCGAACCCAGTCATCACTTTCCCGCTGGATCGCCGCTCCGCCCTTTTTCGAGATCGCCCAGGCAACGCCGCCGCCATGTGCGAGTTGTTCATTCGCGGCGTTGACGATGGCATCCACTTCTTCAATGGTAATGTCACCTTGAACGATCTGCAGGGTCTGACCCGTTGATAATTTTTTCTCGACCAGCACGGTATTCATGCAATTATTTTACCCCCATTAAAAATTGTAGGGGCAGGTCTCAGACCTGCCCCTACGGGTTTTATTTCGTTTGCGCCACGACGGCGGCGAATGCCTGCGGGTCGCGGACGGCGATGTCGGCAAGCATCTTGCGGTTGATCTCGATGTTCGCCTTCTTGAGAGATGCCACCAAACGGCTGTAGGTCGTGCCGTTCAGGCGGGCTGCCGCGTTGATGCGGGCGATCCACAACTTGCGCAAGTCGCGCTTACGGACGCGGCGGTCACGAGTGGCGTACCAGAGGCTCTTGAGCATTGCCTCGTTGGCTCGCTTGAACAGGGTGCTCTTCGAGCCGCGCTGTCCCTTCGTGATCTTCAAAACTTTCTTGTGACGTAGATGCCCTTGCGGGCCACCTTTTACGCGCATTTTTTAGTACCTCCTGCAAACTCGCGGGCGTCGGTTTTTTACACCAGTTGCGCACACCCGAAAGCCGCAAATAACAATTATCGACGGTGGGGCAAAATTAATTTTGCCTTACTTGCCCATGTTGGGGTTAAGACGTTTGATGCGTTTGACGTACTTGCGTCCCAGGACGGGAACCATCTCGCTCAATAACGCCTTGGTGCGGTCAGATGTGCGGCGGCGCAAATGGCTTTTGCCACCTTTCGTGCGCACGAGTACGCCGGAGCCGGTCATGCGAAATCGCTTGGATGTCGCCTTATGGGTCTTCAGCTTGTATTTCTTTCCAGGTTTTGCTTTGCGAGGCATTCTGGAGTTTCTCCTTTCAGACAATATACACAATACTGTGTTGTATCCGAACGTTCAAATGAGATCCAACGTATGATTCATTCAGCGGGTTCGGTAAATACCATATAGACAGTAAACCGCGGACAACGTTCGCCCGCGGACGATCAACATCTTTGGGGACTTGCACCCTTACGGGCATTACACTACGCTCAGGCTTCCGCTTCGTTCTTGACTTCAGCCTGGTCGGGTTTCTCTTTCTTTTTTACTACGCTTTTGGAGGGAGCCAGCACCACGAGCATCGTGCGTCCTTCCATCTGCGGCGGGACCTCGATGGCGGCAACATCCGAAAGATCATGAGCGATCTCTTTCAAGTCTTCGAGCGCGATCTCGGGATAGTCCATTTCGCGTCCGCGGAACTTGACGGTCACACGCACCTTATGCCCCTGAAGGAGCCAGCGGCGGGCGTCGTCCACTTTGAAGCCACGGTGGGCTTCATTGGTCTTCGGTCGCAGGCGGATTTCCTTGACTTCGATCTTGGTCTGCGATTTTTTCGCTTCCCGTTCCTTCTTTGCCTTTTCGTAGATGAACTTACCGAAGTCCATCACACGGCAGACGGGCGGGGTCGCACCGGGCGAGACCTCGACCAGGTCCAGTTCTGCGTCGCGGGCAATCTTCAAGGCTTCCTTGATGGGAACAACTCCGACGTTGCCACCATCTGGACCGATCAGGCGCACTTCCGCGACGCGGATGCCCTCATTCACTCGAAATTCGTTGGCGCTTATATGCTTCTCCTCATGATACAGACAAAACAAATCCAGCGTTTGGCTGGCTTTTTAGCGGGCGAATGATACCATGAAGGTAGGGGAATCGTCAACGAAAACGGTCTTATCGCGCGGAATCCACCGCTGGCAGGAAGACGGTCCGGTAGAGGGCATCGTGCTCATCGGGGTGGCTGAACATGACGATGATCAGGGACGAACCGCCGTCTTCCGTGGCGGCGATATCCACAGGGCGGTCGTTCGAGGTCGTGTAATACAACGTCCATGTGCGACCGTTCGCCTGGCGGGTACCTGCCGGTGCGGGGGCGGCGTCGAAGCCGTGATAGCCGTTGATGCTTGACGAGAAATAGTCCACCAGGTCTTGCACACTGAAGCCGATGCGCAAGATGTTTATCTGGGTGATATCGAATTGAGATGATCCGCGCCACAAAAAGCCATCATCGACTTTTTCCCAGTCCGTGGGAACATCCACTCTGATCCCGTCGTACTGAACGGTGTCCATCTCCACGGCTGGTTCGCCGGTATAGGGCACGAGGAATTCAACGGGGGAGAGTTGACTCATGCAATCGCGGTTCGGTTCGGCTTGCGGATTCTCGAGGAAATCCAGAGCGACCTGCATCGCACAGCCGGACGTGTCACTCAGTGTCGGCACGTGACCCTGATTCGTGAATTCAAAGTAGAAGCTGTTGGCTAGATTCCCCGCTGCCTGTTTTCCCAATGAGGGCGGAGTAGCGGTATCGAAAGTGCCTGTGATGACGAGGCTGGGTATTTCGCTGATGGTCGCATCCTTTTCGCCGAGGACAGGTCCATCGGGATCCCATGATTTGCAAGCGCTCGCCATTTTCTCAAGGTTTTCATAGAAAGGACGCCAGATGAAGTTTTCAACGTGGATTTGTTCTGTGGTCGCCTGCAAGAGTTCCGGCGTGGTATCGAGCACGTGTTCGCGGCACATCACAGAAATATATAATCCCGGGTTAATGCCTTCGAAGGCGTAAGGCAGGAAATGTTGAGCTGCGATCAGAGTGGAATAATCGCCGGTCTTTAAGCGATAAATGGTCTGGGGCGTGGTTTTGATCACATCGCTGCTTTTCATCAAACCCATCACCACAGATAAAAGGTAATAGCCGTCGATGGTCTCGGTCACTGTTCCCGTTGGGTAGGTGGATGTTGTCAACGTGACGGGATTTGTATCCAGCTCCTGAACGAGTTCCCAAAAAACGGTTTCGATATCGGGATAGGCTTTATTGCAATCGGGGTCTGCTTTGCAGGCAGTGAACAGAGTGGTCAGCGTGTACTCAGAGATATTGGGGAATTCTGTGAGCCAATTCGTTTCCACGGGCATGACGGAATCAAGGATCGCACTGCGCACGATCTCGGGATGATTTCGCATCGTCACCAGTGCGAGGCGCGTCCCGTACGAAGCGCCGTACAGATTTACCTTTTCGTAACCCAGCAGTTTTACGATATCCCGCAGGTCTGCGGCGTTTTCGACGGTGTTATATGCGCTGAGATTGATGCCCCTCGACTGGAGGAGTCCGCCGCATGAAAGGAAAGCGTTTTGGTACACCAATTCCCGGGCGCTGGCATCGATGCTCCCATAAATATCCTGAAAGTTTACTCTTTCCAATTCCTCGCAGACCAGCGCCGGTTCAGAAAGTCCCGTGCCGCGTTGGTCATAGGCAATGAAATCGCGGTTGGAAAGGAAAGGCTCCACCAACACCGGATAGGCATTCGCGCTCAATCCAATCGCTTCGCCGCCCGGTCCGCCTTGAAGGAAGATGACCGGATCAGGCGCGGGATTTGAGTTTTTGCTGTGGAACACAGCCACTGCCAGGCGGATGGTTTGTGACGGGTCTCCGGTGCGGTCTTCGGGAACGATGGCGTATCCGCATGTTACATTTACATTGCCGAGCGCATCGAATTGACAAGGTACTTCTTCAAACGTTGGCGTGTAAGCCACCGTTGGCATTGCCGTGGGCAGGAAAACGACCGGCGGTTGGGTTGCTGTAGGCGCTGCAGCGTAGAGCGGAACAATGGTTTGGGTTGGGCTCTGCCCAAGTTGAAAAGAGGATGTCAGATCACCGAGCGTCCCAAGGAGATACATGGCGCCGATCGAAACGGTACAGACCAGGATCACCACGCCTGCGATAATGGAAGAGACAATGACCCAATTGGTCTTTTTCTTCGCCTTTTCGCCTGGTTTTTTATCCTGCTCTTTTGCCTTTGATTGGGAAAGGAAGTCTGGGGAGTTATTCTGCGAATCTTCAAATTCGTACTCAGGCTTGGGACCGGAATAAACGAAGGGAGGCGCTTTTTGTTGAGCAGACGGTTCTGGTTCGATGGGTTCGGGAGGGGAGTATGTCCGACTCGTTTGAGCCGGAGGTGGCTGGTATGCCCATGCCGGGGGAGGCGGCGTGGATGCGGGCTTGGACGGAAGCCCGAGTTGTTTCCCCGCGTCCGGGTTGTTGGGGTTGATGTCGAGCACCCGCTTGAAGCAATAGGTTCGCTGCTCCGGGCTGGAGACGCTCATTCCCAACAGATACCAGCCTCTTTCAGAGCGCGGATATTCCTGAACGAGTTTGGCAAGTATCGCGGATGCCTGTTTTCGGTCGCCCGATCTGAGGGCTGAAACACCCGCCTTTAGGATCTCTTCTTCTGATGACACAAATTTGTCCTATTTAAAAAAATAGAGCCGATCTTTTTTCGGCTCTATTATACAACAGGGTTGATTATAACTAAACGTGGGGTGTTACCCTGGCTTCAAGCCTGTCCTTCGATTGGAACCCGACCATGCGTTCCTTGACCTCGCCGCCTTTGAACAACATCAGCGTTGGGATGCCCATCACGCCGAATTGCATCATGATGGCGGGGTTCTGGTCTGCGTCGAGCTTGACGACCTTGACCTTGCCGTTCCATTCCCCGGCAAGCTGTTCCACGATGGGGGAGATCATCTTGCAAGGCTGGCACCAATCCGCGGTGAAATCCACCAGCACGGGGGTTTCTGCGTTGATCACTTCCTGTTGAAAATCCTGTTCGGTAACATATTTGACTGAGCTCATATTTGCCTCCAGAAGCTAGACGAGATGTTTTTGCTCTTAATTACGTTGACGCCAAAACTCTGCCATGTTAGAATGCAACCCGCTCAAGAAACGGGCGCGTAGCTCAATGGCAGAGCAGCGGCCTTTTAAGCCGTTTGTTGAGGGTTCGATCCCCTCCGCGCTCATCCTTCGAAATCCTCCGCATGGAGGATTTTTGTTTTGGGTCCCATCGAGGGATTGTATTCGAGCCCCTCCGCGTTTTTTGTTGGGCATTCCTTATCTGCTATAAAAAGTGCCTTTTTTACCGCGAAGCACGCAAAGTCCGCTAAGAAAATCATTATTTTCTTATTGTTCCTAGCGCTCTTAGCGGTTTAATTTTTTGGCAGCCCAGTTGAGTAATAACTTGAAGCGAATGGCAGGTTGAAAACCTGCCCTACAAAAAGCAAACTCCGAAGGAGTGACAGGATTATAGAAACAGAATGGTTTAAATAAAAAACCCCGAAGGGGTGATATAGCTTTGCATGCCGTCCTTCGGGGAAAATTACTGGGGGATTATTTCTCTTCCTCGTTGTCCGATTCTTCTTCGTTGACGAATTCTTCGCCGCCTTCATCTAATGACAGGAGATCGAAGTGGTTCAACTCGTCGAAGAAATCCAGGTTTTCGATGGCGTCTTCGAGGAATTTGATGGCGTCTTCATCGTCGGTGTTTTCAAGCAGGTTGAGCAGGTACACGCGGACATCGTCTCCGCCGATCTGCGAAAGCGACCAGATGACTGCCGAAGTGACATCGTCGTCTTCCTCTTCGTCTTCGAGCATTTGCATCATGATCGGGGCAGCTTCGGCGATATTGAGTTCGCCTGCGGCTTCGGCGGCAGCAAAGCGGATGCGCGGATCGACATCCAGCAGTTTGGCGACCACGCTGTCGGTCCAGCGATCGTCATGCGAACGTCCCATCGCGCGCAAGGCACTGGCGATCCAGATGGGGTCTTCGCGTTGGTACGCAGATTCAATGATATTAAAGGCTTCATCCCGCGAGGAATAGCCGAGGGCTTCGAGCGCATGCCGCCGCAGGGATGCGCTCTCTTCGCTGCGGATAATGGAGAGCAGCGCATCTTCGATCTCGCGCTGAGTGGATTCATCCAGTTCTTCCAACTCGCCCAGCAGGACGAATTCGCCCAGCAGGTCTGCGGCTTCAATGCGCGGAGCGATCTCGCTGTCGGTGAGGAAAATGTTCAGGAGCGGCTCAACAAGCCTTGGGTCGTCTGATTCGGCGAGCAATCCTATGGCGCGTGAGCGGACTTCTCCATCTGCATCCTTCAGCAATTCCCTTCCGATCTCTTCATAGGAGACGAGCGTATCTGAATCGAGGTAGGACAAAAGATGGTCGAGCAGGAGGACTTTCCGGTCCGGTGTGACGCGGGGCCATATATCCAGAAAGAGGCGCAGGGACTTCGGGTCAAGGTCGGAATAGTATTGAAGGTGTGCTTGCGGGATATCCTTCTTGGAATCCAGCAGGTGATCGAGGACAGATTGGAAAGTAATTTGAGCCATATTAGGGGAGTGGGAGTTTCGCGGGGTTAATGAAATCCATGACATTCACGAAGAGCATCAGACCGATGAGCAGGAGCATAGCAATGCCATTGACCGTGTTTTCCCATTCGGTTGGGATGCGTTTGCGGAAGAGGATCTCAGGCAGGGTGAAAAGGATACGTCCACCGTCGAGAGCAGGGATCGGGAAAAGATTGAACACGCCGAGCGAAATGCTCAGAATGCCGATCAGGTTGAGGACGTAATTGGTGGGTTTCGGTGAGGGACCCGTTGCGGCTGGCGGGGATGAGGCTTCCTGGCGGCTCGTGACATCTTCTTCAACGGCAAAATTGAACAGATCGTAAATACCTTTGAAACCGATCAAGCGTGCATCGGATGGAGCAATGGCACCTTTAACGAGCGCCACCGGAAGATAGACGATCGTCGCGGCTTGCAAACCGGTGATCGTAAAACCGCCCGAGATGCTTTCTACAAATGTAGCGGGTCGGGTCGGGTACGCCAACGCGACGCCCAACGCGCCTTCCTGTGCCGTGCGGCTGGAGAGTGGCGTGGCGGTAACCGTAAGTTTTTCGCCGTCGCGTTCGATCAGCAGTTCAACCGGTCGATCGAGATTTTCGCGGATGAGCGTGATGGCTGGTTGAATATCGCTCACGCTCTCACCGTTAATGGCGAGCAGAATATCCCCAGCGCGGATATCCGCCTGCTGGGCGGGGGAGTTCTCGGAGACGGTATCGATCTTAACCGTGCCCGGCACAGCCACACCTTCTGAAGCGATAAGGATGGAAAAAACGATGACGGCTGTGATGAGGTTCATCAACGGTCCCGCCACCAAAACGACAAGGCGTTTCCACGGGCTGGCGGAAGCGAGTCCACCGGGGATGTTCGGGTCGTTCTCGCCTTTGGGGCGCACGAAGCCGCCCAACGGCAGCGCGTGGATCGTAAATTCCGTGCCCTGCCATTTGAAGAGCGTGGCGATCTTGTAGGAGGGAAGACCGAAGCCGAATTCCTCGACCTCGATCCCAGCCCAGCGCGCTGCGATGAAATGCCCAAGTTCATGTACGAAGATCATCCCACCGAGAGCGAGCACGAAGACGAGCAGACTAAGTATGCCAAATACCATTATCAAAATCCTTTCCCACAACAATAGAAGTGGTAAGGGAATTATATCTTGCAAATAGATGCGGGGAAGTTAATCTTTTATTAGACGGTTTGTGCGCATCTTCCCAAGGCGACGGCTGATCCTGTGCCTGTGGGCTTTTTCTCCCCGTTTGCCCGCGCGGGGATGAACCCCCGCGCTATTCCTACAAAGCCCCCTAAAGGGGACTACACCACCTTCGCCGCGCCGCCGACACCAGCAACCAGCACATCCCTCACGCCGGGAATTTCCCGCAATTTCTTTTCGACCTCTTTGGCATATTCCCCCAAACAAATTACATGCACATTCGCGCCCGCATCCACTGTGTACCCGACGGGTAATCCGCTCGCGCGCCACTCGCGCACCTGATGGAAAATTTCCACGGTTGCCGACTGCCAGTACATCAACGGCGGATTGGACGTCATCATCACCGAATGCATCATGTCTGAGTCGTGTTCGATAATGTTCGCGAAGGCTTCGAAGTCTTTTTTGAGGATTGCATTTCGACAAATTTCGATCCGGCGGGGTGTATCTGCCACGCGCGCATTTTGCAGTGGACTCGTCCCTGCGATGGCATGACCTTCCGTGGAGCCGGTCTTTTTGTGCGACGAACTGACGATGGCAACGCAATCCGCAAGATTCCAATGGTCAACGGGTGCGATGGAGTAGGCGAAAGAATCGGCTTCAGCCTCACCTATTTTCCACTCCACGAATCCTGCCGGGATGGAACGCGAGGCGGAGCCAGACCCGCGCCGCGCAAGCATGGAGAGTTCGGGTTCGCTCAAGTCAAGTCCCGCCGCCTTGGATGCCGCCACCGCCAACGCCGCAAACGCCGCCGCCGAAGAGGCGATCCCAGCTCCGGCGGGGAAGTTGTTCTCGCTCATCACCTCGGCGTTCATCTTGATCCCTGCCTTTTCACGCACAAGGTCTAGAATGTAAGAAACACGGTCCAAACCTTTGCCGACGATCTCATGTCCATTGATGATGAGTTCATCGAACGGCAGCGTCGGCTGAAAACTGACCGTCGTCCGCGTGAAGAGTCCATCCAGGTTCATCGAGATGGA
>CAYJPO010000059.1:0-2711 GCA_964372045.1 uncultured Anaerolinea sp.
ACTGCGGCATTCGCACCCATCGCTGACGATTGGCACTTTGACCCGTAGATTTCGCTCTGCATCGTTGACAAGCGACACCTCCTACCATAGAATTCAAGAGAAAAAAATTTGGCTGTCACAGCCTGGAGGAATCATCATGCTCAAGGAATTCAGGGAATTCGTCATGCGCGGCAACGTGCTCGACCTCGCGGTGGGTGTCATCATCGGCGGCGCATTTGGGAAGATCGTCGGTTCGCTGGTCAACGACGTCATCATGCCAGCCATTGGGCTGCTGATGGGCGGAGTCAATTTCAGTGAACTGGCAATTGCAGAAGTCATCAAGTATGGTGCTTTCATTCAGACCATCGTCGATTTCCTCATTGTTGCCTTTGTCATCTTCCTGATCGTCAAGTCTGCCAACAGTATGAAAAAGACTCCCCCACCCGCAGACCCCACCACCAAGGAATGCCCGCACTGCATCAGCACCATTTCCATCAAAGCCACACGCTGCCCGCACTGCACATCTGAACTATAAGGGTGCGGCAAAATTCATTTTGCCATTTTTGTGATGCAAGGTTTACCTAGCATCACAAAACTCACGGCGAGGACAACTGTCCTCGCCTTACGCTTTATAATGTCCCCACCATGAATCTGGATTTCATCAACAAACTCAACCCACAGCAGCGCAGCGCGGTCACAGCGGCGGATGGACCTATTTTGGTCGTCGCAGGTCCCGGGTCCGGGAAGACGCGGGTGCTGACCCAACGCATCGCCTATCTGATCGCCAACGAAGGCGTCCGCCCATGGCAGATCCTCGCCGTCACCTTTACCAACAAAGCCGCCAGGGAAATGGACGAACGCGTCAAATCCATTTTGAACGAGCAGGCGACCGAAGGCATGATGCTCGGCACCTTCCACTCGATCTGCGCGCGAATCCTGCGGCGCGAGTCGGAACACTTGCCGATCGCACAGAATTTCGTCATCTTCGATTCGGACGACCAGCAAAGTCTGGTCAAAGCCATCATCCGCGAAATGAATTTGAACGAGAAGCTGTATCGGGCGCAAAGCGTACATGCTTCGATCTCACGCGCAAAGAATGAACTGATCCTGCCCGACGACTTCCTCATCAACACCTACCGTGATGAAGTGGTCAAGCGCGTGTACACCGAATACCAAAAGCGGCTCATCGCCAGCAACGCCGTGGACTTCGATGACATTCTGGTTTACACCGCGCAGTTATTGGAAAACAACCCAGCCGTGCGTGACAAATACGCCCAGCGATTTCGTCAGGTGCTCGTGGACGAATTCCAGGACACCAACCTTGCACAATATGCATTGATAAAACATCTCGCCTCCCATCACCGAAATATATTTTGCGTGGGTGACCCCGATCAATCGGTGTACGGATGGCGCGGTGCGGACTATCGAAATATAAGAAGGTTCGAGCAGGACTTTCCCGATGCGCAGACGATCTTGCTCGAGCAGAATTACCGCTCGCATCAAAACATCCTCGACGTGGCAATGGGCGTGATCGACCGCGCCAGCAACCGCAGAAAGAAACGCCTGTTTAGTGACCGCGGCGCGGGCGAGAAGATCTTCTTCTACGAAGCGCGTGACGATTACGGTGAAGCGTCTTTCGTCGTGGACACCATCGCCCAACTCGTTGCTTCTGGTGACTTTGAGCCGAAGGATTGCGCGGTGATGTACCGCACGAATGCGATGTCCCGCTTGCTTGAAGAAGCCTTCTTGCAGGCGCGCCTTCCTTATAAGCTCGTCGGCGCACAACGCTTTTACGGGCGCCGCGAAGTGAAAGACATGATCGCTTTCATGCGCCTCGCCCACAACCCCGCGGATGAAGCCGCCCTCGGACGCATCATCAACGTCCCTCCGCGCGGTATCGGCGAAAAGACTCTCACGACCTTGCACATGGTGGCGCGACAGAACAACACGAACGCGGGCACGGTTCTGCTCGACCTCGCACGCGGCGCGGAGTCTCCTTTTTACAAATCCTTCACGGGGCGTGCGGCGCTTCCGCTGGCAGATTTCGGCGGCATGTTCACAAACTGGCATGCGCTTGCACAAACCGCCACGGTCGCAGAACTGTTCGACCGCATTGTGCATGATATCAATTACAAAGAACACATTATCGAAGATGACTCCGAAGAGAGCCTCGACCGCTGGGAAAATGTGCAGGAGTTGAAGCGCCTCACGCTCGAATATTCCACGCGCACGCTGGATGAGTTCCTTGAAAATGTAGCGCTCATCGCTGACCAGGACACGCTCACCGACGCCAACGCTCCCACCCTGCTCACGCTCCACGCCGCCAAAGGACTCGAGTACGGCGCGGTCTTCATCGTCGGGCTCGATGACGGCATCATTCCGCACAGCCGCTCCTTCGACGAACCTGAACAAATGGAAGAAGAGCGCCGTCTGTTTTACGTCGGCATCACGCGCGCCAAAGACCGCCTTTATCTGCTACGCGCCATTCAACGCGGCGGACGCGGCATGGCGGAAGAGACCTTCCCCTCGCGTTTCATGGATGATGTGCCTTCGGATTTGATCGTTGGTCGCACCCGCACAGGACGCTCGATGCGCGGCGCGCCTTCCGATATAAAGTGGTCGCTTCCTACCCCGACGAAAGCCGCTCCTGTTTCTCAAGCCTTATACAAAGCCGGGACTCGTGTCAAGCATCCCACGTGGGGCGACGGCATCGTGCTCGACTCAAGGATGCA
>CAYJPO010000059.1:2811-30423 GCA_964372045.1 uncultured Anaerolinea sp.
GGGGCGACGGCATCGTGCTCGACTCAAGGATGCAGGCTGGGGATGAGATCATCGATGTGGTCTTCGAGTCGGTGGGTATTAAACGTCTCGCCGCAAGTCTGGCGAATTTGAAGATCATTTAGACCATGGACGACAGACCATTGACCATGAACAATCCATCGTCTATCGTTCATGGTCAATGGTCCTCCGAAGGAGAATCCCCATGCAATACATCAACCTCGGAAAAACCGGAATGAAGGTCTCACGCATGTGCCTCGGCATGATGACGTATGGCTCAAAGACCTGGCGCGAGTGGATCCTGACCGAAGAGGAAGCCAAGCCTTTCGTCAAACGCGCATTGGATGCTGGCATCAACTTCTTCGATACAGCCGATGTGTATTCGCTGGGAGAAAGCGAAAAGATCACTGGCAATCTCATGCGTCATTTTGGTGTGAAACGTGAAAATGTGATCGTTGCCACCAAAGTACATGGACAATTGAGTAACGATATTAATGACCGCGGACTATCCCGCAAACACATCATGGACGCCATCGATAACTCGCTTAAACGTTTGCAAATGGAGTACGTGGACTTGTACCAGATCCATCGTTGGGACTACAACACGCCCATCGAAGAAACCATGGAAGCGCTGAACGATGTTGTCCGCGCGGGGAAGGCGCGCTATATCGGCGCATCGTCCATGTTTGCGTGGCAGTTCATGAAGGCACTGCACGTCTCAGAGATGAACGGCTGGACGAAGTTCGTCTCGATGCAGGATCACTACAACTTGGTGTACCGCGAAGAAGAGCGCGAGATGATCCCGCTGTGCATAGACCAAGGGATTGGGCTCATCCCGTGGAGCCCGATGGCACGTGGATTTTTTGCCCGCAACAGCAAAAGTGGAACAGAGACAACTCGCTACAGAACGGATGGTTTTTTCAAGGAACTCTATGGTCGTGAAGATGATTTCCTCGTAGCAAACCGCGCTGAAGAAGTAGCAAAAGAACGTGGATTGACTTCCTCACAGATCGCATTGGCTTGGGTATTGTCTAAGCCTCATATCGCCTCCCCCATTATCGGGTCCAGCAAGATCGAGCATTTCGATCAGGCAATTGCTGCGCTGGATATAAAACTCACCGAGGATGAAATCAAACGATTGGAAGAGTTCTATCAGCCCCATTTGGTGCTGGGTCACTCCTGATGTATTACAAGTTTCTCTATCTCGGGTTCAAGATCTATTGTTTTATCTTTCGTCCCATCCGTATGGGAGTGCGCATCTTGATGGTTCAGGATGGCAAAGTTTGGCTGGTGAAACACACCTACCTGCCGGGTTGGTTCCTGCCCGGCGGCGGACTGGAACGCGGCGAGACCCTCGAAGAAGCCGCGCGGCGTGAGGCGTGGGAAGAGACCGGGGCGGAATTGGGGAAAATAGACCTGCTGGGAGTTTTCACGAACTTCGTCCAATGGAAGACCGACCACACCACGGTTTTCCTTTGCACCGACTTTAAATTTAAAGGGAAGTCCGATGCCGAGATCGCTGAACTGCGTGCCTTTTCATTGCAGGAACTGCCGGTCGATACATATAGCTCACACTTGCGCTTATTGAAGGAATATCGGGAAGGCGGGGTAAAAACCAATTTTGGGGAGTGGTAATGAGCAAAGATTCTGTAAAGGGGTTGAATATCGCCGGGGGAAATCCAGACGGTATAATAATAAAAAAATCGACACGAAATGGAAACCGCGACCATGACACGTGAAAGTATCAAGATCGTCATCCCCATGGCTGGTTGGGGAACCCGTATGCGCCCGCATACCTGGAGCAAGCCCAAGCCGCTCGTCAGCGTGGCTGGCAAGACCTCCCTTGAGCATGTAATGGATATGTTCAAGACCCTGCCCGACCCCGAAAACGCCGAGTTCATCTGCATTGTTGGACCCTACCTCGGCGAGCTTCAAATCCCCGCCTTCATCAAAGAAAACTACCCGAACCTCAAGGCTCATTACGTTGTGCAACATGAGATGAAGGGACAATCGCATGCGCTGTGGCTCTCGCGGGAATATTTGAAGGGTCCCATGATCATGTGCTTTTCAGACACCTTGATGGAGACCGATTTCTCCTTCCTGGCGAACGAAGAAGCCGACGGCGTGGCGTGGGTCATGCCGGTGGATGATCCGCGCCGCTTCGGTGTGGCGGAAGAGGGTGCCGACGGCTGGGTGAAGCGCTTCATCGAAAAGCCGCAAAGCCTGGACAATAACCTTGTCGTAGTTGGGTGTTATTACTTTAGAAGCGCCGCGCAGTTGCTTGCCGCCATCGACGACCAGATGCAGCGCGGTGTGATGCTGAAGAACGAATACTTCCTGACGGACGCCATTTCCATCATGATCGAAGGCGGGGCAAAGGTGCGCACACAGAAGATCAGCACCTGGCTGGATACGGGAACCATCGAAGCCACACTGGATACGAACAGGATCCTGCTGGAGAAGATCGGGTCGCAGGTTGGCAAGTTCGAAGGTTTGAATGTTGAGATCATTGAGCCGGTTGCCATCCATGCAAGTGCAAAGATCAGCAATTCCAAGATTGGACCATTTGCATCCATTGGCGCGAACTGCAAGATCGAAAATGCCCATATCACAGAATCGATCATCGAACCGGATTGCGAGATCAAGGATGCGGCGTTGAATCGCTCCCTCATCGGCAAACAAGTCAAGGTCAACGGAAGAGGCGATGGTCACGTCATGCAGTTGAATGTAGGGGACACGAGTTCGGTCAATTTGTGAGCCAACATGGAAGCTGTGGAATGTCGTTCAGATACAGAGTATGCGGAGCGCCCGTTATCCCTCCTTTGGCAGGGACAACGCTATGAGATCGTGGAGATCATTTCGCGCTGGCGCGGACCCGGTGAAAAAGGTTTTTGCGTCCAGACCACAAGCGGTCTGGCGTTCGAATTGACGTACCAGGAAATTTCAGACGACTGGCACGTACAACCCATTTGATGTCGCTGCGAGGGCGTTCTTTGCCCGAAGCAGCCTCCCCAGTCATTGGGAGATTGCTTCGTCGGGGAGAGCACCCTCCTCGCAACGACATGATACAGGAGGCTTAATGCAGGAAATTGGAGCAGTACAAAGACTCTCAAAGCGTGTGGCAGGGCTAAAGCCCAGCGGCATTCGCAAGTTCTTCGATATTGCCGCAACCATGAAGGATGTCATCTCGCTTGGGATCGGCGAACCGGATTTCACAACGCCCAAACCCATTTTGGATGCGGGCATCCGCTCGCTGCAGAACGGTGAGACTCATTACACCTCGAACTCCGGCAAGATCGAATTGCGGCAGGGCATCTCTGAAAATCTGAAGCGTCTTTACAATATCCAATATGACCCCGCTTCTGAGATCATCGCCACCGTTGGGGTTTCGGAGGCACTGTATCTCACCTTTACTGCCATCCTCGAACCGGGCGATGAGGTCATCATCCCCACGCCATGCTTTGTTTCATATCAAGCCGAGGTGATCCTCGCGGGCGGTGTGCCTGTGGAGATCCCCGCGCGTCCTGAAAACGACTTTACTGTTGACCCGGATGACATCCGCAAGGCGCTCACCCCGCGCACGAAGGTGATCTTTATCGGTTATCCCTCCAACCCCACGGGCGCCGTTGCTCCGCGCGAAGTGATGATGGAGATCGGCAGGATCGCAGAGGAACATGACCTGCTCGTTGTCTCTGATGAGATCTATGACCGCCTCGTTTATGACTTTGAGCATGTCTGCTTCCCGGCATTGAGCGAAAGCCTGAAGCGCCGCACGATCCTCCTGGGCGGATTCTCGAAAGATTATGCGATGACCGGCTGGCGCATCGGTTACGCCTGCGGACCAGAGGACCTCATTAAGGGGCTGGTGCGTATCCATCAGTACACCATCATGTCCGCGCCGACCACCGCACAGGATGCCGCCATTGAAGCCTTGAAGACGGGCGAGCCGTACGTGCAGGAAATGGTGGCGGAATATGACCGCCGCCGCCGTCTGCTCGTAGCGGGGTTCAACCGCCTCGGTCTCAAGACGTTCGAGCCGCGCGGCGCGTTTTATACCTTTCCCAACATCCGAGCCTCGGGCATGGATGATGAAACCTTCGCCGAAAAGCTCCTGCGCGAGGAACATGTGGCGGTCGTGCCGGGCAATGCCTTTGGTCCCGGCGGAGACGGGTTCGTACGGGCATGCTACGCCACCTCGTATGAACAGATCGAGGAAGCCCTGCGTCGCATGGAAAAATTTATGAGTAGGTACGGGTAGTTTTCGAGTGGATGGCTCCCCGCCATCCACTCCTCTTATTAATAAGGCAGGCGATATGATCAATTTGATTCCTTCCGTGGAAAAGTCGAACAAGCCGTTCTGGCTGGTTGCAGGGCTTCTTCTATTGGGGGGTGTGGCGGTCGGTGATTACATCACCGGGGCAGAGCTATCCTTTTCCCTATTTTATTTACTGCCGATCGCCCTCATTTCATTAACCGTCAGCGGAACAGCCGGGATATGCGCCGCTTTTTTCAGCGCAGCGGTCTGGTTGTTTCTCGAGGTCATGACCTCAACAACCGCGAACAGCTATGTCTATCTTTGGAATGCGGTCATCCGGCTCGGATTCTTTCTCCTGCCTGCGCTGCTTCTGAAGGTCATCGAACAGGAGAAATATCATGCGCGGATCGATTTCCTGACCGGCGCGATCAATCGCTTCTACTTCAACGAACTGATGGGACGCGAGATCGACCGTTCCTGCCGCTATCATCATCCCTTTACCATCGCATTCATGGACCTCGATAATTTCAAGACCATCAACGATACCTTCGGTCATTCGTTCGGTGACGATCTTCTGCGGACCATCGCCCAGAACATGAAGAAAAACCTGCGCAAAACGGATGCCATCGCGCGGGTGGGCGGGGATGAGTTCGTCATCCTCCTGCCCGAAACGAATTCCGATGCTGCCCAGCATGCCATTCGGAATCTGTTTCATAAACTGGCAGAAGACCTGCAAAGCAAGAAATGGCCAGTCACCTTCAGTGTGGGAGTGTTGACCCTGACCGCCCCAAGCATCTCAACTGACAAGATATTCAGCATCGTAGACCGGATGATGTATTCCGTAAAGAACAACGGCAAGAACGATATTAAATTCGCGACATATACGAATGACTGAGGGGAAAGTTCCGCCTCTTATCCACCCGCGATCTTGACCTTGTACCCCAGCTTCGTCAACCCCTCCGCCATGCGCTGACGGTGTTCTCCCTGAATTCCGATCACATTATTTTTAACCGTCCCACCTGCATCTCACATTTGCCTGATTCACGGTGCTGGTGGTGATTTGTTGCGACAACTCTCAATCCTTTCCAAATCTCAAATCAGATGAATACCAAAGGCGGAAACTGAGATAAACAACTTTGAATAAGGTGACTTTAGTCATTGTTGGCTCACAAGGGGATTTGCTATAAATAAAGCGACTTCATTTTCTCAAGATTCAAGAAAATCGAGAACTCGTCAAGGAGAATTTCCTTATGTTTGAAACATTATCCCCGCTTGTACGCTCCATCCTAAGTGCAATTTTGATCGGTCTTGGCGGCTTCCTAACCGCCTTTTTGGTGTCCAAACTTTCCTCTCTCCTGCTCTCGCAAATGATAAGCAAAACATGGGGGCGCTTCATCGGCAACCTGCTGGCGCTGGGTATCGTCATCGGAACCCTCACATGGATGCTCAATGTGGCTGGCGCTGTTGGCGTTGTCGTCATTCTTGCAACCGCGTTAACTGGTGCGCTTTCCCTTGGCTCTGAAAATATCGCCTCTGACCTGGTGACTGGTGTAAAGCTGTTCACCACCCGTCCCTTCCAGATCAGCGACAATGTTTCCATCGCTGACCACGAAGGCGAAGTGCTGGAGATCGCGCTTACCTACACCGTCTTATTGAGCGAAGATGGAGATCGCATCGTCATCCGCAATTCCGATGTGGTTGCCGGAACGATCATCAACTATTCCAAGTGCGCCGAACAAAAGATCGAAGTCCAGATCTCCATCCCGGTCAGTCAGGATCTTGAAAAAGCCACCGCAGCCATTCTCGCAGGCCTCAAGGATTTTTCATCTCTACCAGAGGATGCCCACAAGCCAGGCGTTATTTGCGAAACCGTCAGCGAAGGCAGAATGAACCTACTCATCTATGCCTTTGTGGCAAACCAGCCCGATCCGAACGCCGAGAAAACACGCCTCATGGTGACCACTCTGCGGGCATTAAAGCAGAACAACATCAACCTGAGCAACTGAGACAGGCCAAGCCATGTCAGCCCGGGAAACCAGAAAAAAACGGCGTTACCGTCTTTCGAGGATGCTCTTCATCCTCGTTTGGACAACCGTCATCATTGCGACTGACGTTCTGGGAACCGTCCCTAACAATCCCTTCTCACCCCAAATGCGGAAGGCTTTTTCGATCGTATTGCCCGCGAAATTTACAACCAGACTCAACGAAGAACTGGCGGGATACGAACTCCCCACGCTTCCACCTCCGCCGATAACTGAGCAGACAAACTTTGACATTTTTGCCGCCCTGGCACCCTCTCCCACAACAAAAGCTACCCTAGCCGTTGAAGCCACATCCGTCCCGGCGACATCCACAAGT
Source organism: uncultured Anaerolinea sp. (assembly GCA_964372045.1). Classification (GTDB taxonomy): domain Bacteria; phylum Chloroflexota; class Anaerolineae; order Anaerolineales; family Villigracilaceae; genus Villigracilis. The sequence continues at coordinate 9,422 of CAYJPO010000059.1, forward strand.
GTACCTACCGCATTGCCCACACCTACAGTTTTTCTTACACCAACACCTTACGCACCTCCGGCAACCGAACCCAACCTGGCGAGAACATGGAAGTTACTTTTCGAGCCTGAGGCAGAAATGTTTACCGTGGAAAAGCAGGGTGATGGTTATGTGATCACTTCCATCGTCAGCGACTTCGGCCCAGCTGAATTGATCTCCCAATCATGGGATGGAGAAAAACTGACCTGGGTATATGATGTCAATGGAGAAGTAGCTACAATAGAAACAATAAAGATAGATATCTGTGGTTGCGGCGAACTGGCTTACCTTCTTGAAGCATCAATGAACATCGTCAACCCGGCAAGCGGCGAAACCATGGCGATGGATATTGTTCTATTCCCAATCGTGGAAAAAGTCCCCAACCCTGATTATTCAGGGAACTGGATAAGGGTTGAAAATCACGGTGAAGGAAAGAGCTATCTCACGATCGAGAAATTTGGGGATACATATGTCGTCACTTCAATGTCGAGTGATTTTGGAGATGTAAATATCCTCTCTCAATCATGGGATGGTGACAGCTTAAACATATCCTTCAATATTGAAGGCAATCCAGTCGAGACCCTGAAAACGCTTGGCGTTGATAAAGATGGAATACTGCTGGTGGATTCATCCCATGAAGGCGATGATCAACATTACAACTTTGGCTGGCTTAAACAAGCCCCTTAGGTATACGCCTACTCCAACAAAAGGAAAACGACACACAGTCAACAGCAAATCCTGCAGGTGTGTCGTTTTATATTAATCAGTAATCATAATATTGTTCACCTTTGCGGGCGGATAGTCATCCGCCCGCTATTTTTACTTTGTACCCCAGCTTCTTCAACACCTCCGCCATGCGTTGACGATGTTCCCCCTGAATTTCGATCACGCCATCTTTGACCGTACCACCTGTGCCGCATTCCTGTTTGAGTTTTTTGGCAAGCGCCTTCAAATCCTCTTCCGTGAGGACAAGGTTCTTCACCACGGAAACAACTTTCCCGCCGCGCCCGCCTGACTCGCGGTGCAGGTATGCGGTTTGCTGTTGCGGAGGCATGGATTTGGTGTGGAACGTAGTCTGTTCTTTCTTGCGAATATCTCCATCTTCGGAAGACCAGACAGTTTTATTATGGGTCATGGGGTAATTATAGCGAAAAAACTCGATATACTTGATGTATGAAAACATTCACCATCGAAGAAGATTACCTCGGCGAATTCGTTGACCCGGTCAACTATGACCTCGAAGTTGGCGGGAATCATCCTTCACATCACTTTTATGCGAACCTTGCCAAGCAAGTCGGCGGGACAACGCTTGAAGTAGCTTGCGGCACTGGCTTGGTGGCAATTCCACTTTTGAAGCAGGGCATTCCCCTCACCGGCGTGGACATTGTTCCAGGAATGTTGGAACAGGCAAAACAGAAGTCTGAGGCGTTGGGCTTATCGATTCGTTGGATTCAGGGAGATGCCCGCACATTCGACTTGAATGAAAAGTTCAATTTCATTTATATGACAGGCAATGCCTTTCAAGCCTTTTTGAACAACGCCGATCAACTTGCCATGCTCAGGCAGATCCGCAAACACCTTGCAGACGATGGCATGTGGGCGTTCGAGACCCGCAACCCCAACTGGGATGATTGTTCCACCGACCTGAACGAAACCGAGTGGATGACCTATACCAATGATAAAGGCTATTCTGTCCGCATTATGGAGACAAGAGAATACGACCATGTTGCGCAGGTGTTGGTCTACAATTTATATCGCCGCTGGAAAGAAGATGGCGTGGAGAAGGAATGTGTGACGCACATCGCCATTCGATACACCTTCCCACAGGAATTAAATGCCCTGCTCGAACGCAGTGGATTTCAGGTTGTGAATCAATACGGGAACTGGGATAAAAGCCCGTTGACGAAAGACAGTCCCTCTATTATTTCGGTTTGTAAATTGGCTGATGCGTAGGGGCGCAGCATGCTGCGCCCCTACGCATCCAACAACCCCTTCCCAGCCGCCACAGCGACCGCCGCCGCGCGGGAATCGACCCCAAATTTTTGATAGATACTTTGCAGATGAGCCTTCACGGTTCGTTCCGTGATTCCCAGTTTGTAAGCCATCTCTTTGTTCCGTTCCCCTTTTGCTGCAAGCTGTAACACTTCGAGTTCGCGCTCTGTCAGCGTGGATTCGGTTGAAGTTGTAGGCACAGGGTTCCCCTGCGCCTGAGGCGCGAGCACACGGGCAAGAATTTCCGGCTTGAGCAAGGTCTCGCCTTTCGCCGCGGCGTGGATGGTATCCAATAAACTTTCGCGGCTCGAGTCTTTGAGCAAATATCCCCGCGCGCCAGATTGCAAACCACGGATCATCAAGTCATCTTCGTTGTAGGTGGTGAGAATGACGATGGCAATATCGGGATAATCTTTCCGCAAATGACCGATGGCGGTGATGCCGTCCATGCGCGGCATTTGCAGATCCATGAGAATGACTTGGGGATTTAATTTGGATACGAGTTCCAAACACTCCACGCCATCCACCGCCTCCCCAACCACTTCAATATCATCCGCTGTTTCGAGAATCAGCCGCAAGCCTTCGCGGACAATGAGATGGTCATCCGTTATCATCACGCGGATCATGCTTCCCACCTGACTTCATAACAAAAGCTTAACGCAAAAAGCGCGAATAGGGCGAAAGCACGCGAAATATTTTTAAAATTTGCGTCATTTGCCTTTTTCGCGTAATTCGCATTAAGCCTTTCAATGTTTTTGAAAATCATCGCGACCTCCCCACAATGAATTGAATACAAGTCCCGCTTGCGTTTGACTCGATGGCAAGTGTGCCGCCCGTCAGCCGCGCGCGTTCGTACATTCCGAGCAAACCATAGCTTCCGCTTGACTTTTGATTTACATCGAAGCCAACCCCATTATCACGGATTTCAAGTTCGAGGTTTCGATTTTGGATGACGCATTTGACCTGCGCTTTCGCCGCTTGTGCATGGCGGGCGATGTTGGTCAGCGATTCGCCAAGGATGCTCAGCGCATGGTTCGTCGTTTCGGGGGAAAGTTGATTTTCGTTTACAGAAATTTCCAGCTCACAAGGAATGCCTGTCACCTGTGTGAAACGCTCAATTTTCTCGCGGATAGATTCAGCCAGGTTCGCAGGCGCGGAGCGAAGGTCATCGATCGCGGCGCGAGACTCTGTCAGTGTGCTTCTGGCGCGGGTGATGGACTGTTCCACGATGGCAGAAGCACGCTCGGATCGATTGGACGCGAGATGTGCCTTCACGGCTTCCAACTGTAAGACCAGTCCCGCTACGCCTTGCGCGAGCGTGTCGTGCAATTCTCGCGCCATGCGTTGACGTTCGTTCTGCAAGGTCAACGACTCGATCTTGGCGGCAGAAGCGGCAAGTTTCGCGTTGGCACTTTCCAAAGACTCCGCAAGGTCAATCGCCTTCTGCCGTTGAACGAACAACTGATTAAACATCATCATCATCAAAATGATCGAACCGCCGTTCACCAATAACCCCGTCACCGAGTCCATCAAGGTCGCTTGGTCAGTGAACAAATAAAGAAAGCCCAACAACAGCCCGACATAAAAAATGCCGATATAAAAAGCGCGCCGCGTGTTGCCCCATACGCCTAATCCCTCACCAACCATTGCAATGGTCGCTGAAAACAAGAAGGTCAATCCCACTGTGGAGCGTCCTTGCAGCAGCCAGACGATGCCGAGCATTACTACCGTCTGCACAGGATAATAGAACAGAAACCAGCGCTCGTTGCGTTCCACCCAAAGCACATTCAACCAATATAGCCCAATATGCAAGGCGAACAAAGCGATCAATGAACCGATCACAACCGTTTCGCCCTGCTCCCAAACCGACATCACCGATGCAACACCCATATACCCCATCAACAGAGTCAGGAAGACATAGAAGGGGAAGACCATCTTGCGGTCAAAATTCATGTTGGCTGTATCCATGCTTCGCATTGTACTTCAACCTGCACAGCCGCATATTGTCCGAACGGACAGTGTCCGCTTTGGGGTGGAATGGACGATGTGGAAGGCGGAGCCAACTCGTAGAATGACAACATCAACTGACCGCAAACCACTGCTCACTGATTACTGCTCACTCTTCGGTCAACCAATCTCTAATCTCCCAAGGAGCCCTCCCATGTCCCGCTACCTCTTCCTACTCATCGCCTTCGCCCTCAACTTCGTCGCCTCAGGCGGCAAATGGAACGTCCCCATCGCCGCGTGGATCGCGCCTATCTTCGTCCTGCGTTTCTATCGCCAGAGCGATAAACCCTGGCTCGATTTCCTTCTGCTTTGGCTCGCCACCGCCATCCCGCTTATCGTTTCATGGAACGGCGCCACTTTCTTCCCAGGTCTTGGTGAAGTCGGCTTCTTCCTCGCCGTCGCTCCCATCGCCCTGATCGCCGTCGTCATCGACCGCTACTTCCATGTCCGCTTCCCCGACTCGGCATGGATGCTCTTCATCTTCCCCATCGTCGCCACCGCCCTCGATTTCTTCCAAGCCAACGGCAGTCCCTTCGGTACATTCGGCGCATCCGCCTACTCGCAACGCGGATTTCTCCCCGTCATGCAGATTGCATCCGTCACAGGGATCTGGGGGATCACCTTCGTGATGAGTCTGTTCGCAACGGTCGTCAATCGTTTTTGGAATGGAAACCCCTCGCCTCTTTCCTGGGCTTCGGCTGGGTTGCTCGTCCTCATCATTGGTCTCAGCTTCGGCAGGACTCTGCTCCCCGCCCAACCCAAGCAGACCGCCGTCATCGTGGGCTTCTCTCTCCCAGAAGGGACTCTCTCCAAGTCGCTGAGTCAATTCAAAAGTGGAGACGAAGCGGGTTTTCGTCAAGCCATGAATGAATTGCACGCCGCAGAATTGAATCAAATTCGCATGATGGCACAAGATGGCGCAAACATCGTCGTCATTCAAGAAGGCGGTGTGATCGGCATGACCAACCAGATCGAAAAAATGATCGCCGATGCGGGCACGCTTGCCAAAGAAGAAAACATTTACGTTGTCCTGCCAACCTTTGACATCGAGCAAACTCCGCCTGTGAACTCCATTTATATCGTTGACCCGAACGGTGAAGTTGTTTTAGAACATATCAAATACGGCGGCAACATGTTCGAAGGCACGCTTAAGGGAAATGAAACTCTGCAAACCGTGGATACGCCTTATGGCAAACTCAGTGCCATCATCTGCTGGGACGCCGACTTCCCGAACATCGTCAAACAGGCTGGCGCACAAAACGTGGACTTGCTCATCGTCCCCGCACAAGACTGGCTCGGCGTACGCGACATCCACGCAGGCATGGCAACCTTCCGCGCCGTGGAAAATGGATTGACGATTTTCAGACAAACAGGTCAGGGTGTGTCATTGGTCAGCGACCCGTATGGCAAATTACTCAACCGTGTGGATAGTTTTGAAGAAGCGGCAGGTGAATTTATCAGCATTCAAAAAGTCTCCACACCTATCGGCTCTGTGAATACGCTCTACCCAAAAATCGGAGACATGCTTGGTAATGTGATGCTGGTCGGTTTGCTCGCTTCTCTGGTTGGGATGTGGAGGACGAGAAAGAAATAATTGAGAATAACTTTGTAGGTCACGCTTGAAGCGTGACCTACTTGCTTTTACAATAGATGTATGAATGACGAACCCCTCCGCACTCTCCAATTCCTGCTTTCCCGCCTCGAACGAATCTCTGCTGATTCATCCGTGGCATACCGCGCCAGCGGCGTGAGAGGATCCATGCTGAGGATGGTGGAAAAGCTTGAAGTGGGCAGACCCGTTTCAAGTCAGGACGTGAAGCGTTTGGTCGAGAGTGCTTACTCTTTGCTCGAAAAAGCTGCTCAAGAAAAAGTCCGTTAGTAAATAAATTTATTTAACTAGCCGATAAGACAGGGACAATTAAACGGCGCCCAACTAGAATTTGGGTTGCAACCAGAGAGCGTCATCTCTCGTAAACAACTTACAATTCATTTCTGGAGGTTTTATGAAACTTAGCATTCAAAATTTAGGCAAAGAATACAAGCGCGGATTTTGGGGATTGAAAGATTTTTCCCTTGAAATTAAACCTGGCATTTTAGGTCTACTCGGACCCAACGGCGCGGGCAAATCAACGTTCATGCGTATGCTCGCCACCATTACCAAACCGACGGATGGAAAAATTTTTTGGAACGACATTGATGTGGCAAAGAACCCCGACACCTTGCGCGATGTACTCGGCTATCTGCCGCAAGACTTCGGTGTGTACCCGAATTTGAACGCCATTGAATTTCTCGAATACATGGCAGCCATTAAGGGGCTCGATGCAAACACCGCAAAAAAACGCATTGATGAACTGCTGCAACTTGTGAACCTCAAAGATGCAGCGAAGCGTCCGCTGGGCGGATATTCGGGCGGCATGAAGCAACGTGTGGGCATCGCACAGGCTTTGCTCAACGACCCGCAGTTACTTATCGTGGATGAACCGACTGTGGGACTCGACCCCGAAGAACGCGTACGCTTCCGCAATTTGTTATCTGACCTTTCCGGCGAACGCATTGTGATCCTTTCAACGCACATTGTCTCCGATGTCGAAGCGACGGCGACTCATATTGCATTGGTGAATAAAGGTCAATTGCTACGAGAAACTGCACCTGAAAGTTTACTCAACGAACTCGAAGGCAAAGTTTGGGAGTGGACAATTCAAAGCGACGACCTGCCCGGGCTCAAAAGCAAGCACATCGTCAGCGGGAGGATCCGCAAAAGCGACGGCGTACAAGTCCGCGTGGTGAGCAGCGACCAGCCCAAAGCGGAGTCGCGAAGCGTGAGTCCAAATCTCGAAGATGCCTATCTGTATTTCATCGGCGGTAAACAATGAAATCAGTACGCATTATCTATCATCTTGCCCGCGCTGATTTTTTAGAGCGCGTGCGCCGTTATAGTTTTTTGGTGATGGTCGGCTTGGTGGTCTTCCTTGGTTATCAAACCGCCATCGGCAACATGGCACTGGAGCTAGGACAATATCGCGGTGAATACAACTCGGCTTGGGTTGGCGCGATGATGTCGCTCATTGCAGCATTCTTCCTTGGCTGGTTCGGTTTTTATCTCGTCAAAGGTTCAGTAGCGCGTGACCGTGAAACCGGCGTTGGTCAGATCATGGCGACCACCCCGCTCACTCGTCCGTTGTACCTCATTGGAAAGTTACTGAGCAACTTCGCCGTGCTAATGGCAATGGTGGTCGTGCTCGCGCTTGCCGGACTCGTTATCCAATTTTTGCAAGGCGAAAGCACACAGATCAACCTCGCCGCATTTCTTGCACCTTTCATTTTAATCGCCACGCCGTTGATGATGCTGGTCGCTGCCATTGCCGTGCTCTTCGAGACCATCCCATTTTTGCAGGGCGGCTTCGGCAACCTGGTTTACTTTTTTCTGTTCATCACCGCCCTGCCGCTCTTCATGGAGAATGACACGCTCAGCAAATATCCCGCCTATGAGCCCACCGGTCTAGGTTTGCTCTCCGACCAAATGAGCACTGCCGTCACAAAACTTTACTCCGATTACGATGGCTCCTTTACCCTCGGTGGCGGCATGACGCCCGCCGCCACCACCTTCGTGTGGGAAGGCATCTACTGGACTCCCGACATTCTCTTCGCCCGTTTCTCGCTCATCCTACTTGCAGTCGCATTGACTCTCTTTGGCGCGCTTTTCTTCGATCGTTTCGACCCATCGCGCAGCAAACCCAAGCGGATAAAGAGCAGCGCCTCCGACTCAGCCGAGCCTGCTCCTGCGCTTCAAACCTCTATCCCCGCTGTGAGTCTGACTCCGCTTAATCGCGCCGCGAATCGATTCAGTTTCTTCAACGTCTTACTCGCGGAATTAATGCTGCTGGTCAAAGGTCAACGCTGGTGGTGGTATGCAGGCGCGGCGGGACTCATCATCGCAAGTATTACCAGTCCCACCGAGAATGTGCAACAAATCATTCTACCGCTTGCATGGGCATGGCACATCTTGTTACTTTCCCCCATTGGCAACCGTGAAGCGCGCGATAACGTGCAACAACTCGCGTTCTCATCTGCTTCACCATTATGGCGTCAACTCCCGGCGCAGTGGTTGGCAGGCTTCATCGTCACTTTCGTGATGGGAAGCGGCGCATTGCTCAACTTCATTCTTAACAGCGACTCGGTTGGGTTATTCGCCCTGGTCTCTGGCGCACTCTTCATCCCATCGCTTGCCCTCGCCCTCGGCGTATGGAGCGGAACGAGCAAACCCTTCGAGATCGTGTATCTCACGCTCTGGTATCTCGGTCCAATGAACAATGTGCCCAACTTGGATTTCATCGGCGCACGTAGCAACGGTCACCCGCAGATATTTATTCCGCTTGCACTGGCATTGATCGTGTTTGCATTCTTTGGCAGGTCTCGTCAGTTGCAGAATTAAGTTCAGACAGCAAAGAGCCTCATCCACGTTTTCGGCGTAGATGAGGCTCTTTTTGTTTGCCAGTCTTGCCCTGAGTTTGATCGAAGGGTACAGGTCAGGCTTGAGGCGTTTTTTCTTCGTCGGGTAGGGCATCTGGCAATTCATCCTCCAAATTGCGAATGCGCGGGTTGAGGTAGACGAATATACTGACGATGATGCCAGTAAGCCCTGAAAGAATGAACATCAAGGCAATGCCGCGTCCTGCTCCTGTGCCAAGCATTTGACCGATAAACGTGCTCGCCAGTGCGCCGCCGTCTTTGAGAAGCGGCTCAAAGAATTTATCTGCCAGCGGACCGGCTGTGATAAATGCCAACGGCATCATGGACTGTGAAATGGTCGAGCGGACAGAGAAGACACGTCCTTGAATCTCGCGTGGCACTTTGGTCTGGAAGACAACCTGGCTATTGCCGCTCGCCAATGGGACGGAGAACATCAAGAGGAAGATGCCCGCGCCGATGAACCAAGGATTGGGTTGTAAACCGGCGATGATAAAACCTGTCACCCCGAGGATGATGAAGCCAATTGCGGTTGGGATGCGACGCTTGGCACCACCCCAGGCGCTCATGATAATACTTCCCGCCAACATGCCCACCCCCATCACGGTTTGAATGATACCCAGCACATCGGCAGTAAAGCGGCTCAAAACCATGGGGATGAGAAGCACCGCCGACCAGTTGAGCAGGAAGTTAACCATGGCGTAATAGAGCAACAAGCCGAGCAGACCTTTACGCTCGTTGAGGTAATTCCAACCAAACTGCATATCCTGCCAAATATTTTTATCCTTGTGTTCAGGGGCACGTTCTGGTTGCGGGATGCGCACGAGCAACAGCGCGGCAATGGCAAAAAAGAAAGTGACGAAATCGATCAGGATGATGCCGTTGAAACCGATAAAGACGAACAATGCGCCTGCCATCACAGGAGTCAATACGGATGAGATCGCCTGTCCCATTTGCGCCATTCCGTTGGCACTGCCAAGTTTTTCCTTTGGCACGATCATCGAAATGGATGCGGTGTAGGCAGGCTCTTGAAAGGCGCTAAGGATCGAGCCCAACATTGAAATAAGATAGATATGCCATAACTGTAAACTCCCCGCACCCAATAGAAGGAAAATGAACAGGGTCAATACAGCATTGAGCGTGTCGGAAACGATCATAATGAAACGACGGTTGAAGCGGTCTGCAATGGAACCGGCAATGGGCAGCAGAAGAACACGAGGAATGGTGCCAAGTAAAACTGTAATAGCGAACGGCGTGGCTTGTTTGGTCTGGTCGTAGATCCACACGCCGAGGGCAAAGTTCGTCAGCCCCGAGCCAAGCATGGAGATCAATTGTCCCACCCAGATGGTGAAGAAGGTCTTCATATCCTTTGGGGTTTCGGTCACGGCAGATACTGATAAAGATGTCATTTCTTTTTACCTTTCTTCGCAGTCTTGTCAAAATAAAAACTCGGATAGAGCGCCACAGTTAAAGCGTACGGTTGGTCGCTGACTTTGGAGGTCTCATCCTCCGCCTCGAATTCCTTGACCAGTTTCACCAGGCGCTCCTGAAACTTTTCAATACGTCCTTCGGGCACCCGGCTGACGATGCGGTTGATGATCAGACGGCGCGGTTGTTCGGCTGCACCCTGCTCCAATTGGAACTGACGCGCTTGCAAACTGCGCAGCAGGTCATCGCGGGTCGCGTCGATGGTGGAGGAGAGCAGGATGTTGACCGGCTCGTTATCGCCCTCCTTCGAGAACTTGAACAGGGCAGGGTCAACATCCACCAATTCGGCATTGGAGCGGAATTTTTTCTCAAGCATGTTGGCAACCATGCGGGTTTCCGCCACTTCGATGAGTCCCAACTTCTCCAGCGCGCCGAAGTGATAGTAGAGTTTGCTGGGGGCGAGTCCCAACTTCTCCGCCACCTGCTTGACGGTCAATGCCTGCCCTTCGAGCAGTTCCATGATCTGCACACGCAGCGGGTCGGCAAGGGCGCGCAGGGTTTCCAGGTCGGAAATATGAAAACGTTTTTTGTCCTGAGCCTTTTTCATGAAAAATCCAGTCTATCATTAAAAAATATTTTAATGATAGACTGGATTTTATCTACAAAATCGATTCTGTCAAGGGCAAAACGCCCCCCTTTTTCATGCCATCCATGCGGATAAGGTGTTATAGTTTGCGATAATTCATCATTTCATTCAGGAGTCTTGAAATGCAGGCACTTGGCATTGACATTGGCGGTTCGGGCATCAAAGGCGCGCCTGTAAATATCGGAACCGGGGAATTGCTGGCAGAACGCCTGCGCATCAAGACCCCCAAGGGTGCAAAGCCCAACCCCGTTGCAGAAATTGTGGCGGAGATCGCGCACTCCTTTAAGTGGACCGGACCCATTGGGATTGGTTTCCCCGCACCCATCAAACGCGGTATCGCCATGATGGCGGCGAACGTTTCACAAAAATGGGTCGGCACCAATGCGGATAAGTTATTCACTTCCATAACGGGCTGCCCATGCAAAGTCGGTAATGATGCGGACGTGGCAGGCATGGCAGAGATGGCGTTCGGCGCAGGTAAAGGCCAGAGCGGAACGGTCATCATGCTTACGCTCGGCACCGGCATTGGGAGCGCGATCTTTTACAACGGGCACCTGATCCCCAACACCGAATTCGGTCACCTGCAAATGGACGGTATGGATGCCGAACACCGCGCCTCTGCCGCCATACGAGAGCGCGACAAACTTTCATGGAAAAAATATGCAAAACGCCTGAATGCATATCTGAATGAAATGGAAAAACTTTTCTGGCCCGACTTGTTCATCGTCGGCGGCGGCATCAGCAAGGAGCATGAAAAGTTCCTGCCGCTATTGAAACTCCAAACAAAGATCGTACCTGCTCAATTCCAGAACGAGGCGGGTATCGTCGGCGCGGCGTTGTTCGCGCAAGCGAAATAAAAAAAGACCTGACGGGCTTAGAACCTGTCAGGTCTTTTCGATTCAACTCAACCTTTTACAGCGCTTTCACCACGCTGAATTTATCTTTTCCGATGCGGTAGTTGCCGCTGTGCTTGAGCACCTGGTCGACCACATCTTCGGGGATATCCACGAACGAAACCTTCTCTTCGATGCGGATCTTGCCAATGGTATAGCCGGGGATATTGGCATGAAAAGCGATCTGCCCAACGATGTCTGACGGGCGGATGTTGTGCGCCTTGCCCTTGTTGACCTTTAAGCGGATCATCCCGTCCTCGTGAGTACGGCTCCCCTTGACCCGCATCTTGTCACCGCCACGACCTGGCTTTTCGCTGCGTCCAAAGGATTCACGTTTTCCGCCGCGCGAAAAATCGCGTTCATGGCGCTCATCCCTGACTTCGGAAACTTCCGCGATCGGGCGCTGCTTTTCATCACCGCGGGAAATTTTGATGGCGGCGGCGGCGATGTTCATCACATCGTGACCGGCCTCGATCAATTCCTGCACCATTTCGAGTTCGCGTTTGAAACGTCCGCGGCCGAGCCAGACCTTGAGCTTCTCCACCACCTGCGACTCGCGATGCTTGGCGATATCTTCCGGTGTGGGCAGTTCCATCTTGGCGACAGGCTGTTTGGTGAGTGCTTCCACTTCGCGCAGGCGACGCTTCTCACGCGGAGAGAGCAATGTGATCGCAATCCCGGTCTTGCCAGCGCGTCCCGTGCGCCCAATGCGGTGGATGTACACTTCGGCATCGTCGGGCAGGTGATAGTTGAAAACGTGGGAAATATCGTCGATATCCAAACCGCGCGCGGCAACATCGGTGGCGACAAGTACCTTTAACTGATTGGTACGGAAACGTCCGAGCACACGTTCGCGGGCATTCTGATCAAGGTCACCGTGAATGGCTTCGGCGGGGATGCCGCGCACAACAAGCTCATTCGCCAGCGTGCTGGTCTCGGCGCGGGTGCGGGCAAAGATCAAGGCGCTGTGGATGGGTTCGATCTCAAACAAACGGGTCAATGCATTGGTCTTGTGATTCTCATTGACGAGATAATAACGTTGTTCGATATGCGGGGTGGTGAGCGTGCTTCTTTTAACGGTAACCGATTGCGGGTCGCGCATGAAGCGGTTGGCGAGCGTGCGTATGCGTGCGGGCATGGTGGCGCTAAAGAGGGAAGTCTGGCGTTCGGGGGGCGTCATCGCAAGGATCTTTTCGACCTCTTCGATGAATCCCATATTGAGCATTTCGTCAGCTTCATCGAGGACGACGGTCTTGACCTCGCTCAGGACGAGGACGCCGCGCTCGAGCAGGTCGTTCAAACGACCCGGTGTGCCAACCACAATATCCACGCCGCGCTTAAGGCTGTTGATCTGCGGACCGTACGGCTGCCCGCCATAAACAGCGAGTACGCGCGCGTGGACATACTTTCCATATTCGTTCATGGAATCGGCAACTTGGAGTGCAAGTTCGCGGGTAGGTGCAAGCACCAAAGCCTGCGGATTTTTTTGTCGTTGAAAGTTGTGGAGGATGGGGAGGGCAAAGGCGGCGGTTTTGCCTGTGCCGGTTTGGGCTTGACCGATCACGTCCACGCCGGTGAGCATGAGGGGGATCATGCCCGATTGGATGGGAGTCGGCTCGGAATAGCCGAGTTCAGTGATCGCCTGCATGATCTCGTCACGCAGGTTGAGAGAAGAAAAATCGGTGGTCATCGTTAGTCCTTTAGTTTGGTAGTCGGATAGTCCGATAGTTTTTCGTTTGGTAGTTTGATGGTTCACCCAAAACTACCGAACTTCTTAACTATGTAACTATTCAACTCTAAGGGCTTGTTCTGACGACTCCGTTTAACTTCCTTCCTGTCAACAAGGTCTGCCTTTGCAGGCAGGACCCGCCCAACAAAAAAGCCCGAGACATTTCATCGGGCCCGTCCTGATTATGCATCAAGATGATCGTTCAGAGTGATCAAAACAATTCCCAGAAATACAGCGGGCGTGAGTGTACCACAGATTCGGACGGTGGACAGTAGACTGTGGACGATGGATCTATTCGAGAGCTTCCATGCTGAGGAGCGTCCAAACACCGCCATCGTTGACACAGTACACACGATAAAGACGTTTATTTTCAATGGCATGCATCAGGGACTCCGTGATATGGAATTTGATACTGTCCATTTGCAGGATAAATGAAACCTGCGATGATTGATGTCCGCGACGGTTGATGCCGCTTTGAGAACGATACGCCTCAGCGCGCGCTTCGATGACCCGGACCGCACCGAGCGGCTGTTCCTTCAACGGTGTGCCCATCGACTTGTACATATCAACCGAAGATTGATACGAGCGAGGGGCAATCACGAAAACGAACAATATGGCAAGAAGCGCGAGTCCTGCCATGACGGGCAGGAAGAGTCCGCCCAGCATGGTTTGAAGCATGTCAAAAGCGCCGACGAAATACAGGACTGCGACGAACACGACCAATCCCAAGCCAAATATCAACGAAATGACCGGTCCCTTGTTCTCATATTTTTTCGAGGAATATTGAATGTAATCCCTTTCGGCTTTGAAGCGCTCCAATTGGGCTGGAGAATATTCTCCCTTTTTATTTGCTTCAAGGTCTACGGCTGTAAAGGCATTGACTTGCTGTAAAGCGGAATTGTGCTCGTGAACAGAACCCATAAAATCTCTCCATATAAAAATTGACTAACGGTGATTCTATAGGTTTGAGCCTCGAAAGGTATCCCCCATCATGGGCATTCTCCCGCTGTTTTCAATCTCACCACTGGCGGGAGAATAACTCCGTCAAATCGTCATCAACACAATGGCGGTCAAGGCGCAGACCACGCCGACCCACTGATTGCGGTTGAGGCGTTCCTTGAGGATGATCCATGCAAGAATGACCGTCGCGCCAGGGAAGAGGGAACTGAGCACGGACGCCACATCCAAACGCCCCGCCTGACCGGCAAGGATGAAGAAGAAATTTCCGCCCAGGTCCAGAAAACCATTCATGGCAATAATGGGCAGGGCAGATCGATCCAGCTTCAAGGGGGAACGCGTGACGATCAGATAGGAGGAGATAAGCGTGATGCCGCCCAACCGAGAGAAAACCATGGGCCAGATGAGGGTCCCACCGGCGCTGGTGGCTTCGTGCATGAAGACAAAGTAAAAGCCGAATCCAATGCCTGCGATCAGGGGCAGCTTCAAGTCGGAGAGATGCGAGAGGATATCCTTCACCCCGCCTTCGCCCTGGGAGATCATCCAAACCGCGAAGAGGGCGAAGCCGAATCCGATCACCGTCAGGAAATCCGGCAGACCCTCGGAGAAAATTCCCACTGCCACAGGAAGCGCAGCCGCCAGCAATGCCGAGACCGGCGCGGCAATGCTCATCATCCCAATCGCCATGGCGTGATAGAGAAGCATCAGCCCAATGGTGCCCAGCGCGCCTGCCAGCGCTGAAAATAACATTGTCCGCATGGAGGGCAGTGATTCGCCCATAAAACCAATCGCCAAAAACAGATAGACCATGCCGATCACTTCGGCATAGAACACCGAGCGGTAGGAACCCACCTTGCGCGCGGCAAGCCCGCCTGTAAAATCACCCGCGCCCCAACTGAGCGCGGATGCAAGACCGAAAATGATGGATAGCAAATTTACCTCGATGGTTCCGATGGACTCTTATATTCGAAAAATTTCTTCAAGCCGAGCATGTGTTTTTCGAGCAGGTTCCACGTCAGCAGCGCGATCACAGCCGTGGCGGCATACGTGGCAATGGGATACAAAACGAACGGTTTCCATCCGCGCAGTTCGCTGTGCCAGAAAACATCCAAAAGGATCAACGCCGCAGTCATGTGAAAGAGATACATGGAATAACTGTACTTGCCCAAAAAGGTGAGGATGGGATTCCCAAATATCCGGCGCAGGATGTTCTGCGGCGGATGCGTAACAAAAATGCCGATCAGCCCCACCGTAAACAAGGCGGCGGCTGGATATCCGCCCAGTGTGAGCGGCACGCTGGCGTAATCAGGATGCGGGATTCCCGGCAGCGACAAAAGGGACAAGCCAATGAATGCCGCAAGAGACGCAACGAACAACGGAGCAGAATAGCGGCGGACTTTTTCCAGCGAGCCGTCATAGGTCAGGAAGACCGCCAATAAACCGCCGAACAGCATTTCTTCGAAGCGCGCAAAGGTGGTGTAGTAGAAAAAGCTGGTAGCCTGTGCCGCGTCGGGCCACAACAATGTGCCGAAGATCCGCGCGACAAGGGACACAACAATATATCCGATGCTGACTTTTACCAGGCGCTCACGGTCCAGCTTGTAAACGATGAAAGGCCAGATGAAATAAAACTGCTCTTCGATCGCCAGCGACCAGGTGATGCCGAGATATTGAGTGATGTGAAAACCGTCGAACAGCATTGCCCAGTTCTGCTGATACAACAACATGATCGGCAGCGACGTACCCAACTGCTCCATAAACTCCGGCTCGACCTTGGGCGCGAACAACAGCACGAAGGCGATGGCGGCATAATAGAGCGGGAAGATCCTCAGTGCGCGGCGGACATAGAAATTTTTAAAGTAATGTTCCCCGGTCTTCGACTTCAGGAGAATGGAAGTGATCAAATAACCGGAGAGCGTAAAAAAAATATCCACGCCCACCCAGCCGATGGTTGTGAATTGGGTGAAAGTTTCGAGAACGGGGTGTTCCGTAAAATACGCGGCGCGCTTGAAGATATGCAGCGCCATGACCAGAACGACCGCGATCCCGCGTAAGCCGTCCAATTCCTTGATGCGATTCTCCATGAAGATGTAAGCCTTTGCCTGTGAATTTACTTTCCAGCCGCGTTCGCCCGCGCCAGCACTTTTTGCGCATTCTTCAACAACGGCATATCGATCATCTTGCCATCCAGCGCATATGCGCCTTTGCCCTCTTTTTGACTCGCTTCGAACGTCTCCACGATGCGCCGCGCGTAAGCAATCGCTTCGTTAGACGGAGTGAACGCCTCTTGCACAACCGGAACCTGATGCGGGTGAATGACCTGTTTCCCGCTGAAGCCGAGTCTCGCCCCGAATTCCGATTCGACCTTGAGCGCATCCAGGTCCTTGTAATCGATGGTGACGATGTCGATCGCCTGCAAATCATTTGCCGCGCAAGCGACAATGACCGCCTGCCGCGCATACAGCAGTTCCACCGCATTCTTCGTGCGGACAGCGCCGATTGACGCCGCGAAATCTTCGCCGCCGAAGATGATCGCATCCAGCCGTGGGTGCGCCGCGATCTCTTTCAGGTTCAAGATTCCCTTGGCAGTTTCCACGCCGATCAAAATGCGGATCGAGTTGACCTGCCAGCCATACTTCAACTCCGCATCTTCGATGATCCTGCCCGCCCATTCAACCTGTTCGAATGATTCGACCTTGGGAATCACGATCCCATCTGGATGATAGGGCAGGACTGCTTCGATGTCATCCTTCTCCCAGCCCGAACCGACCGAGTTGATGCGCGCCAGTTTTTCGCTCGCACCGAAGTCCAGTTCCTTTAAAGCCTTTGCGATTGTCGCACGTGCTTCGGCTTTCTTGTTGACCGCGGTGCCATCTTCCATGTCCATACAAATGGAATCCACGCCCAACGTCACTGATTTGGTGATCATCTTCCAGCTATCGCCGGGCATGTAAAGTAGCGCGCGTCGTGAGTGCATAAAGCTCCTATTATGTCGTTGCGAGGAGCGTTCTTGTTCTTAGCGACGAAGCAATCTCCAAACTAATAAGGGGATTGCTTCGGGCTATCGCCCTCGCAATAACGGATTTATTTTTTCAAAAACATCGCCGTCCGTTCGAACTCGACCACAACCGTTCCATCCGGCTTTTTGCCGGTGCATTTGATGCGGATGATCCCGGCGTTCGGTCTTGACTTTGATTCACGTTTCTCGATGATCTCGCTTTCGGCGTAGATGGTATCACCGTGAAAAACGGGATTGGGATGCACCACCCTGTCGTATCCCAGATTTGCCACGATGGTTCCCTCGGTCAGCTCAGCGACGGTCAAGCCGACAACCAGACCGAACGTGAAAACGCCGTTCACCAGCCGTTGACCGAACTCGGTCTTCGACGCAAAATCCTCGTTGACGTGCAGCGGCTGCGTGTTCATCGTCAGCGCGGAGAAGAGTACGTTGTCCATCTCGGTCACGGTGCGACCACCGTGCTTGAATTTCATACCCACTTCCAACTCATCGAAATATTTACCAGCCATCGTCGCTCCTAATTGTTTACTACCTTACGTGAAACGTCCCGAAGGTTCCCGAAAATCAAGCCTATTTTCCACTCAGACCTTCGGGACGGTGCGTAACATCAGTTATTAACTTGAGTAATTAAGAACTGCGTGTCACTGCAAGTCAGGTCAACGCAATAAAGGTTGAACCAGATCTCGCCCTGCCCAATGCGCACGCCTTCGGGCAGTACGATCAGGTTCGGTTCGTTTGTATCCGACAAGGCTTCCATGACCCGGTCATTGAAGATGTCTTTGAAATTAGAATCGAATTCTTCCGCTGTAGTGACCACAAGTCCCTGCACCGTGAGCGGATATTTCACCAGGTCTGCGATCCCTGCCGAATCGCCAGCCAGAGCCATTGTATAAATTATCAGATGGAACGACTGCGCATCCACCATCTTCTCCGGCGTGATCGGCGCGAGGCGCGGCTCAATCGTCGCTGTGGGAGTCACAACAGGCAACTCCACGATCACCGTCATCGGCGGCTCGGGGAAATCATCCGGCGTGGGAACGAGCGAGGAACAAGCCAGCAGCATAAGACCGAACAGCAGGATATATTTTTTCATCGGTTGCTCCAAATTGTAGCCGTATTTGAATATAATGCCCACGGTTGAGAATTGCGCATCATCTCTTCTTAAAATGCGCAATTCTCAACCGCGATGGGTATAAAAAGAGAGCCTCACACGGAGGCTCATCGTCTATTCCACTTCCACCAGAATCTGTTCCCGCTCCACCGTCTGCCCCTGCGAAACGGAGACCGACTTCACGACTCCATCCCGCAACGCCTGGATGCGGATTTCCATCTTCATCGCCTCCATCGTGAGCAGGGTTTGACCTTTCTTCACGGCATCACCCACGCTGACAGCAACGCTTCGGATCTGACCGGGCATCGGGGCAATGAGTCCCCCGGCATGCTCGTGTCTGACGCCTTGTTTCGCGCCCGACGTTTTTGTGAGCATCACGGTCTGCCCGTTGATGGTCACCCAGCGCTTCGCCATATCGGACGAGACGTACGCGGTCACCCGCTGACCGTCCACCAGCAAGTCCATGCGCCCGTTGAAGGCACGGACAATTTGCACGGTGACAGTTTTTCCATCCACCGTGGCAATGTAATTTTCACCGGATGGATTCAGTTCGATCGATTGAGTGTCGAAGGTGGTTTTCATGGTTATTATTTTCGTCATTGCGAGGGCGTTCTTGTTCGCTTGTCCCGGTGTTTTTCGGGATTGCCCGAAGCAATCTTCTTAGTTGAGGTTGGAGATTGCTTCGTCGGGAAGATCACCCTCCTCGCAACGTCATCAATTCCTGTAATTTCCCGTTTGCTTCCACGGGTTGAATGGATCGGTCTCGTTCGAGACGGCAGATTGCGCCTTACCGCCGACAAAGACCACATCCGCCAGCGCAGCGGCGATGAGATTATGGAGTGCAGGAGCGAGCTTCTGGACATCCGGCAGCAAACTGCCAGACTCCATATTTTTTTCAACCCAGCGCGTCGAAACTTTGCCTTGCTTGAAATCATCGGTGTCCAGAACGGCTTGCATGAAATCGATATTCGTCACTACACCGTGGACGATGAAATCGCGCAAAGCGGCTTGCATGCGTTGGATCGCCGTCTCGCGGTCTTCGGCATGGACGATCAACTTCGCCAACAGCGGATCGTAGAAATGGGTCACGTCACTGCCAAGCATAAAACCCGAATCTACGCGGATGCCCGGTCCGTGCGGCTGGATGAATTGCAGTAACTTGCCGGTGCTGGGTAAAAATCCGTTGGCGGGGTCTTCGGCGTAGACGCGGCATTCGATGGCGTGACCGTGCTGGTGGAAGTCGCTTTGGGTAAAGGGAAATTTTTCGCCCGCTGCGATGCGTATCTGCCAATGGACGAGGTCGATGCCGGTGGTGAGTTCGGTGATGGGATGCTCGACTTGCAAGCGAGTGTTCATTTCTAAAAAGTAGAAAGTGGAAAGTTTTGAGTCGAAGATAAATTCGACGGTTCCAGCATTGTGGTAGTTGACAGCTTTTGCAGCAGCGACTGCGGCTTCGCCCATCTTTGCGCGGAGTTCGGGAGTCAACAGCGGGGAAGGGGATTCTTCGATGATCTTTTGGTGGCGGCGCTGGACGGAACACTCGCGCTCGAAGAGATGCACGAGATTGCCGTGTTTATCACCGAAGACTTGAATTTCAACATGATGCGCATCTGCAAGATATTTTTCGAGGAGCAGGCGTTCATCACCGAAAGCGTTCAGGGCTTCACGACGCGCCGATTCGATGGCTTCGCTCAACTCGCTCTCTTGGCTGACAACGCGCATCCCTTTTCCGCCGCCACCTGCCGCGGCTTTGACCAGCACCGGATAGCCGATCTCTCTTGCGGCTTTTTTGAAATCATCGAACGACTCCAAGTCTTCGAAACCGGGAACGGTCGGCACGCCTGCCTTCTTCATCAGGATCTTCGACTCGGCTTTATCGCCCATCGCGCGGATCGACTCGGCTGAGGGTCCGATAAAGGTCAAATGGGCAGATTCGACTGCGGCGGCGAAAGATGCGTTCTCTGAGAGGAAGCCATAGCCCGGATGGATCGCATCCGCTTTGGACTCAAGCGCGGCGCGGATGAGTTTATCCACATTCAAATAAGATTCTTTTGGCGCGGCATCCCCAAGCAGAACGGCTTCATCCGCAAATTGAACGTGCAGGGCATCGCGGTCCGCTTCGGAATAAACGGCGACGGTTTTGATGCCAAGTTCGCGGCAGGCGCGCATGATGCGAATGGCGATCTCGCCACGGTTGGCGACTAGGATTTTGGTGAAGGGAGGAGAGGGAGTCATTTGAATCGTGAAAAGTGAAACGTGAATTATTGCGGGATGTGTTCTAGCAGGTTTTCGTTTTCGACAACGTAGTCAGCTTGTTCTTCACGAAGTTGTAGAATTTGACCGCGTTGCTGCGGGACCATGACCAAAAGCAATTTTATGATCTGAGTCAGAAAAGAAATTCGATGAGCAACCACATCGTCTTTGAGCACATGATGAGCTTTGTAATACCAATCTCTCGACTCGCGAGCCGAACCAAGCGCATATTGATAATATTGAGCGCGCGCCCTGCCAGTGTGATGCGAATATCCTTCCGCAAGATTCGCGCTGACTGAACCCAGCGACCGATACAACTGGTCCGCGATGCCAAGCGTGCGTTTGTCTTTCAGAAGTTCGGACACATCATGCCAACCAACCTCAGTTGCGAAAAGTGCAAGGCGATACGCCTCCATCTTCCATAGACTATCAGTACTTCACGAAAGCATGAAACAAGCTTGATTTTGAATGACGTCAGTCGA
>CAYJPO010000060.1:0-29473 GCA_964372045.1 uncultured Anaerolinea sp.
AGTGGAAGGACAAGTACAGGGAATCGCACAGTGATGTTTTGCTTGTAATGTTTTCCGCATCTTATTTTAGTTAGTCACCTTACGTGCCAATGCGATGACCCCGTAGGGGTCAAATGATTATAGAAAGAATGGTTTCATACATCCAACCCCGAAGGCGCTGCATTGAGCTTGTCGAAATGGGTGTCATAGCCGTTAAAAATCCATATCATCCCTACGGGATTTGAGCTAGCACACCACTTTTTACTACAATCCTTTCATCCCTTCGGGATTGACTGCGTAAGGTGAGTTAGTTATAGATTTGCTACCGTACAAACGGGAAAAATGAACCGCCAAGGCGCGAAGAGCACCAAGGAATCCACTAAATCTTGGCGAACTTGGCGTTCTTGGCGGTAAGAAAAGAAAAATGAACGACAGAGAAGGTATAGAACGGTCTCACCCTCGAATCCTTAATTTCGGGGGTGAGATTTTTTGTCATGTTTCGAGAATTGTACTTCCATCTGTCCGTGCTATAGTGAGAACGGATAGAGGCGTGTTCGCGCCCTGATTTTAATATTCCCATGAACACACGACTTAGCCCTTTACTTTTTACAAAGCGTTTTATCGTTATTGGCGTTCTGCTTTCCCTCGTAGTATCTTTGTTTGCGCCAATGGATCGGGTAAGCGCAATTCCTTCAGCGGCGTTCAGCCAGATCATGTTCGTCCCGAATATCGAGACCGCAGGCGTGGTTATCAGCGGTGTGAGTTTACCTTCGACAGCTCAATTACTATTCCGCAGAAGCGGCGATACCGACTGGCGGACAGGTCACAATCTGGTACGCATCGATGATGGGCGCTTGATTGGCAGTTTATTCGGCTTGTCTCCGTCCACGGCGTATGACGTCCGAGTTGTGGATGGCTCGACCGAGATCAGTGGGAATTTTACGACTCAGGCTGATGAGCTGCAGTTTTCCCCGGTAAATTTTATTTATGTGAACGCATCTTCCTCGCCCGGCGGTGATGGCTCACAAGCCGCGCCGTTCCGTACGATCCAGGAGGGAGTCAACCGCGCAAGCCCAGGCACGCAAGTCCTCGTCGCGGACGGGGTTTATCATGAGTCGGTAATGTTCCCTGCCTCCGGCTCGGCTGGGAATTGGATCCAGGTCAAAGCGCAGGGCGGCGGGGCGATCCTGGATGGGTCTACTTCTCTTGAGGCGGATGTTTGGAAGCCGCTTGAAGGCAAAGCAAATGTCTGGTTCACAAAGATCAGGCCGGGTATCAAATATCTGGCACGCGATGGGCTGCGCTTTTTCTATTACGATGACTTGAGCGGGCTTATCGATGGGCGTGGACATAACAACGTTTCGATGAGCGAAGGCTGGTTTTTTGACCCCATCAATGCGAGGCTGTACGTCCACACCAACCGCGAACCGCATAAATACAACTGGCAGGTCCCGCGTTTTAACGCTGCATTTCTCGTGGAAGGACGCGATTGGGTCTGGATCGAAGGTTTTGAAATGCGCTTCTATGGCACCGAGTACGGCTGCGGCGTGTGCTCCAGAAATTCATCCCATGTTGTCATCCGCAAGAACCGTATCCATAACCTGCAAAATCCGGTTTTCGTCGAATGGACGGGCGGAGAGGAGCGCGGCAACGATACGCGCATCGAATATAACGAGATGTACGACTCGCTTTTCGGCGAACCGTGGAATTGGAACGCAGTCAAAGGCACGCCGATGGAATCCATCGCTATTGTCCTGCGGGGGCACATCGGCGCGATCGTACGCGGGAATGATATCCACCATTATTTCAACGGTATTTATACCAGTTCGTCCGGCGCGCTGGATAACCCCGGCATTGCCTTCGATGTGGATGTGTACAACAACCGCATCCACCATATCGGCGATGATGCGCTCGAACCGGAAGGAACGTGCGTCAACCATCGCTTCAGGAATAACGCCATCGACACGACGCTGGTCGGCATTTCGCTCGCGCCGGTCACGGTGGGACCGTTGTGGTTGATGCGCTCGACCATCTCAAATTACACCGGCAGGAGCATCAAATGGGATCGCAGTTCAGACGGCTGGGTGTTCATCTATCACAACACCAGTTGGACTAACCAAGCCGCGCCGAACCAGATGGAGATGATCAACCCGGTGCATAACTCGGTGATGCGCAATAATATCTTTCAGGGGAATGGATATTCCATCGAAGGGCAGTCCGCGGGTTCGACCGGGCACGATCTGAATTACGACAATTGGTTCACCTCGAGCGGCGGGAATCGCTTCAAATGGGAAGGCGTGGAATACGCGACTATGAATCAATTGTGCCGCGCCGCCGGTCTTGAATGCAACGGGCATGAAAGCCTGTCCGGTCTTGCCAACCCAGGCAGTGGTGATTTCTCTTTATTGCCGAACAGCCCCAACATAGATCGCGGGGTGATCCTGCCCGGCATCAATGATTACTTCTCCGGCAGTGCGCCAGATATTGGCGCATTGGAATCTTCGTTCAGCACGCCGCTGATGCTTTCCTCCGTTTCACGAATGGATGCAAACCCGACCAATGCCGCGAGCGTCAATTTCAAAGTGACCTTCTCGAAACCCGTCAACGGCGTAGACCTTGCACCGCCGTTCGCTGATTTCAACCTGACGACCGCACCGGGCATTTCGGGCGCATCCATCACCAGCGTCACACCATCTTCGGATTCAACTTTTACAGTCAACGTGAATACCGGTTCTGGTGATGGCACACTGCGTCTCGACATCATGGATGACGATTCCATTTTGGATGCTTCGGGAAATCCGCTTGGCGGGGTTGGCGCAGGAAATGGCAATTTCACCAATGGCGATTCGTACACCATCGAAAAAAGCCTGCTGATCGTCTCCGGCATTGTTCGGACAGATGCAAACCCGAACAACGCCGGGCAGGTTCATTTTCAAGTCACATTTTCTGAGGATGTCAGCGGAGTGGATGCCGGTGATTTCGTTCTGACGACTACTGGAAATATCTCGAACGCTTCCCTCGGAGAAGTCACAGGCGCAGGAAGAACATACATCGTCACGGTCAATACCGGCAGTGGCGATGGAACTCTGCGTCTCGATCTGGTGGATAACGACAGCATTCTTGATCCATCGTCCACGCCGCTGGGCGGAGTGGACGCAGGGAATGGAACGTTCACGGCGGGCGAAGTTTATACCGTCAATAAGAACGCCCCGTTCGTGACCTCAAGCCTGCGCGCCGACCTAAGCCCAACCGCCGCCGGAAGTGTGCGCTTCCTGGTTGCGTTCTCAGAACCAGTGAGCGGGGTGGATCCGGCTGATTTCGTGCTGGCAGTATCCGGGTTGAATGATGCGAGTGTCTCGGCTGTCACTGGCGCGGATCTGGCATATGTGGTCACGGTCAGCACGGGCAGCGGCAATGGGTCGCTGCGACTTGACCTGCTCGATAATGACAGCATTCTGGATGCGGCTGGAATTCCGCTTGGCGGCGCGGGGCTGGGCAACGGAAACTTCGCCACAGGGGAGAGCTACGCCATTGACCGCACAACGCCTGTGATCCAGTCTGCGGCGTTTGCGTCTGATGCGGCGAATGATGGCTGGGTGTTGGAATCGAAGGAGACCAGCAACAAGGGCGGATCGGTGAATGGAAATGCCACCACGTTCAAGCTTGGTGATAACTCGCAGGACAATCAATACCGCGCGATCTTGCAATTCCCCACGGCGTCTCTGCCGGATAACGCCGTAATCACGCAGGCGATCTTGACGATCCAACTTGAGGCGATGACGGGTTCGAATCCGTTCACTTCCCTCAGAAATATTTGGGTGGATATTCGCCAGGGTGCGTTTGGGAGCTTCGGACCGTTCCAGATCGGCGCATTGCAGGCTGGAGATTTTCAAGCGCCTGCCAGTCTGTACACCGCAGGGATGATCCTCGATAACCCGGTGGGCGGCTGGTACTGGTCGAACCTGGATGCGAAGTCGTTCCAGTTCGTCAACCTGAAGGGCGTGACCCAGTTCCGGCTTGGATTCCAATTGGATGACGATGACGATAAGCGGGAAGATACGATCTCCTTCTTCAGCGGGAATTACAGTGTGCAATCGGCGCGCCCGCAGTTGTCTTTGAAGTATTACGTACCGAAAAAATAGGCTGTAACGACTTTTCGGGGCAAAATTTAGAATGGTATTGTAATAATCACGCACCCTTCTGTGGATATATGATGAAAGTGTGAAAAAGAGCGGGGAATCTTTTCATGTTAGGAAGGAGCGCGAAATGAATTCCAGATTTTTCAAATCCATTTGGCAGGTGGGAATTGGATTCGTTCTCATGGTAACCCTCACATCCACGGGGACAACGAGCCAGGTCCGTGCGGCGGGTGTGGTCACCCGCGTCTCTGTTGATTCGAATGAGATGCAGGGGAACGCGATGTCGTATATCGGCGACATTTCTGCTAACGGGCGCTTTGTGGCGTTCGACTCGGAAGCGAACAACCTTGTATTGGACGATACGAACGCAGTGGGCGATGTCTTCCTGCGCGATCTGCAGTTGGGCACGACCATCCGCGTTTCAGTGCTGGCGACAGGCGAGCAGGCGAACAGCGGAGGCGGCGGTCCGTCCATTTCAGCAGACGGGCGTTTTGTAGCGTTTGAATCCGGCTCGACCAATTTTGTCAGCGGCGACACGAACGGCTTTGGCGATATTTACGTCAAAGATGTGCTCACCGGGGCAGTGGCACGCGCCTCGTTGACCTCGACGGGTGGTGAGCCGAACAACGAGTCGATGACTGCATCCATATCAGGGGATGGGCGCTATGTGGTCTTTGACTCCGATGCGGATAATCTTGTCCCGAACGATACGAACGGCGCGGGGGATATCTTTGTGCGTGACATGCAATTGGGCACGACCACCGGAGTCACCGTTTCTGGCAACGCTGGCGGTGTTGATGGCAGTATTTCCCTGGACGGGCAGTTTGTTGTTTTCAATTCGCGTTCCACGAACTTTGTCCCGGATGATACCAACGACGCCATGGATGTTTTCGTTTATTCGGTGCAGACCGGGCAGATCGTACGCGCTTCGGTCAATTCGGGCGGAGTGCAAGGTGACCATGCTTCGATAGAGCCATCCATCTCCGGCGATGGACGGTATGTGACGTTCTCGACATCGTCGAATTATTTCGCTACGATAGAGACCTATGGGTATTCGCATCTCTACGTGCGCGATATGCAAGCCGGTATCACGACATTGGCGTCGTATCAAAATGGTTATGCAATGATCGGCGAATCCGATTCTTCGGAGATCTCCGCGAACGGGCGTTACATCATCTTCAGCTTTGACGATAAAGGCGATGGAATGCCGGACCGCTGGTTGTATATCCATGACCGCGTGGCGAACACTACAACAATGGTAGTGAGCCGCACCAGTGATTATTCCGGCAATGCAGCCCTGCCCACGATCTCAGCCGATGGGAGTTTGTTCACGTTCATTTCCAGCGCTGGCTCATTTGTGGCAGACGATACCAACGGTGTGCGCGATATCTTCGTCAAGCAGGTGAGCTATCAGCCGGACCTCAACCCGACGGTTGTCTCTGTTCAGCATGGCTGCCCGAATGGATGCAGTACAGCGGCAGACCAATTCATTGATTTTATGGTCAAATTCTCCGAGCCAGTTTCAGGCGTGGATGCGGCTGACTTTGCTCTCACTATCGGTGGCAATATTTCCGGGGCGGTCATCTCAACTGTCAGCGGGGCAGGAAGCGATTACATCGTCCACGTGGATACGGGTGCGGGCGATGGCACGCTTCGTCTGGATGTGGTTGACGATGACAGCATCAAGGACGTTCCGCAAAATCCGCTCGGGGGTGTGGGCGCTGGCAATGGCAGTTTCACATCCGGTGAAGTGTATACGGTGGATAAAAACATCGTTGCCGTGACGAGCATCCTGCGGCTCGACCCGACGCCGACAAATAGCGCTATCGTACACTTTGCAGTGAATTTCTCCGAGCCGGTAACGGGTGTGGATGTCGGCGATTTTGTGCTTGTCCCATCGGGAAGTATTTCCGCTGCAAGTGTCACGGAAGTCCTCGGCAGCGGCACGGCGTATACGGTCACGGCGAATACGGGTTCAGGAGATGGCACCTTGCGCCTGGACCTGATCGATGACGACAGCATTCGCGATGCGTTCTCAATTCCGCTTGGCGGCTTGGGCACAAGCACGGGTATCTTCCCCAGCGGAGACATGTATACCATTGACCGCACCCCGCCAACAGTTGTGACCATCCTGCGCCTCGACCCGGATCCGACCGCGGCAGACAGGGTTCATTTCAGTGTGGTCTTTTCAGAACCTGTGCAATATATCGATGTCAGCCATTTCGCTCTGACTGCCAACGGACCCATGGGCGTTGGCATCCCTGAATTATCCATCGATGCCAGCACGTCCATCGTCACGGTCAGCACAGGGACAGGAAACGGCACCATTCAACTCAGTGTCCAGGATAACGACACTCTTTTTGACGCTGTTGGGAATCCGCTCGGCGGCGTGGGTGCAGGGAATGGCAATTTCGCCGGACCGTTCTACTCGATCAACAAAAAGGTCAACGAGGTGAAGACCGAGAAACTGCGCTCGAATGGCAGGAACGATGGTTGGATCCTCGAAACGAAAGAGAACAGCAATACTGGGGGTACGAAGAATTCGGCGGCTGTTACGATCCAGGTTGGGGATGACAGGCAGGATCGTCAATACCGTTCGATCTTGCATTTCCCCACGCATTATCTGCCC
This sequence comes from uncultured Anaerolinea sp., assembly GCA_964372045.1. Classification (GTDB taxonomy): domain Bacteria; phylum Chloroflexota; class Anaerolineae; order Anaerolineales; family Villigracilaceae; genus Villigracilis. The sequence goes on from CAYJPO010000060.1 coordinate 6,748, forward strand.
GATAATGCGGTCATCACGCAGGCGCTCTTGATGCTAAAGGTACAGGGTGTCGCCGGGACGGACCCATTTACAACACATGGGAATATCCTGGTGGATATTTGCTACGGACCCTATGGGAGCCTTGGTCCCTTCAAGCTCAACGCTTTGCAGCCCATGGACTTCCAATCTCCAGCCAGTTTGACCTCATCGGCGGTCATTCAAAACAACGCGGTCGGCGGGTGGTATTGGGCAGTTTTGACACCGAATGCCTTTGCCTATATTAACCGGACAGGGAATACTCAGCTTCGCCTGGCGTTCCAGTTGGATGATAACGACGACCTCGGCGCGGACTTCCTGACATTTTACAGCGGCGATGCTATTGATCAGGCAGACCGTCCGCATCTGCTAATTGACTATTATGTGCCATAGATGACAAAAGCGCCTCCGGAATTTTCTGGAGGCGCTTTTGTTTTCGTTCAATCCAAGACCGGATGTTGCTCGAAGAATTCCGGGAACATGTGACTGTTGGAAACAAGCACTTCCGGGTGTGACTGCATGAACTCGCGCAACATTGGGTCGAGCGGACCAAGCACCCACTTGATCAACCAGGCGGGCGTTTCATTGTTGTAAACCGCGCTCGAGTCAGCGGCATGGAAAAACCAGCCTGTGGACGTTTTGATTGCGACCCCGCACTGACCGCGCGAGTGACCGAAGAGGGGGATGAAGTACATCTCCGGTTCGAACGGCAGGTGGATGGCATCGAAGTCATACCATTTTGAGTCAATGGTCTCGTAGAGAATGAAATCCGGCTTGTGGGCAATGTAACGCGGAATGTATGCAAATTCATCAAAGTGCAAAATTTTGCCATCAGTGAAGGCTTCGTATTCCCGTTTATGAACATGGATTTTTGCGTTGGGAAAGTCTGCCAGTCCACTGATATGGTCAAAGTGCATGTGGGTTAGGACGATGTGCTTTACATCTTCTGGTTTATACCCAAGCTGGCTGATACGACGTACTGCTGCTTCGTTAGGGCTGAACGGCATATCCATAATGACTTTGAATAGCCTTGTCATCCAGGTGGGGTTCTGGTAATCCTCGGTTCCAAGCCCGGTATCCAGCAAGACAAGCCCTTGTGTGGTCTCGATCAACAAGCAGACCATGCCGGTTTTCAGGACCCCGAAGCGATCATTACAGGTGAAACAATTCAACAGGCGGATCGACATTACAAAACCATCCCTTCTGGCGTTTGAATTCCTGATGATTCATACTCGATCGATTTCGCCACAGTACGGATCCACTCATAATATAAACTCTTCGCGCTGACCAGAATTCCGCCCGCGCCGCGGATCCGCTCCAATCCGGTTTGATGCGCGTCTCCGGGCGAGCCAGTCGCATCGGTCACCACCGCGACTCGATAGCCCAAATCGATCAGTCCCAAAGCTGAGTGTGTGATGCACACATCCGTCTCGTAGCCGATGAGGATGGCGGTCTTACGCTTTGTTCGTTTTACGGCATCAAGAATATCGGCCTGCGCCGCCAGCCCGAAAGTCATCTTGTTGAAGACCTCCGTGCCGGGCGGTAAAAGCTCCGCCACTTCAGTTGCCACATTGCCCGAATTGGGAATATCCTCCGCGGTCACCACCAGCGGAACACTCAACCACTTCGCCACCTTGATGCTCCAACACATGCGCTGGAGCAGCGGGTTGGACTCTTGTTTGCTTTCCTTCTTCACGAACGAAGGCTGAATATCAATGACGATCAGCAGGCAATCGTCGACTTCGAGAAGGGAGGATTTTGTCATGGTTGTCCCTTTGTGATTTGATGCCTTTAATGTAGCACTTTATTTCGCAAAATCCAACATCGCCTGCCAGGCGATCCCCACATCCTTTTCTTCGGTGCGCCAATTGCTGAATGCCGCGCGGATGCCGGGTTTGCCCAGATACGTGGTCGGCGTCATGAAGACTCGACCGTCATCACGGAGGCCTGCCAAAAAAGTTTTCACCCGTTCAGCAGTTGAGTCTCCGGTCAGGGTGAAGCAGACGACATTCATCCGCACCGGCGCGAGCAGTTGGAACTCCTTGCTGGATTCGATTTTGCTCCCCAATAATTTTGCCATCTCGCAATTTCGCTCAACAATGTCTTGATAACCTTCTTTTCCATATGCCATCAAACTGAACCACGCGGGCAGGGCGCGCATACGGCGGGAATTTTCCGGCGCAAGGTGGATGAAATCCACGGGCTCGGTGATCGCACCGAGATAGGCTCCGCTGTTTTGGAAAACGGATATTTGTAGTTCACGGTGTTGGGTAAAGATCATCGCCGAGTCATACGGGACGTTGAGCCACTTGTGCGCGTCGATGGTAATACTGTCAGCGCGCTCAATGCCGTTGAGCAAATGTTTGAACTTCGGCGAGCAGGCGGCGAACCCGCCGAACGCCGCATCCACATGCAGCCAGAACTTGAATTCCGATTTCAGCGCCGCGATGGATTGGATGTCGTCAAAGTCTACGGTATTGACCGTGCCTGCGTTGGCAATGACGATGCAAGGCTCGCCGTTCATTTCCACCAATGCCTTTTTCAACTCGACGACGTTCACCGCCTCTCGATTTTCGGGGAGGCGGGGGATGACTTTTAGGGAGCTTCGTCCCAGCCCAAGCATTGCCAGCGCCTTGAACGAACTACTGTGCGCCTCACAACTCAAGACCTTGACAGGTGGAATCGCCTGCAAGCCCTCCTGTGAAACGGACTTGCCATACTGATGTCCGATCCACTCGCGGGCGATGGCTAAACCGGTGAAGTTCGACATCGTCGCGCCGGAAGTAAATGTCCCTGAGAAGGACGCGGGCAAACCGAATAGCTCGCGCAGCATGGAGATGGCTTCCATCTCAATATCCGGTGCGACAGAGTTCGCTGCGTGGCTTAAATTCAGGTCGTAGACACTGGTCAACCAATCGCCTACGAGAGAGGCGGGAGTCGTTCCGCCGGTGACCAAGCCCCAAAAGCGCGGTCCGTTGCTGGCGGGCATGGCATTCCCGTATCGTTCCAGAAAAAGGTCTAACGTCTTTTCTGCGCCGAGCCCTTGCTGTGAGATGTCAAGAATTTCTTTCTTGGTGTATCCCGTTGCAGGCGGACGTTGGTCGATTTCGGTGAGATATTCATCCGCTGCTTGCTTCGTCTGTTCGAGTAATGCGGGAAAATTAGCCAGGTCGTTCTTAAGATGATTGTGCATCAGTACCTCATAAGATGGTTTTATTTTGGATGAAACTTGTCAAGTTTACACCAACAATTTGGTGAATAAATTGACTTTGTGCTTTGGAAATTCTATAATGGAATTGGCGTTTGCGTTAGCATCGATGGGAAATTTGTACCGCAGATCATGAGATGTCGTTCCCTTTTTTCTCTGAAATGGAGGAAGTATGAACGCATCTTCGAGGGTATATAACGATACCGACATTCTCATCTGGGTGGGACAGGCATATCCAACCATCGAGTCGTACATTGAGGAAGCGAGAAGACAGGGGTGCAGCCGCCGCTTGCCGGGTCTTCTGCGCTGGATCGAGCCGGGCAGGACGCGCGTCTTTCTTGCGCATCGAGGGGATCACACAGACCCGGAATTTGGTTCGTTGTTTGGCTTTTACACCATCAATTCCCTGCATGTTGTTTATGATGACATCACCATGGGCAGAGCGCCGGATGTTCGTATGGTTAAACCGATCCTGCGGAAGAATGTCAAACCGCCCACGGATAAAGATGAGGTTGAAGAATACATCGTCAGCAAAAAGATCACTTTCGAACAGCGGACGAGAAAGGTCAAGGCTCCTCCGTCTGACCCCTTTGCGGAACTGGTCAATGATTGGATCGAAGACTGGCTGAAGGAGCAATTCAAGACTGCCATCAAAATGACACTCCGCGAACATGGCATCAGACACGTCCCCTGGTCTGCCGAGCCGGATAATATGGAGCGGTTGTGCGGCGGCGCATCCAATATGGGCAGCGGACGATTCCCGGGTACCTACGCTTCGGATGAGATCGGGGACTGGTATCTGGACCGAATCATCGACTGGCTCTTGGAGGATGATGAGCTCGAAGAAGAATACTTTTGGGAGGAGGTTGTCGTGGAGAAGGTCAAGCTTGTGAAACGCCGCAAACATAAGAAAGCCAAACCGGGCTTCACCCGAAGCGGGCGGTTTACATTGGAGGATATTCACGAATCCTATGGACAACCACAAGCGGATCTATCCGGGCTGATCGTTTTCGATGAGCCGTACCCGATCTATTATCATCCACCTGAGGCGAGTTTTAGAGGCATTCAACGGCTAGACGGCGATTCGCTGTTGCTGAAAGTCGGGCTGCCGAGATACATCGTACCGCGGACAATCCCGACACCAACATTGGTCAGGAAACTTTTGAAGACGCCCCACTATTAGCGGTGATATGGTTGGAAATCAGGAATCGGAAGTTGACACGACTTCCGATTCCTGATTCAATTAATCCGAACTTCGTTTATCCCGCCAACAAGCGGGCGGTTAATGTGATCGGGGTGCTTGCCAGCGCCGCAGAGACCGGACAACCTTCCTTGACCGATGCCGCGATCTCCTGAAACTTTTCGTCGCTGATCTCAGGGACAACCGCCTCAGTGGTCAGGTGGATCTTTGTGATGCGGCTCTTGCCGTCGATCACTTCAAGCGTGACCTGCGACTGCGTAGAGATGGTCTTGGGTGTAAATCCGTTCTTACTGATGTTGGAACTGAGCGCCATGGAGAAACAGCCTGCATGGGCTGCGCCGAGCAATTCTTCGGGGTTGGTGCCCTGTCCATCCTCAAAGCGGGATGACCACGTGTAAGCGCCCTCGAAGGTACCGAACTTCATGGTGCCCTTGCCTTCTTTGAGGGTGCCGGTCCAAACTGCGTTTGCATTTCTCGTTGCCATTTTATGTTTCCTTTTCTACAAATAAATATTTTTGTTTTTACACCAACGTTCTGATATTGTGGCTTTCAAGCGTTGGCGTCAACGGCTGGATCTGTTCTCATCATAATTCTTCAAGGTCTGCAATGTCTTTGGTTCTCCCACTTGCTTTTTTATTCTTCTTAAGATTTTCCAAATCAATCACGTTGACTTCGATGCCGTCAAAATTATCCACGATTCGCGCTTGATAACATTCATCAAACTCAACGCCTGAAATGGATGTGGTGATTTCAAGCCGCATAGGAGGAAATCCCATGCGAATGATTTTTGGTTTTTGCAGGAATAATTCTGGCGTTAGATTTGGATCGTCAAGTCCGAAGGCTTTCATGGTAGTAACAAGTTTTTGGGCATTGTCGGGGTGAATAGCGACCCAAATATCCATATCTTCTGTGGCGCGGGCATAGCCGTGATAGCCGACTGCATATCCCCCGATCAACAGGTAGCGAACTTCATGCTCTTTCAGTAATTTCAAGAACTCTTTGAAGTCGGGCGGTAGCGTTAGATCCATAATTAATTCTCCGCAGAAGTTCCATGTGTTGCAGGCGTTCAAGCGGTGTTCTGGAAAGCCAAAATTCCTTATCTTGCTTGTCAGCTTCTTCAAAGGATGACAAAATCGAGAAAACTTTTTTGTTCAATTTCGGGAATTGATTTTCGTCCATGGGTTAAGTATAGCATAACGAAAGACCTCCAAGTTCTTCGTAAAGCGAACTCAGAGGTCTGGATAACCTATACCAACATCCATACCGGATTTTCCAGGAACTCTGCCAGCTTTTGCATGAACTGCGCGGCTTCGGCGCCGTCACTGACTCGATGATCTACCGAAATCGTACCTTTCATTCTCCAGCCAACTTTCAACTCGCCATTTTCAACCACAGGGATTTCTCTTGCGGATGAGATTGCCAAAATCCCAGCTTCGGGCGGGTTGATGATGGCGATGAAATCTTCCACGTCGTACATGCCGAGGTTGGAGGTGGAGAACGTCGAGCCGTCCACATCCTCTGGCTTGACCTTGCCGTCGCGGGCGCGACCTGCCATGGCTTTGACTTCACCGGAGATCTGGCGCATGGACTTTTGATCCGCATCTTTGACGACGACGGTCATAAGTCCGCCCGGGACGGTAACTGCCACGCCGACGTTGACATGCCCGAACTGGATGACTTCGTTGCCTTTGATGGTCGCATTCAAATTCGGGAATTGACGCAGTGACAATGCCACACCCTTGAGAATGAAGTCGTTGACGGAAAGTTTTTCATTATCAGGCAGGTAGGTATTGGCTTGCTTGCGCATGTCCATCAGCGCTTCCATTTTGAATTCGTGCGTCACATAGAAGTGCGGGATGGTTTGCTTTGACTCAATCAACCGTCTGCCGATTGCCTGACGTAATTTTGTTGTGGGAAGAACTTTGTCGTCAAGAGTAATTGGTAACTGGTAATTGGTGATTGGTTGGGCGGACTGTTTGCTGCTCACTGACGACTGCCCACTGGATAACGCGGCTTCCACATCTTTACGAGTCACACGTCCGCCGGGACCGGTGCCCTGAACCGAGGCGAGGTCGATTCCACTATCTCTGGCAACTTTGCGCGCGAGGGGAGATGCTTTCACGGGACCGTTGTCAGCGGGGGAAACTGCTTGAGAAACAGGAACAGGATTCGCCTGAGTCGGAGGCGCAGGCTTTTCCTCCGCTTTCACTTCCAACTTTCCACTTTCCACTTTTGCAGGCGCATCCACTTTTTCACCGGCAGCACCTACAACGGCAATTGGCGCGTTGACAGGCACCATCGTGCCTTGATCAACAATAAGTTGCAGCACAACGCCGCTGGCAGAAGATTCAACTTCAACCGTCGCTTTGTCGGTTTCGATCTCGGCGAGCACATCGCCTTTGTTGATATTTTCGCCAACCTGCTTCACCCAGCGGACGAGGAGACCTTCCGCCATGTCGAAGCCGAGTTTGGGCATGTTGATGGTTTCAGCCATTATTTCAAAACCTCCTTTGCCGCGGCGACGATGTCTGGAATCTGCGGAAGGGCGGCTTGCTCAAGCGTGCGGTTGTATGGAAGCGGAACTTCTTTTTGCGCCACGCGGATGATGGGCGCGTCGATGTAGTCGAAGGCTTCTTCGTAGATGCGGCTGACGATCTCCGAGCCGACACCGTAGGACTTCCAACCTTCTTCGACGACGATGGCGCGGTTGGTCTTCTTGAACGACTCGAGCACGGGTTCCATGTCGAGCGGGCGCAGGGTGCGCAGATCGACGATCTCGGCTTCGATGCCTTCCTTGGAAAGTTGTTCCGCGGCTTTCATAGAAAGCTCAAGACCTTTGCAGTAGGTGACGATGGTGAGGTCTTTGCCTTCGCGCTGCACTTTGGATTTTCCGATGGGAATGGTGTACTCGCCTTCGGGCACATCGCCGCGCACTTGATACATGGTGGCGTGCTCGATGAAGAGGATCGGGTCATTCGAACGGATGGCGGATTTGAGCAATCCTTTGGCGTCTTCCGGCGTTCCGGGGCTGACGACTTTCAGACCGGGGAAGTGTGCGAAGATGGCGTCGGGAGTCTGCGAATGGGTGGCGCCGAGTTGGCGTCCGCCTCCGCCGACAGCGCGGATGACCATTGGGAGCATGAACTGTCCGCCGAACATGTAGCGCAGTTTGGCGGCTTGGTTGACGATGTAATCCATCGCCGAGAAAGCGAAGTTGATGGTCATCAGTTCAGCAACCGGGCGCTGACCGACCATCGCTGCACCGATTGCTGCGCCGATGATGGCGTTTTCAGCGATCGGAGTGTCTTTGATGCGGTCCGGTCCGTACTTGTCGTAAAACCCTTTGGTAACGGCGTAGGTACCGCCCCAAACACCGACTTCTTCACCCATGATAAAGACAGCTGGGTCGCGATCCATTTCTTCCATTAAAGCTTGCGAGATCGCCTCGCGCATTGTGATTTTTGCCATGTGTAACTCCAGTGGTCAGTGATCAGTGGTCAGTGATCAGTGGGAATTCCTGCCCGCTGTTCACTGACCACTGATTACTGGTTTTAGTTATCTGCGTAAATATCCGCGTACAGCGCTTCCATCCCGGGTTCGGGGCTGGTCTCAGCGAACTCAACAGCCTTCGCGACTTCCTCTTCCACGCGGGCTTCGATATCGTCAAGTGCTTTGCGGGTGGCAACTTTCTTATCCAATAAATACTTATTGAAAATGCCGATCGGATCGTTCTCCTGCCACTGCTTCACTTCTTCGGCTTTGCGGTAGCGTTCGGGGTCGCCCATGGAATGTCCGCGGAAGCGGTAGGTATCGATCTCCAGCAGAAACGGCTGGCTTTCCTTGCGGACAAAGTCCAGCGCTTCTTTCGCCGCTTCGTAGACCTTCATCACGTCCATGCCGTCTACCTGACCGTTCTTCATACCGTAGCCTTCGGCTTTCTGGCGGATCTCGGTCACAGCCGAGGCGCGTTCAACCGTCGTGCCCATCCCATATTGGTTGTTTTCGCAAACCCACAGCACGCGCAAGCCCCAGGTTTTGGCAAGGTTCAAGGCTTCGTGGAAGTAACCGATGTTGGTCGCGCCGTCACCGAACATGCAGATGGTGATGTTGTCGTTCTTCGCATACTGGTCTCCAACGGCAAACCCTGCCGCCACGGGCAAATGTCCGCCGACGATGGCGTGGCCACCCCACATGTTCTTTTCCACGCTTGCCATATGCATCGAGCCGCCCTTGCCCTTGGACATGCCCGTTGATTTACCGAGCAACTCCGCCATCACCTGGTTGGCAGAAATGCCGCAGTTCAACGCCACGCCGTGGTCACGATAAGCGGTGATGACGCGGTCGCGAGGTTCACGCGCCGCGATCAAACCGGTCGAAACGGCTTCCTGCCCAATGTACAGGTGCATGAAGCCGCCGATCTTGCCAGCCTGGTACAACTCCGCGCCGCGTTCTTCCACACGGCGGATCAAGACCATCTGGTAATACAGGTCTAATAATTGTTCTTTCTTCATTGTGATTGAAACTCCGATAAATTTATTGCGCAGACAGGCGCACCTGATATGTTTGGAACACTTAGGATGTAAACACCAAAAATATTTTTACGTTATGGTTGGGGCAACCGAGTCGGAGATTATATCAGAGAAAAAAAGTCCGATTTGAAGTTTGAGAGGTTTTGAAAGTGTGCTTGGTGAAAAAAATTACATATAAATAAAAACTCCCCACGTACGCATGCGAGGAGTTCGGGGTTGATGCGGTTATTTTTTATTTGCAGGCTGGCACGATCTGAACCGCCCGTTCGGATACGCCGTTTTCATTCACGGCTGCGATCTCATACGTAAGATTCTTATTGAGGGGTGCATTGGTATCCTTATAATTTAGCCTGCTCGCCTTAATTTCACCGAGCTGGTTGCCGTCACGGAAAATTCGGAAGGCGGTCTCACCGCCGCCGCTTGCCCAGCTAAGCGTAACCGAGAACTTCATGGGTCCCGGCTGGCAGAGTTGATTCACCACAAAAAAACTTTGGGGAATGCCGGGCAGGGGGGCAGCCTCACCCACGGGCAGGGAACTAAAATCGGTATTCGGGGTGGCGTTCTCGTTGAAGACCCAGCATTCGCGGTTGGTGGCGTTGACCACCTGCCACCACGTATTCTCTTCATTACGTCCGATCACCGGCAGTTCTGCACCTGACACGATCTGGTCAACGATGTTGTAGTTGGTGTTGGGTCCCACGCGGCAGTTCGAATTTTTAGTCAACGTGAGTTTGGGAGAGATCTGCGGGGTCGGCGTAAAGGGGATCGGTGTATCGGTCGGCACGACAACTGTGGGGTTGTTGTCAGCGCTGACCGCCTGGGTATTCGTGGGTAGAGATTCCGGCGTGACAGTATTTTCAACTCCCGAGCCCCCAAATGCCGGGTCGGGAATATTACAAGCCAAAATAAAAAGCACAACAAAACTTGCAAAGAAAAAATTCTCTTTTCTCGCTTTCATGCATGTCTCCTCGTGGGGGGTGTTGTAATCGTAACGATATTATAACCCTCGCGAATCGGCAAAAAGGTTCACTTTCAAAGTAAAATAATTACATGGATTGGTTCTCGAATTCCAAGCAAGGCGATGTAAAGAAACTGATTTCCCAACTGGCGGATGCATACCGGCGTGACAATGCCGCCCAGGAATTGATACATCTGGGAGCAGATGCCGCCCCGTCCTTGATCGATGCGCTTCAAACCACAGACTTGAAGCTGGTCGCCATCTACGAGCGGATTCTCGCCCGCATCCCTTCCGCCTCTCCAGCGCTCATCAAGGCGCTTGGATCCGCTCATCCGCTTGTGCGTGGACGGGTCGCCGAGGTCTTTTCGATCAGCAAGGACAAGGGTGCTGTTCCAGCTTTGCTCGAAGCCCTGCGCGGAGAATTTTTCACCGTCCGCTCGCGTGCGGCGCATGCGCTCGGCAGGATCGGGGATGTGACAGCCATCCCATCGCTGTTGAAAGCCTTGAAGGACCGCGAAAATGAAGTCCGCATGGCGGTGTGTGAGGCGCTCGGTCAATTCAAAGAACCCTCCACTTTTGATGAACTTTCCGGTATTTTGCTGGATGACCCGAAGATCGAAGTGCGTCAGGCGGCGGCAAAAGCGCTCGGCGATTCGGAGCACCCGGATGCGATTCCATTCCTGATGGAATCGCTGAGGGATTCGTTCTGGTGGTATGAGCGCGATAAATCCATTAGCGACCTGTTGACCGCCATTGAAAAGATGGGCAAGCCTGTCGTCGAGCCATTGATCGACGCATTGGGCGACCGTGAAGGCACCGTCCGAAAACTTGCGGCAACCGTGCTTGGAAAATTACAGGATGTTCGAGCACTCGATGAATTGGGCATGACATTGTACGACCTGCATCACGAAGTCAGCGAAGCGGCGGCGGAGGCATTGGCTCAATTTGGCGCACCCGCTATCTCCGTCTTGGGTGAGGCGTTGAAGCATCCAGAGGCCGCAGTGCGCGAACATGCGGTCATCGGTCTCGGAAAGATCCAGGACGCCCGGGTTGCCCCTTTGCTGGTTGGAATGCTCGAAGACCCGGAACGGTTCGTGAAGAAGCAGGTGGTACAAGCGCTGGGCGGGCTGCAGGATGACCGTGCGAGAAACGCCCTGAAGGAAATCGCCTCAAACCGTGCCGACCGCGAACTCTCCGCTTTGGCAAAGAACATTCTTGAAGTCAATCATTGACAGCTGAATTCATCGGCTGTCAATTTCTTTTTTTATTGGTAGGAGTAACTATGAAGCGGATCCATCTTTTATTGTCTGTGCAGTCGTTGGTTGCGATCCTTGTCGCGCTCAACCGCCTCGGTTCGTGGACGTTGGGGTACGTCCTGCCAAATGAGTTTTTACGCTGGGTGGACTTCAACAATATGATCGTCCTGCCGCTCATCAGCCTGACGGCGCTCTATCTCCTGAAGAAGACAATCGAATACGCCTCGCCAGCCCGCGAGGGGAAAATTCACCTTGCCTGGAATCTGGTCTTTATCATCGGCTTGTATCTCACCGCTGCCAGCTACGGCGACCACGAAGTGACCAACTACCTGCACGTCCGTTTTTGTTTGGAAGACCCATCAAGCGATTTGTGCCGCATTATCATCTTCAACGATGATGAATTCAGTCATTGGATCTTCTTCACCGGGTTTGTGATGGTGAATGCGGCGATCCTCTTTTTGCAGGTGCTTTTCCCGCATCGCAATAATTTAAGTGGAAGTGATATTTTCTTCCTGCTCTTGAATTCGATGTTCCTGGGGTTGGGGGTCCTCGCAAACCTGGGCTTTGAAGAGATCGGTCTTGATCTGTATGTAGTAGCGATGTTGGCGCTTGTATCTGCTTATCTTTTATGGCGGCGCGGCAGACAACCGATGTTTGTCTATTACACGGCGGCGTACTGGCTCGGATTGGTTGGTAGTTTGATCGCGCAGATGGTTCGGATGGGCTAGTTGATTTGAAGGAAATTGCTGATCGCCGGTGCGACACCGGTCAGGTCGGTGATCTGGGTAAATTCGCTTCGATTCTTTTTATCCCCAAATAACAAGAGCGGCACATCTGCCGCGGTATGCTTGCGCGTGGATAGATCTTCCATGTTGCCGTGGTCAGAAGTGAGCAGGATAACTCCATTTTCAAGATCCCACTTCGAGAGCAGACCCTTCAACACACCATCGATCGTTTCGAGCTGGCGGATCGCCCAATCCATATCCTGTTTGTGACCGGCATAATCGCTCGCCCAGTATTCGAAGAAGGAAAAGTCGTACTCTTTGGCGAGGAGGGCGAGCTTTTCGCCCGCGGCTTCTGGCTCAAAGAGCGGCGCATTGGGGAAACCGAGGAATTCATGCCAGCCTGCGCCGGTGAAGTCGGCTGAGAGGGCGCGCCCTGAAAAATAATCTTCATGGGTGAATAGCGAAATGCCCGCATTTGTCAGCGCGAGGGGAATCGAGGAGTACAGCCGTTTGCCGGAATCGATGCCATCGAAATAGCGCGGGGGATAGGCGTTGAGCATGGAGGTTTTCTTCCCGGCGCGGACGGTCTTTGAAAATACGGTCGCGCCATTGAGATATTGCGCCACTTCCGGGTTTGGTTTGGGACCATAGTGATAGCCGATCTCAGCGGGGATGTTGACGCCGGTCAGTAAGACCGCCTGTCCTGTGGCGGATTGGGGCAAGCCTTGTACGCCGAGGTTGGGGTCAATGGCTTGCAGGGAAACCGATTCGCTCTCGAATGCCGCGGCGCTTTTCGTTAATTTCCTGCCGCCAATCAGGGATTCGAGATAGGGCATCTTTGCGCGGATGAACGGATTGGTATCAGGGTTGTCTTCGCCCAAGCCGATCCCATCCAGGAATAGAAAAAGGAGTCTCATTAAAGTTTTCGTTTCGTGATCGTAGATTTATGGTCGTTGATAAAGGAACCACGCCGATTGTCGTTCGTGTTTGTCGAAGCCATCGTTGCGGGAGAGGAGAGTCAGGTTTCGGCGTTGGATCAACTCCAGGTCGGAGTCTGAGAGTCCGGGTCCGGGTTGAGGCGTGTTGGGTTTGAGAAAACTGTACAGCAGCCAGTATCCACCAGGAGCAAGGATGCGGTTCAATTGGGTCAGATAATCCGCTTTGTTTTCGATGCTGTGGAAACATCCCAAATCCAATGCGAGGTCGAATGGACCGGCGGCGTTCTGCATGCGGGTGGCATCGTCTGTGAAGACCTCAGCTTGAATTTTCGCTTGTTGGAGTTTGCGCCTGGCGATGTTGACAGCGCGGGGAATGAAATCGAAACCACTTACATCCCAACCGGCATTCGCCAGCGTAATGACGTTCGTGCCCGTGCCGCAGCCGATGTCGATCGCGCGACCGGCGGGATGGCTGGCGATGAAGTCGTAAAGCTCAGGCGGGCTGATGCCGCTATCCCAGGGTGCGGAACCGAAGAGGTAGGATGCGTTGAATTTCAACCGGCGAAGAAAGTTCGTCATTGCTCCAGTGAATCGCGTACACGCTGCGGGTCGAATGAGCCGACTGTCCGCCAGACCTCGTTCCCTTGCGCGTCGAAATAAATAAAAGTAGGTGTGAATTCAAAGCCGTAGAATGGAGCCAGCTCCATCCCAACCTGTTCCTGAATGTTGAGACGAATAAATGTGACTTGATCGCCGGCTTCCTCTTCGAGCTCGTCCACGACGGGCTTTATCGAAACACAGGTAATTCAGTAGGGAGATTGGAATTCCAGCAGGACGGGTTTGCCCTGCCCGATCATCGCCTGGACCTCTTTGGCGTCTTCCATGAGCGGCGTCTGCCTGGGGTGCAGAATGCTCCAGGCAGTGAATAAGCCCAGAAGGATGACGGCGAAAGCGAGGTAATCATTCCATTTGGGTCTGTTTGTGAGCAGGATGATGCCTGAGATCAGGGCGAATCCGACGGAAATGGTGATAAAGGAATATTCGTTGAACATATTTTTCGCAAGAATCTCAAAACAGCCTATAATGTCACAATTAATGTGTGACGCTTAACACTTTGACAATTCAATTGAGTTCTTTTAGAATCAACCCCACCTGCTTCACATCCTAAAGCTTATAGGAAGGGCTTTTATACGATGAAAGAGTATACCACTGAGTTTCTCCGCAACATTGCGCTTGTTTCGCACGGCGGCGCAGGGAAGACCATGCTGGCGGAGGCGTTTCTGCACGTTACGGGGGCAACGACCCGTCTGGGTAAAGTCGAGGATGGGACGACGATTTCCGATTACGATGATGAAGAGAATAGAAGAAAAATATCGATCTACACGAGCGTGATCCCCGTGGAGCACAAGGACCATAAGATCAATGTGTTGGATGCCCCGGGATACACCGACTTCGTGGGTGAGATGGTCTCCGCCTTGAGCGTGGCGGACGGCGCTGTTATTTTGGTGGATGCTGTCGCCGGTATCGAAGTGGGTACCGAGATCGCCTGGCGCTACGCCGACCAATTCAACCTGCCGCGCTTTATCGTCATCAACAAGATGGACCGCGATAACGCAGACTTTGAAAAAGTATATGACCAGGTCGAAGAATTTATCAAGCTGCGCGGCAAACGCGCCGTCAAAGTTCACCTGCCGATCGGGCAAAAGCACGATTTCAAGGGCGTGGTCGATATCATCGGTATGAAGTCTTACATCGGTGATGGAAAGACCACCGCTGAAATTCCCGCCGAGTTGAAAGAAGCTGCGGAAAAGGCGCACTTCGATCTGGTGGAAGCTGCCGCTGAAGGTGAAGACGAATTGATGGAAAAATATCTCGAGAACGGCTCCCTCACCGACGCGGAGATGGTGCGCGGTCTCGAAGATGTGGTTTACGCTGGAAGCTTTGTTCCGGTCTTCTGTGCGGCGGGTGCGCACGAGATCGGCACGATCGCATTGCTCAACGACATCATTGACCTGATGCCTTCCCCGGTGAACGCCGTCAAACGTGTGGCGCAGGGCAAGGATGGCGATGAAGAATTGAAACCTTCTGATTCGGCTCCGTTGGCTGCGTATGCGTGGAAAACCACCGCCGATCCATTTGTCGGTCGCATGACATACTTCCGCGTATTCTCGGGCACCATCCAGGCTGATGCGCATATTTGGAATCAAAACAAGAGCGCCGACGAACGCATGGCGGGCTTGCACTTCCAGCGCGGCAAGGAAACCATCCCCGCGAAAGTGATTCACGCGGGCGACATTGGCGCCGTATCCAAGCTGGCGGCTTCAGCCACCGGCGATACATTCTGCGATAAGGGACATCCCTTGACGATCGCCAAGCCCGTCTTCCCTGCGGCGTTGTATCGTGTGGCGATCAGCCCCAAGACCCAGGCAGATGCCGCCAAGATCTCCACCACGCTGACCCGTCTGTGCGAAGAGGATATGACCCTCATCTGGCAGAATGATAATGTGACGCACGAAACCGTCCTGCAAGGCATGGGCGATCAGCATATTGATGTGGCGATCCATCGCGCCCAGACAAAATTCCAGGTGGGCATTGTCCCGCACGAACCGAAGGTTCCCTACCGTGAAGGCATCACCAGAAAAGCCGCCGGTCAGTACCGCCACAAGAAACAGTCCGGCGGAGCTGGTCAGTTCGGTGAGGTGCATTTGCGCATCGAACCTTATATGGATGGTGACTTTGAATTCGCCGATGCGCTTGTGGGTATGAATCTCTCCCGCTCCTACCTGCCGCCGATCGAAAAGTCGATCCGCGCCACCATGGAAAAGGGCGCTTTCGCTGGCTACCCGATGAGCAATGTGCGGGTGATCGTCTATGACGGCAAAGAGCATGAAGTGGACTCGAAGCCGGTTGCATTTGAAATCGCCGGACGTGAAGCCTTCAAACTTGCCGTGCAGGAAGCGGGTCCCGTATTGTTCGAACCGATCATGAACGTGCATGTCACCGTGCCGGACTCGAATATGGGCGATGTGATGAGTGACCTCAACACCCGCCGCGGACGTGTTCAGGGCACAGATGCCGAACATGGTAGTACGGTCATCCATGCGCACGTTCCGATGGCAGAATTGCTTAGGTACACCACGCAGCTCCGCTCCATCACCGGCGGGCGCGGTTACTTCACCATGGAGTTTGATCATTACGATACCGTTCCGTCTCACATTGCAGCCCCGATCATCGAGGCTCACAAGAAGGAAATGGAAGCGAAGAAGGAAGAGTAGTTCGAGTTACGAGTAATTAGTAACGCGATACGAGAAAGTCCCGATGCGGGTTGCGCATCGGGACTTTTTTTTCTACCAATCTACTAATTTACCATCCTCAACCTCACTTCGGCGAGAACAGAATATCCTCCACGGGTGTCATCATTTGAATATGTCTGCCTGAGAATTTCATTAGGTCTGCCATGGATTTTTTCTTTGTGCCGTCCCACAAGACGAGGTTGTCGCGCTGCTTTGCCATGTATTCTTCCAACTTACTGAAATCAGCGTAGTTGTCGAAAAAGCTGACAAGGCGGCGGAAGAGTTTCGGCATGAGCAGGAGGTCTTCTTCCAAGGTGCGGATGTCGTAGAGGGTGAAATCGGCGGTGCGGTCAATGGACCAAAGTCCGCGTTTGGTGGCGCGGGCGCGGGCGACCACGCCACGGATTTTCTCGGCGATGGTGCGGTCGGTGGTGGTGTAGAACGTGGGGTAGACCAATCCTTCCCGCGCGAGTTGGAAGTTGATGGATTTTTCGATGGGCAGGTCTTCCGAATTCATCAACGCGCCGTCGGTGAGTTTGGCTGTTTTGGGGAAGACATAGCTCACGGGTCGTCCGAAGCGGTCTACATCCGCTGCGGCGATGAAGCCTACTTTGCCGTCGTCAGCTTCCACGATCTGGGTCAACCCCAGGCTGTACGTCACGGACTTGATATTGATGAGTTCGAGCAGGGCTTCCATGGCAGCGAGCGCGAAGGGACGCGGCTGGTGATAGCCCTGATAATGAGTTTCCATCGCGTCTATCGCTTCGACTCGCAGTTGTTTCTTTTTGGTTTGTTTAATGGCTTCCGTTTCCCATTGGAAAAAATCCCAATGCTCCTGCTTGTTCGCCTGAAAGCGGATCGAATCGCCATCGGGCTGAAAGCCTTTGACGTGGAACGTACCGGCGATCACTTTGTATTGTGTCATGCGAGCCTCCTGGGGGATAAGCACATTATATAATACCCACGGTCACAAATTGCTCTATGCTTCCTCTAAAATAAGTGCAATTTGTGACCGCGCTGGGTATAGATATTTTTCGCTCAAATGCAACCAACTTGCATTAAAATCACCAGCATGCCTACTGTACGCTTTCCCGCCATGATGAAGTATTACGTGGAGAACCAACTTGAATTCGAGGTGCGCGGCGCGACGGTCGCGGAACTTCTCGAAAACATCCTCGACCGTTACCCTGCGCTGCGCCCGCATTTGCTGGATGCGCGGGGTGATTTGCGGCGCCACTTCAATATTTTTGTCAACGGAGTCCATGTGCGGGATCTGGATGGAATGGCAACGTCCTTGAAAGGCGACGATAAAGTCATCCTCATGGCTTCGGCGGCGGGAGGATAACGACCGTAGACCGTGGAGGATGGACCGTTGAACAGCATACCCTGTCCATTGTCTTGATAAAAATTTATTTAGGAGACCTGCCTTTATGACCGTGTTGAGAATCCCAACCCCGCTGCGCGCCTACACCAGCGGACAATCCGAAGTCAAAGTGACCGGCGCGAACATCGCCGAAGCGCTCGCCGACTTGACAACGCAATATCCCTCCATCAAGCCGCACTTGTTCAACGAAGGCGGAGACCTGCGCCCGTTCGTCAATCTGTTCGTCGGTGAACATAACATCAAAGACCTGCAAGGTGTGGACACGCCCATCAAGGATGGTGATAAAGTTATGTTGATCCCATCCATTGCTGGAGGCTAATATGCTGCCTGAACTGAATCACGAAGAGATCCTGCGCTACTCGCGCCACCTGCTCATCCCCGAAGTGGGGTTGGAGGGTCAGCGCAAACTCAAGAACTCATCTGCGCTTATCGTCGGCACCGGCGGACTCGGCTCGCCGGTCTCGCTGTATCTCGCCGCGGCTGGGGTGGGGCGCATTGGTCTCGTGGACTACGACGTGGTCGACTCGTCCAATTTGCAGCGGCAGGTCATCCACGGCACCTCCACGCTTGGAAAGTTGAAAGTGGAAAGCGCGCGCGACAGAATGTTGGATCTAAATCCCGACATTCAAGTTGACGTGTATAACGAGCCGTATACCTCCGAGAATGCCATGCGCATCGCGAAGGACTACGACATTATTCTCGATGGCACCGATAATTTCCCCACCCGCTACCTGACCAATGACGTGGCGGTCTTCCTCGGCAAACCGAACGTGTACGCATCCATCTTCCGCTTCGATGGGCAGGTGAGCGTGTTCTATGCGAAGGAAGGTCCCTGCTATCGCTGTCTCTTCCCCGAACCACCGCCGCCGGGACTCATCCCTTCGTGCGCGGAGGGCGGCGTGCTGGGAATCCTCCCCGGTACGATCGGCACATTGCAAGCCACCGAGGCGCTCAAAGTCCTGCTTGGCATCGGTGATTCGCTGATCGGAAAGCTCCTGCTTTATAACGCACTGGACATGTCCTTTGACTTTGTGCAGTTGAAGAAGAATCCCAAATGCCGCGTTTGCGGACCGAATGCCGACATCAAGGAATTGATCGACTACGAAGAGTTCTGCGGCGTGCCCGGTCATGACCACGGCGACGAAGGTTCCGCGGGTGCAGGCTGGGATATCACCGCTCCTGAACTAGCCGAACGCGTGAAGATCAATCAACCCAAATTGTTGGATGTGCGCGAACCGCACGAACTGCAAATTTCCGCCCTGCCGGACGCTGTCAATATTCCGCTCGGGCAGTTGGCGTCCCGCCTCTCTGAGTTGAACTCTGCCGATGACATGGTGGTCTTTTGCAAAGGCGGCACCCGCTCCGCGCGCGCGCTCGAACTGCTGACCAGCGCCGGTTTCAAGAAGGTCAAGAATTTGAAGGGCGGGATCAACGCCTGGGCGAAGGAAGTGGACAAGAGTTTGCCGATCTATTGAGGTTGAAGGTTGCAGGTTGGAAAGTTGAAAGTGGAGTCCTCGGTGGTCGAGTAGGCGGCGGGTCTCGATACGGACTTCGTCCTACCCGGCCAACGCCGCCGTATCGAGACCACCCATTGAAACCCTCTCGTCGATTTCCCGGCGGGAGGGTTTATAATTTCTTCGAATTTCGGGAAACTCTTCAATGCCGCGACAACTCCGCGTTTTCCTCTGCCATTCCTCACAAGATAAACCTGCCGTCCGCAAGCTGTATTCATATCTCAAACAGCATGGGATTCAACCCTGGCTTGATCAGACCGACTTGCTCCCGGGTCAAAATTGGGAAGTCGAGATCCCAAAAGCCTTGTTCAATTCAGATGTGATCCTTGTCTGCCTTTCGAAGAGTTCAGTTAATAAAGAGGGATACGTTCAAAAAGAGATCACCTTTGCCTTGGATAAGGCGCTGGAAAAACCCGAAGGGACGATCTTTATTGTTCCTGTGAAACTGGAAGAATGCGAGATCCCTCAGCGTCTGAGCCGCTATCAGTGGGTGGAATATTTCCGCGCAGATGGGCGGAAACATATTTTGGCGGGGTTGAATGTGCGGGCAAAGGAACTTGGGGACGATATTGCGCCTGTGCTTCTGGAGGAAGTGCATAAAGAAAAGCCTGCCACCAAGAAGAGCGGATCAGAAATTAGAGCTTTGGATGAAGCAAGGATTGAAACGCCAAAGTTACGAAAACCGAAGGTGCAACCAACTTCAGTTGAGGAAAATGGACAGGAGAGAAAAAAGGCGACTGATATTCGAAAGGTGGGCTTCGTCGGAGCTGTGATCGCAGGGCTGTTGTTGATGCTGTTTGGCGGAAACTATTATTTTAATAATTACCTCCCGGCGCAGGTTGCTTCTTCGGCAACGGTTTTACCCGACACTCCCACCGCAAAGCCGCGCACCCCTACTCCAACCAAGACGATCACGCCTGTTCCACCCACGATCACTCCAACCCCGGGCATTGGGTCAATCTACAATTCCGAAGGCGTGCTCATGATGTACATCCCGGCGGGGAGTTTTTCAATGGGCAGCAATACTATTGAAGATGAAAGCCCGGTCCATGCTATTTATCTTGATGCCTATTATATGGATAAGTTTGAAGTGACAAATGCATCGTATGAAAAATGTGTTGAAGCGGGGGAATGTAAACCACCTATACCCAGTAATTCCAATACGCGTTTCGCCTATTACAGTAACCCCGAGTTCGATGAATACCCGGTTGTCTATGTGAGCTGGGAGATGGCGAAAACGTATTGCGAATGGCGCGGAACCCGTTTGCCGACCGAAGCGGAATGGGAAAAAGCTGCGCGTGGTGAGGATGGACGTACCTATCCATGGGGCGAGGGATATAACTGCGATAGGGCGAATTTCATATATAGCGATACGTATTGCAATGCGGATACCAGTAAGGTTGGTATTTATCTCCAGGGGGTAAGTCCGTATGGGATTTATGACATGGCAGGCAATGCGTGGGAATGGGTAAATGATTGGTACGATGGTGAATATTACAAGAAATCTCCATCGTTCAACCCTTTGGGACCCGATACAGGTTCCGTGAAAGTATTGCGAGGCGGCTCATGGAACGATCGCGCTGAGGCCATCATGACTACAATACGGAATTATTTGGATCCCGCGTCTATAAATAACAATGTTGGCTTTCGCTGTGCAGTTTCTCAATAAAAAGGATTGTGAAATTAGGACCCTCCCATCGAGTTTTCGGTGGGAGGGTTTATAATTTCTGCACAGTTCGGTAAATTATCCCCATGCCGCGACAACTCCGCGTTTTTCTCTGCCACGCCTCACAAGACAAACCTGCTGTTCGGGAGTTATACAAACGACTTAAAGCCGAAGATTGGATTGATCCGTGGCTGGATGAAGAAAAGCTTTATCCAGGTCAAAATTGGGATTTGGAAATTGAGAAAGCAGCCGAAGCATCAGATGTTGTATTAGTATGTCTTTCTAATAACTCAATTAATAAGAGGGGTTATATTCAGAAAGAATTACGTTTTGTGCTTGATATTGCTCTTGAAATACCAGAAGATGGCATTTTCATAGTTCCTCTTCGTTTAGAAGAGTGCATACCTCCCCGTAGTTTACGGGATTGGCAATATCTGGACTACTTTCCAGAAAAAAATAAAGATAAGGCTTATCAACGCCTCTTAAGTAGTCTCAAATTGCGTTTGACAAATATTGAGAATTCGAGTGATTCGGCTTCTTACTTAAGCGAGCTTAGTGAGCAAATACCTCAAAATAATCTAAATCCAAAAGATATAATTAAGCAAAATTATGTTGTAGATGAAAAGAAATCTAGTTTGATTGATGGGGTTGTAAAATATATGAATTTAGGTCTTCTCGTTTTTGGATTGACACTCGCTGCAATATTTTTTATGGATTATTTAGTTAAGAATCCATTTTTGTCCTTACCTAATGTTCCTAAGACAGAAACTCCCACTCTTGCAGTGAAGATTGGTTCTCCAACATATTTGTCCGCTCAGTCTGACTTTATTCCAACTTTAGAATCAACAGAAACTCCCAGCCCAATTCCAACTCTTGGTATTGGCTCAACGATGATCTCCGAGAAAGATGGCATGCCTTTAGTTTTTGTGCCAGCGGGTAAATTTACGATGGGAAGTGATTTAAGCTCTGATGAACAACCTGTTCATCAAATTGCCCTAGTTGCCTTCTGGATTGACCAGACCGAGGTAACCAACGCCAAGTATGCCAAATGTGTTGCCGATGGTGGATGTACACATCCGTCCTCTACAAGCTCGTATACACATGATAGTTATTATGGCAATTCTGAGTTTGATGACTACCCCGTCATTTATGTAGATTGGAATCAGGCAAATGTGTATTGCTCCTGGGCGGGGCGCAGATTGCCGACTGAAGCCGAATGGGAAAAAGCCGCGCGTGGCACAGATGGGAGAACGTATCCGTGGGGGGAGGAGATAAGTTGTACGTATGCCAATTATTTTGATGGCAGTAAGTATTGCGTGGGTGACACAGCCCCGGTCAGTTCATACACTGACGGCGCAAGCATTTATGGTGCATTGAATATGGCTGGTAACGTCTGGGAATGGGTGAGTAGTTTGTATCAAGATAACCCCTATGTTGCAACCGATGGGCGGGAAGATTTTGCTTCGAGCGGTTCAAGAGTGCTGCGGGGCGGCGCGTGGGACAACTATGGCGGTGGCAACGTCCGTTCTGCCTACCGCGACGGGTACGTTCCAGCGAGTACCGACGACAGCGTCGGTTTTCGTTGCTCCCTCTCGTATCCATAAAAAACCATCCACGAATAGACCACGAATGAACGAATGAATGATGTCCAATTCGAGGATTCGTGGACGGTTCAGCTAAACAAAACGAGGTGACTGTCATAAAGTGACAGTCACCTCGTTACTTATTTCTTGTTTCTCGCTAACTCACCCCTACGAAAGTATCACCTGCCCGAAATACTCACACTTATCCATACCCAATTCCAACGTCCCGCCGCTATGGTAGTCGAAGGTTTCGGATTTGATCTAGAAACCGGCTGTCTTGAAGACAGTTTCGTTTTCGGTGGGGCAGCGGTTAAAGTCTTAACGCAAAGACGCAAGGGCGCGAAGGGAAAGTTTCAATCTTGGTAAACTATAGCCTCAATAACAAAGAAACAAGAGTTATAAGGAAGGGAGTTGATATGGATGAAAATGAAATCAGCAAAGTAATTGTGGAATCGG
>CAYJPO010000061.1:0-28101 GCA_964372045.1 uncultured Anaerolinea sp.
GAGAGAATTCTCCGCCGTTTTGGTTTATGAACTGCACAAAATGGAAATTTGCAGAAGCGCCTTAAGTTTTGCAGCCAACCGATTCTCATTATTTTGAGCCCTCCCATCTCTTCTATACCCCGCCATAGAGGATTTATTTGCAGTTTGTGATGCTCATCACTTGTTGTTGATCGGTTGGAGGGTTAATCTATATATGAATTCAGCAACTTTTGAAATACATGAACCCACTACCCTTTTCCCCTGATTTTGTGCAACAAGCCGAGCGGCAAGCCTGCCACTGCCGTGTGATGGGCAATCCCCAGCGCATCCTGATCCTTTGGTTTTTGGCGCGTGGGGAGCGAACGGTGACCGACATCGCTGAGGTGATCGGCGCCTCCCTGCAAAGCACATCCCACCACCTGCGTATTCTGGAATTCAGCAACATGGTGCGGGCGCGCCGCGAGCATCACAATATTTTTTACCACCTGATCGATAACGACCTTGTCAAAAACTGCCCCGCATTAAAAAACAGTCCCAAAATCGAAACGACAGAAGTACCTGTCATCGAAATCGCAAACTGATCTTAAGAAGGAGATTCAAATGACCACCCCTGAACTTACCGATATTCAAGCAGCCAAAGTCGTGGATGCGCGCGCCATGTCCTGCCCCGGTCCCCTGCTCGAAGCCAAAAAGGCGATTGCCACCGTCAAGGTGGGTGAAGTGCTCGAGATCTGGTCGGGCGACGCCAACACCAAGAACGATATGCCGCGCTGGTGTGAGAAAGTCGGGCACGAATTTTTGGGCGTTCTGTCTGGTGACGGTTACGAACGGCTCTTCATCCGCCGCAAGAAATAGCAACTCAAAAAATTAACCGCGAAGCCCGCCGAGTGCGCGAAGGTTTCCAAAGATTTTTCTTGGCGTTCTTTGCGTGTTTGGCGGTTCAAACGTAGTCAACCAATATCGTGATTGGATTCGATCATGGCAGAAACCATACCTCCCCCTCAACCCAAGATCCTCATCCTCGCAACCCTGGCGGGCGGATACGCGGGCGCGGATTCGACGGGACAATCGCACGCGGATTACCCCCCAAACACCTACATCCTGCCCGTCATGTGTCCCGTCATGTTCCCGCCCGAGTTTTTCATCCACGCTTTCGAGAGCGGCATTGACGGGATCATCGTCATGTACAGCGGCACCGACAGCCCGTACAAGGTCGAAGCCGAAGGCACCGCCAAGCTCATCAACCGCGCCTACGAGTTGATGAAGAAACGCCGACTCGACATCCGTCGTCTGCGCCTCGCCGCCATCTGCACCGTCTGCGTCAAACCCTTCCTCAAGGAAGTCAAGCAGATGGCGGAACTGCTGAATGGCATCGGCTTCGTAAAAAGCGAACTCGCCGCGCAAGGAGCGACCGCATGAACAATCTCAAAGTAGAGGCGCTCGTCATCGGCGGCGGGATCGCGGGTATGCAAGCCGCGCTCGACCTCGGCGACCAGGGTTTCCAGGTCGCGCTCGTCGAACGTGAAGCCAGCATCGGCGGCAAGATGATCACGCTTAGCAAGGTCTTCCCCACGCTGGATTGCTGCTCCTGCATCACCACCCCGAAAATGTCGGCAGTGGCGCATCATCCCAACATCAAACTTTTCACGTACTGCGAAGTGCAGTCCATCCAACAAAGCGGCACGGGATTCGGCGTCGCCGTTTTACAAAAGCCGCGTTACGTGGACGAAAGCAAATGCACGGGCTGCCGCCAGTGCGAATACGAATGCCCCATCACAATACCCAGCCCATTCGACCGCGGACTTGGCTCCTATCGCGCCATCCGCGTGCCGTTCTCCACAGCCGTGCCGCAAAAAGCCGTGCTCGATATTGACAACTGTCTGCTGTGCGGCAAATGCGAAAAAGCATGTCCCGTCAACGCAGTGGACTTCACGCAACAGCCGCAAAATTTCTCCATCGAAACCACCGCCATCATCCTTGCCACAGGTTTTGAATTAACCCAACTCGGCGCGAAGAAAGAATACGGCGGCGGGGTACTCCCCAACGTTATCGACCCGCTGATGATGGAACGCTTCCTCGCGCCCACAGGACCCTACGGTCGCGTCCTGCGTCCAGGCGACGGCATGGAACCGACCACCATCGCTTACGTCCAATGCGCGGGCTCGCGCGACAAAACACAAAACATCGAATATTGCTCGCGCGTGTGCTGCATGTACGCCATCAAACAAGCCATGCTCATCAGCGGCGCGCTGCCGTTGGCGGAAATCACCATTTACTACATGGACATCCGCACTTTTGGAAAAGGCTACGAACAGTTTTATCAAAACGCCAAAGCCATGGGCGTGGAGTTTATTCGCGGCAAAGTCGCATCCATCCGCGAGGATGAAAAGCACAATCCAATTGTCAAAGTGGAATTGACGGAGGAGGGCAAAATCATCGAGCGGACTCACGATATGGTCGTGCTTTCGCTTGGGATGATCCCCACCGCTTCTCCCTCGACGTTTGGTCTGCTTCCGTCTTCGGATGGTTTTATCTCCCTCCCAGCTTTGAACGCCTCTCCGAGCGCGACACAGCGACCAGGCATCTTCGTCACAGGCGCGGCAGGCGGACCGATGGACATCGTGGACAGCATCATCACGGCGGGTTCCGCCGCATCTGCCGCATCGGCATACATCCGAGAGAAATCAGGAATCGGTGTGGCACAACAGGAGGTGGTATATGCCTGAGAAGATCAAGATCGGCGTGTATACCTGCTATTGCGGCGGGAACATCAGCCACACTGTCAAGTGCGAGCAGGTCGCCAAGGTGATGGAAACCCAGCCCGATGTGGTCGTATCGCGCACTAATATGTCGCTCTGCTCCGATGCGGGGCAATCGCAGATCGAACAGGATATTCGCGAGTTGGGCGTCAACCGCGTCGTCATCGGCGCATGTGCCCCGTCACTCCACGAACAGACCTTCCGTAACGCGGTCACACGCGCGGGATTGAATCCCTATCTGTATCATCACATTGGCTTGCGCGAGCAGGACTCATGGGTGCATGCCTGCGATTGCGAAGGCGCAACCTGCAAAGCCATGCGCCTGATGGCGGCAGGCATTGCCAAAGCGCGTCTACTGCAACCGCTCGAACCAATTCGGCTGGAAGCGGAGAAGCAGGCATTGGTCATCGGCGCAGGTGTGGCGGGTCTGCGCGCAGCGCTGGATATTGCCCGGCAAGGCTTGCACGTGGTGCTGGTCGAAAAATCCCCCTTCGTGGGTGGACGCATGGCGCAATTGGAGTCAGTTTTTTCAACAGACGAGCAGGCACGTGACCTGCTGTGCGATCTGGTCAAACAAGTTGCCCAGCATCCGAACATCCAACTTCACACCCAATCCGAAGTGACAAACGTGACGGGGTACGTCGGCAATTACAGCGTGCGCATTCTCCAACACTCACGCGGCGTCAGCGCAGAGAACGCTGAAAAATTGATGTCCGCCTGCAAAAAGCAAGTACCCGATGAATTCAATTATGGGCTGAGTCAACGCAAGGTTATTTATCAGCCCTTCGAAGGTTGCTATCCGTCTCTGCCCGCGGTGGACTGGGAAAACTATCGGGGCGAACCCATTTCATTAAACGGCGGCAAGCCCATCGTCCTGGAAGATGCGCCGACGAGTTTCGATGTCAGCGCGGGGGCGATCATCGTCGCCACAGGCTTCGATCCATATGAACCGCGTCGAGGCGAATATGGCTACGGCGAGTTGAAGGAAGTTGTCACGCTCCCGCAGTTGATCCGCCATTTGGCATTGATGAAATCGGGTGACGCGCTGACATGGAACGGTCACGCGGTGCGCGATGTGGCGTTGATCCATTGCGTGGGTAGCCGCGAAATCGAAGGCGTGGATGAGCCGCATGATGATGGGCAGGTCAATAATTATTGCTCGCGCGTGTGCTGCACAGCCAGCCTGCACATGGCGGTGGAACTGCGCACAAAATTCCCCGCGTTGAATATTTACGAACTCTATCAGGATATCCGCACCTACGGGCGCGGACACGAGGAATATTATCGCGGCGCGTTGGAAGGCGGCGTGCGCTTCGTGCGCTATCACGGAGAGGAACGCCCGCAGGTGATTCCCGCGCCAACAGGCGATACATATCCCGCGCTGATCCACGTCAAAGACTCGCTGACCTACAACGAAGAACTTGAAATCCCTGTGGATTTGGTCGTGCTGGCAGTCGGCATGGAGCCGCGCCAAATTGACGACCTGGTGAAAATGCTCAAGGTCTCGCGCGGCAATGACCGCTTCCTGCTCGAAGTGCATCCCAAACTGCGCCCCGTCGAAACGGCGGTCAATGGCGTGATTTTGGCTGGCACGGCGCAAAGCCCAATGAATATTCAGGAGAGTCTATCGGCGGCTTCGGCGGCAGCGGCTAAAGTCGTCTCGCTGTTGGGGCACGGACAAGTGGAATTACAGCCGTTCGTTGCGGCGGTGGATGCAGAGAAATGCAACGGCACGGGCGCATGTGTGCAAGCCTGCGAATACGAAGGCGCAATCGCGTTGGAAACTTTCCACGAGAACGGCAAAGAGATAAAACGCGCGGTGGTCACACCCGCCAATTGTTCGGGCTGCGGCGCATGCGTGGCGGCTTGTCCGAACCGCGCCATCGACGTGCAAGGCTGGATGCTCGCGCAATACGAAGCGATGGTGGAAGCCATCGGAATGGATATTGTGGATTTAGTGGAGGCGGCATGACAACGGCACAGCAAACCCCACAATCTCGCGGTGAAATGCTCAAACGTTTGCGCGAACAACACGCCGCAACCGTCGAACGGACGCAGGCGTTGTTGAAAGAACAGAAGCGCGTGCAACAGGTCATCTGTCAGGCGCTGCGCGACAAACCCATGACCGTGCCCGAAGTGGCGGCGGCAGTCAATTTGCCTGCGAGTGAAGTGTTGTGGTACATGGCTTCGTTCAAAAAATACGGCATGATCGTCGAAAAAGGTATGTGCGCCGATTATCCGCTCTACCAGAAGGCGGAGGAGAAAAAATGAGCCGCGTTGACCCAACTCTGTTGCATGAACTAAAGGAATACGGCGCGGTGGGAATCGAGAAATGTTTCAACTGCGGCAACTGCACCGCCATCTGTCCGCTAACCGATGACAAGCATCCCTTCCCGCGTGATATGGTGCGCTTCGCTCAAATGGGATTGCGGGATCGCATCCTCGAGCGCACGGATGCCTGGCAATGTTACTACTGTGGCGAATGCTCGCAGACCTGCCCCAAGGGCGCAGAACCCGCTGAAACGATGATGTCCATCCGTCGCTGGCTGACGGCACAATACGATACATCAGGTCACGGCGAAAAGTTGTACCGTTCAGAGAGAGCCGTATACCTGTCCATTCTGAAGGGTGTGCTTCTTAATCTATTTCTGCTAGTGCTGTTCTATGTGTTTGGGCTTGCCCACCTCGTGACTGACCGCTTGGAATTGAACACGGTCTTCCCAGTGATGTGGGTGTGGGCAGTGGTGTTGGTCCACTTTGCTTACTTGGGCATTCGGGTCTTTCTGAATATGCTGAATATGGGACGGCATGTGCTTGGCAAGGATCTGAAGGAAAAGAAAATTCCGCTGTCGGTTTATGCCAGCGAGTTCAAAACCTTCATCCTGCATTTCTTCACGCAACGGCGGTGGAAGGATTGCAACCCTGAAGCAAAAACGGAATGGCTGAAGCACCTGATCTTCATGTCGGGATACGGCGTCATGCTGTTGTTGATCGTCCCGCTGCTGTGGTGGTTCCAGACGGACAACCTCTATCCGATCTATCATCCGCAGCGCTGGCTGGGCTACTACGCCACGATCGTGCTGATCGTCTTTGCAATTGACTTCCTGCGTAACCGTGCCCGCAGACAGCAGGAACGTTTCCGTTTCTCTCATCCCAGTGACTGGATGTTCCCGATCTTCATTTTGACTGGAGCGGTCACGGGCATCCTGATCCACATCTTCCGTTACCTTGGCGCTGTGGATGCCATCTGGGCATTGCCAACCTACATCATCTACGTGATTCACGTTCTGGCGATGGCAGCCATGCTGGATACGGAAGTTGGCATCGGCAAATGGATGCACATGATGTATCGTCCACTGGCGATGTATCTCGAAGCGGTCAAGGAAAAAGCCAAAGAAAAATCAGAAGTAACTGCTGGGGCAATGGCTTCGGCAGACTAAAAACAATCAACTATTTTTTAAAGGAGATTCACATGACTGAAAAAATGTCCATCGTCTGCAATGGCGACACCCCGGCGAACATCATGCCGACGCTGATCTTCTCCACCTCTGGTCTTTCGCTCGACTACGAAGTGCATGTCTTCATTTGTCCCGCAGCGGCGCGTTGGATGCTGAAAGGCGAACTGGAAAAACTCGGTACGCCCAAGGGTATGCCCAATCCCGTCAAACTTTTCAACGACATCCTTGAACTGGGCGGCGAGATCGTGTTCTGCGAACTGGCGCTGGAGAACAAGGATATCAAGCCCGAAGACCTGCGCGATCCGCGCATCAAGATCAAAAAGGCTCCGCCATATCTGATGGATGTGGAAGGCGCTGCGCAAACGTACGTGTTCTAACCAACGATCAACAAGCAGCATTTTGACGCGACTTGTCATCCATTCACAAAAAGGAGAAAGAGTATGAGCCTATTTACGGCAATCGTATACGTCCTGGTTGGTGCAATCGTCGGCTTTGGCGGCATGTGGCTTTATTGCAGGATTATGAAAACAAAATAGCCACCCAGCCATGGGAGCAAGCAATGAAGGTCCCCAAAGATTTCATCATCTTTGGGGACCTTTGCACTCAGAACATCTGATCATTCCGACCCACACCCTGTTTGTCCAACCTATTTGGCAGTATTGGCTCAACCTGCCATTCGTAAAAGATCTGCATTAGACGGATCATGGATAAATCCCCAGAACACATCACGCGGACGATGCGGAGCGCTAACACGTTTTCGGACCATAAAGACCCTTCGCTGCAGATCCAACCCGTTGACGCGAATATTCGCTACATTCCCCCGTTCCAATGGGCAGGCGGAGGCGAGCGTGGAGACAAAGGAAATCCCGAAGCCAGCCGCAACGGTTCCAACAATGGCTTCCGCATTCCCTAATTCCAGGAATACATTCATATCGTCCAGGCTGATGTCAAATTTTGCCAGTTCACTCAGCACCACTCGGCGTGTTCCCGATGTCTCTTCCCGCATGATCACCGGTTCTTCGAGGATTTCCTCCGGTGTGATAGATTCTTGCGTAGCCCAGCGATGGTTGACTGGGACAATCAGGGTGATTGTGTCCCGGAAGAATTCCTGAGCTTCAAGGCTGGGATCTGCATTCTCGGAACTAATCACGCTGATATGCGCCTCACCATCAAGCAATTTCAGCGCGGCATTTTCAGGACCGCAAGCCAGGATCCGCACCTTGATGCCAGGATAATGCTGGCAGAAGCGCGCAGCCATCTGCGGCAAAATGTATTTCCCGGCAGTTGTACTGCAAGCAATCCGCAGTTCGCCGACAATTTCATTTTGCAACGACGCCATCATATCTTTCAGATCGTTGGTATCGTGAATCAAGCGGCGCGCCCAGGGAAGCATCAGCCTGCCTGCTTCGGTCAATTTGAGTCCGGTATTGTAGCGTGTAAATAACTCAACCCCTAACTCCTGTTCCAGTACCTTGATCTGATGACTTACGGTGGGCTGACTAAGGTGGAGATGCTTGGCGGCTTCTGAAAGGCTTGAGTTTTCAACAACGCATAGAAAGGTATCAATTTTTTGCAGATCAATCATTTTGTACTCCTGTATCTGACATTAATGACAGCGAATACAATCGCGCCAAAAGCCAATACAAAATAAATAGGAATAACCCAGCGGTCATAAGGTTGTATGTTTTCATGACGAGGGACTCACTCCACCATCAGGTCGGGGTCACGCCAATAATACGTATTTCATCGCTCCCTCCTTAGTTATACGCCATGCGAGTCGCTTCATCTGTCATGGTTGGTTCAAGAAGCGCCTCCCATTCAGCATCTTCCCAAGTCCCCAGACTTGTATGCATATCCAGATATTTTTGAGGAATCGGATGCGTACCGGGAACAACTTTGACGCCGTTGCGCTTCTCAAGAAAATTCTTGAATGTATGGATGTATGGGCAGGGAGGATAACCAACCAGCAGACCGGTTGCAAGGTGAATAATCTGCGCCCCGTTCTTAACCATCTCCTCGCCTGTATATTCGACATTGCCGCCAGGACAACCTCCGCACGTGGTGTAACCCACCAATTCAACCCGTTCGCCCTTGTATTGGGCAAAGGCACCCTCACGGTTTCGTAAAGCCCGCATGCACTTGCCGCCAGCACAGGTGCGATAGCGGTCACAGATGATAATACCGATCTTTATCATGTTATTCACCTTTCACGAACCTTTGGAAAGCACGATCAGGACAGCGACAAGAATGCCTGCGCCTGGGGCAAAATGGGGAGGATGGGCGAAACATGTAGCTGACTTGTCCCAAGGCGTCCACCACCAAACCCTCGATCAGCTTCATTCGCACCTCATCCGTCCCGGTTTCTGGGTCAATCAACCCAGAGAGCTTTTCCAGAATCGCCAACCGCAAGTCTCTCAGGCGCGCTCATGATTTTTATGAACCCGAACAGGCATGACCTGAAGAAAATTACTGAGCAGATCTGTCATTTCAGGAAAATCGATATCTTCGACCCTGCCTCTATTGCACAAATCAGAAATACCAATGATGATGGGTAGTTGTGCCAATAAAGACACTCCAGCCGCCTGGGCGATTTCTTCGGCATGACTGGAACCAAAGAGGTAATGACGAATATGGGTATCTGGGCAGACAAAATAAGCCATATTTTCCACCACACCAATAATGGACACTCCTATGGCTTGTGCCATATGAACCACCTTACGGACAACCATGCTCGCCAAACATTGTGGGGTGGTCACCATCACGATCCCACCCACTGGGTATGACTTCATTGTGGTCAGGACAGCATCTGCGGTGCCCGGCGGCAGGTCGACAAACAGATAATCCAGGTCACCCCACATTACATCTCCCCAAAGTTGGGTGATGACTTTACCGATCAAGGGACCTCGCCAAATAACCGGTTGATCTTCGCCTGCCAAAAGCAGATTCATGGATATGATCTTGACCCCACCTTTGCTCTGTAATGGTTGTATGCCAATATTTCCGGGTTCAACGGGACCATGTAAACCAAACAACATGGGGATACTTGGTCCTGTGATGTCAGCATCAAGGATACCAATGCGATATCCATCTTTGGCGAGCCCGGTTGCCATCAAACTTGTTACCAGCGATTTTCCGACGCCGCCCTTGCGACTCATCACCGCAACCACGCGACAGATGTGATTGTTTGCTGAAGCGGTACCGGTTGCAGGTGATTGTATCCTTGAAATAGGTGAACTCATTCGTTTTTCTCCGAGCCGATTGGGACATTCTTTATTGACAAACTATTTAAAATATAGTCCCAGATATTGATGATCGCCCGACTAGCCTGCGAGGCAGGGTAACAAGCTGTGACCGGTTCACCGTGTACCATTGCCGCTGTCACCGCTTCATCGAAAGGGATCTTTCCTGCGATCTCGAAATCATTGTCCCAACAATAGGCTTCGATCCGTTTGGTGCCCAGCGGGTAGATGTCCGCTTTATTGATGCAAACCAACGATGGCAGGTGGAAGTGTTCGGTCGTTTGAAGGATGCGCTTCATATCGTGGACGCCTGCTACAGTTGGCTCTGCGACGATAAGTGCCAGATCGGCTCCCGAAGCGGCGGATATAACCGGACAACCAATCCCAGGGGGTCCATCCACGATCACCAGTTCGCGGTTTTCATCCAAAGCCCTCAGTCGGGCACGCTGCCTGACCAATGTCACCAGCTTGCCAGAGTTTTCCCGTCCAGGGTAGAGAATGGCATGGTAGAGTGGACCATACCTGGTGCCCGATGCGCAAAACATCCCGGCAATCTGTTCGCGCATGGAAATGCTTTCATTTGGACATTGGTAAACACATGCGGCACAGCCATCACAAGCAATGGGATCGACCGCGTAAAAACCGTCAGCGTAATGAATGGCATCGAACCGGCAAACAGACTCACAGTCCCCGCAGGAAGCGCAGGTGTTTTGATCAATAACGGCAACCTGCCCGCCGCGAAAGTCCTCCTGTTCCAGCAAATGAGGCTGAAGGACAAGTTCAAGATTGGCGGCATCCACATCCGCATCTGCCAGCACAACCCGATTGGTGAGTTGACTTTGCGAAGCCAGATGGGCGAACGCCGCCGTGAGGCTGGTCTTGCCTGTGCCGCCTTTACCACTAAGGATGACGAGTTGTTTCATAAGGTCTCGATCCCCTCTTTGTGGTGTTCTACTTCCTGAACGATTCGTTCAAACATGGTACACAATTGCCCGCGATAGTCGGGATGAATCTCTATCAATGTATGTCCACGCGCAATTCCTTCGGCAATGGCGCGCTCAAATGGCACACGCATCAACACAGGGATTCCCTCCGCCTGACAGAATTCATCCACCTTAGCATCACCTGACCCATCACGATTGATAACCACACCCATTGGGATATGCAATTCGCGCGCAACCTGCACTGCCAGACGCAGATCATGCAAACCAAAAGGAGTCGGCTCCGTGACCAGCAGAATGAAATCTGCACCGCGCATGGATTCGACAACCGGGCAGGAGGCGCCAGGCGGCGCATCCAGAATCTCGACCTGACCCGGTCGCGGTTCCATCCACTTTTTTATCTGGCGGATAATTGGCACTGCCATCGGCTCACCGATATTCAGCATACCGCGCGCAAAGGGAATGTCATTACGCGCCAGCCCACGTTCCATAATGCCGATCACCTGTGGAATTTCCGTGATGACATGTTCCGGGCAGACCAGCGCACAACTTCCACAACCATGACATAACTGAGAAAAGACCAGGATCTTTTTGCCAACGAGGACGATGGCATGGTATTGGCAGACTTCAGCGCATTTCCCACAATAAGTACATTTGCTTTCATCCACCTGGGGGATTGGGATTGCAATGTCCTGTCGCTCTTCGTACACAGGCTGGAGAAACAAATGTGCATTGGGCGCTTCCACATCGCCATCGAGAAAGACGGGATTACGCCTCTCCTCTGACAGACTCGCTGCAAGACTGGTGGCTATGGTTGTTTTCCCAGTACCTCCCTTGCCGCTCGCAACTGTGATTCTCATGATCTTTCCTAACTCTGGTGGCTATGCTTCGTCTAAGTCGGTGTGCCAACCAGTGTAAGTTTGCCTTCTTTGAAATGAACCACTACCTCTCTAACCGTCTGGATATGACCGAAAAGATACACGTCAACACCAGCTGCATTCAAGGCTTTATAGGCATTCGGACCAAAATCACCGCTGACGACAACGCGCGCACCCTGCTGAGTAACAAATTGGGCTGCCTGCGTACCAGCCCCACCAGAAGCGCTTATGCCAGGATTGGGGGATGCCCTCCACTCCAAAGTGTCCACATCCACGATGACAAAATAGTTGGCGCGTCCAAAGCGCGGATCAATATCAGAGTCCAGCTCTGGGCGCGTAGCAGTAATGGCGATTTTCATGATCGTCTGGCTACTCCTTATCTTCTGCGTATTTTTAGGCAGGAATTCCCCAATGTATATTGCCTGCTGAAGTTTTATCCTGCTTATTGGCTATGCAGCCAATTCAATGCCTCAGCTTCAGTTTTGAAGTAACGAACCTCGTGAGCATAGTAACTCTCTGGAATTTCCAGAATGGATGGATCGAGGTTGCCGCCAAAGATGGCGGTAACAGGCATCATCGGGCGAAATTGTTGAATGTTATGGGCACATTCTTTATCCGTAGTTTCAGTCAGATCGATCAACAGCTTGCCTCGATAATTATTGAAAAAGTTGGCAAGCGACTGCACATCACTGGGTTGAAACGCTGAAGTGTGTCGACAACGCATAATATTCTTTTCGACTGGAGTGAGTGTAAATGAAGCGTTCATTCCTATCTCCTTTCCTGATATCGAACGGAACAATTTTCGCGTGATATTGTTTACTCACGGATCATTCTGGCACCACACTTTGAGCAGGAACGATCAACACAACGTTGACCTGCGACATGCGGTTCCTTGTGACCACACTTTGGACAGATACAATTCCCACCTGACCCCGAACCGGGCTTGTTTTGACCGCCTCTTCCCTGACATCGCCCTGCGCCACGACCCAAGCCTCTTCCCCTGCCGCTGCCGCGTATGCCCTGCGCCATGCGGTCATACTTATTCACTTGCATTTTCATCCTACCTCCATTTCCACCTGCATTTTTGTACGGAGTGTATGTACCATTTAATGCAGGCGATCTACATGATCAACAATTTTTCCTTCCAGATAAGCCATGACCACATCCTCGATCAAAGCAATATCTGTGACGACCGGACGAATACCGCTGAAAAGTTATCCTACACTCATTCTCAATATTCTTCTCGTCTTAGCCTGCATGATGTCGTTCCAGCCATTTCACTCCAAAGAAAAAGAGCGTCAGGATTGACAACCAGGCACCGACCATCCCAAAAAGTTGCAGAGATGAGGTTGAGCTTACCGAGCTATTTGGCACATTGACGTTGACAGATGGCGGTCCATCGGAGATATTGCTGACGGGAATGGATGTAGGAGTAGCGCAACTGTTGGGCGTGACACCCAAGATGGAGGCAAATTGCGCCGCTCGCGCGTCATAGTCGGGGTGGCAGCTATGGCAGTCTGTATAGATATCGTCAAGGGGGTGCGCCATTAATCCTTCGTGAGCCAAATCCTTGTCTATTGCGCGAGCATTGTCTCCGTGGCAGTTTATGCAGATGTCTTTACCGGCATGAATGATGTGCCATTCACCATTTTCATTCACCGGGTCCTCCCGTGCATGACAGGAAGTGCAGGAAGAGGGTTCCGGGTCTTCACATTGCGCAAGTACAGGCACTGCCCCCATCGCAAGCAGAACGATCATCCCAATCAGTGAAGTAAAGAAGACGCATTGGAACATAAACTTCCTAGAAATACTACACCTCCTTTTAGAGGGGTCTACAGGCCTACTTCAAGAAATGCCGTTCCGCTGGACTATCGCGGACATCCATAGGACAAAGAACAAGTAATATACATGATGGTGTAGAACTAATATTTTTCCATTGATGAGGCAAATATGCTTCGAAGACCAAACTGTCACCGGGATCCAGTGCGTACTTTTGACTATTTACTATGTAGGTGACATGACCGTCAATGCAGTAGACAAATTCTCGTCCAGTATGCACAATCGGATTTTTCCCACTATCAGCTCCAGGATTCAAGGTCACAATCAGCGGTTCGGCACCAAAGTGTGGCATCCCAACCGCAAGATCCTCCATAGCACTGTGTTCAAACGAGACACGAGGACGTTGTCCCTGTTTTTGATGCACGATCTCCTTAATTCCGTGGTTGCTCTCGAAGAACTCAGTGATGGGAACTTGCAGGCTTTGTGTCAGTTGTTGCAAAGTGCTTACGCTTGGGGAAGTATGTTCGTTTTCGATCAGACTCAGGGTATTGATATTTAATCCGCTCATCTCTGAAAGCGTGCGCAGGGATAGCCCTCGCAGGCTGCGAATCTCCCGCAAACGCTGACCAACACTAATGTCTATATTGTCGAAAAACGGGGGAATATCCGTCGGCTTTTTTGGGGGAGCTATTTTTTTGGAAAATTCTTTTGGCATAGGGAAATCCTTTAATGACGCATGCTCGTACTAATATTATAGTAATAAATTGATTTAAAATCAACTATTTTCCCATTTTGTTATGAAAGTAATGACTTAAATGTGCTAAAAAGCCAGAATATTTGTTCAAAAACAGCTCGTTTTCCTTCCTTATTCGAATGTGGATCAAAGCAAGGATGCGACAGCCCTCACAAGAATAAATTTCTCCATATCGTGGAATACTCGTTAGGGGTATTCAACTCAAATCTCATAAACGATCATGCCCCTCCCCTGCATTCAATGCAGGGGAGGTTTTTATATGCCAGTGAGTCTGATTTCAAGCGAGTCTTTTTGTCGCCCCTACCGAGAAAACAAAAGAACCTGCCGCAGACAGAAGCGCCGTCCACCCCACTGCGGATGGAATCCCGAACCCAAGCAGGATCGGGTCTGCGCTTAGGAAAAGCCAGATCATGCCTGCAAAGAAAATGAAAAGGAAAAACGCTATGACAATCAGCAGGATGTTCGTGCGTTTTCTCAAACCAACTATCAATCCAATGAGCGAAAGGATCGCAATACCAGCAGGGATGGCAATCACAGCCGCCGAATGGATTTTTGTTGCTGCAAAATAAACGACCGATGTTGTCAACAAATCCTTTTCGGTAATGAATTCCAATGCTTCATTTCCAAGCTGGCAAATCGTTGTAGAAAACGACTCGGGGGAAGCGATAAACGCCGCAGCCATCTGACGGGCGCACGAATCTACATCCATCACGGAGTGACTCAAGCCTGGGATGTTGACGTGAACCGCATTTCCCAAACGTGAAGCGGTTTGCTGACTGAACGCGGCTGGCGTGACGGCATCGTACTCACCGCTCAAGATCAAGGTAGGGATATCACTTACGACCGGCTCGCGGAAAGACGTATCCACAGGTTGAGCATTCCACGCTTCGCAGATATACGGATCAGACGGAGTCGGCAGGAAGTTTTCCAGACCTGTGTACTTCTGCGCCGCAATCTGCTGATATTCCATGTCATTAAACGGATATTCCTCTGCACATTCCACAGCGTAATAAATACCGAGCGGTGTGTTGAACATGGAGGCAAACCTAGTTTGCGCTAGCGGGGTGATCACGCTCAAATTCCCGGCATAAATTTCTTCAATGACGAACGGTAGATACCTAAGCAGGCGCACATCCCGCAGGGCATTGAACACACCCAGCACAAGATCATCCCCTGTCAAATAGACCGTGACGGCTTCGCCCGTACGTGGATGATCAATATCCACTGCGATGGGGTTCTCATTTGTACGCTCGATCACTTCGTAAAAATGTTCTTCGAGTTTCGGATACGCCTCTGAACAATCTACATCTTCAGCGCAGGCTGTGAACACCTTCTCCAATACACTTGCAAATGATGGAACCCGCGCCTCAATGAAGTTCACCGATGGGTCGTAGACCGAATCCAGCACCATGCTGTGCAGGCTTTCGGGATGCAGGCGTGCCAGTGTCAGCCCAATGCGCGCGGCGTAGGATGAGCCAACAAAATTCCACTGCTCAATGCCAAGCATCGTCCGCAAGTCTTCGAGGTCTGCAACGCTTTCGAGCGTGTTGTAAGAGTTCAAGTCAATGCCTTGCGCCAGCAATTCGTCACGACACATCAGCGCGGCTTGTACTTCATAAGTAATCTCATCTTCGCGCGGCAATACACGGGTCAGGTTTTCGAACATCGCCATATTCAAGTCGGGGCAATTAAGGTATGGCTCTGACCAACGTGTGCCGCGTTGTTCGAGCAGGATGATGTCGCGCGTCGCGAGAAAATCAAAGTTATACGCGAGATGCCGCCATGCGCCAAATGCGCCCAGACCAGGTCCACCCGACGAGGTGTAGATGATCGGGTCAGGACGTGGATTCAGGCTCGGGCTGTGGATCCAGGCAAAGGGTAGAGTGATGCGGTTTCCCGTCGGCTGGATTCGGTTTTCGGGAACGGTCAACTCCCCACAGGTGACATCCAGATCGGCAGGAAATTCAAATGGACAAGACACCGCTTCAAACTTCGGGACGGCTGTTTCTGCCGCAACAGGCTTGATCGGTGCGAGGAAAGATGACACGACGAGAACCAGATATATGAACAGTTTGCGCATGAGACTCTCCAAGAGTTATTGGATTTCGGATCTGGCTTTGAGAATTTGCAGCGAAGCTTCCAGTGATTTTTCAAGAAAATTGGGATCGAACAATTTCATCAAGCGTGTAAGCCAACCTGACAAAGATTCTTCCGTGACCACATGCGTGATTTCTCCTCGCGCTTCGAACATCCAGTTGTGGATGGCGAACATGCCGAGCGAGACGCCTGTCCAACCGATCTGCTGATACGGTTTTACCGTGTGCAGCGTGGATACGATATTCAAGCCCTTGGCTTTCCAGCGGAAGATTGTGTCAGCGGCGAGCGCACCTTCGAGTTTTGCGGAGGTGATATCGGGCTGCCATTTCGACCAATTCTCAATATCGGTTTGAATTTGCCAGACCTTCTCCACAGGCGCGTGGATGATGATTTCTTTGCGGGCGAAGACGGGAGCGTTGGTGTCTATGTTCATTACTGCCTCCAGATAATCATGAGGATTTTGTTGAGGATGTAGATGATGCCAAAGGTGGTCGTCAGGTTGATTTTTCCTGTGCTGTACAACGCCCAAGCCGCCAACGCAAAGAGCCCCAGTTCCAGCAGGAAGAGCCACGGCTCACCCAACCGCATGGAAGATTTTGGGGCAAGGAAGGTTCCCCACACCACAGCAAACAGGATGGGACTGCCAAGCCCGAACAGGAATTTCATGAACGAATTATTGCCTACCTTGAATCCCCAGTATCCAAATATGACGAGGATGCAGAGTTCGAGCAGAAAACGAATGCCGAGGTTGAGCAACTTGAACGCTTCCATTTTTCTCTCCAATTTTTTCTATTTACTGAGCAAACCCATCAGCGCAGGCAGACCGATCAGCAGGAAATCCCAGAGTACATGACCGATGATGAGCGGCAGCAGACGCTGTTGGCGGAAGTAAATGATGCCAAATACCACACCGACCGCAAACAGACCGATCATGCGAACCAAGCCAAATTGCCAGTCCATCGGTGTGACCGCCCAGTGCTGTAAACCATAGATCAGGGCAGAGATGAAAACCGCCAGCCATTTTTTTCCAGTCAGAGCGGCAAGGCGCGGGAGGGCATATCCGCGATAGACCAGTTCTTCAATAATGCCCGCCGCCAACGGCTGGATCAACAGGCTGAATAAATAGAACCAGATCGGCATGGTCGCAACTGCAATCCCACCCGATTGCATTGATTCAGAAAATTGCTGGATCTGCTCAGGCGTGTAGATCAGGAAATTCAATGGGAAGCCAACGATGGCATTGACAATGGGGGCAAGGATGGCGATGCCGATTCCAAGCAAAATCTCTTTTCCAAGGGGCTTGCTTCCATGATTGAGCAAATCTTTCAGCGTCTTTCCCTCACGGTGCAAAGCGGCGATCAACACCAACAGCATGATGGGGTATAGTGCCAGCGTAGTCCATACATTTGCCCAGTCTCCAACAGTTGTGGATGCATCCGCCAGAAGTGCATTTGTAATGAAATAACCTGCCAATCCAAGTGGAAGTGAAATGCACAGAACCAACAAGGTGCGTCCCCAATACGGGGCGGCTTTCGTGGGGGAAGTTGTAATAGCAGTCATTTTTTCTCCTTTATTTGTTTAGTGTCTCTTTCTGCATTTCAACAGAAAGGATTTTCAAATTGAGGTTGTGGATGCGGAACAGGATTCCCAGCAGGGCAGATTGATCGGGCAGTTCACCGACGAGCCAGGTTTCTTCATCTGCTTCATCGGTGAGGGAAAGTTCTGGGAACCACGAAGCAAGCTCAGTGTCCAGTTTGCCGCGCAGGCAGATGATGTATGAGATGAGAGTCCGTTCCGTGTTCATATCCCGCATGGTACGCGAAAGAGGCGGACTTCTCATCCCCCAATGGAGGTATATGGAGGGGGTAGATACAAATTTGGAAAAGTACCTCCATCGGGAGATGATAGCTGGGGCGATTTTCTGTATCCTTGGCGACAAGGAGAAAAAACCATGAAAAAACTTACTGTTGCTTTACTCGTATTCGTATTTGTGCTTTCAGCTTGCAGTTTCGCCCCGCCAGGCACAGTGACCGGTTCTGGAAAGATGGTCACGGAATCGTTCAACGTTCAGGACTTCGACCAGATCCGCCTCGGGACTTCTGGGGTGTTGTACATCGAACAGGGCGATGAATTCAGCCTGAGCATCGAAGCCGATGACAACATCCTGCCGTTGTTGGATGTTGAGGTGGAACAAGGTATGCTCACCCTGCGCACCGAACCAGACATCACCCCGCTTCAATTTGAAACGATCATCTATCGCCTGACCCTGCCTGAATTGAGCATGATCGATCTGTCTAGTTCGGCGGACATCCGTGTGGAGGATTTCAGCGCAGACTCATTGCGTGTGAATATCAACGGCTCGGGCGATGTGACCTTTGTAAATCTGGATGTGGCTTCGCTCGCTATCCGCATCAGCGGCTCGGGCGACATGATCCTTCCGAATGTGTCAGCGGAGACCATCCTTGCCGAAATTAACAACTCGGGCTTGATGGATGTGGCAGGCGAGACCGAAGCATTGACCGTGAAAGCCTCTGGCTCTGGCGACCTACTGGCAGATGCGCTCAAGGCATCCACGGTGGAAGTGGCGGTCAACGGCAGCGGCGATGTTACGGTCTGGGCGGTGGACACGCTGGATGTGTCCATCAGCGGCAGCGGCAACGTTCAATATCTCGGCGCTCCCGAACTGACCGAAAAGATCAGCGGCGGCGGAGACCTGACAAAGCTGGGCAATTAAAAAATCATAAAGGGATTGACCTTTCGGAACGATGAAAGGTCAATCCCTGTTTTATCGAATCATCAAATCTTATCTCAAGAAATGGAGTCAGACAAAATGAAAACACTAATCAGCACAAGATTGGCAGGCAATATCCTACTCATCTCGTTGGGCATACTGACAATCTTTCACATTCTCGTCTTGTTGAATGTTGTCTCACCCGATATTGTCTGGGGCGGGCAAGCGGGTAATACTGAAGTCAATTTGCTCACACTGGAGATTGTCGCCCTGCTCGTGACTGCATTGATGGCGGTCATCATCGCGGCAAAGATTGGCTACATTCAGGCGGGCAGATTCAAAGTCGCAGTCAATATCGGGATTTGG
Source organism: uncultured Anaerolinea sp. (assembly GCA_964372045.1). Lineage (GTDB taxonomy): Bacteria > Chloroflexota > Anaerolineae > Anaerolineales > Villigracilaceae > Villigracilis. The sequence goes on from CAYJPO010000061.1 coordinate 18,982, forward strand.
ATCGTGTTTGCATATCTGCTTTTGAACATGCTCGGAAACCTGGCATCAGGCGTTTCTGCGGAAAACTTTATTTTCGCCCCCATTACGCTCATATTGGCGCTCTTTGCGCTCAGGCTCGCAATCAAGGAATAGACAAACCATGAAAAATCTGGCAACTCAACGTCCCGTACTCTTTTCAGTTATCGTCCTGCTCATATTGGAAGCCATCGTGCTCGGCGCGCTGCTTCTCAGCAATCTGGCGGGTATCCCACTTCTCTCGCTCGACCTGCCAATGCTGTTACTCAATGCCATCTTCGCGGGGATCCTTATCGGTGTCATGCGCTGGTGGAAAGAAACGGGCTTCACCGCCCCATCACAGTGGAAGAACCTGCGCTTCCTCATCATCCCGCTTGTGCTGTTGGTTGCTCCGACGCTTTTCCTCCAACCGCAATTCCCGCCGCTCGACCGCGCCGTCATCCTAGTCATCGTCACGTTGTTGATCGGCTTTCAGGAAGAAGCCATCTTTCGGGGTGTGCTGCTGCGCACGTTCATGCCGCGCGGCACGATGCAGGCGGTGTTGATCTCTGCAGCACTATTCGCGATCATTCACGTCAACTCGTTTTTAGTCGGGCGTGATCCCTTGTTCGTTGTGTCACAGATCATTGCGTCGTTTCTGGGAGCCATCGGTCTCGGCGCGTTGCGCATCCGCACGAACACCATCGTGCCGTTGGTTCTGCTACATGCGCTCAACGACTTCCTGCAATTCAGCGCTACAGGCGGACTCGAGGCTGGAGACGTGGCGCTCTATATCTCAATATTGAAGATTGTTCTTGGGGGTTTGATGGCGCTCTATGGCTTGTATATCTTGCGCGGGCACACGGACGATACCAGCACATCCGAGTAAAAAAATTGACGGTCACTTGAAAAGTGACCGTCAATTAATTAATTTCATTTCACGCGCTTTCCCTGCCGCCTTCACGCGGTCATCCACCCCTAATTTTCCATAAATATGTTTAACATGCGTCTTGACCGTGCCCACCGAGAGCACAAGTTTCTCTGCAATCTCAGGGTTCGAGCACCCCTCTGCGATCAACGTCAACACTTCGATCTCACGCTCGGTGAGCGGCTCGATCAGGGAAGACTGGTCAACAGCAATGGATTTTTCAAATGCATCCAGCAGTTTCGTGATGTACGTCCGCAGCGCTTCATCCTTCGTCGATCTCTGTGCCTGCGCCAACAGATTTTTCATCACCTCCCCTTCATCCACAAAAACCCGCACATACCCGCCTGCCGCGCCGATTCTCAGCGCCTGAGTCAACGCCTGCATGGATTCGGACGAACGCCCCGCCTCTTTTTCAAGGATGGAGCGAACGATGCCGATTTCCATCTCGTATTCGACGTGTCCCGCTTCATGCCCCAGTCGAGCCTGTTCCTCCATCAAACGCCGACTCTCATCCCAAGCCTTTTGCCGCATTAAATAACGCGCATACATTAGCGTTGCCAAGCGATAGGGGAGAAACAACGGCTGCGGCGGCGGACGATACGTCCGCGCCCAGGCATCGAATGCGTGCCAATCGCCGAGCCTGAACATCAACTCCGCATAAATGGCATCTGCGCGATCCATGGCGTTGGTCACGCCGCTGCGTTTCATGCGCGCGATCAACTCACTCGCGGCATTACGCGCCGCGCGTTCATCTCCCTTGAGGCGTTCCAGTTTTGTCAACAAACCAAATAGGCGCAACTCCACATCGGGCACACCGCCCGTTTGCTTTTCCAACTCGATGGTGATGTTCGTTTCCCGCCACGCCGCCTCAAGCTCATTGACCTGATACAGTATTCCCGCATGGTTTATATGTGCCCAGCCGCGCACATTGTTCGTCCCACCTTTGCGCTGTACATCATCTAACAATTGAGTATTGAGCGTGATTGCCCGTCGCAAATCGCCGCGTTCTGTCACCACCTGCACCTGCACACAGGCTGCGATCCAGGCAGTGGTGAAATCTCCCGCCATTTGACAAAGACGGACTGTCTCACCGTAGGCTTCCTCTACCTGCGCGAGATCACTCCCCATCGAGTGTGTACATGCGGCGATGTTCAACTCCGCAAATCCGCGCCACATCAGATCCTCTTCCGCCAGTTCCTCCAATGCCGTTCTCCCAAGCAAAAGGGCAGATGGCGAGTCGGTATTCACGGCACGCCGCAAGTAACTGCGGATGACGTTGAAGCGCCCGATGAAATGATCCGCGTTGACCTTGCCCTGCAAGTTCTTCTCCGCGCGCTCGAGCAAGGGCAGGATCTTTTCATTGTCATACCCCAGCCAAAACCATGACCACGCCCAAAACGCGCTCAAAGATGGGTGTTCCGCCAGCACCGCTTCGGGCAGTGCTTCCACGCGCTTCATCAACCCTGCCAGTTCCACCCGACCCCAGGTCTGGCTGAGGGCGTGTTCCATCAAGGAAGCTACACGCTCAGGCTCGTTTGCCGCGATCCAATGACGGACGGCATCGAGCAGAAAGTTATTCTTCTCGAACCATTCCGCCGCGCGGTGATGGAGGTCGGCGATCTTATTTTGATCGGCTTGGGCAAGCCGTCGCCGCAACAAATCGGCAAAGAGATGGTGATAGCGAAACCAGTTCGATTCCGAATCAAGCGGGATGATGAACAGGTTTGCGCGTTCCAGTTCAACGAGCATGGATTCTGAATTGGATGTTTCCAACACATGGTCACACAAGGATGCATTGAAACGTTCCAAAATGGAAGTCTTCAATAAAAAATCGCGCAAAGCCTCAGATTGACGCGAGAGCACTTCATCGGTCAGATACTCTGCCACATAACGGTTGCTGCCCGCAAACGCGGAAATGATCTCGCTGGGGTTCGATGATTTTTGCAGGGAAAGCGCCGCGAGTTGCAGACCCGCCACCCAGCCTTCGGTGCGCGCTTCCAACGTGCGGATGTCTTCGGCGCTCAGTGAGAGTCCCATTGTTTGATTCAGGAATTGCGCGGCTTCCTCTTCGGTGAAGCGCAAGTCATCGGCGCGGATTTCGGTCAACTGTCCGCGCACGCGCCAACGCCCAAGCGGGAGTGGCGGGTCAACGCGGCTGATGAAGACGAGATGAATGTTGTTGGGGAGATGGTCAATCAGGTAGGCAACCGCATCGTGAATGGGCTGCTGGGTAATGTGGTGGTAGTCATCTAAAACCAGCACAACGTTTTTATTTGAAAATTCGGAGAGGTCGTTGAGGAGTGCGGCGGTCAGTTCGCGCGGGTTGGCGGAACCAGCCTCCAGCTGAGAGTCCAGTGTGGGAACAGAGTCAGGTTCGAGCGGACGTAAAGAAGCGGCAATATAAGAGAAAAAGCGACCCGGCTCATTGTCATCTTCATCCAATGAATACCAAGCCGCTTTTATGTTTTTATTCGCCGCAAGCCATTCGGAAAGCAGGGTCGTTTTTCCAAACCCGGGCGGGGCGGAGATGATGGTCAACCTGTTGTTCAAGCCTGCTTGTATCCGTTCTATTAATCTATGGCGAATGACCAGCCCATCTGTTGGGAGCGGCGGGTACAGTTTCGTGGATAGGAGCGGAAACGGCATATGATAATTATAAAACGGAAAGCTCTCAGGTATGGACAATATTTTTGTGACGTGACAGCAACGCCAAATACCGTTTGAGAACTTCGATATTCATAACCGCAATCGAATCTATCTTGTGGGGTACATATCATGTATACGGGTATAAATCTCGCCCTTTATTCCAAAGCCAATCAAATTTTTCTAAATTAACCGCAGGCAGAAGTTTTCTTCCGTCTGTTTTTATTTTGGGCACAATAAGATAAATGAAATTGTCGGCACGTGCCTATGCACAGCACAATGTCACCGCATCTCTTCGACAGGCTCAGGGAAAGCCTGAAACTTGCGCCCGCTATAGCGGAATTGGCGGAAACGAAGACCTCCAATCCGCGCATTTGGTGGAGGCGCTGCAATACCGTCCCAAGTTAATAATGGGTTGATATTTCACAAGTATACCGTCAGGGCGACGGGTTCCTTGTCAAATAGATAGTGAACGAAACAACTGAAATGAGAAAATGTTCCTTCATAATTAATCAAATACATTTCCCTCTTCCGATGAAAGGAAAGAGGGAAATGTATTGATGAGGTACTATTCTGTCTTCGTGACCATTAAGAAACTGCCGCCATTACCAGATGCATCACCAACAAGAATAATGTAAACGCCATCATTGGGGATCGGGAAATCCAGCGATTCCATTCCACCACTACCGGCATTGTTGGCTTCTGCCAAAATCGTTTTAAGATCGCTGAATGAATAGATGCGGATGCGGGCATCAATAGGCTCTTGGGGATCCGATGTTACCAGCACTTTCAGTGTATCCCCTTTATTTCCCGGATAAGAATACCCGATCGATTCGCTGGAAGGAGGACTGCCAGCGATCAAGTAACGTGGGTCCAATTTGAAGAAGACCTCTTCCGATCCAATGAAAACGCCCGCATATTTCCCGGCGGTTTCACCGAACACCACTATTGTAAACACACCCGATTTACCCGTGATCTTGTGAGAGAGGCGTTCCGCGCCCCCCGCGCCTGCATCATTGACTCGTTCAACTACTTCATTGTCGCTATCCAACAAGCCGATTGTTATATCCAAGCCTGCCTCCGGCTCAATGTATGCAACCAACTCACCGCCAGCCACTCCGATCAGGGTAAAGGCAGCCCCGCCATCCACACCGCCCATGTCAAGTTCAGCGTTAAACTTCACCAAAGAGCCATTGCCTGAATCGCTCTCCCCCACACTCTCGGCTACAGCAGCAAAGGAAAATGCCTGGGTGAGCGCCTCACCATTGATCTGCCCTTCAAGTCCCTCCTGGGTATCGAAACGGATGACACTTATGGAAAGCGCATCAGTGGCATCATGGGAACGCAGGATGTCGCAGTATTCTGATAGTGTGCCGTCCTGTGCCAGTTGGACTCCTTCCATGGATGTGATCACGTCACCGCCCTGCAATCCGGACTTATCCGCAGGTGAACCCGAAACCACCGACGATACCCAGATACCAGAGAGTGAGCCATCATTGGCGACAATCGCCTGACCATTAACACCAATCGAGTCGACATTTTCTCCAGTGCTCAATTGCTGCGTAAGCGAGATAGCCTTTTCAGCGCTGATGGCAAAGTACTGGTCATAGTCGGGGCGGCTGCTATAGTTTACGCCAACGACTTGCCCATTGTCTGTGATCAGCGGGCCGCCAGAGTTACCCGGGTTGATGGTGGCATCGTGTCCAATTACCGCATCAACCGAAGCCCAGGCCGTCTCACCGGGAGCGGATGCTTTCGATATCACACCACGTGTCAGGGTGTACTCCGGTTCACCGAGCGGGAAGCCGACTGCATACACATCCATACCCACGGCAATCTCACCCTCATACCACTCCAGATATGGGAACCCCTCGCCATCGATATCGATCACAGCCAGGTCGGAGCATTCGGAAACACCCAGAAGTTTGGCATTGTACGTTATGTCCTTATCGCCCCCGATGCGCACTTTCAACGATGCAGCGCCAGCCACTACATGATTATTGGTAACGGCAATACCGGATGGGTCAATGATAAAGCCAGAGCCAAACCCGGAACCCGAGACAGCACCCACAGCCGGATCTCTGTACGCGCCCAGGAATTCGATCTGGATCACGGCTTGTTGTACATCTTCAAGTGTAGCTACTGCATCCCCATTATTCGCGGTAGCTTCCTCATCGGGCGTCATGTTGGTGCCACAAGCAAAGGTCGGAAACGCCAATACGATCATCAAAGTGAGCACTGTCGAAAGAAATCGTTTTCTATTCATCTTTATACTCCTTTGTTTTCAAACGTGAAGTCTGGAATCCGTAGATTCAGACATCCACTAACTTTACAATCAAAAATTCGCTCCAAAAAACAAACTAGGCAAAATGAGCCACCAAGGACATTCAATCCGTATCGTCAATAACCACCTCCTGATCTGGTCTTTTTGTTTCTTGCTCCATTATTCTTTGATTCAAAAACTGAACGAGACCATCAAAACTGTCGAAACCATATCTTTCATAGGTTTGTATATCCACAACGATTACCCGTAAAGTCTTATTTCGTATGCTCTTTTCATGCCAAAAACGGACTAGGAAGGAACGATAAACAAGCTGGTTTACTTTCATTTAGATAGGTACCCTTCTTGGAACTCTGCATCCGATAAAGGGAGTAACTGAAATCATTATCCAAAGACGGCGTGAAAAAATCGTGAAATCAGGGACTGTACTTTGTGTAAAATTGCACAAAACCTTATATAATGTTCATATGGATCGTCTGAATGTCGCATTGATCGGACCACCCCAAGTAATATTGAATGGTAGACCCATCAACGACTTTGCCTACGACAAAGTGCGGGCCTTGTTAGCCTACCTGATGGTTAATGTTCGTCAGCGTCATTCGAGAGAAAAATTGGCAGCCATGCTCTGGCCCGAGTCAAACCCCGATGCCGCCCGGACAAGTTTACGAAAGGCATTATCCACGCTTCGGCGGGCAATTGACGATACAGATACTACCCATCCCTTTTTGCTGATGGAAAGTGATGACGTTCAATTCAATCCAGCCAGTAATTATTGGTTGGATCTGAATGAACTTAATGCGCATTTGGATACGATCTCCAATCATGACCATCACCACCTGCGACCATGTGAAGAATGCATTAGAACCCTGATGCAAGTGGCTGATCTTTTCAGGGGTGATTTTCTCCAAGGGTTGATAATTGACAGCGTGGATTTCGAAGAGTGGGTGCTGACCTTGCGCGAACATATACGCGCCCGTATTTTGACTGCTTTGCATGAGTTGACCCAATATTTGTTGAATCAGGGGAAATATGGCGAGGCTGAAAAATATGCCTTGCGGCAGATAGAACTGGAGCCGTATCGTGAAGAAGCACATCGGGCTCTGATGCAAATCCTGGCTAAAAGCGGACAACGCAGCGCAGCCCTGGCACACTATGATCGCTGTAAAAAAATCCTTGATGAAGAATTGGGTATTAAGCCAAGTGACGAAACAAAAGGGCTATACGACCGCATCCGTTCGGCGGGCGAGGTTAGCCCTCATAATTTACCCACGCAGCACTATCCCCTCGTTGGGCGGGAATCTGAGTTACAACAGATCGGTGAGCATCTGGCAAACCCGGATTGTCGATTGTTGACTCTGGTTGGAATGGGAGGGATCGGGAAAACTTCTCTTGCCATTTCGGCTGCACAGGAACAAGTTGGTATGTTTTTGCATGGGGTCTTTTTCGTTCCACTGGCTGTCATCAAGTCAGCCGATTTGATCGTCCCTGCCATCGCCGAAGCCCTGGGGTTCCGCTTTACCGGACCCAAGCCACTCGATGCGCAATTACTTGCTTTCGTCGGGAACAAAGAATTATTACTGGTCTTGGATAACTTCGAGCATCTTGAAAACGGAGAAAAGATACTCAATTCCTTCCTGGAGACTGCGCCTCATCTAAAGTTTCTGGTCACATCGCGAGAGCGGTTGAGGCTTCGCTCTGAATGGGTGATCCAACTTGAAGGTTTAGCCTGCCCTCCAATTGGAAGCGAGGACGGCGACGAAATGGTATCGTACAGCGGAGTACAATGTTTCTGTATCATAGGCCAACGCTTATCTCCGGGGTTGTTGGATTCTCGAGAAAACCGAGTGGGGATATCCCGTATCTGTCGCCTAACTGGCGGCGTTCCACTGGGGATCGAGTTGGCAGCCTCCTGGGTAATGCAATTTTCGCCAACCCATATTGCGAACGAAATTGAACACAACCTTGATGTTCTCACGACGACTTTGTGTGATGTACCACTTCGGCAGCGTAATATGCGGGCTGCATTCGAGTATTCCTGGGCTTTACTTTCCCCGGAAGAGCAAGATGTTTTGAAAGGTCTTACCGTATTCCAGGGTGGCTTTGATCAGACTGCGGCTAATCAAATCGCCAGAGCCAGGTCTCAACTCCTTACAGCATTGCTCGACAAAAGTTTGATCCAGCGGCAAAACACATCAAGGTTTACGATTCACCCGTTGGTCAATCAGTTCGCTGCCGAAAAACTGGCTTTCCAGATCGAGACTGAAGCGGCGATCCAGAAACGGCACAGTTGTTATTATGCGAGTTTCCTCGCGCAAAGGGCAGATGAATACCGCAAGAAAAAACTGCCAAACACCCTGGACGATCTGGATACCGAATTGGGCAATCTCAAGGCTGGCTGGCAGTACGCGATTCAGGCGAGGTGCTGGTCGGAGATCGACCTGGCACTGGAAGGTATCTTCCTTTACTGCGAGATCCGCTCGCGTTTCCGCGAAGGGCACGAACTCCTGGAAAATGCACTCATACAAATTAGAGGGGAAGATGATCTTGTTCCAGATCAAAAGCGTACTTTTGGAAGGCTTCTGGTCCGCCTGGGACGGCTTGAAATTTACCTCGGACAACAAACACGTGCGGAAGAATACCTTTCCGAGGGACTGGAATTATTAAGAGGTTTCCCGGCGACGATGGAATATGGTTCTGCCTTGGGCTACCTGGGCATCATTTGCCATTATCGCGGTCAATATGTCCAAGCACAGGAGTTTGCCCAGGAAAGCTTGCGTATTTCAACTGAGATCTGCAATCAGGATGGTGAGGCGTTTAGCGTGAATTTGTTAGGCAACCTGGCACAAGCGCAGGGAGACTATGGCATGGCAAAAGATTACTTCCTGCGCCATTTATCCATTCGTGAAGTGATTCGCGATGATTTCGGAACCGCCATTGCCTACAACAATTTGGGGAACCTGGCTCACGCTCAAGGTGAACTTGAAAATGCCCTCCAATTTTACGCGCGCAGTTCTGCCAGTTTCGAACAAATCGGACATTTACTAGGATACGCAACCGGCCTTACCAATGCCGGTTTTGTCTCGATGAAGTTAGGGAAATTCGAAGATGCTCAACAGATGCTGGAACACAGCCTACATATCAAACGCGACCTGGGGGAACAACTTGGAATCGCCAATACCCTCGCGAACCTGGGTGAATTGGCATGCGAAACAGAACAATTGGAACAGGCAGAGGAGTACTTGCGTGAGGCAATGCATACCGCCAGACAGGTGAA
>CAYJPO010000062.1:0-27609 GCA_964372045.1 uncultured Anaerolinea sp.
TTCTAGTATTTGTGATGACCCATTCAAGAACCCCGAAGAGGTGTTATGGCTTTTTCATCGTCAATTGTCTATCGTCAATCGTCTGTCCCTAAAATTTCTTCCCAATTCAATTCCTTGAACGCCTCTTGCAGGCGGTGACCATCATCCACGACGATGTATTTTAGGTCCGTGAATAACTTTTCCGCGATCTCGCGCACAGGTTCGAGCGGCACGACGTCATCCGCTGTCCCGTGGATAATGATCGTTGGAACAGAGACAGGCTCAAGGTCCAGATACGAGCCGAAGGGTTCTCGCAGAAGGGCGGGGGCGAGCAGAATCAGCTTGCGGACTTGAGCCGGATGTTTGCAGGTGAAGACCGTCCCCATCAAGCCGCCAAAAGATGAGCCGATGATGGTCCAATTTTTCTTGCGTCCCAAGATCGGTTTGAGCTGTGCCATGCGTTCTTCGAACTCGCCGGTGAAATCGGGCGTGACCATGCCGGGGAATTTCTCCGCGAACTGATGTGCCTTGCCGCTTTGGCTGTTGCTTTCGAGACCGTGCAGATAGATGATCCTTGTATTATCCATTTTCTTTTTCCTTGGCTTGCGGGCAGGCTTGACTTCGATAACGGCAGTTTCGTCCACGAAGTCATCCACTTCGACGGGCTTGGGGCGTGCAAGCGGCTGTGGGCGGAGCAGGTCGCGCAGTTCCTTTTGCAGCGGCGGCGGGAAGTCTGGCGAGATGCGGCGCATGGTGATCGCTGTCATCTGATTCTCGGTGGTACCGAGAATGTGCTTGAGCATGAAGATGGTCTCATTGGGCGAGGCGCGGTAGAGTGCGACGATGAGGTCGGTTAGGTCGTTTTGCAGGGTGGATGGTGCAGCTTCAATTATGGGTTCGACGAGGTCGAAGATGGCGGGCAGATTTTCAAAGTCAAAGTCCGCGATCATGGGGATGAGTGCCTGGATGCCGTTCGACCATGTGCGGGTTCGTTCGGGGTGCAGGTATTCACGAACGAGGATGAGGAATTGATCTGGCGTTTCCTTTCTCATGCGCGAGAGACTGGTGGTGAGCAATGCCGCGCGTACTTCCGGGTCGCGGATCTGTTGAGTCCAGGCGGTGATGCGAGGGAGCAGTCGTTCTTCCTGCGGTGGAATACGCCCGAGCAGAAACGATGCGAGTAGACGTGTTTCGAGCGCACCTTCATCCCAGAGTACATCGGCGAGTTCGAGCGCGAAGTGCGGATTAGCTTCTGCTTTGGCGCGGAGTTCGTTCTGAATTTGAGTTAAGACAGCGGGGGGAGTGCGATAGGTTTTTAGGTTCGATCCGGGGGCGACGTTTTCAACCGTGCGCAGTGTGTAATTGACGTAGAACTCCAGAATCTCGCGCAAATGCTTCATGAACTCGTCCGGCAGAAAGAAGAAGTCTGCGAGACGGGTGGCTTGCTTGCGGAGGCGGGAGAGGTCGATTGCTGGCATGGGTAAAACCGGTGATTCGGTGTTCCGGTTTTCCAGTGTCACGTGTTCGAATGAAAACTTGACACTGGAACACGTGACACGGAATCACAGATTAATACGCTTTCGCGAAATACACCTTGCGCTTGCTCGGCTTGCCGCAGACCACGCATTTGCCTTCTCCCTCGGGTTGGTTGAAGGGGATGTTGCGGGTGGTGGCTTTGGCGTCTTCCTTGACCTTCTTCTCGCATTCGGTGGATTCGCACCAGAAGGATAACGCCCAACCGTCTTGCACAACTTTTTTCAAATCTTCATAGTTGTCTACATTGTGGATGTTCGCGTCACGGTATTCGGTGGCGCGCTTGAGCAGGGACGCTTGCACATCGGTCAATAAATTCTTGACCGTGTCCGCAATGCCATTTTGAGAGACGAACGTTTTGCCCTCTCTGCCGGGCTTGTCGCGGCGGGCGAGAGCAACAGTTCCTTTTTCCACATCTTTGGGACCGATCTCCACGCGGACAGGCACGCCGCGCATTTCCCAGTCGTTGAACTTGAAGCCGCTGGAGACGTTGTCACGGTCATCGAACTTGATGCGGATCCCCGCAGCTTTCAGTTCAGCGAAGAGGCGGTCGGCAACTTCCATCACCTTTTCTTTTTCAGCATCGTTCTTGAAGATCGGAACAACGACAGCCTGAATAGGCGCGAGGCGGGGAGGCAGGACGAGCCCGTTGTCATCGCCATGCACCATGATCATCGCGCCGATGATACGGGACGAAATTGCCCATGAGGTGGTCTGCGCGAAGGTCAGTTTGTTGTCTTTATTCAAGAACTGGATCTCGAACGCCTTGGCGAAGTTATCTCCAAAATAATGGGAGGTGCCGGACTGGAGAGCGCGCTTATCCCACATCATCGCTTCTATGGATGTGGTGATCTGTGCGCCGGCAAAACGCTCGGTTTCGCTCTTGGTACCTTTGAGTACGGGAATCGCAGCTTCGTCATAGCAGAAGCGTTCGTAGATGTCGAGGATGCGATACATTTCCTCTTTGGCTTCTTCTTCGCTGGAGTGCGCGGTGTGACCTTCATGCCAGTAGAATTCCGCCGTGCGCAGGAAGAGTTTTGTGCGCAGTTCCCAACGCAAGACCGAACCCCATTGCACGATCAACAGCGGCAGGTCGCGCCACGACTTGACCCACTTGGCATACATGTGACCGATGATGGTCTCCGACGTGGGGCGCACGGCGAGCTTCTCTTCGAGTTCCTGTCCGCCGCCGTGGGTGACGACCGCCAACTCGGGCGCGAAACCTTCGACGTGTTCTTTCTCTTTTTCAAAGAACGACATTGGGATGAGAGTCGGGAACGCCGCGTTGACGTGACCGGTTTTCTTGAATTCAGTATCGAGCCAGGAAGTGATGTTTTCCCAAAGCGCCCAACCGTACGGTTTGACCACCATACATCCGCGCACGGGCGCGTAATCTGCCATGTCAGCGCGAATGACCAACTGGTTGTACCATTCGGAAAAGTCTTCTGCTCGGGTGGGTAATTTTTCTTCTGCCATTTTGACCTCGTTATTTTATTTGCCCCGTTGGTTGAGTAGTGGCGCATGATTGTCGCGCCACGTATCGAAACCAACAGTTTGCAAGTATATACTTTATTTTATGTTTGCCTTCAATTGGTGGTCTCGATACGCCTTTGGCTGTCGCCTCAGGCTACTCGACCACCGGATTATTTTAGATAATTTACTGCGTCTTTCACATCGCTCGTAAAGTATAACAACTCTCTCTGCTCTGTGGGTATGTAAACATCATGCTCACGAAAGAACTGACCGAACATGGACTGCCAACCCTGTCCGATCAGTATCAACGGTCTTCGGGGCAGCGACTCGATGATCATCAAATTCCACATCAGCGAGATCTCCGTCAGCGTGCCGGGACCGCCGGGTAGGGCGATGGCTGCGTCACAGTCTTCGATCAGTGCGTTCAAGCGTTCCATCAACGACTTCTTCTTTCTTTCTTCTCTCACATACGCATTCGCCCGTGAGCCGCGCCAGTCTTCGATGTCACTGCACGTCACGCCGATGACATGTCCACCGGCTTCGTGTGCTCCGAGCGAGACGGCTTCCATCGTGCCATAGTAGCCGCCGGTCAGCACGACATGCCCACGCTGGGCGAGGAGCGAACCAAGCAGTTGCGCTTCTTCGTATGCAGGAAAGCCTTGCTTCGGTTGTGAGCCGCCAAAGACGGTTATGTTCATAAGATCACCTTGTCGAAGGTCAAAATTCAAAGGTCAAGAGACTTTCGACCTTCGACTTTTGACTCATTTGTTATCCCAAGTTCTTGTCTTATTCACTTCGATCTTTTTCAACACCGCGTCTTCCAGATCAATGCCGGAAACCGAAGCCAGTTGCAAAAGATACAACATCACATCTGCCAATTCGCTGCCCAATTCATCGCGGTCTTTGATCTCGTCAGTAAATTGGAAATGCTCCAAAATTTCGGCTGCCTCGATGGAAAGCGACACCGCCAAATTGCGCGGAGTCTGCGGGCGTTTGCTGTCTGACTCGTACCAGCCTTTTGACTTCACTAGCGCATGCATACGTTTTGTGAGATCTGCAATTGTCAAGTTCTTATCATCCATCGTCAACCGTCCATTGTCCAATAAAAAACGGCTCGCCAAGTCTGGGAGCCGTTTGTGCGCGATTAAGCGAACCTAGCCAGACCTGGAGGATTTTCGACTTCGAGGGGACGGGTTCGGGTTCATTAACATGCGCCCATTATACACACTTCTTTTAAAATGAGAAGAAATCCAGTTTCGCGAGAGCGGGTGAGATGGCGGGCGAAAACCCTTTTGCCACGAAGGATGAAAGAGGAGTCCAGAAGTTCTACTTTTGGAAACTCACAAATAAAACTTTTCGAAACCCACAAGTAGAACTTGTGGAATCCATGCCCACTTAGAAAAAAAGAAAATGATATTCAGCAATTGACAAAATTTGAGGGATATTCAATAATTGACCTGTGGGGTTTACATCAATCCAAATTCTGCACTGGGAGCGGCATCATGGAAGCGAAACGCGACGCAGGTTCGGCACTACCTTCACATGCAAGGGTGGTCATCATCGGCGGCGGGGTGATTGGATGTAGTACAGCGTATCATCTGGCAAAGCTTGGGTGGAAGGATGTCGTCATCCTCGAACGCAAACAGTTGACCTCCGGCACAACCTGGCATGCGGCAGGGCTTGTCGTCTGCGGCGGGTTTGCCACCGAGACCATGCTCGAACTGGCACATTACACCCGCGAACTCTATCGCAACCTCGAAAAGGAAACCGGCATCTCCACCGGCTTCAAACCTGTCGGCTATATCCAAGCCGCGAGTTCCGCCTCCCGGTTGCGGATGCTGCGCAAGAATGCCGCCTTCGCCCGCTCGATGGGCATCGAAGTGCAGGAAATCTCTCCGACTGAGTTCAAAGATCTGTGGCCCCTCGCAGACCCAAGCGGGATCAGCGCCGGGTTTTATTTCCCGGATGATGGACGCGCCAATCCCGTGGATGCGACCATGTCGCTGGCGAAGGGTGCGCGGGATATGGGCGTGCGTATCTTTGAGGGCGTTGAAGTTGGCTCCATCCAGAAGCGGAATGGTTACGCTGTGGGCGTGACCACCACGAACGGAGAGTCGATCACAGCCGAGTATGTGGTCAACTGCGCCGGGATGTGGGGACGCAAGATCGGCGCGATGGCGGGAGTGGATGTCCCATTGCAGGCGACGGAACATTATTATCTGCTGACGGAACCCATCGCAGGCGTTAGTCCAGACCTCCCAATTCTTGAGGACGTGGATACCTATTCCTACTTCCGCGAAGAGGTGGGCGGACTGATGCTCGGCTTGTTCGAGCCGGTTGCGAAACCGTGGGGCGTGAATGGCATTCCCGCAGATTTTTCCTTTGGCGAAATTCAGCCGGATTGGGATCGCATGATGCCCTATATTGAAGCCGCGATGGAACGTGTGCCAGCTTTGAAGACTGCTGGAATTCGCAAGCTCTTTTGCGGACCCGAAAGCTTCACCGCCGACATGACCATGCTCGTAGGCGAAGCGCCGGAATTGAAGAATTTCTATGTCGCCGCCGGGATGAACTCACTCGGCATTTTGTTGGGCGGCGGAGTGGGAAACACGCTCGCCAATTGGATCGTGGATGGAGTCCCGCCGCTGGATGTGGGCGAGATCAATATTGACCGGATGCTGCCTTACCAGAACAACAAACATTATTTGAGCGATCGCGTAGTGGAGATCCTCGGCTTGATGTACAAGGAGACCTTCCCAAATACCCAGATGCAGACCGCGCGTGATGTGCGCAGGTCTGTGCTGCACGCACAGTTGGAAAAGGCTGGCGCGTTCTTCGGCTCATCCGCAGGCTGGGAATATGCCGACTGGTTCGCGCCTGAAGGCAGGGAAGCCAAAGTCGAAAAATATAGCTGGGACAGGCAGAACTGGTTCGAGTACAACGCCGCCGAACATAAAGCCTGCCGTGAAGATGTGATCCTGATGGACACTTCGATGATGTCCAAGTTCCTGGTGCAGGGACGCGATGCGTTGAAAATGCTCGACCGGATCTCGGTCAGCAATATCAACGTGCCGGTGGGGAAGGTCGTCTACACCGAGTGGTGCAACAAACGCGGCGGAATCGAAGCCGACCTGACCGTGACGCGGATCGGGGAAGAATCCTATATGATAGTCTGCTCAGACCTTGCGCATCGCCATGTCGAAACGTGGATGAAGCGGCATACCGAGCCAGAGGAACAGGTTTTCATTGTGGATATGACCTCAGCGTACGCGCTGATCAATGTGCAGGGACCGAAATCGCGCCAGTTGTTACAGCGTTTATCCCATGCTGATCTATCGAATGAGAACTTCCCATACATGTCCATGCGCGAGATCGATGTGCATTATGCGCGCGCGATGGCATACCGGGTGACGTATCAGGGTGAGCTTGGTTATGAGCTTTACATTCCCACCGAATTTGCGCCACGGACATTCGATGCGCTGCGTGAGGCAGGCAAAGACCTGGGTTTGCGACTCGCCGGGATGCAAGCGCTGAACACCCTTCGCATCGAAAAAGGTTACCGCGATTACGGTCACGATATGGACTGTACTGACACGCCGCTCGAAACAGGCTTGAGTTTCCTTGTAGATTTCAACAAACCGGACTTCATCGGCAAAGAGGCATTGCTCAAACAAAAGGCGGAAGGTCCGCTCAAGAAGAGATTCATTCAATTCCTTTTGGATGACCCCGAACCGCTGCTTTATTACGGCGAGATGATCTATCGCAACGGCAAGCGCATTGGCTACGTCCGCTCGGGGGCGTACGGGTTTACGTTGGGCGGCGCGGTGGCGTTGTCCATCATCGAGGACGAAGAACCGATCAATGAGGATTACATCAAGAACGGAAAGTTCGAGATCGAGGTGAACAACGTTCTCTACACGGCGAAGGCGTCCTTGCGCCCGTGGTATGACCCGAAAGGCGAAAGGGTGAAAATGTAAAACTTTCCACGGCGCACACTGACTAGGTTTTTTCGATTAACTCTCGGCGGAGTCTGAGGCGCAGCCATTCCTTTGCGTGAAAATCCGAAGGATAAAAATCACATGACATTTTAGATAAACTATGCAATAATTCCAAAGTTGCAGGCAAGGTAGACAAAATAACGAATAATCCTGGAGGAACAATGAGTCGTTCTCGCGTTCTATCTCTATTAACAGTTATCTTGTTGGTTGCATTGGTTCTATCTGGTTGTCAGCAGAATGCACCTGCTGCTCCCGCTGAAGATCCAAAGAGCATTGTCATCGTTATTGCCGAAGACCCGCCGTCGTTCAACCCGATCGTTGTCGATACCGGTTATGACGCGCTGGTGATGGAGTTGGTGCTGCTCGGTTTGAGCGACATCGATGCGGACGGCAACGTATTCCCCGAGCTTGCTGAGGAATTGCCGACGCCCGAAAATGGGGGCGTTGTTGTGGATGAAGCGACGGGCGCAATGACCGTGACCTGGAAAATGCGCGATGATGTGCAGTGGGCGGATGGAACTCCGGTGACGGCGGACGATGTGATCTTTACCTACGAATCCATTGTGGACCCGGAAAATGGCGGCTGGATCCCGGGCATTGATTACATCGATAGCGTGGAAAAGATCGACGATCATTCCTTTACGATCAATTACAACTCCATTTACACCGGGTACCTGACCCAGTTCGGCGGCGAGCAGGTTGTGATCTGGCCCGTGCATTATTGCGATGCTTCGCAGGGATTTTCCGCCTGGGATTGTGCGCGCCAGCCTTTGAGCAATGGTCCGTTCGTTTTGTCCGAATGGGTGAACGGCGATCACATGACCTTCGTGCGCAATGAGAATTATTTTGAAGCCGGAAAACCGGAGATCGATAAGATCACCATCAGCATCGTTCCCGACCAATCGGTGCGCAAAGCCATGCTGTTGAACGGCGATGCCGACCTCGATATGTGGACGACCGAGCCGATGATCGCCGACCTCGAAGGGAAGCCGAACGTTGAGATCAGCCAAAGCCCTGAAAACCGCTGGGTGATGCGCATCTTCTTCAACCTTGCCGCGAAAGGCACCGTTGACGCGGCGGCAACGCCGCATCCCATTTTGTCCGATCTGCGGGTGCGGCAGGCGATCCGCGCGGCGATCGATGTGGACACCATTTCGAAGGAATTTTTCCTCGGGTATGCCGAGCCGGTATGGACCGAGTTTTTCCGCGAGCCTTATACCTGCGAGATTCCACGCCCTGCATTTGACCCTGAAAAAGCGGCGGCGCTGCTGGATGAAGCCGGATGGACAGACACCGACGGCGACGGCGTGCGCGAATGTCATGGCTGCACATCCGCTGAAGAAGGCTATGTGATGGAGATGGAATTCATCACCTATGCAGAGTTCGGCGAACCGCTCGAACTGACCCAGCAATTCATTGCCGAGCAATTGGGGAATTTGGGGATGAAGTTGAACCTCAAGATCGTGGAAGGCAGTGTCTTGTGGGCGGCTGCCACAGATGGCGGCATCGAACAAAGCGGTAATTTTGACATGGACATTTGGGACGACGGCTATGCTGGCGTGGACCCCACCGATTTTCTTTACGCCTATTACGCCGCAGATTCCGCCGTGCCAGACATGGGTTACAACTTCATGCGCTGGACGAATGATAATTTTGAAACCTTGTTGGGAAATGTGTACACTCTGGATGAAACGCAGCGTAAATCGGATTTCTGTGAAATGGCAGCCATCCTTGAAGACGAATTACCCATCCTGCCTATGTTCACCGCAGTCAATGCGGATTCGCATTCCACCCGCCTGCAAAATGTGCAAACATCGACGAACGACCTTGTCACGTGGAATGCAGCAGATTGGGTCCTGAAGTAAATTGTCCACGTACATCCTGCGTCGATTGATCCAAACAGCGGGGCTGCTGCTCCTGCTGAGCATCCTGCTATTTGCCCTGGTTAACCTTGCCCCTGGCGGACCGCTCTCCGGTCAGGGGCAGAGCCGTCATATCGACCCGGACAAGGTCGAATTGCTGAAACGTCAATTTGGGTTGGACAAACCGCTGCCGATGCAATATCTGATCTGGCTGGTTGGCAACGATTGGATGCAAGTGGATACGGACGGCAACGGAGCTGTGGATGCTTATGGAACCCGTCAGGGGATCCTACGCGGTGACTTTGGCTTTTCCTTCCGCACGCGTCAACCCGTCCTGACCGAGATCGGTCAGCGGCTCCCGAACACCATCTACCTGACAGTGGTGACGATGCTGGTGGCGGTTCTGATCGCCATTCCAATCGGCATCATTTCCGCCATTCGGCAGTATTCCCCGTTCGATATCACGGTTACGACCTTTTCATTTGCCGGGCAGGCAATCCCGGAATTTTGGCTGGGATTGATCCTCATCCTTATTTTTTATGCGTGGTTGAAGAACCCATTTACAGGTGAGCCTTTGCTTCCGCCGGGCGGCATGACCTCCATCAACATTGTCGGGTTTAGCTTGTGGGATCGGATTGTCCATCTCATCCTGCCGGTGTTGACCGGTGCGCTGGGTTGGATCGCCTGGTATTCGCGTTTCCTCCGGTCGAGCATGCTGGATGTTGTCCATCAGGATTACATCCGCACGGCGCGGGCGAAAGGCTTATCGAATTGGGGTGTGCTCTCCAAACATGCTTTGCGGAATGCGCTCGTGCCGCTCGTGACCCTGCTCGCGCTCGACCTGCCTTATATCTTTGGCGGCGCGATCTTTGTCGAAACCCTCTTTGCATGGCCCGGAATGGGACGGTTGTATTACCAGGCGGCGCTCGAGCGGGATTATCCCGTTCTGCTGGCGGTGCTGATCATCGGCGCAGCCTGTATTATTCTTTCCAACCTGATCGCAGATGTTTTGTATGCGTATCTCGATCCGCGCATCCGATACGAGTGACCATGGGCGAATTAGCATCTACAACCGACACAGGTTTATTAGGACTCGATGCGCAATCCGCCAGTATGGGAGCGGGAGTTTGGAAACGCTTCCGCAGACATCCCGGCGCGATCTTTGGATTTATCATCATCTCCATTCTGATCGTCCTTGCCTTGCTTGCCCCTGTATCTCCGTACGACCCGAAGACATCCGATATCACATCGCGTTACGAGAAGCCTTCGTTGACTCATATCATGGGCACGGACGCGCTCGGACGGGATCTCTTCACCCGCGTGCTTTATGGCGGGCGGGTCTCCCTTACGGTTGGCTTGATGGTCGTCGTCATTTCCATTCTCATCGGCGTTCCGATCGGCGCGTTGGCTGGCTACTACGGCGGTGCAGTGGATGGCGTTCTAATGCGCGTGACTGATGCGTTCCTCTCTCTGCCGTCGTTCCTTGTATTGATCCTGCTCAGTGCCATCCTTTGGGAGATCGAGATCCCCGCACTGGAGGGGAACAGTGTCCTCACCATCAGCCTGGTCATCGGCGTTTTTTCATGGACGACATTCTCGCGATTGGTACGCGCGGCGTTTTTGAGCATCCGCGAGACTGAATTCGTGGCTGCGTCCCGCGCGCTGGGCGGCTCGGACCTGCGCATCATGGTCCGCCATATTTTGCCAAATTCCATTGGTCCCATCATCGTCGAAGCCACATTGGAATTTGGGTATGCCATCATCGAAGAATCAGGGTTGAGCTTCCTGGGCTTTGGCATCCAACCGCCGACGCCTTCATGGGGGAATTTGCTCAGCAATGCCCAGGAATACTTCTTGAAATATCCGTGGCTGGCGATCTTCCCCGGCTTGATGATCTTCCTAAGCATCATTTCGATTAACTACATCGGTGACGGTCTACGCGACGCGTTTGACCCGAACAAGGTACTGAACAAGGTCGGCGAGATCTAACTTTAGCGGTTCCGTGAGCAAAGCAGAATAAAAAGTGCGGATGACCTATCCATGTTAGATGGGTTGTCTGCTGCGCTTTGAACAAACTATCAAAGGAGAACCGCTTATGTCTGGTAATGGGAACCGCCCTCCGCTTGAACCGCTTCGCCCTGCTTATCGCATCCAATATTTCTCGGACGAGGAACTGGATAAACTTCAGGAAGCCACGCTTAACATCCTTGAGAATATCGGCGTGAAATTCATGACCGAAAAGGCGCTTGAAGTCTTTTCCAGTCACGGCGCCAGTGTGGATAAGCAGTCTAGCATCGTGAAGATGAAACGCGATCTGGTCTTCAAAGCGATGAAGACTGTGCCGCGATTTTTCGTCATGGCGGCGCGCATCCCGGAATACGACCTTCAGCTTGCAGAAAACACAACCTACTTCACCACCGACGGTTGCGGCGTGGAAGTGGTGGATTTGGGTACCGATAAGCCGCGCATGTCCACCAAAGCGGATGTGGGCATGATGGCTCGCATTGCTGATTATCTGCCGTCGGTCGGTTTCTACTGGCCCATGGTCAGCGCTCAGGATTTCGGGCGCGCCTCGCCGCTTCATGAACTGGATGCGGGTTGGAACAACACCGTCAAACATTTCCAGTCTGAGACCATCATGGGCGGCATCGAAGCGAAGTACGCCCTTGAGATGGCGACCATCATTGCGGGCAGCAAGGAAAACCTCCGCAAGCGCCCGCCGCTTTCGTCTCTCATCTGTACGGTCTCGCCGCTGATGCAGGACAAGCCGGGCATCGAAGCGGCGTTGGTCTTTGCGGAAGCGGGTATCCCTGTTATTTTCCTGTCCATGCCGACCATGGGCACCACGGCTCCTGCCACACAAGCGGGTGCGCTTGCCATGGCAGATGCGGAAAACATCAGCGCAACGGTTCTCCTGCAATTGATGTTCCCCGGCTGTCCTGTCGGTCATTCGATCATGCAAGCCTGGGCAGATATGCGTACCGGCGGCTATGTCAGTTATCCGCGTGATGCGCGTGGGCGCTATGGCGTGGTGGATATGGCTCATCATTGGGGGATGCCTTCGCTTGGCGCATGCTACGGCACAGATTCAAAGGTCACCGGTACGTGGCAGCAAGCCGCAGAGACGTCTCTTGACCCGTTCCTGGCGGGGCTCGCCAGCCCGGAGATCGTCACCGGCATGGGGCTTTCACGCACCTACACCCGACTCTTCCCCGAGCAGATCATTCTCGACGATGACCTTTACCAACGCGCGCGCGCCTATTTGCAAAAAATGGATGTGGATGATCATTCGCTCGCTCTCGAATCCATCCGCAACGTGGGACCGGGCGGACATTTCCTCGGGCAGAAGCATACCCGTGAGCACATGCGGACCTCGCTCGTGCGCGGCGTGACGCATCAACTCGACCAGCAGAATAAATACCGCGATCCCATCGAAGTGGCGCGCGAAAAGGCGAAATGGATCCTCGAAAATCATAAACCCGATCCGCTCGAACCGGCTCAGCAAACCGAGTTCAACCGCATCCTCGCCGCCGCGGATAAGGAACTGGAATTGGCGTATTCCTAGCCCGATAAGAAGCGTGACCTATTATGGAAACCGACCTCAGAGTACTCTCCGATAACGAGATCGCCAAAGTCCACGAGCGGACGCTCTCCATGCTCACCACGATGGGTGTGCGTGTGGATACTGCCAAAGGGCGAAAACTTCTCAAGAAGGTGGGCGCTGAGGTAAATCCCAATACGAATATTGTGCGTTTCCCGCGCGAGCTTGTGGAGGAATGCCTGAAGCTTGTCCCGCGCAATTTCTCGCTCGGCGGGCGGCGTCCTGATTGGGGACTTCCCATGAATGCCAACCACTGCTCGCTGGTTGCGGACGGCGGCGCATCCTTTGCCATCGACGAAGTCACCGGCGAACGGCGTGAAGCCAACTTCAACGATTGGCTTCACGCCACCAGCATGATCGATGCGTTGGACGAGGTGGGAGTCTACTGGTCCATGGTGGATCCGGGCTTTTTCCAAAACTCGATCGGCGGGTACACGAGTTACATCGCTCAAACGTTTCGTAATTTCTCGAAACACGTTCAAGACTGCACGCACACCGTTGAAGAATCGCGCTGGCTGTTGGAAGTGATGGATGTTGTCTTTGGTGGGGGTGAGAACCTTCGCAAGCGGAATCCGTTCTCATTTCTCGTCACACCGATCTCGCCGATGGTGTTGGAAGCGGATCACACCGACGCCTACCTTGAAGTTGTGGGTAAGGGAATTCCGCTCGCCATCATGCCCATGCCGATGATGGGTGGTACATCTCCCGCGAGTTTGATCTCGACCTTGTTGGTCGCGAACTGTGAGACGCTTGCCATGCTGTGTCTTGCGCAAGCCGCCGAACCGGGGATGCCGGTCATCTACGCCGCCTCTCCCGCCATCATGGACCCATACACCGGCCGCTTCACTGGCAGTGAAGTGGAACACGGTCTCATGGGCGCGGCAGTGACCGAGATCGCCCGCTCGTATGGGCTTCCCGTTGAAGCGTCCGCGGGCAGTTCGGGACATTATCAGCCCGGCGTGCGCGCCAGTTATGAACGCGCGCTCAATTGGGTGATGACGACCCTCTCATGGCCAGACTTGATTGTGGGACCCGGTCAACTCGGCGGCTCGCTGCTGCTCAGCCTTGAACAACTTCTCATCGATGTCGAAGTCTTTCGCCGTTCCTCACGCCTTTCAGGGGGCATCGACACGCGTGTCAAAGAGTGGCTTGAGGTTGACCTGGCAGCGGTCGGTCATGGCAGTAACTTTCTGAGCCGTCGCTCTACACGTGACGCCTTGCGGAATGGCGAAGTTTATATGACCGATTACGATGCGCGCAAATCCTACGAAGCGTGGTCTGCTTCCGGCAAGCCGACCTTGATGGATGAACTCACGCCGAAAGTCCAGGAGATATTGTACTCGCACACCCCGCTGCCGCTTGCCGATGATGTCGAACGCGAATTACGCAAGATCGAAGCGCGCGCCAACGAGGGGCTGAAGGCTTAATAATTTTGGAATCCTGAAGTTCTACTTCAGGAAAATATTTGCCGAAAGTAGAACTTTCGGAATCCTACCTTCCATACCCAAGGATTTATTTATGAATTTCAAAAGCCAGGTTTTGACCGACTCTGAAAAAGAACAAGTCCACGCCGAGACATTACAGATTCTGGAGAACACAGGCGCAAAATTCCACAGCGAGAAGGTGTTGAAACTGCTGGAATCAAACGGTGCGCGTGTAGACCATGAAAAGAAGATCGCCTATCTTCCCGCCGAACTGATCCAACAGGCATTGAAGACCTCACCGTCTTCCTTTGTGTTGGGCGCGCGCAACCCGGAATTTAATTATTCCATGCCCTCCCCTGTGACACGTTTTTCGCTGGATGGCACCGGTTCCTTTGCGTTGGATTTTTACACTGGTGAGCATCGCTATGGTACTGCGGCGGATAACGAAAAGGGACTGCGCGTCTTTCAGGCGATGGACATGGGCGTAATGGCGTGGCCCCCCGTCTCCGCGGAAGATAAACCTGCCCGTTCGCGTCCACTGCATGAATGGCGCTCTTTGGTTGCATATTGCTCCAAACATGGCGAGCATGAAATTCACAATATCGAACAGGCTCCGTTTTATGCAGAACTGCTCACAACCGTGATGGGCTGTGAAGACGAAGTCCGCGCGCGCCATGCCTATTCCCTGACCTATTGTCCGGTCTCGCCGCTCGTGCATGACGGACCGATGATGGACGCGTATATCGAGATGGGCAGTCTGGATGTTCCCATCATGGTCTTGCCCATGCCCGTCCCCGGCATGACCGGACCCGCGAGTCTGTTCAGCACCATTTGCCTCGCGAATGCCGAAGCGCTTTCGTCCATCGTCGTGTACCAACTCGCGCACCCCGGCAGACCGATCATTTTCAGCAGCGCCACCGGCACCGTGGACATGCGCAATGGTGCTTACATGGGCGGCTCGCCCGAGATGGGATTGATGTCCGCAGCGATGATCGAGATGGGGTGCTACTATGATCTTCCGTCCGCGTCTGCTGGCTGCACTGCCGATGCGCGTCAAGCCGGTGCGGATGCCGTGCTCGAAAAAGTCATCACCACCATTCCGCCGGTGTTGGCAGGCGCGGATCTCATCATCGGCTTCGGCGAACTCGAAAGCGACCAACTTCTCATCCTTGAACAAATAGTAGTGGATAATGAAGTCGCGCATTTTTGTGAGCGTATCTTTCGCGGCGTGGATACCGATGCAGATCGACATCTCGAAAACGAAATTCATGACATCGGACCCGGCGGGCATTTTCTTGCGCAAAAGTCCTCCTTGAAATTTGCGCGCAGCAAGGAAGTTCATTTCTCCAACCTGCTCGACCGGCATACGCTCGACCAGTGGATACAGCTTGGAAAGCCGTCCATGTATTCGAACGCCTGCAAAAAAGTGGAGGATATCTTATCTCAGCCCGTGCAGGATGCGCTGCCCGATGACGTCTCGCAAAAATTGGATGAACTGCTCATCAAAGCGGATGCGAAGCTGGCGTAGTTAAAAGGTAAAATTGCATTCATGCCAAAGGATATTTCGCGCCTCATGCGGGACCCGGAACTGCTCCCGTCCGAAAGGCTGACTCTACTCTCGAACATCGCCGACCAAGCCGCATCCTTGGGGATGCCCTGCTACCTCGTCGGCGGATTCGTGCGCGACCTTTTGCTGCATCAGCCGGTCAACGATTTTGATTTCGTCGTCGAAGGTGATGCCATCCAATTGGGGAAACAACTCGTCAAAGTCTACGGCGGAAAACTAACTACCCATTTCAAATTCCATACTGCCATCTGGCACCTGCCTTCAACTTTCAACCTTCAACCTTCAACCGTAGACCTTATTACCGCCCGCAAGGAAACCTACACTCATCCCGGCGCGCTTCCCACCGTGAAACCATCCACCATTGACGATGATCTTCATCGCCGCGACTTCACTATTAATGCAATGGCTGTGCGGTTGGACGGACCAGGCTTCGGCGAAGTCCTCGACCCACTGGATGGGGGAGAAGACCTTGAGCGGGGGATGATCCGGGTTCTTCATCCTGAATCATTTATTGACGACCCAACCCGAATCTTTCGCGCGATCCGATATGAAGCAAGATATTCCTTCTCGATAGAGCCTTCGACGCTGGCGCTGATCAACCCTGAAGCGCTTTCGGTGCTTTCAAAACTTAGCGGCGAACGACTCCGCCATGAATTGGATCTGGTCTTCAACGAAGACCGTGCGGCAGAGATAATGCTGCGCGTAGCCAGTATAGGGCTGTTGAAGTCTCTCCATCCCACGCTGCCTGAATTCGATCAGACTCTCGCGGGATTTCTGGATATGGATGTTCAGCTTGATGTGCCCGCTGACCGGATCACGATGGGGTACATGCTTTGGTTGATCGATCTTTCTGAAGAGCAGGTTTTTTCGGTTGCCAACCGGCTCGATTTTACGAATGAATTGACTCTTTCCGTTTGGGCGGCGGCGCAATTAAAAAGAGGACTGCCGCATTTACTCGACTCGCGCCCCAGTGTGTGGACGTATGCGCTCGAGAAATTACCGCTGATTTCGATCTATGCGGTCTATCTCATTTCGCGCGAAAAATCCCTGCTGGACTACATCTCGTTCTGGCGGCACGTCAAACCGCACACCACAGGTGATGACTTGAAGACGATGGGACTCAAACCGGGTCCGCGCTACGGAGAGATATTGACGCAGCTCCGCTCAGCGTGGCTGGATGGGGAAGTGACGAATAAGCAACAGGAAGAGAATTTGCTTGGTAAAATTCTCGCCGACACACACTGACATTGAACAGCGATGCGCATCGATGAAAAGAACACATTGAAGAATAGGGATATGGGATGAATACTCGAAAAATGCTTGTGTACCTGCTGGGGGTGTATGCCCTGCTGACGATCGTGCTTCAATACCTGATGAATGTGACCAGGGACATTCCTTTCTTTCTTGTTCCGTTGACGACTGTGCTCGGTTTTTCGATCGCTCTGTTCCATGCCAAAGAGCGCATGAATTGGGCGCGCACACTCTGGCTGTTGGCTGCCGCCTTCGTGGTCAGCCTGACCTTTGAGAGCGTGGGCGTGCTCACCGGCTGGGTGTATGGTCCTTATCATTACACCGAAAAACTTGGCTACCTCTTCCTCGGTCTCGTTCCGCTCATCATTCCCGTTGCCTGGTTCATGATGATGTACCCATCCTTCGTCATCGCAGATTGGGTCATCCCGGCGAAATCCGCCTGGCGCTCTGTGCTGGTGGCAGCTGTCGGTGCGCTCATCATGACCGCCTGGGATGTGGTCATGGACCCGGTCATGGTGTCAGGCGGGCATTGGATCTGGGAAGTGAACGGTCCCTATTTCGGGATCCCCTTGCAAAACTTTTCCGGTTGGTGGCTGACCACATTCGTCACCTTCCTTGTATTTCTCTGGCTTGGAAAACCGACTCTTCCGAATCATAGCGACGGAAAATTCGACCGGCTGGTCATTGTGTTGTTCGTCATTACATCGTTGGGAAATATCGCAGGCGCTTTGCTGGGCGGGTTGGGCGGCGCCGGGCTTGCCGGTTTCTTTGCCATCCTTCCATGGATGGTATTCGGCTGGGTGCGGATGGAAGGAAATTAACGATCACGCCAACAATATGAACCTTCAACCCTACCTCGAATTTGCCACTTCCCTTGCCTACCACGCGGGGAAGATCACATTGCGATACTTCAACACCGGCGTCATCCCCGACCGCAAGGAGAACAACGACCCGGTCACCATTGCGGACCGGGAAGCCGAAGCCTATGTCCGTGCGGAAGTTGAGAAGACGTATCCTGGTCATGCAATTGTGGGTGAGGAATACGGCGAGAGTGCTGAGAACGGTCGTGCATTCCGTTGGATCGTCGACCCCATTGACGGCACGATCTCGTTCGTTCGCGGTGTGCCTTTGTATGGCGTTCTGATCGCGCTGGAGGTCGAAGGGGTCGTGAAGGTTGGTGCGGCATACTTCCCACCGTTGGATGAAATGCTGGTTGCCGCGGAGGGATTGGGCTGCTGGTGTAACGGGCGGCGCGCGCGTGTTTCGACGGTCAGTAAATTATCCGAAGCCTGTGTGGTCACATCCGATTTTCAGCATCTGACGGCGAAGATGCATGATGTTGTGCATCGCTTCGAAAGGGAGAATGCTTTACTGCGCACGTGGGGTGACGCGTACGGCTATCTGCTCGTGGCCACCGGGCGCGCGGAAGTAGCGCTCGACCCGCGCATGGATGTGTACGACTGCGGACCGTATCCAGTCATCATGCATGAGGCGGGTGGCTTCTTCGGCTCGTGGGGCGGGGAGGAAGGTCACACTCACGGCGAGGGCATCGCCTGCAATGGGGTGCTCAAGCCCGAAGTCCTGCGTCTGATGCGCGGCACTTGATTCCGCAAAATTCTGTACGAGGAACCAATCCTCACGTATAATCGAAGCATGAGTGAGGATCAAAAAATCCGCCTGCCGTATAGATTACGAGAGCCCTTCCTAAGCAAAACGGAAGCGGCTCTTTTTCGTTTGTTGATCGAGTTGATGGGCAGCCGCTATATGGTCTGCCCAAAGGTTGCCATGAGCGACCTGTTCATCATCCTGCGCCCGAACGAGAACGTGCATTATTTCAATAAAATATTCCGCAAGCATGTGGATTTTCTACTGTGCGACCCGCATACTTTCGCGCCTTCTTTCGGTGTGGAGATCGTCAAGCCGATCACCAAGGATATTGTGCGCGAAGCCGACAAATACATGGAAGAGATATTCACCGATGCCGGCATCCCGCTCGTTCACATTCCTTCCCGCGAGAACTATGACCCCACCGATATCATTTCCCTGTTTCAGCTTGCCGTCGTGAAGGTGGGTAAAACCTCCATGCTGCGCGAAGGGTCGACGTTTGACACGGTGCCGAATTGCCCGGTCTGCGGAAAAATGATGGTGCTGCGCATCCATCGCGATGGAGCGGAAAAGGGTAAAAAATATTACGGCTGCATCGACAGTCCGCGCTGCGCTGGGGTGACAAAGATCGACTAAGAATTACGCCTTCCTTTCAAACCGGCAAGGTTTTCTGTAACCTTCCTGTCAGGCGCTGCCTTTGACATAGCGGGTACCATCAACGCATCAAAGGCAGTTTTTCATGAAGATACTTTTCCTCGGAACACACGGACAATTTAATCTAGGCGACGAGCTCCTGCTCGAAACGTTTCTATCCCAATTAGGCAGTGAACATAAATATGCGGTCAACTCCTACGACCCCGGCTTTACCAGGGAGATGATGCGCTCAAAGTTTGACGTGGACACGTTTCACACCACGGGCGAACTTCCACGATTCCTTAAATACCTGCTCACCAGCGACCTGCTGTTCTTTGGAGGCGGCAGCATTATCAAGGAGTTATACGCCAGCGTTGGGCGCAACCCTTATTCCACGCTGTTGATGATCCTGGCGACGGTCACGGTTGCCAGGCAGATCGCCCGAAAAAAAGTGGTCATGAGCAATATTGGCATCGGTCCGCTGATGACGCCGCACGGGGAAAGGCTCGCCCGTTGGATCTTGAACCAGGTGAATTTTCTTTCCGTGCGCGATGAAACTTCGCATCGGACCGCGCTCGAGCTTGGACTCTCCCCATCGAAATTGAAGCTCGTCCCGGATGCGGTTTTTGCCAACCCGCCCATCGTCTTCCTGCCGGACCCCAAGCCTCTGCCCCCGTCTGCGAAAATCCGCATCGCCTTGAACCTGAACTATGACATCGAAAACCGCGCCGCCTGGCTGCCCTTTCTCGATAACCTTGCTGCCTCGCTGAATCAGCTCAATTCGGACATACCACTTGAGATCCATGCGCTGCCGATGCAGAGCAAATTCAAAGCCAATGACGATCTTTCGGTGCTGGTTAAGTTCAAGGAGCGGATTCCAAATATCCCGTTCATTTCCCACGATCCGCAGACGGCACAGGCGGCGGCGGATATCATCTCCAATTCCGATATGGTGCTGGCGGAGCGGCTGCACACGCTTGTGATCTCCTCCATCCTTGGCAAGCCGTTCTTCGGGCTTGTCTACGATGTGAAGGTGCAGGAACTGGTGGGTTATCTCGGCATGGATAAGCATGCGCTCGATATCAACCAGTCTTTTCGTTACGAAGAATTAACGCGCGGTATTCGGAGCGTTTTGGACAACCGCGATTCGCTGCGGGCTCATCTTCTCGAACGCAGCGCGGATTTACGCGCCAGTTTGCGCTTGTATTTCGATGAACTCAAATCGAAGGCGATCCCTCGATAGACAGGCGAAAAGCCTGAATTCCGGCGTGGGTATGCCTGCTCCGGGGGCGGTTGAATTGAAGCAAAAAACAACGGAGGCAGGCTTACCTGCTATGACATTGCCGCGCATTAAGCGCCTGCCCTTGACTCGAACCCAGTGGATCGCGCTCGTGGTGGGAGTTGTCTATTTCTCGCTATCCTTTTTTACCTTTCGCCATGTCATCGCCGATATCCCGCTCGTCCTGAGCGGGGAAGCCGTCATCAATGGCGATGAGCTGGTCCCATTTTTCAATCCCAACAGTCAATTGATCGACCAGGCGGTAGCCAAGAATGCTTGAGCTCCTGCTTTCTATGACCGATGCCTCCGTTCTGGTATTCGATGAGAACGGGAAGATCCTGCACGCCAACTCCATGGCGGCGGAGATGTTCGGCTATTCGATTGCGGAACTCCAAAAACTCAAACTGAATTCACTGCTTCCACGCCATATGACACGGAAGCATCCCAAATTATTCCAAACCTTTTTGAAGGATGATGGGGAACATATCCGCAAAATGGGATCGTTTCGCCAGGTGACTGTCCGCCGTAAAAATGGTGAGGAAGTCCCCGTGGACGCCTCGATCGGGAAATGCACATTGGATGGGAAGACCATTCTAGTCGCTACACTGCGGGATATTTCAAAAAGCGAGATAACAAAGTCCCTTATGCTGTCGGCGCAGGAAAATCCCAACCCGGTTTTTCGTATCCGTGTAACGGGCGAGGTTTTTTTTGCCAACGAGAGCGGAAGTCGATTGCTGAATGAGATCGGAATCAGAGTCGGCGATATGGCTTCCTCGGAATGGCTGAAGAAATGCAAAGAAGCGATCGAATTAAACTCCCAAATTGTTTCCATGATCTCCTATGGCGAAAAGACTTATTCCTGTGCCTTCGCCCCGGTGCAAGAGATGGGCTATGTAAATCTGTACGCAATGGATGTGACTGACAGGGAACTGGAAAAGAACCGCCTCGCGCTTTCGGATGAGATCCTCAACACCATCGGAAATCTTGTGCTCGTCTCCAATAGCAAAGCAGAGATCATCTACGTCAGCCCGTCGGTCAGGGATATCCTCGGCTACGAGCCGGATGAAATTCTGGGCAAGGGCTGGTGGAACGTGGAGCGTGTCTCCGGCGGGGAGGTGCAGGCAGAGCAGGAGTATGTCCGCAAGGCAGCATCCGGTCAGATAAAGGTGGATGGAAAACCATACGAGCATCGCATCCGTCACAAGGATGGTTCGTGGCGCTGGATGATACTGGCAGATGCGAAAGGTCCGCGAGACCTCATCATCGGGATTGGGACCGATATCACCAATATCATGATGGCGGAGAAGGAATTACAACAGCAGAGTGATTTTGCCCAAACCCTGACCACCCAAATGGGACAGGGGCTGACCGTAACCGATGAAAATGGATACTTCACCTTTGTTAACCCGTCCTATGCCAACATGCTGGGATATACCACCGAGGAATTGATCGGCAAAACGCCGTTCGATGTCACGTTCTCAGAAACCCATTCCGAACTGGCAGGGGCACATGCCCAGCGGGAAATGGGTGAAGTCACCACGTATGAAAGTCGCTTGAAGACCAAAGATGGCAGGGAAGTGTATGCACTTGTGACAGGTGCGCCGCGCTATGTCAATGAAAAATTTTCGGGTGCGATCACCGTCATCACTGACCTGACCGAACGCCGCCGCATGGAAAATGCGCTGAGAGAGAACGAGAGTCTCATCCGCTCGTTGTATGAGATCACGTCCTCGAACGAGGATTTTTCGGTCAAGGTTCAAGAACTCCTTCGGCTTGGGGTCAAGCGCTTCGGGCTTCCAGTGGGTATCCTTTCTTATATCGTCGGCGGGCAATATGTGATCGTCGCTGTCGAACCTGCTGATGGTGTTATAAAAAAGGATGATACCTTCGAACTGACCGAAACGTTTTGCAGTGAGACGGTCAAATCTGCAATTCCGATCAGCTACAGTAACGCATCCGGGACAAAGCGGGGAGCCTGCCGGTTCCACCAGTCTTTCGGCTTGGAAGCCTATCTTGGCGTTTCAGTGCTTGTTTCAGGAAAACCCTACGGGACGTTGAATTTCTCGGGTCCCGAACCGCTAGAGCACGAGATCAGTGAAGCGGATAAGAACCTCATCCGCTTGATGGCGATATGGATGGGGGACGAATTGGTGCGCATGCAAACCAGGCAGCAGATCCTCACCTACACCCAGGAAATTCAGCAGAACAACATCGAGCTTGCCGAAGCGCGTGATCGTGCCCTGGAGGCGTCCTATCTCAAGAGCGCCTTCCTTGCCACCATGAGTCACGAGATCCGCACGCCGATGAACGCCATCATGGGCATGACCGAAATGCTTTTGGATACTGACCTGAGCAGGGAACAGCGGGAATACGGCGAGATCATCGACGCATCCACCCGCAGCCTGCTGGCGATCTTGAACGACATACTCGATTTCTCAAAGATCGAAGCGGGAAAGTTGTCCATCCGCCCCGTGCCCTTCAAGCCGTTGGATTTGGTCAACGAGACCATCCGCCTGTTCCAACCCCGCGCGCAGGAAAAGAACATCAACCTTTCCTCGATGGTCACTGACGCGATCCCGGAGATCCTGGTCGGCGACGCGGGCAGGCTTCGTCAGGTATTGGGGAACCTGGTGAGCAATGCCATCAAATTTACTGAAAAGGACGGGTTGGTCTTCATCAATATTTCGGGCACGCATCTCAGCGACGAAAAGATCATGACCACCTTTGCCGTGCAGGATAGCGGCATTGGGATCCCCGAATCAGTCCGCGAGAAAATGTTCGAACCGTTCACGCAGGCGGATAACTCGAACACCCGCCAGCATGGCGGCACCGGTCTCGGGTTGGCGATCAGCAAGCGCTTAATGGATCTGATGGATGGGGAGATCGGTTTCGAATCCATTGAGGGCAGCGGTACAACAGTCTGGTTCAGTCTGCCGCTGGATAAGAACATCGGCGGGCGGAAGTTAGCTGACGAGGGCGTGCAGCTTGAGCCGCGCCTTATGGATTATTCAGCCCGGAAGCCGGTTTTGGTTGTGGAGGATAACCTTGTCAGCCGTGACCTGTTCACGCTTCAGCTTCGCGGATTTGGACTCGCCTCACGCCACGCCGGGAACGGGAGCGAAGCCGTCGAGCTGATCCAGGTGGAGCCGGATGCCTACTCGCTGGTGATGATGGATTTGAACATGCCGGTCATGGATGGGTTCACTGCCGCGAAGTTGATCCGTCAGTCAGAAGCGGGGACGAACCGGCACATTCCCATTATCGCAGTGACAGCCAATGCCGTGACCGGAGTGCGCGAAATGTGCCTTGAATCGGGTATGGATGATTTTGTCAGCAAGCCGGTTTCGCTGGCGGATGTCAGCGCCATGCTGGCGCGCTGGTTCGGTGGGGATGCAAAAAAAAAATAAGGCGACATAAAATGTCGCCTTATTTTTTTATTTAGAAATGCCTAGCCAGTTCCGACGCATACTTCGCGCCGACCGTCGTGCGGTTCTCCTTTAGCCAGTCCCGCAGGCTGGTCTTACAGCGCGGCGGTTCCTTCGAGATCAGCAGGTTCGCCTTTAGCCCATCCACTTCTTCGGGGGTCAGCATCACATCGTTGACGAAGAGGCTCAGGAATTGCGCGGCAAGCAGCGCCAGCCGCGGCGGGAAGTTCAGCAGGGGGGGCTGCTTGCCGACCGTCTTTCCGATCAATTCCACCATCTCCTTGAACGAGAACTCATCCGGTCCGACTGCATCCCAAACATAATTTTCTTTTTTATACACGGCTTCCACCGCGAGCTGCGCCAGGTCATCCACGTAGATGGGGGAGAGGCGATACGATCCGTCACCGGGTAAACCGAAAATGGGGAACCTTCGCAGCAGCCAGGCGATGTTGTTGATGAGGATATCCTCCTTGCCGAACAATACGGTCGGGCGCAGGATGGCGTAGCTCAAGCCAGACTCGGTCACGAATTTTTCATTCGCGGCTTTGCCCCAGAAATAAGGCAGATGCGAATCCGCGGATGGGTTGGTGATGCTGATGTGGACGATCCGTTTCACACCGGCTTTGACCGCGGCATTCACCAATATCCCGGTATTCTCCACAGCTTTGGGTTGTGTGTTGCTGCCCTTGTCGAAGCGCACCCAATACGTATTGACCAGCACTTCCACGCCGCGCAGGCTCTCGACCAATTTCGCTTCGTTCATGAAATTCAAGGGATGTGCCTTCACCTTTCCGCCGAATGGGTCAGGGCGGTTGGGATGATTGGTCAGCGTGATGACATCTTCGCCTCGTTCCAGCAGACGCTTTGTGATGTACTTGCCCGAATAACTGAAGGCACCTGTGACTGCGATTTTCATTTCGCCTCTACTTTCGGTGTTCTGGGCGCGAACAGCGCAAAGAAGGACACGAATATCCCGATGCAGACCAGTGCAAATAGCATCGCGCCAAGGTTGCCGCTGATCTTTCCGGCAACTTCAAAGAATAATTCTTCATTGTTGACAGCCATGGGGGAATAATTCAGGGAGAAGAGAAGCGGAAGCCCGAAAAGTAAAATGTTGGAAAACGCCGTCCAGAACTGTGCGCGGTCTTCCGTGCCGCACAGGTCTACCAGGATCCTTTTCAGGAACGGGCGCAGATACACTACGATGAGACCAGCGATGATAAAGGTTAAGACGATCTGTATTGCGAACGATAAAATGGTATTCATGGTTTTCTCCTATTTCAAAACATTAAGTATTTTGGTGACATTTGAAATTCCCAGCTTTTCCAGTTTGATGACCGCACTGGATAAACTGTCGATCGCATCGAAGAATTCCTGCAGCGCCTTCATGCGTTTGCGGGCGAACTCAACCTCCGCCGCATCTCCGGACACGGAGCCTGATTCGAGTTGAGTGAGCGTATCTCGCACCGAGCGGATGGCGCGGTCGAACTCGCTGTTTTGACGCTCCTTCAATATCGAGCGGATCGACGCGTAGAAATCCGATTCGGCTTCGTAGTAGTCCTTGCGGTCGCCGAGTTTGGAGGAGCGATGTACCAGCCCCATGCGCGCCAGCGTCCGTATCTCGGTGCTGATCGCGCCTTTGGTCAGCCCGGTTTGCTCTACAACTTCGTCAAGCGAGAGGGGGGCGGGGGAGAGATACAGCACAGCGAAGATCGCGCCCATGCCTTTGGGAAAGCCCCAAAAGCGGCTGATCTGGCTCAGGCTTTCGGTAAAGTCCTTTTTAAGCTGCGGGAGTTTGATGGTCATGATTATCTCCAGTTTAGAACGTTTAGTAATTACTAAACGTAGTATATAATACTTGATATAGTTTGTCAAGAATCAAAAACCCGCCGAAGAACGGCGGGCTGATAGTGCGTTAGTACTATGTCATTTGTGTCGCAGTGCTTTTATAAGCTTACTGTTTGTTAAACATCTGGAACAACTCTGCGCCAGACATGCCCTGCGCGTTATTCAAATATTCCTGGATCGGCACACGGAAGACGATTTGCTCGGATTCGTTCTTCTCGAACCAGAACTCCACGAATCCATAATTTGGACCGGGGATTTCTTCGCGTGGGATCTGCGTCACGATCTGCAAGACCTGTGCCATCCAATTCCCGAATTCGTCTTCTTTGGTCAGGTCATCCACAGGCAGGCGGACTGTGAAATCTGTTTCCATCACGCCGAAGGTAACTGTGCCATCGGCAGAGACGCAATCCTCGCCGAATTGCGTTGCGACGGCGCTCGCGGCTGGGTCCAATTCCTTGATAGCGGCGTCCAGCGTTGCGGTCAGTTCTGGCGCGCCATAATACGCCCAAGTGTAGGCACAACCCTGGAAGGATGGTGCCGGTGTGTCTGTTTCCGTGACCTGGATCTCCACCGTAAACGTGATGGGTGGGGCGGAGGTGACTTCCGCCTGCTCCGGCGCGGATACGGTCTGCAGGGCAAAAAATGTTGCCGTTGCAGACAGCACAATGCCGATGATCCAGTTCCGGCGATGTTTCATTTCAATAAGTCTGCGGCTGCGGATGCCATCAGGGCAACACCCTTGATCAGTGCCTGCTCATCGAAATCGAACCTGGGGTGGTGATGGTTGTAGTTGAGGTTGCGTTCCGCGTTGGCAGAGCCGACAAAGAAGTAACAACCATCGGCTTTCTCCTGCATGTAGCCCATATCTTCCGCGCCCATCGTCAGATAGGAATTCCTGTCGATCTCGTTTTCAGGGAAGACCGATTGAATCGAATTGAGAACGCTGGCGGCAACCTTGTCGTTGTTGATGACGGGAGCAGTGACCTGTTTGATGATCACTTCCGCTTCACAGCCCATTGCGAGGGCGGTGCCGCGAACGATGGTCTCGAAGCGCTCATGCACCAGTTTGCGGATCGCATGATCGAACGTTCGGATGGTGCCGTTGAGTTCGGCGGTCTGCGGGATGATGTTGAAAGCCGTTCCTGCATGAATGGAGGTAACGCTGACTACCGCGGGTTTCAGAGGCTCAACATTGCGGGACACGATGGTCTGCAAAGCAGTGACGATCTGCGCCGCGCAAACGACTGGGTCGATGGTGGTCTCAGGACCTGCGCCATGACCGCCCCGCCCGGTTAGTTTTATGATGAACAGGTCCGCGCCTGCCATGACGGGACCCTCGGCTACGTGCAGCCAGCCGAGAGGTTTATCGTTCCACAGATGCATGGAAAGGGTCTTCTCCACTTTGGGACCTTCCAGCACGCCGTCGCGGATCATCATCAAAGCGCCGCCCACATCTTCTCCGTTCGTGCCTTCTTCGGAGGGCTGGAAGCAGAACTTGATGTTGCCCTTCAATTCGTCTTTGTGTTCGTTCAGAATCTTCGCCACAGTCAGACCAATGGCGGTGTGACCATCGTGTCCGCAGGCATGCATCACACCGGCGTTGGTGGATGAATATTCCGCGCCGGTGTCTTCGGTGATGGGCAGGGCGTCCATGTCGAAGCGCAGCAGGATGGTGGGACCCGGCTTGGAACCTTCGAGGAATCCAACGACGCCGGTCTTGCCGACGCCTTTGGTGACTTCTATGCCGAGGCTTTCGAGTTCTTTCGCTACGATGCCGCCCGTGCGGATCTCATTGAATCCGAGCTCGGGGTGCATGTGAAAATCGCGGCGCATGGCTTGCGTGTAGGGAAAAAGTTCTTGCGCTTGCTTGAGGAAGTTGGGCATTGGGGCTCCTATCGATTTTTATGGAATCCAACGAGACTGTCGAAAAAACGAAATTTGAGAGTAAAGATTGAGACCGGCATCGGTCAAGCCCAGCAGGCAGCGGTGCAGCGGAGTGAACAGGCTCAAAATAAGCTTATGTCAGTGCCCCGAACACGTGAATTTTACCGATATTGTGTACCAGAGCAAATAATATCCATTGTACATCCACTTTACGTTTGGAGCGTAGGGTGAAGCGGTCCATATGCTT
>CAYJPO010000063.1:0-27177 GCA_964372045.1 uncultured Anaerolinea sp.
GAAGATCAGGCTCGGAATGCGATGCAGTTGGTGCAGTAACGAAATAAAACGTGATAATAACTTCGATGAAAAAACGGAAATTCATTCTTGCTTTTGTATTGCTGTTGGCGGCATGTCAATCCGCGCCGATGGCTGCACCGGAAGAAACTCAACCTTCGGCAATTGTTCCTACGGATAAGGTTGAAATAGTGGAAATTCCAACACCCACGGAAATTTCCACGACGCCATTACCAACCGTCACATCCGTGGTGGAGGGTATAAAGATCTCGCCGCAAGATGGCATGACCCAGCTCTTCATTCCCGATGGGACGTTCTACATGGGTGGCATGGATGTGTACCGTGAGAACGATGAACTGCCGCCGCACGAGGTTTTCATCAGCGCTTTCTGGATGGATCAAGTGGAAGTGACCAACGGCATGTACAACCTGTGTGTGCAAGCCGGGGATTGCCGTCCGCCGGTTGAAACGCGCTCCGATAACCGCGAGGAATATTTTGGCAACCCCGAATTTCAGGATTATCCGGTTGTGTATGTCGCCTGGTATGACGCCAATTCCTATTGCCAATGGGCGGGGCGCAGACTTCCCACCGAAGCCGAATGGGAACGTGCCGCTCGCGGTGATGACAAACGCAACTTCCCGTGGGGTGATGAATTCCCGAACGAATACACTGCCAATGTTGAAAACCTGGTCGGGGATACATCACGGGTCGGTTCGTATGCCGAAGGGGCGAGTCCGTTCGGCGCCTTGGATATGGCGGGCAATGTCTGGGAGTGGGTTGCAGATCGGTATCGACCGGATTACTATGGAAAATCTCCAGCTGAAAACCCAACCGGTCCCAGCGAGGATGAGGTCTTCAATTTCTATCGAGTCATTCGCGGCGGGTCATTTCAAGAGGATGGCGTTAATCTGCGGCTGACAAATCGCAGTTTTCTCGATGGTCCGAATCCCAAAGCGCAGCCGAATGACGAAGCATTTTACGGAAAGACTTCATTCAAGATCGGTTTCCGCTGTGCGGCGGATGAATAAAAGAATGAGCGCCGGGTCGCAGGACTCGGCGCTCTCGTTTTCAGGGTAGAAAATATTCGATGGTCAGATTCAGGCTCAACGTCTGAAAGAGGCGGGTTAGTCATCCACAAAACTATAGCCGCCGGGCCACGTCTTGATGAGGTGCGACTCGCCCGCATCATCCTCAAGTTTTTTTCGCAAACGATAAACGACATTCTTGAGCAGGACGATATCGCCCTCCGCGCCCCAGACGGTTTCGATGATCTCCTCGGCTGGGAACACATAGCCGGGGCGGCTCATCAAAAGATGCAGAAGGCGGAATTCCAAATTGGTGAGTTTGATCTCAGCCTTGTTCTTGCCGATTGCGGAGCGATGCGATGGGTCCAACTTGAGCCTGCCGGTGTGCCGCGGTTTCATCGGTTCGCTCCAACTTCGGCGCGACCAGGCAACGATCTTGGCAAGGAAGATGGCAGGGCTGACCGGTTTGACCACACATTCATCCACGCCGTTCTGGTAAGCTTCGAGGATCTCCGACTCGTTATGATACGGCAGGAACAGCAAGATCGGGCTGGCGCTGTTCGAACGATATTTACGGGCTAGTTCCATGCGCTGAGCGTGGGGAGCATTGAGGTCGATCACAATCAGATCCGGTATTTCCCCTGCCGAACGCTGCATTGCCCGCTCGAAGGATGTCTCGACTATGGGCACCAACCCTTTCTCCCGGATAATGTACCCCCAGATGGGGGCGGTGGCATCCTGGTCGCAGACTATGAATACGCGGGCGGAATTTTGTGGGAAGATCGAATCGGTCATCTCCTGTTGCCTCTTGTGAATACCTAGATTTTGAGACCAGCCTTTCGTGGATATCCAACTAACAAAGCTGTAAAGCCAATTATATACCAGGTGGTCACAGAAAGTCGCAATTTCAAACCAGAATGTTACCTTTGGGGGATTAGTGAATCAATGCCCCTTCCGTATACTTTGCTCATGCCACAAAAAGGAGGCCTACCCATGAAAAAATTAATCCCAATTCTCGCCGTTTTGGCAATCATCGCATCCGCCTGCGGGGCTGGTAACGCACAGCCCACAGCTATCGGTCTTCCGACCGCCTTTCCCACGAACACACCCGCAGTGAACCCCGTTGAAGAAGTTGATTCCGGCGGAGATGCCGGATCGGAACGCGCCTCAGACGTGGATGGTATGCCCCAGGTGTACGTTCCCGATGGAACGTTCCGCATGGGCGCAATGGATGAAGACGGTCAATCGGATGAAAGACCCGATCACAACGTCACTCTGAAAGGATTTTGGATCGATAAATTGGAAGTGACCAACGGCATGTTTTTGTTGTGCGTCAAAGCCGGGGCTTGTGAACCGCCCCAGCAGTTCAACTCCGAAACTCACGATCAATACTTCAACACTGAAGAATTCAATGCATTCCCGGTGGTCTACGTAACCTCACAGCAAGCAGAAACCTACTGCAAATGGGCAGGGCGCCGCCTGCCAACCGAAGCGGAATGGGAACGTGCCGCCCGCGGCGATGACTTCCGCGTCTATCCGTGGGGAGATGAACGCCCGGATTCTTCACGTGGTAACTTCAACTACTTCGTCGGCGATACGACCCAGGTTGGACAATTCCCTGCCGGAGCCAGTCCCTTTGGTGTTTTGGACATGTCTGGCAATGTAGCGGAATGGGTTGCTGATTATTATGATGCCAATTACTACGGTCAGGGCGTGTCGATGAACCCGACCGGGCCTGGTGCGCGCAGTCAGTACTTCAATCGCGTTGTGCGCGGCGGCACCTTCCAGGATGTGTTCAAGGATGTCCGTGTTGCGGCGCGCGCTTCTGTGCGCGGCTCGAACCCGAATGCGGATGACCCCTATTCTGAGGATTTCCTCGGTACGGTTTCTCCCAAGATCGGCTTCCGTTGTGCTTCTGATTAGCCGTATTTAGTTTTTTTTCAAGCCGTTGGAATTCCTCCAGCGGCTTATTTTTTTTATTGACTTGAAAATTTTGCTATGGTATTATCGCTTCGCTAACTAAATAAACCCAATAAGACGCTCTTATCCAGAGAGGCGGAGGGAACGGCCCTGCGATGCCTCGACAACCGGGTTTAGTTGGATGGTTGGATAGTCAGGTAGTTCGGTAGTTGATCGGTATCAACAATCAGATTACAAACCTATTAATCCACGAAACTATATTACGGTGCCAATTCCGACAGGATATGCTGGAAGATGAGAGGGTAAACAAGCATGACTTTAATTGCCCTTTCTGCTCGTCTGAATGGGCAATTTTCATTCTCAAGGAGAAACCAAAAACAATGAGCAACACTTTTATGACTTCCTCCAAGCTGATGTTCACATCGGAATCGGTGACGGAAGGACATCCCGATAAGATCTGCGATCAGATCTCAGATGCCGTGTTGGATGCCTGCCTTGAGCAGGACCCCATGTCTCGCGTGGCTTGCGAAACCGCCGTCAAAACCGGTTTTGTAGCGCTGCTTGGCGAAATCACCACCAACGCTTATGTCAACTTTGATGAACTCGTCCGCAAGGTTGTGAATGAGATCGGCTACGATAGCAGCGACAAAGGGTTTGACGGCAATACGTGCGCCGTACTTTCCGCAGTCGCCAGCCAGAGCGCGGATATTGCTCTGGGCGTCGATCATGCAATGGAGGACAAAAGCGGCGAAATGAAAGACGCCGGTATTGAACATGTCGGCGCGGGCGATCAGGGCATGATGTTCGGCTTTGCCTGCAATGAAACCGAGACGCTCATGCCGATGCCGATCTATATGGCTCATAAATTATCCCGCCGCCTGAGCGAACTTCGCAAGGACGGCACCCTCCCCTGGCTGCGCCCCGATGGCAAGAGCCAGGTCACTGTTGAATATTCACAGGGCAAACCAAAGCGGATCGATACGGTTCTTATTTCCACACAACATGCTCCTGAGGTCTCACAGGCAGAGATCATGGAGCTTGTCAGTGAGCATATTATTTACCCGACTTTACCCGGCGGGTTGGTCGATAAAGACCTGAAGGTCTTCGTCAATCCCACCGGACGTTTCGTCATTGGCGGTCCGATGGGCGATGCAGGCGTAACCGGTCGCAAGATCATCGTCGATACCTACGGCGGCATGGGTCGTCACGGCGGCGGCGCCTTCTCCGGGAAAGACCCCACAAAGGTGGACCGCTCGGCTGCCTACGCTGCGCGTTATGTAGCCAAGAATATCGTTGCCGCCGGTCTGGCGGACCGCGTGGAAGTGCAGGTGGCTTATGCTATCGGCGTGGCTCACCCGCTCTCGGTCAACGTGGAAACTTTCGGCACCGCCAAGATCGCTGATGAAAAAATATCGGCGCTTGTCAACGAGTACTTTGACCTGCGCCCCGGCGCGATCATCCGCGACTTCGACCTGCGCCGCCCGATCTACCGCAAGACCGCCGCGTACGGTCACTTCGGTCGTGATGATATCGAATTCCCCTGGGAACGCACCGACAAGGCTGCGGCTTTGAAGAAGGCAGCCGGACTTTAATTCGTAATCCGTGAAACGGAATACGTAAAGAATCAAAAAGCGCTTCTGAGAAATCAGGAGCGCTTTTATGTTTCACTCTTCATGTTCTACTTCACGGCTTTTCCAACCCGTGCGCTGTCAACAAAGCTTCGTCCTCCAAAATATCCACTGTCAACCCGTCTGCCACAACCTGACCTTCATCCATGACGATCGTGCGCGGGAAGAGTTCCTTCACCAGCACCATATCATGCGTGGAGACCAGCATCGTGATCGGCAGCTCGCGCAGCAGGTTGATCAATGTCCGCCGCGCGCGCGGGTCAAGCCCAGCTGTGGGTTCGTCCAACACCAACAGGCTGAGATTCATCGAAAGCACAGTGGCGATGGCGATGCGTTTCTTTTCACCGACACTCAAATGATGCGAGAGACGGTCACGATAGCCTGACATCCGCACCGCTTCCAGCGCGGCATCGACACGCGCACGCACATCAGCCTCGGGCAAGCCCATGTGAAGCGGACCGAACGCCACATCCTCAAAGACCGTCGGCGAAAAAAGCTGGTCGTCCGGGTTCTGGAAGACCAGCCCCACCATCGCGCGGATGGCGGGTAAATTATCGTGCGTGAGTTTTTTCCCGGCGACTTCGATATCGCCATGTCCGTCCAAGATCCCATTCAGGTGCAGCATCAACGTGGACTTGCCCGCTCCGTTCGGTCCCACC
The DNA here is from genome assembly GCA_964372045.1 of uncultured Anaerolinea sp. Classification (GTDB taxonomy): domain Bacteria; phylum Chloroflexota; class Anaerolineae; order Anaerolineales; family Villigracilaceae; genus Villigracilis. The sequence goes on from CAYJPO010000063.1 coordinate 5,230, forward strand.
AGCGCGACCTTGTCGCCGCCGCACAATTTGATCGAGACACCATTCAACGCCACATGTCCGTCGGGATAGGAAAAATGCAGATCGTTGACGGATAAAACATCACCGTCGCATTCGGGTGGCAAAAAACTATATTTCAAATGAGTAACCGGCATTACAACCTTCCAAGGACTTGCATAAGAAAAATAACCGCGATCGAGAATGCGGTCGCATAATAATCGCTGGACTTCATCTCATGCGGATTCAACGTATAAAGATGACCGACATATCCGCGCGACAGCATGGCATTGTAGATGCGGTCACTACGCTCGTAACTTCGCAGGAAAAGTTGTCCTGCCATGTTGCCCGCCACCTTCGCCTGCCACAACACGCCTCCACCGGACCTCGAACCGGGTGCGGCCGCTGAACGAGCCTGCCTCGCCCGAAGCAGACGGAAGACCTCGTCCGTAAGCACGAAGAGGTAACGATAAAGAAAAGCGATAATGGTGGTCAGGATCGCGGGTACGCGCAGGTGTTCCAACGCATGGATCAGGTCGGGGAAACGTGTGACCGCCACCAGCAGGATCGCCATCTGCACCGAAAGCCAGGCACGGATGAGAATGCTCACAAAACGCAGCAAGCCTGCATTCGTGATACTAAAGTTCGACGAGAAAAACTGGAATGTATACAGCGGTTCGCCGGGAATTGAGAACAGGACGGTGATCGCGATCAACGCAAACGGCAACGCAATGATCGAACGTTTAAAGGTATACGCGACTCCCAACTTCGAAAGCAGGTTGGCGGAGAGGACGAACACCCAGGCAAAAAGAAAAGCCAGCCAGCCTCCGTCGGGAAGCAAAGCATTGGAAACGATAAAGATCACCGTCACAATAGCCTTGACCCGCGGGTCGAGACGGTGAAGATAACTTTCCTTTTCGTGGTAACGGTCGAACGCGTCAAAATGCATGAAATGATTTCCAGACTGGCTTGCTCAATAATAATGCGTGATGCGCAATCCGACCATGACACGACTGCGCATCACGCATGTGAAAAGCGCGCTTTATGATCTCGCCTTCATTCCGCGTCCGACCAACACAATGATCACGCCGACAACCGCCGCGCCGATCACACCGGCAACAATGGTCGAAAGTGCGGTCTCGCCAAGGAAGGGCAGCGTGTAATCGGGAATGATCTCATAAGGCGCAGACTGCCCCGCACCGATGAAGCCCATATCCGTGGCGACACGTTCCAAACCATCCGGGGCAGCGGAGGCAAGCGGAGAAAGGAAGACAACCAGCAATGAAACGACCACGCCGACATAGACCCAGTTACGACTGGCTTTGGCAGATTCGGAACCTTCGCCGATCAGGTCGGGGCGGGTCTGCATGATGAATGCCACAGCAAAGACCGTGATGAGCGCTTCGCCGAGTCCGATCAGGGCGTGGACACCCAGCATGGCGGGAATCACAACGGTCAGCTGGGATGTGCCGCTGAGCCACAATTGTAGGGAGGTAAGCAACGCGCCTGCCATCACGGAAAGCCACGCAGCAACGCCGACCACGGCCAACTTGACGGCTTTGGATTGCCCCATGACCGAGCGATATAAACCATATCCGATCGCGGCGGTTACCAGTCCCATGTTCAGGATGTTCGCGCCCATGACGAGCAGACCGCCATCCTGGAAGAGTAAAGCCTGCACAGCAATGACAGCGGTCATCACCAACATGCCCGCCCACGGACCCAGCACAATGGCAGCCAGCGCGCCGCCCAGCATGTGACCGGACGTACCGCCCGCCACGGGGAAATTGATCATCTGCGCGGCGAAGATAAATGCCGCCATCACACCCATCAGCGGGATCTGTTTCTCGCCGAGTGACTTGTTGGTCTTGGAAATGGCGAAGCCGAGGGTGACGATGGTGATCGCCCAGCAGATGACTGAGACAACCAGATTGAGAAAACCATCGGGGATATGAAGAGGAGTTGGAGAGTAATGCATGTTATTTTCCTTTCTGACAATTGGGACAGATACCGAAAAAAGTTACATGGCTGTCGAATAGCCGATAGCCGCTGGTGGACTCGAGTTGATGAAAAAGGGATTTCAAGATTTCGTGCTGAACCTCCATTTCACTTCCGCATTTCCGGCATTTCAGGTGATGATGGTCATGCCCTGCGATCTCATAGACGAGATGACCGTTCCCCCTATGTGCGGGACGTGCCAGCCCATTTTCAGCGAGGAATTCCAGCGTGCGGTAGACCGTTGTTTCGGTCAGACCGGGCAGGTCCAACCGCGCCTTATCGTAAACCTCGGTCGGGGAAAGATGTTTCTGGGCATGATGAAGCACATGCAAAATTGCGAGGCGCTGGGGGGTCATTCGGTATCCGCGCGCGCGAAGTTGGGGGGAATAATCGTTTCCGCAGGACATCTTTCTCCTTATTGCAACTTCTTGCAATAGAATATAGAGCGGTTGAAGTGGGGGTTTCTTACAAAAAATCCTCTTTCTCCCAGTGTTGCAAGAAGAAAGAGGATGGAGGAAATAATTGGATCCCAAGTTGAATTTATGGTTCCCACTCAAAGTGAATGAGGGCGGTCAGGTAGGGCTCCTCACCTACTGGTGTCATACCTACAGCCCAGGTTTCCCAATCCAAGCCGCTGTATTGGTCGGTACCGGGGAAATGTACGGAGTAAAATGGCGCGCCGGGATAGGGATATTGAGAGACATACGTCACGCCGCCGGTTTTCAACTCGTTGCAGGTGACCTCAGCCGAAGGCGTGAATACAAGTTGAAGCGATGGCAAAATGAGCTCTTGAAACGACCCGATCACTTCCTCACCACTTCCCGCACCCAGACCCCAATCTGCCTGGAAGGTGGTTTCGAAGACAAATTTTGCGTGTTCGACATCGTAGTTGACGATATTGCCGTCGCGGATGTACATCACGTCCATGCCTTCTGATGGAGAGACCAGGGAAGACAGCAGCGCGCCATCCTTCGTTTGGACTGCGGTTTGGAGCGAGCCGATCAAGTCGCGCCTGCGAGAATCGTCACAAAACGAGACCGGGACGGTCTCAACCGCTGCGGGAGTGGATGTGAGCACAGGGATGGAGGTAAAGGTTTCGGCGGGGGAAGAGGTCGATGGAGCCGTACCCGTTGGCAGGGCGGTCGGATCCGGGGGCGCGTCCACGGGAACGGTGCAGGCGGAGAGAAGGAATGCGAAAAGCAAGGTCAACTTTTTCATCTTCATCCTCTTTCAAAAAAAAGACCGGCGGATCGTTTCCGCCGGTTCATTGTACTACTTTGCGTTCGCCTCTTCCGCCATCTTTGCAGAGACTCGTTTGACAACCTCCACCACGCCGCCAATGGGATTCTTCAGCGTTTCAAACGCGACCTCCACGATGTCGGGGGCCATGCGTTTGATGTTTCGGAAGCGCCGGGCAAGGAAAGATTCATCGGGTTCGGGCTTTTCGAATGCGGTCTTTATTTCCTGCAACTCCGCCTTGATATCGTCCTTTTTATCAGAGGGGATATCTTTTTGAATATCGAGTTTTTTGTAAATGTCATCAAAGAGCGGCGCAAGGTTGATACTGGCGTTGGTGACAGAATTGTTATTTCCAATGACAATGTTGCTTCCCTGCACGCTGCCACCGATCACAACGCTATTGTTGCCCGCGCTGATACTATCTTTCTTTTTTCCTGGCATATGCAATCTCCTATACATCCCTCGGCGCGATCACGACGCGGAAGCCGAGGTCGTCATTGAACATGAGCGGGATCGACCAATTGCAAAAAGATGTACGCGCGAACCACTGGTATCCGATCCATGAACCGCCGCGCACGATGCGGTATTTCCTATCGTCATCATACCATGTCGTCGTCCACTCCCAGGAGTTGCCGCTCATATCCCAGGCGCCTTCGGGGCTGACACCTTTGGGGAAGGTGCAGACCGCGGTCGTGCCACCCAAGCCAGAGCCGGTCGATTCGCTATCCCAGGTGTTGGCGGCGGCTTTATTGAAACCCTCGCCCCACGGATATTCGCGCCCATCAATGCCGCGTGCGGCGCGTTCCCATTCATCGTCCAGCGGCAGGCGGATGACGTATCCGTCCGGCACTGCGACGATCTTCTTGGAAAGCCAACTGCAATACGCTTCCGCTTCGAACCAGCAGATACCGACCACAGGCACGATGGGGTTGCTCAACTCGATGTTATGCCAGTAATACGGCACGTTGCGTTTCGCCAGCGGACGGTGTTCGAGCCAATCGCGCTCCACATCTTGAAGTGTGCGTGAGTCGTATTTCCCGGTGCGCCATTCCCAACCGACTTCGCTCCAGAATTCGTGGGTCTGATAGCCGTCTTCTTTAACGAAGCGCGCATACTGGATGTTCGTGACCGGGTATCGGGCGGCGAAATACATGTACGGGATATCCTTCACTTCCTTCCGTACCCCTGCCTGATACGTTCCAGCAGGGATTTCCGCAAACCGATCAAGGTCGCTGGGACGCCAGCCGAGCCGCCCTAACAACAGACCAGAATGCCGGCGTAACTCGGGGCGGATCGCATCATCCTGCATGGTTTCGGTTAACGCTTTAATGACCTTTTCCTTGCTCTGGGGCGGGACACCGCCGGGCCAGGTATCCAGCACAGCGTCACCGGCGAGGACGACGGCTTCACCGATGGGACCTGGCTTGTTCTGCACCAGCGCTTCGACGACCTGCCCCGCGATCTTTGGCAGCTGCTGGCGAATACCAAGATAGCCGATGGTCAACAAGGTCACTTCCCGCCAGGCTTGTTCGCCCACATGGCGGGAGAGGGTTTCGATAATGGGCGTCGAGTCGCCCTGTCCCATCAAGGCAAGCGCCACCGCCGCAAGGTATTCTTCAAAGGTCAGGTGGATGAACCCGTATTCGCCGGGTCCGCGTTCGAGCAGAAGCGCCGCATGTTCGCGCACATCTTGCATGAAATGCCGCGCCGCCTGATGCGGGGAGGCATCGCCGCGTTCGAGGAACAACTCCTCCAGTTTGCGGCGCATATCTTCGCGTTCCACCAACCCAACACCGGGGCTGACTTCATGCATCCACAGCGCGAGCGGAGCCAGAATGCGCACGGTTTGTATTTCGTCAATGTCACGCCCGGGCGCGCGTCCGCTTAGACTGCGGGCGCGGTTCCAGGTGGAAAGCAATGTGTTCACATATTGGTCGTACAACTGCACGCGGCGCTCCGGCAGAGTTACTCCCTGTCGTTTCATCAGCGCAAGGATGGTGAGCAGCAATGGCGTGGATGCCAACTGGCGCACACCGGGGTTTTGATTGATCGCATCCAGCAGTTCGCGGCGGTCAGTGTCCGCGTCGGCTCGGGCAATGGCTGTGTTCCCTTGTGCCTGTCGCTCAAGAGCGCCTGTCCAATGCGCGATGAATTCCTCGATCTCGTCGTCCTCAAAGTCCACGATGGTGCATTCCGCGAGGTCTTCCGCCGAGGGACGCACCGCGCGATACCCGACAACACGGCTGGTCAAAACAAACTTGTTGCCCTGCCGGCGGTGGAAGGCGTAGAAATCCATCACACGTTCCACGACCGTGTTACGCATGTTCAGGTCGCGCACCTCATCCAAGCCGTCCAGCAGGATGAGTGTACGCCCTGCTTTGAGGGCTTCGCCAAGCATCTCGCCGACGGGCAGGTCCGCGCCGATGCCTTCGAAGTATTCGACGATGAAATCATCGAGTGGGATCTCGCGGGTCTGAAGCGCATTGGCAAATGCCGCCAACGGCAGCAAGACCGGAAGGTAATCGTCCAACCCGATCTGCTTGCCTTCGCCGCGGGCGAGCCGAAGCGCCAGATATTTTACAAAGGTGGTTTTTCCCGCGCCGGGGTCTCCCAGCACGATAACCCCCGAATGGTTTTTCAAAACGCTCAGAAGAGGGACCGGTTCACCAAAGTGAAGGACTTCCTGCTCCTGGTTGGTGATATCACGCCCGGCAAGGCTCAGGTCGCGTTTCCAGGTGTCGCCCTCGGGGAGTTCCATCCGCGCTTTGAGCGGAACGTACAGTTCGAGCAGTTTAAGCCGCAGGGGAACACGATCTGAAACGCCCATGCCTTTCAGGCTGAGGTAGAAATGGCGGTCTGTCAGGTAGGCGAGATAAGCCGCCGTCGCCTCCCGAAGCGTCTCGGCAGGCAGGGCAGGCTTGAGGTCCCGCCAGAAGCGGTCGGCGAGAACGATCGTCTGTCCGTGGATGATGGCGCTTTCGGTTACCGATCCGCCCACCGCGATGCTTTGATCCCCCGCCCGGATCTCTTGTTCGGGTTTGTTATTTTTTGGTGTTCGCTTTGAAGGAGTTCTTTTTTCGGTCATGCCCGACCTCACGTGTGAGATTCAGTATACAATGATTTTTGAGGGGGCGAGTTTACCAAATTGAAAGGTGAAAAATTAAATGGAAAGCCCGCCAAAATCACAAAGTATTGATGAGATTTTGGCGGGCTTTACGGCTCAAAATTTTGGGTGTGTTTAGCTTTCTTCGCCAAAGACCATGACGACAATATGCTGGTTGAGGAATTTTGGTTTGGCATTTTCATCCGATGCAATCTGACCGAGTGTGTAGCCCCCAACGATCGGGATGGATTCACCCAAGATCTCCTGTACGGCAGTAACCTCAACACCCGGATTCGCCTTGAGCAGCATCTGCCAGGCGACATCCACCAGGATCAGGGCAAGCACGGGTTTTGAATCCCCGAGCTGACGTAATGCCTGCCGGGCGGCATCGCGCGCGGCATCTTCGCAGGCGGCGCGGCTGCCCACCAGCAGGAACGCGTCAATGCCATCGCGGATGGCGGCGTTCATTCGGAAACTCCCATCCGCTTCCACACGGATCGGGGAACGCACGACCAGTTCTTCACCCTGTTCCACGCCCAGCGGATAGAGACGCGCAAGATAACTCAATGGAGGGAACGCCCAATCGCGTGCAGGATATCCGAACAACCCGGCATACGTCTCGGAGGTCGGTCGCCCATCGAGGGTGCGCAGCCAGAAACCACGGGAACGCGTCACACGGAACTGGTTGCCAACGGGCTTCCAACCGTGACCATACCCGACCCCCATTTTCAGGTTGCCGCGCAAAAATGCCGCGACCAACCCGCCGGTGCCAGTTTGGTTCCCCGCAAGTTGAAAGGTGTTGCCGGTATGCAGGTCGCCGCTGGATAAGCCACCGGTGATATTCAAATTGGATGAAATGGAATTGCAGAACTGCTCGGCATCGCCGTTGAACCCGTCTGCAAAGGTCAGGATGGTTTGACGTTCCACCCGCGCCACGGCATGCTGTTCGATGCGGGAGGCGGTCTCACGCCCAGACTGGGCATACCCCGGAAGCCAGAGCGTATCCGTTTGGAATTCGCCGCTGAGAAGCCCAATCACGACCGAATGCGGGTGATGACCGGAATCGGTCAACCCAGCGGGTGAACTGAACCCGATCATCGGCGCTTCGCCGAGCAAACTCGCAACACCGCTCATTACTTCCCGCGGCTGATATTGATGGGAGGAGATGACGAAGGCAAGCCCCGGGGTGCCCGCCCCAAGCCGGTTCAACGCCTGATGTGCAGCTTGTAATCCCGCCTCGCGCCCATTGAGTGACTGTGCCAGACCTACGGATGCTGTCAGCGCCATTTTGCTTGGTTATCCTTCTGCAACCGGGATGGTGAAATGGAACGCGGTCCCTTTGCGATATTCGCTCTCGAACCAGATCCTGCCACCCTGCATTTCAACCAGGCTCTTTGTGATATTCAAACCGAGACCCGTACCTGGCACTTCGCGCGCCTTGGGGTCATCCGACCGGAAGAATTTTTGGAATATCTTTTGCTGGTCTTCGACGGTCATACCAATGCCGCTATCTTTGACCCAAAGATGGATCACGCGCGGCGCGCCATCCGGGTCCCAGAGGTTAGCGCTCTCCTCCACCCCCACCTGGATCACGCCGCCCTCGGGTGTGTATTTGAAAGCATTGCTGACGAGGTTGGTAAGCACCTGTCCCACGCGGACATGGTCAGCCCACATGGGCGGCAGATCCTGGGAGATAAGAAGCTCAAGCGTCTGTTTCTTTTCTTCGATCTGACGGGTGAAGGCGCGGATGGTCTCATCCACCACATCTTCTGACCTTGCCGCTTTGTATTCGAGGCGCAGACGTCCCGCCTCGATCTTGGAATTATCGTTGAGATCCGAGACCAGAGTGGACATGCGCTCGACGTTGGATTTGATGGTTTGCAGGAAATTCCCCTGCATTTCATTGACCTGTCCGACAGCACCACCCGCAAGCAACTCGGTGTAGCCCTTGATGGAGGTCATCGGGTTCTTCAACTCATGTGCAACAAAGGAGACGAAGTCGCTCTTCGCCAGGTTGGCGCGCTGGACTTCTCCATATAGTTGGGCGTTCGAGATGGCGATGGCGGCATGGTCAGTGAGACGCGTGAGGAAGTCCATATCCACTTCGGTGTCACCGGCGCTTTCCAGATAGAGCAGACCGATCACCGTCGTTTCGCGGCGGATGGGAATGACCATCTGGTTTTGTGTCGCAACCAGAAGCTTGCTCTTCGACGCTTCGGCGATCTCCTGCTGAGGAAGCCCGGTCTCGACGGCTTTCATCATCGCGGGCAGTTCGATTTTCATCGTCTGATTGGGCAGGCTTTGGATCTGTTCATCCAACCCTTGATGCGCCATAACACGCAGATCTTCGCCTTCAAGGATACCGATCAACCCCGCCTCGGCATCGGACTGTCGCAGCGCCCAATCGAGCGTGATGCGCATGGCTCGGTCGATTTCAAGGCTGGCGTTCAATTCGCGGTCGATCCTCTGCATGACAGAGAGTTCCTCGACACGTTCCGCCAGTTCCTGGTCGGTCAAAGTATACAGGCGCGCGTTTTCGATCGCGACTGCCGCCTGCCCTGCAAAGGCTGTCAACAGAGTTTGATCGTTCTGAATGAATGGCAGACCGTCGCGGCGGTTGATAACTTCGATCACGCCGATCACACGGTCTTTGACTTGCAGCGGGACCGCCATCAAGGAGCGGCTGACAAAGCCGGTCTGCTGGTCGACGCCCTTGAAGCGGGATTGTGAGTTTTGATCTTCGTTCTCGATCACCGGTGTACGCAGGTTCACCGCCCGCCCGACAATGCCGGTGCCGGTTGGCAAGCGCTTGCCAACCAGGTTGGTTGCAACCGGTCCGACGGTCACCTGGAAGACAAGTTCATCTGTCTGTTCGTCAACCAATAACAGACTGCCCGCCTCGCAATTCAAAATTCCGACCGCGTTTTCGAGGATGTTCTGAAGCAGGGGATTCAACTCCAACGTGGACGTCAACTGGCGCGTGATCTCGTTCAATGTTTCGAGCTGACGCGCGCGTTGTTCCGTCTCTTCGAGCAGGCGTGCCTTGACGATGGCACCTGCGGTCTGGTCAGCGATGGCTTGAAGCAATTCCAGTTGACCGCGTGTGTAGGTAATGGAGCCGTCCCGGCTGCCGATGCTGAGCGCACCGATGGTCTCCGCGCCTGCGTTGAGCGGCACGCCCATCCAGGCGTAGACGTTTTCCAGCGACGAGGTATGTCCGCGCGCCTGACATTCGCGGATGTAATCCTGCGTCATGACCGGGCGGCTGCGGCGGATCACTTCCGGTCCCAGCCCGGTGTTCACAGAAAAAGGCTGATTTTCACGTTCCGCGATGCGTTCGTTGTTTTCGAGACAGAAGCCGTAATAGTAGTAATCACTGTCCTTGTTATACAGCGTGATATGAAAATGAGAGGTGGGGATGATCTGCGCCGTCTGGGCGTAGATCAATTCCAGCACATCGTCGAAGGTAAGGGTGACGTTCACACCCTTTGAAACACGGGTCAGCGCATTCATTTCCTGGATGCGCCGCTCAAGGTGAGACACGGTCTGCACACGTTCAATGGCAACCGAAGCCTGGTCGCAGATGTTTTCCAAAAAGCGCAGGTCAGACGGGGTATATGCCTGATTGGTCATGCGCGGTCCCAGTGCCACCCAGCCATTGGGGCGTTCCTTCCCCGGCAGGACAACGAACAAACGTGCGCCTAAAAGCATTATGCGCGATTGCTCAGACTGCAAAACGTCTGGCAGGCTTGAGGAATTATCCAGATATAAAGGAAGCTGTTCCTTTTCGAAGTAGCGCGCCAGCGGGCTTGTGGAAATAAAACGAATATCGCTTGTGGGTCTACGGTCTTCATCCGGCAGGGCGGAGAAAAAGTCATTCAGGCTGTCATAGGTATAAATGTGGATCCGTCCCGGGGTCATGGTCGAGGCGATCTGTTCGCGCATGAGAGTCCCGATGGTGTTCAAGTCAAGCGCGGTGGTCAAGCGATGCGAGAAATCCTCCAACTGTTCGGCAAAGACGCGCGACCCGCGGAAGAAGACCTTATCGACCATATTTTGAAGCCGCGTGCGCAGCGGTTCGATGACGATGGCAATGATGAAGATCGCGATACCGACCAAATACGGGTTGTTCGAAGGCAGTGCATTACCGAACATGATCCCCAGTGCAGCGGCGAGGATCCCATAACCAATGGACACGATCAACGTGAGCAGGAGGTACATCACTCCCTGGCGCACAATGTCTTCAGTGCGAAGGAAGCGGAAGCGCATGATGTTGTACCCCATCACTGCGGGGAAAGCGACCACCGGCAGGAACAACAACGGGGAGAATTCTATGGGCATGAATCCGCCCAAAAGCATGACCACAGACAAAGGAGCAAACGCCAAAAACGCGCCGAACAAAGTGTTGCGCGCCTGCGATTTAACGACCGGTGACTGGGCGTAGATCACATAATAAAGATTTATGCCCAACAGGAAAATGATGCACAACGCATCGTAGAAATAGATCGTCCGCCACTGTGCAATGTAGGCAATGGGATCGCTAAAATTGAAGATGGTCGGGGTTGCCAGCAAAGCCAGAATGGCGCTGATAAAAAAGCCGGTCCAGCGCAGGTAGGGGCGGGAGACTAAAAAGCGCGGTATGAACGGGAAAGACAAGGCAAGAGCGAACGTCGCTCCACCTGCGAGGGCGCAGGCGTAGGTCCACAAAAGGGACATTTCATGGGTCGTCCAAAGGTTGAAGATCGTGCCCGTTACAATTGAAAACGATGAGGAAAAGATAATGAACGCCCTGCCAGCCGGTTCATTGCGGCGCAATCCGAACGTCCAAATTCCGAGAACGAGGAAAACCAGGCTGAGAACAACCGGCAACACGAGGAAAACGTAGATGCCGTTCTCCGGGAACTGCTGGAGCACCACAGACATATCGCGCGTCTCGCCATCGGCAAAGCGGACAGTTAGGGTGACACTCTCGCCCGGGCTGAATTTTCCAACGATCTGGTCACGGACTTCCCGGCTGGTGGTCACCGGCACCGTATTGACCGCTGTTAATTGGTCTCCGCTGGATACCATGGAATTGAACTGCCAGGCATCTTCGTTGGGGGTGCCTACATCCGTAAACACAAGCGTGTGCTCATAGAATGACCCAATGAAGGGCTCATTCAACCATCGTACCGCGAGGATGATCGTCAACACGAGCACGACCGCCGCCAGTGCCTGATACAAAAAGACAATGCCGGTTAGAACGCGGGTAAAGGTCTTGCCGGAAGAGAAGTTGCCCTGCAAATTTGATCCCATGGCTTAAATATGAAGGGAATTTTACACTACATCCCCGCCCGGGGTGTATGGTACTTTCATGACAAAGACGTAAGGTCGGCGGAAAATCTCCCGATAATATCCGCCTAACAGTTCGTTCTTTTAAAAGGTCATCACATTCGGCTTCAACCCCAATTCATCGATCAAGCCATTCAACTCGTCGTCGGTCAGACGCCTCCCCTTCCCGGCGTAGGCGGTGAGCATGGCTTCGGTGGTGTTCGTGCCGAAGGAGCGACCGTCGTAGCGGGGCGTGGTGGTGATGACGGTCTTGACGCCGCGCTCTTTCAACAATTCGATATTGTCTTCGGTGGTGGTATTTGTGACGATGGTCTTGCCGGAAAGGTTTTTCGGCATGTATTTACGCATGAAGAGGAAATCCCCGGCGATCAGGTCAGACTCCTCGAAATATTTGATGTACTTCGGTTCGTGCTCCGCGCCGTCGCTGCCGTAGAAGATCATGCTCATGGGGAAATGGCTGACGAATGGAAGCATGACACGGGCAACCCGTTTGAAGGCTGGAAGTCCATAGACCGGAAGCGGGACGCCGAGAGCGACCATCAGATCGCCGAACACGGTTCGTTCGCTGACCTCGCAGACTGCCGCCGCCAACCCGAGCCGGTCCACAGCGACTGGGATAAACGCCTGCTTGAAGCGGACATCGCCAAGCTCTGCTTTCGCCAGCTCGAAGACACGCCGCTCGAGGGTGTGCTTGAGTCCGCGCCCGTCGCAGAGTGGAGTCTGCTTGACGCCATCGACCAGTTTCAGGGCGGCATGAAGCGGATACTCTTTTTGGTCAAGGCGCAGGTAAAGGTCAACACCACCCACGCCGAAGGCATCCACTTTCCCATCCAGGTCAAGATACATTTGACGCGCCTTCTCGATATCCCCATCCGTGCCAATGCGCTCGACTTGAATTTCCTGACCGTTGAGGTTGACGACGACGCGCTTATCGCGTTTGGAACTTCCAAGGCTGATTCCCACTGCACGTTTCATTTTCTTTCCTCTCTCTTTTTTTAGGGAACTACTCACTGACGAATGGATTGAATTGTTTTTCATGTCCCACTGTCGTTTGCGGACCATGACCCGACAGCAGAATGGTTTCATCTGGCAGGGTATAGACCTGCTCACGGATGCTTTTTTCAAGCGTTGCAAAATCACCGCCAGGCAGGTCGGTGCGACCGACACCTTCATTGAAAATAAGATCGCCGCAGAAACAAATCTTTTCTTTTGCAACGTACAACACACAATGTCCACGCGTATGCCCCGGCGTGAAGCGGACTTCAAACTCGTTCGAGCCAAGTTTCAGGATCATGCCTTGCGCAAAATCAACGGTCGGTTCGGGACCGGGGTCGATATCCAGACCGAAGACCGCGCCGCCCCCGCCCGCCCGCCAGAGGACATGGTCATCGGGATGAAGCGCCACATGCGGAAGCGGATTGAGCGCATCCGCTATCGCCGCCGCGCCGCCGATGTGATCGAAGTGGGCATGTGTGTACCACATGTGACCGATGCGCCAGCCGCGATCCTGCGCTGCTTTGAGGATGATGTGACCATCCCACGAGGGATCGATGACCGCTGCTTCCTTTGTTTCAGGATCAGCGACGAGATAGGCGTTCGTGGAGGCGGGTCCGAGGGTGAATGAAACGATTTCGAGCATGGAGAACCTTTCGATGTTAAGATGAACTCAACACAAGTTTACGATTTTTGATTTGCGATTTGGGATCTACGGCTTATGGTCTGCAATTGAGGATTGAGGATTTGCGATGGGTGTTGCAAGGGTACGTGGGGCGAAGAAATAACTGATGAAGATCGAAACGATGATCAAACCGATCGCCAGCGGATAAACGAGGAACGGGTCACGGTCGAAGATAAACCCGGCAACCGGCGCAGAGACGATGAAAATGATCGCGCTGACCGTCTCCGTTGCGCCGTATGAAATACCCATTTGCGAGTCATGCACGAGATCGCGCGCCATCGCCAGCGCCATGGGACGCGCCGCGCGAAACCCGCCAAGCAGGAAATACCCGAGCATAAAGATGGGCAGACCCAATCCCTGCCACATTAAGGCGGCAAAGGACGCCACCAGTATGTGCGCGAACATAAATCCGCGCCGGGGATTGATGCGGCTGAATAAAAATGTCAGCACGGAATTTCCCAGCGCACCGGCGGAAAACACCCAACCCGTTTCACTCAGCGATAGCTCGCGGACGCCCTCTAGAAAGTTCGGCGTAAGCGGCTGGGATAGGTACAAGGCAAACATGGCAAAAGCATAGATCGCCAGAAAATTAATAAAGCGCGTATTGCCGAACAAATTCGGAGGCGGCGCGGCGGGATCATGCCTGTCAAGCGGCTGCGGTTTAATGAAAACCAGACCCAGGGTCGATAGGAAAAAAAGCCCGGACGCAATGAGGTAGCTGAATCTCATCCCGAAATGCTCAGCGATCAGACCGCCGGTTACGGGTCCGAGCGCCATGCCAAGGTTGAACATGGCAGAGGTCAGCGAAAGGACCGTTCCCACTTCCCATTTTCCGCGGGCGGCGGTTACGTAACTGCTCAAAGGTGAAGACACAAACGCGGTCAACCCGTAGCCGAACAAACCGATAAGATAAACAGGCAAGCCTTTGGCAAGCCCCATCGTCAATGTGGAAACCATGCCCAACAACCAGGCTGTGATCAACAGCGGACGTCTGCCAATCCGGTCTGCAAGATGACCGCCGGGGAGATGAGTGATCGCCATGAAAAAGCCGAACGCGCCCAGGGCGAATCCCACCTGTTGTTTGCTCAAAAAGAATTCGCTCTCCAAACGGATGGGCACGAAGTTGAAGAACATGCCCTCACCCACTCCCCAGAAGAAGAGAGCGAAGGCGACAAAAAACAAATTACGATTCAAGTTTCCTCTTTGAAAAAGACCTGACAGATTTCCGTACAGGTTTGATTAACGAACTCGCTTCTGATTTATGGGTTTCGAGATGGGCACGAACGATAAAACCTGTCAGGTCCCGTCAACCCGACGAAGAAAATCCCGCGCCAACTCAAAAACCTGATGACGAGCCGCATCACGCGTGACAACGTGACCGGAGCCTGTCACATACGTCTTTGTCTTGTCCGAGGCATTGACCAGCCCGGCGTAGATCCGTTCCATGTTTTCGGGGACGACATACGTATCATCTTTCGAATGGATCATATACACGGGGATCGTCACCTTCGACAGTGCTGAGCGCATTTTCCCCAACAGCACTTCCAACTCCGCCGCCGAGCGGATCGGATTCAACGGATAGGAGACATGTCCCTTGAACGCTTCTAAATCGAACCAGCCCGTCCCGGGTGCCTCCCTTGTTTTGGGCATATACGCCCTGAAATAGCTTAACAGCTTTATCTGCCAGGCAGGGTGTTCACTCGGCAATTCATACGGCGCAGACATGGTCACGATGCCTTTCACATTCAGCCGCGTAGACATGAGCAGCGACAATGCGCCGCCCATCGAAAGCCCCACGAGATAGACATAATCCACCGCGCCACAGAGGAGGTTGTAGCCGTCTTCAACAGAAGCGGTCCAATCCGTCCAGCGTGAACGGACCATATCCTTTGGGCGGGTGGCATGTCCCGTCAGCCGTATACCGAGACAAGTGAAACCGAGTTCACGATTGAGATATTCCCCCATCCAGCGCATTTCCTTGGGTGTGCCGGTAAAGCCATGGATCAACAAAATACCCGTACGCCCACCAGGAAGAAAGAAAGGTTCAGTTGTAGGTATGGTTTGGGTGTTCACACCTTGATTATATCAATGAGACCGCGCAAACCCAACTCGTACGACCGCCAGCCAAATCCGCTGACCTTGCCTTTGCACACTGCCGAAATAAAAGAGGTATGTCGAAACTCTTCACGCGCATACACGTTCGACAAATGCGCTTCGATGACCGGGATCATGATGGCACTGATCGCATCACACAGCGCCACTGACGTGTGAGTGTATCCGCCGGGGTTGAAGACCACACCCGCCGCCCATGTCCGCGCATCCTGTAACGCATCGATCAATGCACCTTCATGATTCGATTGCAGGCAAGTCACCTCTGCGCCAAGTTCCTTTCCCAGCACGATCATCTTTTCATTGATATCGTTCAACGTCATAAAGCCGTACACTTCCGGTTCGCGTGTGCCCAGCAGGTTTAAATTCGGTCCGTGCAGAATTAAGATTTTCATCATCACTCCTTACGCATCACGTAATACGTGATGCGTAACTTCAAATCACTTCCTCAAGGTTTTCGACATCCACCAACTCCACCCTGCCGATCTCAACCGGCAGCGCAAAGCGGATCGCTTTCGCATTCTTCTTTTTATCCACTCTCATCGCGCGGATGATTTCATCTCGTGACATTTCTTCAGGGATTTGGATGGGCAGCCCCAACGCTTTGAGCGACTCTTCCACCGCCTCCACCAACCCGATACCTGCCAGCCCGACCCGAGCCGCATACCTCGCCTCAGCCGCCGTGCCGATGGCAATCGCCTCTCCATGCCGCAGCTCAAAGTTGCTGACAAGTTCCACCGCGTGCCCAACGGTGTGCCCCAAATTCAACTTCGCACGAATTCCTTTTTCATACGGGTCTTCCTCGATGACCTTTATTTTCACCGCCATCGCATGTGTGACGACTTCTTCGAGATTCGCTTTCACCCAATCCATGCCGCGGTTGCACATGGCGAACAGATCCGGGTCAGAGATGATGCCATGCTTGACCACTTCCGCCATGCCGGAACGCAGTTCACGTTCTGGAAGTGTAAGCAAAAGGCTTGGGTCCACCAGAACAAGCCTGGGCGGGTAAAAAGAGCCGATGAGGTTTTTCCCCTCAGGCAGGTCGAATCCCGTTTTTCCACCCACCGATGCATCCACCATCGAAAGCAGTGTCGTCGGAATGCCGATCCATTGAATCCCGCGCATGTACGTGGATGCTGCAAAGCCAGCCATGTCACCGACCACACCGCCGCCCAAGGCAATGACCGTGCTTTTGCGGTCAAGTCCATTTTCGAGAAATGCTTTCCACAAATGGGAGATGGTTTCAAGATTTTTGTGCTCTTCGCCCGCAGGTACGATGATCGATCTGGCATTTAAGAGCGTTTGAATTTTTTCGAGATGATATTTCGCCACGTTCTCGTCGGTGACGATGATGGGGTTCTGGTAGAGCGAGTTATTAACTCGCTCTACAGAAACGACGATTACATCATACTCCCCCATCGCGGAGAGGTGATGTCTGCCGAGTTTGATCTGTGCTTCACGCGCATTTTGGTCAGCGGATTTGCCATCCACATGATGTTGAAGCGGGAAGGAGGCGTAATGCTGTTTACGTTTTTCGAGCAGAGCGGTGAGTTTGTTTTTCAAGTCACCCGCCAAAAGCGGACGTTTGCCCGGCTCATGTTGAATTCGGTCTAGAAGTGTAGGCAGGTGTGCCATAAGCAATAGCACTTTGCCGTTGCTTTCTGCGAAGGCGCGATTATCATCACGCAGTAAAGCACCACCGCCAAGAGCGATAATGCTTTCTTTTTCGGCTGCCAGTGATTTCAGTGCGGCGGTTTCCATATTGCGGAAGGCGTTTTCACCCTGCTGTTCCATGATCTGCGGAACGGACATGCCCGCGTTCGTTTCGATGACGCGGTCGAGGTCAATGAACGGAAGTTTGAGACTCCGCGCAAGAAGTTTGCCGAGGGTGCTTTTGCCCGTGCCGGGAGGTCCGTAGAGGAAGATGTGAGTCATGGGGTTCCTAGAGTTGTCGTTGCGAGGACGGTGATCTTCCGTCCGAAGCAATCCCATCATTGGCAAGCAGATTGCTTCGTCACAAAGTACAAGTACGTTCCTCGCAATGACATGAAATCATTATTCCCAAAACACATGCGGGATGTTATCCATCGGCAGGTCTTCGAGAGTGGCTTTTCTTAAAGCTTCAAAGCGCGGTTTGATTTCGTTGAGCGAGTCACCACCGAGTTTTTCGAGCAGGGCATCCGCGAGAACGAAGGCGACCATCGCTTCAAGGATCGGAACGGCACGCGGAACGGGACAAAAATCGGAACGTTCGTATTTTGTAGGCGCGTTCTCTCCAACAGCAAGGTCAACCGTTTGTTGCGGGGTGAGGGTGGTTGCAATCGGCTTCATCGCCGCGCGGATCACAATAGGCTGTCCGTTGCTGACTCCGCCTTCGGTTCCGCCTGCGCGATTTGAGGTACGAGTTACTGAGTTACGAGTGCTGAGATGCATTGCATCGTGCGCTTCGGTTCCTATTCGTCTGGCATTTTCAAATGCGTCGCCGACTTCCACGCCTTTGATGGCTTGGACAGACATGATCGCCATGGCAAGTTTGGCTTCGAGGCGTTTATCCCATTGGACGAAACTACCAAGTCCAACGGGGGGATTCAGCGCAACGATCTCAAGCACGCCTCCAAGAGTATTTTTGCCGTGAATGGTCTTTTCGATCTCGGCGCGCATCTTTTCAGCGGAGGATTCGATCGGGCAGCGCACATCCGATTCTTCTGCGCGGGTGAAGCGTTCTTCGTAAGGCATGTCGCCAAAGTCCGCGGACACTTCACCAATAGATGAAACGTATCCGCCAACGATGATTCCAAACTGCGCGAGAAAATGTTTGCAGACCGCCCCAGCAGCTACGCGCATCGTCGTTTCGCGGGCAGAGGCACGTTCGAGGGCGGGGCGCAAGTCTTTGTATCCGTATTTGACCGCGCCCGTTAAGTCCGCGTGACCCGGTCGGGGAGCAGTCATCGGCTCGATGGCTTTGCCCTTCCATTTGACATGGTCATCGTTTTGCACGAGCAACGCGATCGGCGCGCCAGTGGTCTCGCCGCCCATCACGCCGCCGAGGATCTGCACGGTATCCTTTTCGATTTTCATACGTCCGCCTGAGCCGTATCCCTGCTGACGGCGGGCGAGTTCTTTGTTGATAATGTCGGGAGATATTGACAAACCAGCAGGGATGCCATCCAAGATTGTGGTCAAGGATGGTCCATGTGATTCACCGGCGGTGAGAAAGCGTAAGGGCATATGGGTCTCCGTTTTTTTACGCATTGCGAAATACGTATTTATTCGAGAGCAGCGTGTAAAACTTCACGCGGCGGGTTGTGACCTGTCCATGTTTCGAAGGCGAGGGCAGCTTGTTCGATGAGCATACCCAAGCCTGTGACGGCATTCAGTCCCTGTGCGCGGGCGTCGCGGATAAGTTTTGTTTCGCGTGGGTTATAAACCAAATCATAAATAAAAATGTTTGGGGGCAATAATATATCATCAGACAAGGGGGAAGCATCAATGTTCGGGAACATACCCACCGGAGTTGAATTTACCAACAAGTCGAAGGTCGAAGGCGTTTCGCTAAGTTTATCAAAGGGTCGAAAGTCAGACAAATTTGTAACTTGCAACTTGTAACTTGTAAACTCATTGGCAAGTTGTTGGGCTTGTTCGATTCGACGGGCAGCGAGAGTGACGTTCCAGCCATCATTGAGCAAGGCATAAACCACAGCCCTTGCCGAACCACCCGCGCCGAGAACCAATACGGACCTGTCTCCCTGGGTACTTGTTTCCTTGTTTACCTTCTTCATATCTGCTAAAAATCCTGGCGCGTCGGTATTATCTCCAACGAGTTTACCCTCGCGAAGATAAATCGTATTGACCGCGCCGATGGCTTTTGCTGTTGGCGTGAGTTCGTCCATCAACGCGATCACATTTTGTTTGTGCGGAATAGTGACGTTGAGTCCCGTGATCTCGCCAGAGCGGACGCGGGCGAGCAAAGTTTGCAAGGCTGGTTTATCTTCGGGGTGAATGGGGAATAGGGAATAGTCACCTTGCAAGCCACAGGCTTTGAGCGCGGCGGCGTGGATTTTGGGCGAGAGGGAATGCCCGAGCGGGTAACCGATTAACCCAAGTCGAAAGTCGAAGGTCGAAGGTCGTTGCATGTCTATCGCAGCGTTTCCAAAACTTCAAAAAAGTTCGGGAAGGTCTTGGATACACAAGATGGATTTTCAATCGTGACGCCATCGAAGCGCAAACCGATTAAGGAAAATGCCATTGCCATGCGGTGATCGTTGTAAGTACGAACGGTCGAGGGTCGAAGGTCGAAGGTCGGATATATGGTCATTCCATCTTCATGCTCTTCCACGCGGACGCCGAGTCTGTCCAGTTCAACGCATGTCGCGTGGACACGATCAGTCTCTTTGACGCGAGCCGAGGCGATGCCGCGAATGCGGGTGGGGGAATCAGCAAACGGCGCAATGGCAGCAAGAGTTTGAGCCGTATCAGGGATATCGCGCATGTCAATGTCAAGACCGACGATGGACGAGGGACCGTGGACCGTGATCGAGTTATCGGCTTCTTCGACGGCACATCCCATTTTTTGAAGCACATCTAAAAAGCCAATATCACCTTGCACAGACCTGCGTGAAATGTTTTCCACTTTGACCGTTCCACCGCAGATGGCGGGGGCGGCGAAGAAGTAGGAGGCGGCGGAGGCGTCGGATTCGATGGGGTAATTAGTAATTGGTAATTGGTAATTGGAAGGTGAAACCTTGAAGGATTGATAACCACTGCGTTCGATCTCCACGCCAAATTCTTTCATGATGGAGAGGGTCATGTCCACGTAGGGTTTGGAGTTGAGGTCGGTGGTGAGTTCCACTTCGATGGGAAATTGGGCATAAGGAGCAGTCATCAGCAAGGCGGAGAGGAATTGACTTGAGATATCGCCTGCGATCTTTGTTTTGCCGCCTTTCAAGCCTGACGCAATAATCTTGATGGGAGGGCATATGTTGGAGTAATCAGTAACAAGTGACCAGTTATCAGTGGCTGCTGGTTGAAGTTTTGCTCCAAGTTGTGTGAGTGCTTCGACCAAATCGCCAATGGGACGTTCGCGCATTCTTGGCTCGCCATCCAAAATATATTCGCCATGCCCAAGCGTGAGAAATGCCGACAAAAATCTTGCGGCGGTGCCTGCGTTGCCGATAAATAATTCGGCTTTCGTGGCTGGGATTTTTCCGCCCAAGCCTGTGACGGTCATTGAGTGATCCGCTTCGTCAAGTTGGACATCAAAGCCGAGGGTTTGCAGGGCTTTGGCGAAATAGCGCGAGTCGTCGGAGAAGAGCGCGTTGGTGAGGTGCGTGGTGCCATTTGCGAGGGAAGCGATGAGCAAGGCGCGGTTGGTGAGGGATTTTGAGCCAGGCACGCGGACGGTGGCATTCAGTGCGTGGCTTATTGGGATAATGCGGAGGGAAGGTGGGAGAGTAGGCATAAAAGAAGAAAGAGGAAAGAAGTGAACAGTAATCAGTTGCCAGTGAGGGATCGATAATTTGATTGGGCTTCGTTGAGCAAGGTTTCAAGTTTTGCTAAATCTTCAGATGACAATGCGGCTTCGATCTCTGCCAGTTGACTTTGCATTCCGTGAAGTGCGTTCAAAACATTTTCGCGGTTTGACTGTAACACACCCAACATCATGGATGATGAAGTGCCTGCGAGTCTACTCGTGGATTTGAAGCCGGGTCCAACAAAAGAAGATACATCTTCGGGAGTTGCAAGTGCTAGTGCGGACGAAATCAGAAATGGCAAATGGCTTGTGGATGCGAGGATGCGGTCGTGTTCGACTGCGTCTAGCGTTTTGCCTTTTGCGCCGAGGGCTTCGATGATCTGATTGGCGGCGGACAATGCACGCGGTGAGGTTCGCTCCAGTGGAGTCAACAAGAATGGCGCGGCGTAATACAGAGTCCGTTCGGCGTTGGCGAGGGAGAGTTTCTCCTTGCCGCAGATGGGATGTCCGCCGATGGGGTCGAAGCGTTTGGGCAGCCGTGACATGGACTCGACGATCATTTTTTTGGTCGAGCCCATGTCCATGACGATGCAGGGGTGTGAGATGGTAATTGGTAACTGGTTAATGATCGCAAGGATGGCTGGAACGGGCGCTGCCAAAATCACAAGATCAACATCGGCTGGAAGTTTGGCAGGGTCACTGTCAGCGTAGTCCACGATGTGTTGGGACAGAGCAAGCTCGAGCGTGGGAAGATGCGGATCGATCCCATAGAGCGCGGCACATTTGCCTTTCAATCCCAATGCCATAGAGCCGCCCATCAAGCCCAATCCAATGATGGCGACTTTTGACTCCGCGAGATTAAAGTCAGGCTGTGGCATCCCTCACCCTAGCCCTCTCCCATGGGGAGAGGGGACACAAGTTTGCGATCCACCGCTTCAGCAATTGCTTTGACCTGCTTCACCATCCTGGCAAAGGCTTCGGGTGTGAGCGATTGCTTGCCGTCGGAAATGGCGTGCGGCGGGT
>CAYJPO010000064.1:0-26934 GCA_964372045.1 uncultured Anaerolinea sp.
CCGTGTTAATGATCTGCACGCTTGCCAGCCCTTTGAATTGCGACCGGGTGTAATCTAACCAGCGTTCGCCATCAAAGGATGCCAGCGGCATGAACGCGACGACCGGGTCATCCCTATCTTCCAAATATGGGCGGCTGGCTTCGACGATATCGTTGATGTTATTTTTACCGGGGATGGAAAAGAGATGAAGATTGGCAGGCATGAAGGGATTGTATCAAACAAAAAAACGGGCGGGAAAACCCCGCCCCTACGGAGCTAACTTCGCGACGATCACTTTCCTCAACTCCGCCTGCACAGACTCCCACGCCTGCTCCGAGTTGACGATGACCCAGCGTTTCGGCTCGGCTTTGACCATTTCCAAATATCCCGCGCGGACGCGTCTATGAAACTCAACGGTATAGGCATCCATACGGTTCCACTCCATCTCGTTTTGGGTCTTGCGTTTCAAGCCAACTTCCACATCCAGATCTAGCAAGATGGTCAGGTCGGGAGTCAGACCGCCGGTGGCGTATTTGACCAATGCGCGGATCTCATCCAGATTTTGCTGATGTCCATAGCCTTGATACGCGATGGTGGAATCATAATAGCGGTCTGAAATGACGATTTCGCCGTCATTCAAGCGCGGCTTGATGACCTGTTCCACGATCTGCGCGCGCGCCGCCTGGTAAAGCAACGTCTCGGTGCGCGGATGCATTTCCGCATTCTTCATGTCATGCAGCACATCACGGACCTGCTCGCTGATGGACGTCCCACCGGGTTCGCGGGTGGGAAAGACAACATATCCCTTCTCGCGCAGATATTCGACGAGATGGGGAATGTGGGATGTTTTGCCCGAGCCTTCGGGACCTTCGAGGGTGATGAACATGGGGGAAGTATAAGGGAAACAGAGAGACAAGTAAACAGGGAGATAAGAAAACAGGTAAACAAGAAATTTGTCAACTTGTTTACCTGTTTTCCTGTTTACTAATTACAGCTACTCACGAAATATCCTCACATGTCTGCGCGGTTCCTTCCCATACGAATGGCTCACCAACTCAGCTTTGCGCGCCATTTCGTGTTGCAAGCGGCGCACGAGCGACGGTCCCGGCGGCAAGTCCACCCAGCGCTCGCCGTTCAAGACTGCGGCAATGGCTTGCTGGGTCTGGTCGCGGACATCTTCCATGTTATCGCGCGGCGCGTGCTCGGTCAGGTTATATAGGTCGCTGACGAACTGCTCCACCTGCGAGACCGAATTCGCGCGCAGGACATAGATCGGCATCCCACGCGATTCGGCGTCGATGATGCTGTGCTCACGGTTGCGGTAATACGTCCGCAGGGTGACGAGCACATCGGCTTCACTTACGTCGGTCACGACCACGGCGGGGACTCCGAGTCGCTTCGCGGCTTGCTGGAGTCGATTCCGCGCCACACCATACGCAAACACGCGGATGGTCTGAAGCCTGACTCCCAATTGCGCACTCTGCATCAGCGGCGTGGAACCGTTGTCGGGTGTGGATACGGCTCCCGCAGCAGGAAGAGGCTGACGCCGGGCGCGAAGCGGCGGGGTCTTCGTCGCCTCACTTCTGACTTTTGGCTGGGGCGCTTTCTCGATCACGATCTCACCCGTTTCATCCCTCGTGCGGATCTCGGGCGGGATGGCAGCGTCGCGCAGGAGCAAGTCGACAGCGGACATGATGTCAGTATGGATGGCAAAGCGCTCGCGGTGCTGGATCTCGATGAGCACGTCGAAGGTCGGCGGCGCGCGTCGTTCGAGGACGGTCTTCTGCGTACCGCGGCGGCGGGCTTCTTCATCGGAGAGAGTCACCGCTTCGATACCGCCGACAAGGTCGCTGAGGGTTGGGTTGAGCAAAAGGTTATCGAGGGTCTGACCGTGCGCCGTACCGATGAGCTGCACGCCGCGTTCCGCAATGGTGCGCGCGGCAAGCGCTTCGAGCTCGCGCCCGATCTCGTCGATGACGATGACTTCGGGGTTGTGATTCTCCACGGCTTCGATCATCACCTCGTGTTGAAGCATCGGCTCGCGGACCTGCATGCGGCGCGCCTTACCCACAGCCGGATGCGGCACATCACCGTCACCGCCAATTTCGTTGGAGGTATCGACGATGACAACGCGTTTGTTCTCAGCCAGAATGCGCGCAGCTTCGCGCAGGAGAGTGGTCTTACCCACGCCCGGTCGTCCGAGGATGAGCACGGACTTGCCCGATTCGATGATGTCTTGAATGATGTCCACGGTGCCGTAGACGGCGCGACCGACGCGGCAGGTTAAACCGACAATGACTCCCAGCCGGTTGCGGATGGCGGAGATGCGATGGAGCGTGCGCTCCATACCGGCGCGGTTGTCGGCGTCAAAGACACCGATGCGCTCGGTGATATGGTCGATTTCAGCTCGTGTGATCTCTTTGTCTGAGAGGACGATCTCGCCTTCCACGAATCTCGCGGTGGGCACACGTCCAAGGTCAATGACGATCTCCAACAGGTTCTCGCTGTTATTCGCTTTCTCCACAGCATGACGAATGCCTGTAGGGAGAACGTCCAGAAGTACTTCGAGGTCGTCTGTGATTCGATGTTGGGTCATATGTTAAATTTCAAGTTTCAGGTGCCCGGTATCAAGTGGCACGTTAAATCAAAAAGAGGATGACAGAAAGCGGCGCGCGCAAATATTCAGGCGGCTGGGTTTAAGGGTGAAGGGGGGTATTAATAAAGATCATGACGAAGTACCTGCCTTTCCGGGGTGTCACATGCAGAGATTCATGTGTCAGGTGTCGCATACCATGTGCTGGTACAAGAGCTATTATAGCAGGCTGGCGGTTAACAATGAGTTAGAAGCATGTGTTAATTTCATTGATTTGTCTGACGAATTTTCGTAAAAGCTTTATCGTCCGGTCAAATTCTAGTCTTGTAATTGCAGCCTATTTACCCAAAGGTATTTTTCCTATGCCAGTTCTTCAACACATGATATGCCACCGGCATGCTCAATCCCAACCCCGAAACGCGGACCTGTCTTCTGTTCGCCAGTTGCAGGGAGATATAATATTGCTTTCCGTTGCGGGTTCGGGTGTACCCGAAAAAGACCGATGCGATCTCATCCGCACGCAAGGTCTTGGTGCTGAAAAGATACTTCAAGGTCAAAGCATTCCCTTCCAGGGTCAGCGATTGCGGAATGGACAGGATCATCCAAAAGAATACGAGGAGCATGACGCCCAACACAAGGAGAGGTGCAAATAAAGCCGCAGTATCCGGTGAACTGAAGCTCTGCATGACAAATACACCTACGATACCCAAGCCCACCAGTCCCAGCAACAGGAGCCCGAAGACAAACCCCCAACCGCGTTTCATCTCGCTGTATTCCTGCGGATTGAACAAGTCCGGCCGCTTCGTGCCGATCCACTCGACGATCTCCTCATACCCCGAAAGCTGCGGGCTGGGAGCGATGGTCACATCCTCGTCGAGGTTATGCAGCTTGATGCCGTAGCCCCTGCCGGAGACACGGCTGATCTCGCTCCAGCGCAGGGTCTTTGTACCCAAAATGGTCCTCGACGTGATTTCATCGTCTGAAATGATCGTTCGCACAAATACTTGCAGCAGCGACACAAAGCCAACCAGCTCGAAAAGCAAAAGGATGGGAATGAAGAAGATCGGTTCATCCTGCCCCAGGCTGACGAAGAAAAACGCCAGCATGCCCCCGAACAGCAGGATGATGACAATAAAGCCAAACGGCGAATGCTTATAAATGCGCGGCTCATTCATGGGTATCGCTCCTTGTTCACATTGGAAGTCTACGGTGTACCGGTAAATGGGTTTCCTGTGCTTAAATATAAATCATAATCCCGCGGTCTTGCATGAACAATAGTACTCCCCCATCATTTATGGCTTTTTCAAAATCTAAAAGCAGTTGTGCTCTCAAAGGCATTAACCGCGAAGCACACCGGGAGCGCTAAGTTTAATAGGTTTTCTTTGCGTCCTTTGCGAGCTTGGCGGTAAAAAAACCTGCCTGACGTTATTTGAGAAATCCATGCATCTTCATTCCATATCGCCTGGATACAATGCCGCACGGGTTCGAATTGCGCTTTCCATCCCTCCGAAAAAGCGCAATTTGTGACCGCACTGGGTATAATTGACCCATGTCATTGCCCGACGAGCCGATCCTTCCGAACGAATCACCCAGACCGCCACATCAGGATCCTTTTCCTACCCAGCATCGCCGTAGAAGGACACGCCGTTCTTCCATTCCAACCGATGCCGAAGGACAGGCAGCGCTGATCGCATCGCTGGCGCGCCGCGCGTATCCTTCGATTGAGTTGTTCGTGTTCTCTTTGGTATGCGGCATCATCCTCGGCTTGGGATTTCTGCTCGATTCACAAGCTGTGCTTTTCCTCGGCGTACTCGTTGCGCCGTTGATGACTCCCTGGGTGGGTTATCTGCTTGCCATTCTCACCGGTTCGCTGCGCTTCCTGTTCGAGACAGTCATGGCGCTGGTCATCAGCATGGTGCTGGTTTTTCTTGGCGGCTTGTTGATGGGTTTCGCCGCACGCATCCTGCCGGATATGGCGCACGACAATCTCTACATCCATTCGCGCCTATGGCTTCCGGCGCTGGTCGTGCTGGTGGTCGGTGCCATCACCCTGGTCATTTCCTTTGCCCGTTCTGAAGACAGGCCATTCCTGCCGAGTGTCATCGTCGCCTTTGCCTTCTTCCTGCCGATCAACGCAGTCGGGTTCGGCATCAGCTCGGGGATCGCGAACATCTGGCTTCAAGGTTTGTTGGTCTTCGCAGTCTATTTCTCCATCGCAAGCATCTTCGGGCTCATCACGCTCTTCATCCTGCGACTGAAACCGTCGCTTGGCGGAATCGTCTTCAGCGGCGTCACCATCGTCATCTTTGCAGGGCTCCTCATCGTCTTGATGGGATCCGGTTCCCCCTTCCAGGCAGCGGCGATTGCAACACCTACGCCAACCGTTGAGCAAGTCACATCCGCGCCTCCATCCCTGACGCCAGACCTGGCAGTTTCACCCACAGCCAGTCTGCGCCCGACAGCGACTCCAACGCGCCGCACCCCGACCCCAACAGAAGGCACCGCCAGCCCCATCCCGTTGACGCTCGAAGTGACCCTGCCGCCCACCGATACACCGACCATCACGCTCACCATTCAGCCGACGCCCACCTACGGGAAAATTTCCGCAAACGAAGGCGGCGGCGCGAACCTGCGCGATGCGCCTGGCGGCACTTATGTGATGACCCTGCTCAATGGCACCATCGTCGAGACCTACTCCGAGTTCCAGGACCTGAACGGCATCACCTGGGTCAAGGTGTATGTCACGCTCAACGGTCAGCGACTCGAAGGCTGGTTGTTAGAATCTGTGATCGCATACGCCACCCCCGCGCCGAACTTCCAGGCGTCCGCCACTCCCGCGTTCACAACCACGCCCACTCCCTAACTTTTTCGCTCACGACCCGGAGTCAAGGAATTCGTTCCTTGACTCCTCTTTTGTCACGATCAAATCAATTTAATAAAGAGGAAATCAATGCCCATTCATTTTGGCACCGACGGCTGGCGCGCCGTCATCTCGGATAGTTTCACCTTCGGCAACCTCCGCATGGTCTCACAGGCAATTGCGGATGCGGTCGCTTCGGACCATTGGAATAAAACAGACAGCGTAGACCCCAAAAAGATCGTCATCGGTTTCGATACGCGTTTTCTCTCCGACCGCTTTGCGGGAGAAGTGGCGCGCGTGCTGGCCGCGAACGGATTCACAGTCCTGCTGGCGCAGTCCGATTCGCCTACGCCCGCCATTTCATTTGCAGTAAAAAATAACAACGCCATCGCAGGCGTGATGATCACCGCTTCGCACAACGCGCCGCGTTACAACGGCGTGAAGTTGAAGGGTGCCTTCGGCGGGTCTGCT
Organism: uncultured Anaerolinea sp.; assembly: GCA_964372045.1. Classification (GTDB taxonomy): domain Bacteria; phylum Chloroflexota; class Anaerolineae; order Anaerolineales; family Villigracilaceae; genus Villigracilis. The sequence goes on from CAYJPO010000064.1 coordinate 5,904, forward strand.
TTGCCCGAACAATGCCGCCGCGTGGAAGTGTATATCAACGACAATGAGGAACAGGCGCGCGGACCCAACCTGATGGATTACCAGAAGGCGCGCGATGCGGGGCTGATCCAGAAGTTCAATCCCCTGCCCGCTTATTTCGATCATCTGCGAAAGCTGATCAACACAGACATCATCGCGGACAATCCCCAGCGCTTCGTGGCAGATGCCATGTACGGGTCGGGACGCGGCGTGATCAAAGCCTTTTTGCAGGGCACCGGCTGTGAGATCCACGAGATCCGCGGCGAGATGAATCCCGGTTTCGGCGGTGTGCATCCCGAACCGATCGCAAAATATCTCGGCGCGTTGTCGAGCGCGGTCAGCTCTGGAATGGGCAATTTCGGCGTAGTGACTGACGGTGATGCAGACCGCATCGGCGCGATGGATGAGCGCGGTAATTTTGTCGACCCGCACAAGATCATGGCACTCTCCTTAAAATATCTCGTCGAGAAGCGCGGCATGAGCGGCGCAGTGGTGCGGACGGTATCCACCACACGCATGATCGACCGGCTGGCAAAACGTTATGGTTTGAAATTATACGAAACCCCCGTGGGCTTCAATCACATCGCCGACCATATGCTCAACGAAGATGTGCTCATCGGCGGCGAAGAGTCCGGCGGTATCTCCTTCAAGGGACACATCCCCGAAGGCGACGGACCTATTATGGGATTGCTGCTGGTCGAAATGCTCGCGGCTTCAGGCAAATCGCTCGGTGAGATGGTGGATGAACTTCTGACGGATGTCGGTCCCGCCCTTTATGAACGCGTGGACTTGCGCCTCAGCCGTCCCGTTGCCAAAGCCGAGATGACGGACTTCCTCACCAAGCAGGCTCCAGCTGAGATCGGCGGGCACAAAGTGGATGAGATCAGCCAGCGTGACGGCGTGAAATACATCATGTCGGATGATTCTTGGCTGTTGATCCGCCCTTCCGGTACGGAACCGGTCCTGCGCGTGTACGCCGAAGGTCGCACCCAGGAAATGGTCAAAGCCCTCATCGGTTATGGTCGCGTAGTCGCGGAGAGTGTTGTTTAAGTGCTGCGACATTAATGTCACAATACCTGAGTCAATAGAATCAAAGAGGATGGCGAGTACTCGCCATCCTCTTTTTGTTTCGGAAGGAAATGATTATCGAACCGGCGCGGCGCGTAGACGGCGGGCAAGCAGTATGACGATGATGAAGGCAAGCGCCATCACAGCAAGCCCCGGAACACCGACATCTTCAACCAGACCGGTCTGCGGCAGGAGGGTCGAGGTGGGGATGACGGTCAACTGAGCGATGGCAGCCTGGGTCAATGCCGCTCCAACGGTTGCAGTTGCGGCGGCGGGCGTGCCCACAGCAAGCGCACCGACGCTCGGGTCAGGTGTATTGGTAATGGTCGCAACACTCACTACCGGCGTCAACGTGGGCGGCAATTCGGTGGCGGTCGGCTGCACAGCGGCGGCCTCAAAGGTGGCGGTCAGCGCATCACCGATGATGGCATTGGCTGCGTCGGCAGTTTGTGTGGCAACCTCGGCTTGTGCCAGCCTGGCTGTACTCGCCTGCTGGCTAAAGAGCCATACACCGACCAAACATGCAACGGAGAGCAGGATAATGCCGCCGAGGATCGCCGCGGCGATTAGGAACGTGCGGTTATTGTTTGATTCCTCCGGGAGCGGGGCATCATCGGGGGTATCGAAATTGTTATCTTCGAAAGACATGGAGCACTCTCCTGATTAATTGATTGTTACATAGCCGCAAAATGCGCAATAATATCTGCGGGTATTATCCCACAACTTCAAGGTTTACGAGGGGAGCGATGATCGTCTCGCCGTTCTCAAGTCGGACTTCCGCAGCGGGAGCGCGTAATCCGCTCGGCAGTGTGGTCAACCCCGGCTTGATAGATTGGATCGAACCGATCATACCCATCGCAGGCGGACGACGCATACGCACTTGTGAACCGGGAGCGAGCGTCTCCGCTTCACTGGGAGTCGGCGGAACATTCTGGACCGGCAGCGGGATGATGACCTCCGGTCGTGCGCCGGTGTAGCGGTCAAACACTTCCGCGTTGATGGTCACTTCGCGTTTGGCATTGGTGGTCAGCAATTTATGCGCCGCCGTGTTCATGGGGATGGAACCGAATCCGTCCGTCACGAGGATCGGGTAACGCATCTCGCGCGCCTTCGGGAGCAGAGACGGTGAAAGGCTGGCAAGGATCAATCCGCGCACGGGCAAATCCGCTGCGGCTTGCAGGATCTCAGCTTCCTTGACCATGCCTGCTAGGATAATTGACCCGCGAAAACTTACATCAAGACGCCCAACGGTGAGCAACGTATCGGGCGCATCTGCCAGATTAACCAACAGACCCGAGTCGATCCGACCGTTGCCCCATACACCCTGGACCAACGCCCCGGAGGTTTGAATGGTCACACCGTGGTTCGGAAGGACCTGGATCACGGTGCCGGGGATACCAGCACGCAGTTCCATCTTTGCTTCGCCTGTTTCCATGAGGACTTGTCCGCCACCGACAGCCACAACGCGCCCTTCGCGCGGCGCGCGCACCGAACGCGGGAACATGCCTTTGCCAACCGCAACTTCACCGGATGCCGGAATGCGGTCATCCACCTTGCATTTGATCAGGCGGTCTGCCGCGGCGGGAGAAACGTTCAACAGGCGGGCTACATCCAACAGTACGTGTTCACGCGCCCAATGCGTCTCTGCAACAACATCGTTCGCGCTGACCTTTTGCTGGAGGCGCGCAATGACCGTCCCGGAAATGGGCAGGGTGCGTTCCCGCACAATGGATGTCAATCCGATCACATGATGAACAAGGGCATCCATGCTTATCCGCCTCCGAGGGTCCAGTTCCATTTTTTGATAAGTTCACGCCGCCGGACCGGGTCAGACGGCAGTTCAAGCGGACGTCCGCGTCCGTCGAAGACGATGCCCAACGCACCGCCGCTGACGGGGATGGCTCCGCCGCGACCGGCTCCGAACCCGACATCCGCGCCATGCAGGCATTGAATGGAAAGCTGACCGGATTCACCGACAGGCAAAGGCAGGGTTTCAATGCTGCCGTATTTCAATTCCACCTGGGCATCGGTTCCATTTTCATATGTGATTTTTGCGCGCAGGATGGTCGTCCCATAACGCGCGGCGACCACCGGGGAAACGACCGTGCCGATGCTGAGGAATGCGCCGGATTCGAGCACTTGCACCGGCAGGATGTTGTTCTGGGATGCAGCCGCTCCAAGCAGGGGCAACAGGTTGTTCTGGTCGAGGATGACTGTGGTGATGCCCACGGGTTGCACCGAGTCGAGGAGCAGCAACAAGCTCAAGCCGGGGCGCGAAGCGTCACTCAATGCGCCGCCTCCAGCGAGAAGCGGTTCCACCAGCGGCGTCAGATTCGGTTTGATCCTCGCCACTTTCTGGGGGAAGTCACGCAGGGCAGTTTGCATCGCAAGATACAAGGCCTGCTTGGCGACCGCCTGGGCGAGTGCATAATCTTCTTTTGTCGCCGCGATCGCGGAAGGATACAGGGATTTTTGATACAGGTAATCGAGCAGGGTCGAGGATGGAATATCCAACGGCGACCAGCGCAGGATGTCTTCAAGGGTCGTGTAATTCAACAAGCCCGTCAGGTTCTCGCCCAGACCGAACTGTGGCAGCACCTTCAGAACGGATTTATTACTGAACCCCGCAGCAATGACCGCGGCGGACGCGCCGAGATCCACGCTGAGAATCCCTTTTTGTGTGCCATACACTTTGGAGAGGAAACGCACCATGCGTCCGGTGGCGTAGGCGGTCGGAAGGGTGTGACCCCCGGACCATAGGTCCAGCACGTCCACGCCTTTGATCTGGCGCTTGCGGATGTTGACGACCATGCGCGCCAGTTCACGTTCGGCGGGTTCGAGGTCTTCCGTTTCGAGCGAAGGGCGGATGTTCGGGCTGAAATGCAGGGAGGTCGCAAGCGAACCGACCAGCCCTTTGACTTCCTCTTCCATTTTTTCGTTGCCTGCGAACAACACGGCAGGACGTTTCTCCTGCGGCAGGAGGAAGCTGGCGAGACCTATGGGCTCGAGCAGTTTTTGGATCGAGCGCGATGCGCCGCCATCCGTGCCACCGGCGATGATGAACAACTCGGGGCGGATGCGCATGAGGCTGTCAATTTGCTGGTCGGGCTTGCGCTGATCGCTCAAGCCGATGGAATCTGAGATGCGGGTGTAGGTCGTTTCGGTGAGGCGGCGCGCACTATCGAGCGAGACATCCTTGAGCAAACCGACGACCACCGTCTTGATGGCGGGTCCCGCAGACAGGGTGACCACGAGCGAATCCACGCCGGACCCATCCGGCTGGCTGGGGATGATCAATCCGCGCGAGGCATCGAGCAAGGTCTTGCCGAGGAGTTTTCCCAGGCTGGCAATGGCATTCCGCGCGCCTTCGGAGACATCTTTGAATGGCGCTTCGGCTGTGCTGGGCGCGATACCCAAAGCGACGAAGCGGTATTCGCCTTCGATCACGTCGAACAATACGGCGCGCGTATTGGCAGCGCCGACGTCGATGGCAAGCAGGGAATTACCGGAGACCAATGAAGAAGGCATAAGACCTATAACCCGAAGAACCCGCGAAGAATAGTGATGAAATCAAACAGGGATGAAATGCGTTCGATCAAAGCCGTCAATGCGGCAGCGTACACGCCCGCAAAAATGACGCCCAATGTACTGCCGATAAAAATCCGCCCGACCGTGGCAAGCAGCTCGACCAAGGCAAAGCGTTTCGTCGAACCGTCCGGCTTGGCGCGCGCGCCGAATTGGAAGTACGCAAGCGAAGTTACCGTACCGAGCAGGATGACCCCGCCGCTGAATAACATTTCGAAGATGTCCATGCCTTGAGCGGCATCCCGGTCGAAGAAATTGATGGTGGCTGTCACCTGCGGAAGGAGAGTCCCGGTCACTGCACCGGCGAGAGCGACCGCCGCACCCGCGCCTACGAGATACGCCATGGCAATGCGGGCGATCCCCGACATGCGCGGCGAGATCTTCATCAAAATGAACACGACGCCGAACAAAGGCACGATGACATTGATCTTATCCGCCAGCGAACCGGTGAAAATGGCGGGGATCAGCGGGGTGAACAGACGCGGCATGAGCACCTGGTTGAGGATCACAGCCGCGGCGTACCCCGATGCGACACCGACGAAGATGTACACCGCAATACGGAAGAGCGGATTATCCCCGATCAGATAGCTCAAGATCAGGAGAGTGAACAGGAAACTCAGCACACCACTGATGAGGTCGGGAGAGATGACCATATTATTTCAACTCCCTCGCCGCGGCGCGCTCGCGCAGACCGAGGAACAGATTCCACGCTGCGCCGCCCAACACCAGCGACATGGCAAGCAGCATGCCGAGGCTGTAGGCGTCCCAGTAGTTTTTTGCCGCACCGGGCAGGTCCTGATTGAACTGCTCGAAGACCGCGCCGCCGTACAAGCCGGGGATGATCCCGATGACCTGGCCCGAGTCATAATACGGTTCGATCATGGGCGCAGCCTGGGCGCTGGAAACAATGATGATGGGAGGCGCGCCAGTCACATCCTGTGTCTGTTCGACCCAGGTGCGGGCGGCTTCAGCGTTATCGGTGATGAGGATCATGGCGGCGAATGGATTGGCAGTATTGAAATTCTCGAGCGCAAAGGCGCGGATGCCCAACTGTCCGCCGGGGAGGAAGCCGCGGTTAGAGTAGGTGAATCCGCTGTTATTGAAGTGCTCGACGAACTTTGGCTGAGCAATGAACCGTTCCGCCAGGAGCGAACCGGTCTCGTTCGTCGAAATGAATGTGAAATTCGGGTGGCTGATCAAGATCAGAAGGTCCATCATCCGGTTGGCGGCAAGTTCCATTTCCGCTGCCCGCGAAGGTTCGTAATCGAACGCGACCAGCACAGGCGCATTTTGCGGAATGGGGTTTGCACCAAAAAGCGTATCGCGGATGACGCGGACTTCGGCAGGAGCGCCGACCGGCGGGGAGAAGACCGAATTTGGCAGCAACTGCATCACCAAAATTCCGAGCACGATCACAGCCGAGAGGAACCAGCGCAAACCGCGCGAGGTCCGCAGGGAGGCGTAGGAACCGATCGGTTCGGGGGATGTCTCCGCGGCGAGGATCTGCTCCAAAATTTCAGCGTGCTTCAACTGCTCCGCACTCGCATCGAGTTTGATCGAATACGCTTTGGGCTTGCTGGTGGGCGCAAAGCCCGGCACCGCTGGGAGCACACCCTGCAATCCCGCCAGTGCGCCGCGCGATTCAAGCGTCTGATCGCTGGCAAGCGAAACTTGTGAGAGGTCGGGTTCCACCGGGCGCATCGCCTGCACCCATGAAGGCAGGTCGCTGGGCGCGAGCGCATCTTCGTTCGTGATCGGTGTGAGTCTGGACGCCGACGGGATCTCCGCCGACGGTTCGATGGCATTGGAAAGCCAGTCCGGCATATCTGCGAACAGATTGCCGAGCGGCTCAGCTTCATCCGGGGTAAACGCGGGAGCGGTCTCAAAGATCGAGCTTGGCTCAAAGGCTGGAGGTGTGGACTCCGCTGTGGGGGTTTGAGAGGCGGCAGATTCTTCGGCGGGCGCTTCTTCCTGCTGAGCGAACAGCGAGGAAAGCGGCGCGGCAGATTTCAACCAGTCCGGAAGATCTGCAAGTACATCCTGCGCTTCGGGCTCTTCCATCGGCCCCGGTTCGGACGGCAGGCGTACCGTCCCTTCGTTTTCAGACAGCCACGCGGGCATCTCCGGCTCGGAGGAACCCCCGGCTTGTTCTTTCAACCAGGGAGGAGTTGTATCCTGTGTCGGTTTCTTGACTTCGGATTCGCCCTTCAACCATGCAGGAATATCGGATGAAAGATCGAGCGCTTCAGACTCGCCCGTACCTGACTCTGCAAATCCGGCGGAGGCTTCGCCTTGAGCTGGTTCTTCCATTCCGCCCAGGCTGCTAAACCAATCCGGCGTATCGATCGGCGCTTCAGACGGTTTTGCTTCGGTCTTCGCGGCTTCTTCCTGCGCCATGTTGCGCAGCCAGTCCGGAGTTTCATCTGCCTGGAAGCCGGGGATCGGGGATGCGGGTTCAGAGGGCTGACTGACAGGCTGCTGCTGCTGCGGCGCTTCATCCACCGCGCGGAACCAATCGGTCAGTTCATCTTTTTCAGGCTGTTGTTCTGTGGACTGCAATCCCGTCAGCCAGGAGGGCACATCGTCGGGTGCCTCCTGCGCGAAATCGTTCTTGGCACCCATCTCCACCCAGCGAACTCCGCCCGGTTCTTCAGTCGGCTCGTTCTTTGCCTTGGGCTGAACGTCGGTGCCGGTGATACTCGCCAGCCAATCCGGGACGTCTTCTTCATCTTCTTTACCTGCCTGAGAGCGTAGACCCGCCAAAAAATCCTGAGTATGTGGAATGGGCTTGGTCTTATCCTGCTGCCCCATGGATTCAGCGGAGCCTTGTTGCTCCGGGTCGCGTGAAGCATCGCGGGCATCCTTCAGCCATTGCGGAAGGATCGGCTCGAGTTCGGCGGTCACCTTTTTGGTGGGAACCTGCCCGGGTTTTATCGATTCACTGCCGGTCGGCACATGAAGGGGAGATTGGCAGTTCAGGCAGAAATCCCGTTCTTGCGGGTTATCGGTTCCGCAGATGGGACATTTCATCATGTCAGCCATTACTTACCCCCATACGGACGGTCCGCGCCGAACAACACGCGCAAACCGGTGGTAAGCGCACCCAGCGCCACACCAATCAAAATTCCGCGTGCGCCGCCGAGCGCCCAGACCTGGGTGACCCACGGGCGGACGAGCGTGCCAAGTACCGGAATATCTCCGAAGGGCAGGGTGGCGGAACCAATGAAGATCAGCACAGCGGTTGCGATGAACGTGATCGCCATCAGATCCACGCGGCGGCGCAGGAGTCGGATGGCGGCATAGAGCAGGGAAATGGTCAACAAGCCCATCAACGCAGCTTCGACCGGGATGATGATGCCTTCGAGCACAACCATCATCGCTTCATGCTGCGGACCGAGGAACGCTCCCAACAGGAAGGTGCCAAGCATGGCAAGGATGAGCAATGCGCTGTAGACACCGCCCTTTTCATTGTGGCGTACCTTTTCGAAGTGAACGACGAGCAGGTTCAAGAGTCCCACCAGCGCTGCGAAAGCAGCAAGAACGACAGCCCAATTTAAGAGCAGGATCTGTAATCCTTCGGCGATCGGAAGGAAATAACCAAGCAGGATCAAAACCCCGACGGTAATGGCGATGATGGCGGTCACGATACGCATTAGAAGACCCCCAGGAATTTTGCCGCCGCACCACCCAAAAGCCCAAGGACGATCAGCCAGCGCAGGATATCCTGTACGGTCAGGCTGGCAGTGTGTGAAGGTCCCGCGCCGAGATAAGCACCTGCCGCAAAAAGTTCCTCGCCGATCAACGCATCCGGTGAGCTGGCATAGAGCACCGCCTGACCGGTCAGGTTGTCACTGGCGCCGATCAGCGTGACGTGCTCCTTATCGCCAACGTCGGCGATCAACCCGGCTTCAGGTCCAAAATGTCCAATGAGGATATTGGTGGAAACATTTTCATTCGGCGCGATGTGCATTGCCCCGGCGGCGTAACTGAACGGAGTCAAACCGGTGACGCGCCCGGTGGTGGGCAGATACTGCTCCTCCACGCCGGCGGCTTGATAACCGGCTTGCACCGTGTCCTGGGTCAACAGACCCAGTGTCGGGTCCCCGGAGGATGCGACCACAGGCATGTCACTGACGGATGTGCGTTCGGCGATGATTCGCAGCATGGCGAGTCCGGCGAAGGCTGAACCTGCGCGCGCGTCAAGCAAACTTCCGCGCCCGAGCGAGATGTGGAGCCGCTTGCCGTCTTCGATGCTCAATCCCAATGTGCGGATGAGGCGGGTGAAGGCGGGGATTTCCCTTAACGGGGCGGGGTTTTTTCTTTTCCAAAGGGAGAGTACGAGCAAAAGAAAGGCGGCAAAGAGAATGATGAATAGCGCGGTCATGCCCCTGCTCCTTCGTTGGTTAGATACGAGGCGAATTCATGTGTTTCGGATTCGTTTTCCAACAGACCAGCCAGTGCGGTCAATTGATCGTTGCGGATGAACCCGCCGCTAAAATAAATCGCCTGCGCACCCAGCAGGGCAAACGGACTTCCTGCTTCAAGAAACGAGGCGACCAGTTCGTGAAGTTGATATCGGCGCAAGGACTCAGCCCAGCGATGCCAGAATTCGCGCGATGACTTCATAGTTACGGAGAGTATAGCATAATTTTAATGTTGACCCTCCCGCCTTGATGCGAAAAATATTGCAGTTTTATGTGGTTTTTTACAAAAAAGACCCTGAAGAGGTTGCTGTCTTCAGGGTCTTTCGATCTTTATGGTGCGATCACCGTGCCCGGATGCACTTCGGCATCTTTGGGAATGATGACGATGCCATCCCTTACATACCAGTTCTGGTTGTCGATATCCGTGTTGCGTGGGAAGGGACGGATGGTGACGCCTTCACCGATGCGCGCATTCTTATCCAGGATCGCGCCTTCGATATAGCAGTTGGCTCCAATGCCGATCGGCTGGCCGCCCCATTCGCGTTCGAAATAATCCGACCCCATCACGATGCTATCCTTGATCACGCATCCCGCTGCGATCTGACTGCGGATGCCGATGATGGAATGGGTGATCTCCGATTTGAGGATGCGGCTTCCTTCCGCGATCAGCACTTCTTTCATGCGGCAATCCTCCACAATGGAGGCGGGCAGATAGCGCGTATCCGTGTAGATGGGCAGCTTTGCATCGTAGAAATCGAAGGGCGAGGTTGATGCGGTCAGCATAAGATTGGTTTCATAGAACGAGCGGATGGTTCCAATGTCCTGCCAGTAGCCGTCGAAATCGAAACCAAATACCGCATTAGATTGGATCGCCTGCGGAATGATGTCGCTACCGAAATCGTCGTAGTCGGGGTAGTTCATCAGATAATCCACGAGCACTTTCGTGTTGAACATATAAATGCCCATCGAACCGAGGAAAGGGCGCGCCGGATCGTCGCGGCTGATGTATTGATTCTGGATAGTGGGGTCCTTGGGCTTCTCGACAAAATCTGAGATGCGTCCATCCGCCTCACGCTTCAAGATCCCGAAGCGGTTGGCTTCCTCCCTTGCGACGGGCTGCACGGCGACAGTGATATCCGCTTTGGTTTCCCAGTGGTGTTCCGCCATTGCCTTGTAATCCATGCGATAAAGATGGTCACCCGCAAGGATCAATACATACTTGGCTCCACTGGCTTGGATCTCCAGCATCTGTTTGCGCACGGCATCTGCCGTGCCCTGATACCAGTCAGCGCTTTCGATGGTCTGCTCCGCTGCCCAGATCTGGATCCAACCCTGATGAAAGGAATCGAAGTTGTAGGTACGGGTAATATGGCGGTGCAGCGAGACCGAGTTGAACTGGGTCAGGATCGCGATGCGGAAAATTTCCGAGTTAATACAATTACTTATGGGAATGTCGATGAGACGGTATTTTCCTGCAATGGGCACGGCGGGCTTGGAGCGCATTTGGGTAAGCGGATACAGGCGCGCCCCACGTCCCCCCCCTAGAATGACTGCCAGGACTTCGTTGAATGAGGGCATAATGTGCCTCCTGGAAATTTTTTTCTTTCAGGAATAGCAATATTATGCCTATTTTACACCCATCATCCTGCGAATACGATAGATTACATATGCAACAGGGTACGCCAGCAGGATGAGGAGATCAATGAGAGCGAAGAATAGGTAAAGTTTCATGCAGGGTCTCCATACAGCCAAAAACAGCCTGGTGTATGACAATATACGAGTTAAAGCCTTCTACGTTGCCTTTATTTCATTCTACAGACAGGGTCTTTCAAAGTCAACGTTCAGGGGCTTGGTTTATACAAAAATCAAACGTCCTCCAAATATGGAGGACGCCGCGATTGGGATGGTTCCCGCTAAGGTATAATCCGCTTGTGCCGAAGGAGGGAATCGAACCCTCATTCCCGTAGGGAACACGATTTTGAGTCGTGCGCGTCTGCCTATTCCGCCACTTCGGCTTGATTGTCGTGACCCCGCATCAGCGGGGCGAACGCAAGTATACCACTCCCAAGAACAAGGTCAAGATGAAACTAGGAATTATTGGATTACCCCAATCAGGAAAGACAACAATTTACAACGCGCTCACCCGGGGGAATGCGCCCACCACCGCCTCGGCGGGACGTATCGAAGTACACCAGGCGGTCGTGGATGTACCCGACCCGCGTGTAGACTTGCTCTCGAAGATGTTCAACCCGCGCAAGACCATCTATGCCAAGGTGGCATACGCCGACATTGCCGGTCTCGAATCCGGCGCCGCCAAGAGCGGGATCTCCGGTCAGTTGTTGAACCAGCTTAATCAAATGGATGCGCTAATCCTGGTGGTGCGCTGTTTCGAAAGCGACCTGGTCATGCATCCGCAGGGGAGCATTAATCCGCTGCGTGATGTGGAGATGATGACGGGTGAACTGCTGTTGAACGACCTCATTGCGGTCGAACGCAAACTGGAACGCCTGATCGACGAACGCAAAAAAGGCGGCACGGATAAGACCCTCAATGCGCGCCAGACGGAATTGTTCGAAAAACTGCAAAAGGCATTGTCTGACAACAAGCCTTTGCGTGATCTGGAATACACACCGGATGAATTGAAGGAACTTTCGTCTTTTGGCTTGCTCTCCCGCAAGCGCCTGCTGACCGTGTTCAACCTCGGCGAGGGACAAACCGCCCCCGATCTGAAACTCGACCATCCCACCGTGGCGCTGATGGGCAAGCTCGAAATGGAGATCGCCCAACTCTCCGCCGAAGATGCGGCGGTGTTCATGGATGAATACGGCATCAAAGAACTCAGCCTCAACCGTATGATCAACCTGTCCTACGAACTTTTGCAGGAGTTGACCTTCTTCACCGTCGGTGAGGATGAAGTCCGTGCGTGGGTCACGCATCGCGGCGCGACCGCGCAGGAAGCGGCGGGCGAGATCCACACCGATCTTTCGCGTGGATTCGTTCGCGCCGAGGTGGTGGCTTATGAAGACCTCGTCACTCTCGGGTCGATGAACGAGGCGAAGTCGAAAGGAAAGTTCCGCCTCGAAGGCAAGGAATACATCGTCAAGGACGGCGACATCGTGCACGTCCGGTCGAGTTTGTAAGGAAACGGAGTCCAAAGTCTGGAGACTTTGGACTTTTATCAAGTGCAAGATCTGGAGATTTTGCACTCCCAATTTAAAAAGGAGACATCATGGCATATAAACTATCCAAATGGGACCTTTCCCCGCTGTACCCCGGCTATGACAGCCCTGAATTGCAGAGCGCGTTCGATATGATCGAAGAGCAGGTGACTTCGTTCGAAGGCGTGCGCGACAAGCTCAAGCCGGATATGCCCGCCGATCAATTCGTGGATGTATTGAAAGCCAGCGAAACGACGGCGCGTGTGGCGAACAAGTTGTATTCATTCGCAGGATTGTCCTTCACTGCGGATACACAAGATCAGAAAGCGCAGTCATTGCAAGCGCGTGTGATGCAATTCCTGGCGGAGGTCGAGAACCGCACGCTGTTCTTCAGCCTGTGGTGGAAGGAATTGGACGATGAGAACGCAAAACGCTTGATGGGTGCTTCGGGCGATTACCGGTATTATCTCGAAGCGATGCGCCTGTACAAGCCGCATATCCTGAGCGAAGCCGAAGAGAAGATCGTCAACATCAAGAACGTGACCGGCGTGAACGCACTCGGCAACCTGTACGACTCCATCACGAACCGATACGCCTTCAAACTGAAAGTGAACGGCAAGGAAAAGGAAATGACCGCGGCAGAGCTGTTCTCATATCGCTACAGCACCGACCCGAACATGCGCGCCGAGAGTTACAGATCCCAGTTCAAGATCTATGGCGAGGATGGTCCCATCCTCGGACAGCTTTACCAGACCATTCTGCGCGACTGGCACAACGAGAATGTCAACCTGCGCAAATTCAAGAATTCCATCGCGCCGCGCAACCTGAACAATGACGTGCCCGATGAAGCCGTCGAAGCTTTGTTGGGCGTGGCTCGCAAGAACGTGGGTATCTTCCAGCGCTACTTCAAGATGAAAGCCAAATATGTCGGCATGAAGAAGCTGCGCCGCTACGATATTTATGCGCCCGTTGCCGCTTCGAAGAAGACCTACAATTGGGACGATGCCGTGACGATGGTGCTGGATGCGTTCAACGCCTTCTCACCCAAAGTGGCGGAACTGGCGAAGCGTGTCTTCGAGGAAAGCCGCATCGACAGCGAGATCCGCAAGGGCAAACGCGGCGGCGCGTTCTGCTGGTCTGTCCTGCCGGATATGACGCCGTACGTGATGGTCAACTATCAGGGCACGGGACGTGAAGTGGCGACCCTCGCACACGAGCTCGGTCATGCCATCCACGCCATGCTGGCGTCGCATCACAGCACGTTCACATTCCACTCGTCCCTGCCGCTGGCAGAGACCGCCTCCACGTTCGCGGAAATGGTGTTGATCGACAAACTGCTCACCGAAGAGACCGATGAATCCGTGCGCCGCGATATCCTCTTCAAACAAATGGATGACGCGTACGCGACCATCATGCGTCAATCGTACTTCGCGTTGTTCGAAAAGACCGCGCATGAGCTGGTTCAGAAGAACGCCTCGGTGGATGACCTGAGTGCCGCCTATCTTGAAAACCTCAAAGAACAGTTCGGCGACTCACTTGATCTGAGCGACGAGTTCAAATGGGAATGGGTGGGCATCCCACACATCTATCAAGTGCCGTTCTATGTGTATGCCTACGCCTTCGGTCAATTGCTGGTGCTGGCTCTATACCAGCAGTTCAAAGCGGAAGGGGAATCCTTCAAGCCGAAGTATTTAAAGATCCTATCTGCAGGTGGTTCCGAAGCGCCGGAGAGGATCCTCAGTGAAGCGGGCATCAACATTCGTGACCCGAAATTCTGGCAGGGCGGATTCGATGTACTGGAGAAACTGGTGGTCGAGTTGGAAAAACTGCCGGTGGCATCCGTGAAGCGGAGTGCGAAATCCGCAAAAGGCAAGGCGGCAGCCAGGAAAGTTACGAAGAAGGCTGTGGTAAAAAAGGTTTCAAAAGCCAAGCCTGCCAGGGGAAAAACGGCGAAGACGAAAAAGTAACAGAAATGGAAGATGACCTGTCCGGTGACAGGTCATCTTTTTTTCAGGCAGGATCAAAAAAGTCCCGCCGCTTGGCGGGACTTTTTGAAATAGACGCTTACACTCCGCTCAAGCTGGAGTTGATCTTACTGAACACATTGCCAATGATAGGACCGAGGATCATTAATGCAGCAATAACAACAATGGCAACCAAAACAAGAATCAAAGCATATTCAACCAGCCCTTGACCTTTTTCCTTGGGTGAGAATAACATGATGGCTTTTCTCCTTTCTATGGATTTTGATAACAGGATTGACAATCTTCACAAGTATTTTATGGGGGAAATTCAAAATCATCAATGGTTATAATTTACAGTTATGTTAGGTATTTGTTGCGGTTTCTTCTTTATATATTAATCCTGACAAATGATGATCCACTCCGTTGTTCGAGGATTTCTGTGGTTAAATTATTCATATCCACACCCAGATTGGCGGTCTCCCATGCTCATACATTCTGCATCCCAACTTCTCACCCTGGCAGGCGGTCCCCAGCGCGGAAAGGCGCTTGGCACGCTCGGCATCATCAAGGACGGCGCATTGGTCGTCCGCGACGAGAAGATCTTCGCCATCGGCACGACCAATGAACTCAGGGACGCCTTCCCCGACGAGCCCACCCTCGACGCCGGTCGTTGTGTGATCATGCCCGGCTTTGTTGACCCTCACACACATGTCATCTGGGCGGGCGACCGCGCAGACGAATTCGAAATGAAAATGGCAGGCACGCCCTATCTGGATATCCTCGCAGCGGGCGGCGGGATCATTTCCACAGTGCATGCCACCCGCACCGCCAGCATGGAAACGCTCATGGCGCAGACTCGTCCGCGCCTGCTGCGCATGTTCAGGAACGGCACAACCACCGCCGAAGCCAAGACCGGGTACGGTTTGAAGATCTCCACCGAGTTGCGTTTGCTCAAAGCATTGCTCGCATTGAACGACGAAAGCCCGATGGACCTCGTTTTCACTTTTTTGGGCGCGCACGCCATCGCCCCTGAATTCAAGGATGACCCGCAAGGCTACACCGATGAAGTCACCAATACCATGATCCCCATGCTCAAAGAATGGTGGGAGACGCATGCTCCGCGGCTGCCCATGCCCTTCGTGGATGTCTTCTGCGAGACGAATGCCTTCACTCTCGAACAATCGCGTCAGATCCTGACCCGGGCACAGTCGCTGGGATTCCCGCTCAAGATCCACGCCGACGAATTCGACAATCTCGGCGGTGCCTCGCTCGCAGCAGAGTTGGGAGCCGCGTCGGCAGACCACCTCGTGGTCACGTCAGATGCGGATATCGAAGCGTTGGGCAAATCGGACACGGTCGCCGTATCCCTGCCATGCACCCCGTTCGGTCTGGCGGATTGTCATTACACACCCGCTAAGAAATTGATCGAAGCAGATGCCTTGTTCGCGCTCGCCACCGACTGCAACCCCGGTACGACGTGGAATGAATCCATGCAGTTCGCCATCGCGCTTGCCTGCCGCGCCATGAAGTTGACCCCCGCTCAAGCCATCGCCGCCTCCACGATCAATTCCGCGCACGCCATCCGCAGGTCCGATACGATCGGCTCGCTCGAAGTCGGAAAACAGGCGGATATCCTCATCCTATCTGTGAATGATTACCGTCAGATCGGCTATCGGTATGGGACGAACCTCGTCAAACAGGTCATCAAAAAGGGACAGGTCTATTCCGTGGATGTGGGGTATTACCGAACGGCATAAACGTCCGGGTCAGCATCTTCATGGATACTCAATGGATCATCTTCGCGGCAATTCTGATCGTTAACGCACTTGCTGCATTCTTCATTGCGGCACTTCTGTTCCAACGACCCGACAAACCCAGCATCCGCTCGATGACGTTAATGCTGCTGGGGCTGGGGATCTGGTCACTGAGTTACGCGATGATCACCATCTCCCCATCCGCCGAAGCGAAACTTTTCTGGCTCCGGCTGGAAAATATCGGCATCCTGTTCGTGCCCGTATTGTGGTTCTTCTTCGCAATGAAATACCTGCGGCTGGACCGCTGGCTGACACGCAAACCGGTGTTGCTGTTGTTCTTTGTCATCCCCAGCATATCGCTGTTGATGATCATTTCCGATATCTGGTTCCACCTTTATTACACATCGGTGGTGCCCGCCACAGCAACGGGCGGACCGTTGATCATCAGCCGGGGACCCATGTACTGGGTGGCACTGACACAATCCTATTTCCTGACCCTGGTGGGTACGTTCGCGCTGCTCTGGCGGTTCCTTCGGTCACGGGCAGTGTACGGAAAGCAAGCCCCGTACCTGTTCGGCGCGATCGCCATTCCGTTCACATTGAATATCATCTATCAACTGGCGCCGGGCATCCTCCCCATCTTCTCCGTGCCCGTTGACCTCACCCCGCTTTCCTTCAATATCACTGCCATCTTCCTGGCGACAAGCATTTTCGGTCTGCGCCTGTTCGACCTGGTGCCGATCGCCCGCGATACCGTCATGGAGCACATCCCGGAGATGGTCTTCGTCGTGGACATCCACGACCGCGTGATCGATGCAAATGCCATGGCGCAAAAATGGCTTGGCAAATCCATGGAAGACATTCAGGGACAGGACCCGATCGAGGTCTTTCGGAAATGGCCCCAACTGCTCAACCGCTTCTTCTTCACGGAGTATTCGCGCGAAGAGATCGAGATCCCCGGCAACCCGCCGCATACACTTGAGATCATCGTTACCCCGCTCTACAACCGCTCGAACATTCTGGAAGGTCGCGTCATTTTGGCGCGCGATATGACCGAGAGAAAGCTTTTGGAAAACCAGCTCATGTCGGTCAACCAGTCGCTTCAGAATCAACTGAATGAGAATGAAAGACTGCGCATCCAGCTTCAGGAACAAGCCATCCGCGACCCATTGACCGGGGTGTACAACCGCCGCTTCTTTGCCGACGCATTGGATAGGGAAACCGCGCAAGCCAGGCGTGAGAACACACCGTTCTCCATCATCATCATGGATGTGGACCACTTCAAGCAGTTCAACGACACCTACGGACATAAATGCGGTGACGTGGTCCTGCAAACGCTGGCGAAGTTTTTATCGGATAACACCCGCAGCAGCGACATCGTCTGCCGATATGGCGGGGAGGAATTCGTCATCCTCATGCCGGACGCCGCCATCGACTCAGCCCATGACCGCGCGAACTTCTTCCGCTCACAATTCGAACAGCTGCACATTGAATACGAAGGGCAGATACTCAAAAGCACGTTCTCTGCTGGCGTCGCTTCCTTCCCTGTCCATGCCGCCTCTGGTGAAGCTCTGTTGAGTCTCGCAGATCAGGCCTTGTATCGGTCCAAGGCGCAGGGACGAAATCGCGTGTCCATTTACTCCCCTGAAAGTCAGCATACAGATGTCACTGACCATCACGGAAAAAACCTTTAACAAATCCGCCCTTTTCCGTGACATCCGTGTACAAAGATAAATTGATTAGGACTTACGACACTCTCTTAGGAGCACACTATGCAAATTGACATTATCGGCGTCCCCATCGATCTCGGCGCAGACCGCCGCGGCGTGGATATGGGACCCAGCGCCATCCGGTACGCGCACCTGCAAAAGAAACTCGAAGACCTCGGTTACACCGTCTGCGATGAAGGCAACGTGGAAGTGCCAATTGCGGAAATGTGCAGCATCACCAACCCAAAGCTGAAATACATCGACTGCATCATTCCCATGTCACGGCGGGTCTCGGGAGCGGTCTCCACATCCGTGCAGGCGGGACACTTCCCGCTCATCCTCGGCGGTGACCACAGTCTCTCCATCGGTTCGGTGCGCGGCGCGGCGCGGAATAAAAAACTCGGCGTCATCTGGCTCGATGCGCACGCCGATTTCAACACCGCCGAAACAACTCCTTCCGGCAACATCCACGGCATGTCGCTTGCCATCCTTGCCGGACTCGGTGAAAAAAGCCTCGTCCAACTTTGGGATGAACCGACCCCGGTCATCGACCCGAAGAAGATCGCCGTCATCGGCGCGCGCGATCTCGACTCGGGCGAAAAGGTCAACTTGCAGGAAGCGGGTGCGATGGTGATGGGCATGGAACAGATCGACCGCTACGGCATGGTGACCGTCATCGAAAAAGCCATCGAACGCGTCAGCCGTGACGTGGACGGAATCTTCCTCTCGTTGGATCTTGATGCGCTCGACCCTCGTCACGCGCCGGGCGTTGGAACGCCGGTCCCAGCCGGGCTGACCCAACGCGAAGCGCATCTCGCTTGTGAACTTATCGCCGAAACCGGCAAACTCGTCGGCATGGATCTGGTGGAAGTCAACCCGATCCTCGACGTACAAAATCAAACGGCATCCCTCGCGGTGGAGTTTGCCCTCTCCGCACTGGGACGCCGCATATGGAATGGAATCGCATGAAGCCAACACTGTCAGACCTGGAACGACTCGCGCGCGGAGCGGGGGCAATTCTCCGCGAAAGCTATAACAAGGAACACACGGTTCATTATAAAGGGATCATTGATCTTGTTACTGAAGCCGACCACGCCTCTGAAGCCTTTCTGCTCGGCGAGATCAAAGCGCATTTCCCCGAGGGACACATCCTCGCTGAAGAAAGCGGAAGCATACAAGGAACGAACGAAGACCTTTGGTACATCGACCCGCTGGATGGCACGGTCAATTTTGCGCATGGGATCCCCATCTTCTGCGTCTCGATCGGATTCGCCGCCAACGGTGTGATGACTCTCGGCGTAGTCTACGACCCGCTGCGCGATGAAATGTTCACCGCCGAAAAAGGCAAAGGCGCGTTTTTGAACGGTAAACAGATTCACACATCCACCACAGACGAACTGCAAAAAAGTCTGCTCGTGACCGGTTTTCCCTACGACACCTGGGACACCGAATTGGACAACTTCAAATACTTCGAGCGTCTCGCCAAAAAGACTCAGGGTGTGCGCCGCCTCGGTTCTGCCGCATTGGATGCCTGCTACGTGGGCGCCGGTCGCTTCGACGGCTTCTGGGAATTCAAGCTCAAAGCCTGGGACATCGCCGCCGGAGGTTTGATCGCCGCCGAAGCCGGAGCCAAAGTCACCGCTGTCGATGGCAGGGAAGATTTCCTCTCCGCGCCGTTGTCCATTCTGGCAACCGCGCCGGGAATTTATGAGCAGGTGAAAGATCAGTTGAAGTAAAAAGAGAACGGACGGTGATGAGCCGTCCGCTGTTTTGTTATTCGCAATCTGAAATTCTAGCCCGGTTTTTTGTGAGAATTTGGGGTTTTCCTTGATACGAACTAATTGTTCCGCTTATAACGATGCATTTTCCATCGTAATCACTCCAATCTTGCCCAAAAACCGTTAGAGTAAAATTATTATTCGGGTAAGGAGCATCATTACAGAATGTTGGATCGCCATTTACATCCGGTAAAAATTCACAGTAAGCCTTTTGAATTTTACAGGTTACAAATTGACCCACTTTGTCTTTTGTGTCTTTACATTCAATAATCATCATCGAAGTTGGTCCAGCAGGAAAGTTGGTTGAGGTCGGCAAACCCGTTACAGGGCTTGAAGATTGATAAAACCCACTAGCCACGCCTAAAGGTTCATAAATATCCCTTGCCGACTCAATAGAATTTAAGTAGGCATCATAAGTTTTCAAATCAACAACCGTTATTTGCTGTGTTACATATTTCGACTCACCGTTTATCCAGCCAAAAAGATTATCACCTATTGGAATTGCCAACCATTGCTCATTATTGAAATAATACTCACCAAGAGCATAAAACTCCTCCCCTTGATTAGCAAATCCAATAACATCAAAATTTCTTCCCGGACCATTTCGAACATTTAAGCTTGGAAACACAACAATAACTATTGGTATCTGATAAGAGGAAGGGGCAGTAGGTATTATTAGTTTTGTAGGACTTGAAATTACCGTAGGACTAATTTGCTGCGAAGTCGGATTCGATGATTCGCAAGCAGAAACAAACAAAACAATTAATATGCAAAATGTAATATTTCTCATATTGAACTCCCACAGAGAATAATTTTATTAAAATTATAGCACTAACCAACAGCGGATGATGATGAGCCATTCGCTGTTGATAGAAATATCTTTACAACTTCTATGCCCTACAAACAATCTTCGAGATCAAATCCGAACTCTGCCTTAAGAATTTTTGATAATTCAGATTGAATGTCATTAACCTTGTTAATAAAATCCTGGTTATGCTCCTTAAACTTCGTATATTTATTTTTGAAAGACACGGATGCATATTCACCTGTTCTAATTAAGATTCCCCATTCCCTATAATTTTCAACCGCATCTTTACTAAGATTAACAATCACAATAATTTTATCTTTTATTTTGTTGTGCGCAATTGTGTTTGTTAAACTAACGGCATTCTCAATATATCGCATAGACTCACTTACTGTTCTAATAGCCATATCTGCATTATCAGAACTGAGTATTTTCTCAAGTGTCGAATCATTAATACCTAAACCGATTAAGCTGTAGATTTCTTGAATTTTCTTCTTTACTTGACCACTTGTATTATCGCGAGGTAAGTCTCTTCTACAATAACGACAGAAGATTGCATTTTCTTGAATTTCTTCAGCACAATATGGGCATTTTTTCATTAGACATTCCCTATATGTTACTGTATATTATCGTAACTTGAAGTGGTCAGGGCTGTATTCGAACCAGCGGCAAGCGATTCTGAGAAGTTGGGTTTAGAGCCCAAGGGTGTGGATATCACAAAACTATTGTAATTTAATGATCTTCTTTTTTACTGCTTCGGTTACCGCT
>CAYJPO010000065.1:0-26852 GCA_964372045.1 uncultured Anaerolinea sp.
AGTTCCGTACATGATCGTGGTCGGCAAGAATGAGATGGAAGCCGGTCAGGTCTCACTGCGCGTGCGCGACGGCAGCCAGCAGAATGGATTTGCCTTGAGCGAGTTCATCACGCGGGCGAAGGACCGCATCAGCCGCCGGGCAAGTGAATTGTAGACAGACGAAGACGATCGACCGTGACGACAAAAAACATGAACTCACCTCGAAACCTTAATTTCGAGGTGAGTTCATTATTAAGAGCAAATGGGACGCGGATCAACGCTGTGAACGCGGATTTTTTAGAACTTTTCTGCGCGCTTCGCAGTCTGCGCTCGTCCGCGTCCCAGATTAAGTTCGGGGTTTATGATGTTTTTTGTTTGTGTTATTTGGAGTCTACTGCAAATGGAACTTTCTCAGAACGACCAACGAAATCCCCTGAACCACCAGCGCGGTCAGCGTTGCCAAGCCGAAGGAAACTGCCAGGCTGGAATTCTCGATCAGCAGGCTCAAGACGAGGAAGAAGCCAGTGAAAGCGAACATGCCATAGAGTAGTCCGCGCAAGACATGCGCCGCCGCGGCGGGACCGTGGTCACGGTGCGCGAAGATGGACAGGATCGTCACGTACAGTGGAATCGTCGTCAGCAGACCGGTCATGCGCGAGCCGATCAATGGAGCGATGCCGGTGATAAGCAGAATGAAACTCGTCCCGATCAAAATGCGGACGGGGATATCCCACTGACTCAATTTGCTTTCGCCCTGTTCCACTTCGCCTTTGGGCATAAAGGATAAACCTGCCACGATAGCCAGCGCCACGACAGGGACGATCGCCAACAACGGAACAGTGATGGTTTGCAGATACAGTGTGCTCAACGAAAACACGGTCAGACTGGCGGCAATGGACACATACCACGGAAATCGCGTAGCGACCCATGAATACGTCATTGCATACAGGACAAGCGAGATCCCGCCGCTGAGCACGCCCAAAGCGGCGTTCTCGGCGAAGGTTGTCCCATTGCTGAGCGCCACGAAAAAAATCACCGGACCCGATGTGAGCGGCATCCCGACGATCCACCCGCTAACGGCGGGTCCCCAACGCCGACCGGCAAGACTGGCAGAACCAATAATCAGCGGCGCCATGATGAGTTTGAGTGCGAGAATATTCATTGAATTGATTTCTCTAGCGTACATTTTTCTTTTTTTACCGCCAAGAACGCCAAGTTCGCCAAGATTTAATGGTTTTCTTGGCGCTCTTCGCGCCTTGGCGGTTCATTTTTTCCGTTTGGACGGTAGCAAAATTGGTTTAACCTGTCATCCTATAAACGGTCATCAAGATCGTGAAATCCGCGACCATGTGACCGAGCACAGGCGCGAGCAAACCGCCATCCCACCGGTAAATTTGCCGCCAGAACCAGCCTGCGAAAACAAGCACCAGCAGCATGATCATAATGGAATACGCGGGGACCTTGTTCCAAACGACCATTACATGATACCCCGCATATACCAAATCGCCGATATACAATCGCTTTGCAGAATTGCCAAGCACACCCCGCCAAAAATATTCCTCCACGAACGGGTTGACCAGCGAAAAATAGGCGATGAACCCCATCCACGTGGACGAGTTCAAATTGAGCCGCGCGAGCTGTTCGGGCAGGTCATTTGCGATAACAAGGAAATCCCACAAGAGATATAAACCGAATCCGCCCGCGAAGCAAACGAAGATACTGAGAAAAACATTCTTTAACCTGGTCGTCTTGAAAAGCGTATCGATCCGCAGTGTGGGACGCAGCCACACCAGCGTCAAAAGGATCGCCAGGTGAAACCCGACCAATGTCGCCCAGGCGTTATTGAAAATAAAAAACCCCACCCATACGGCAAGATAGGGCAGGATCGGGGCAAACCATTTCGATTTCATCTAATTTCAGGCGGCGAGCCGCCTGACTCCATATACCTTATTTGATCTCTGTGATGATCGTCCGTTTGGCGCCAGCGGATATTAACGCACCCGCCACAGACTCCGCCGATAACGGCTCCACCAACGCGATCATGTTGCCCCCGCGTCCTCCACCGCTAAGTTTGGCGCCGAGTGCGCCAGCCTGCCTTGCGGCGAGGACAAGTTTGTCCAACTCCGGCGATGAGACAGTCATCTGCTGGAGAAACTCGTGATTCTGATCCATCAACTCGCCGAGCAGTTCCGGTCTGCCGCTCTCGACAAAGTGCCGCGCCATGGTGGAGATCTGCGCGACCTCGTTGAATATCTCCTCAAAGCGGTTCGGGGCCCGCAGCCACAAACGGCGCACATCACCCACGGATTCCTTCGTCGGCGCAGGGATGCCCGTGTCACCGATGACGATGGTGAACGGTTTGCCTGCCTTGAATGTTTGGATGGGCTTGTCTTTGATGTAGAAGACCGGCATGTTGTAGGTAATGACGGTGTTGTCGATTCCCGAAGGCGTGCCGTGGTGGAGTTTCTCGATCTCGAAGACAAGCTCATTGATTTGTTCGTTCGAAAGGGGACGGGAGAGAAAAGCAGACAACGCGCGGATAATGGCAACCGAAACCGCCGCGCCGGAGCCGAGTCCCGCCGCGATGGGGATGGTCGAGTCGATGGTCAGGGAGATGTTCGGGGGCGTGGAAATGCCGAAGCGTTGAAACGCTTTCAGAATAACAGAACCCATTGGATGGTCCGCAGGAAGCGTGGAGAGTTCGGCGTGCAGGTCTATGATCGGGGCGTGGATCCAAATGCCGGGCTGAGTCGATTCGGAAACTTCCACATCCACCTGCACTTGATTGACGGGCGCTGCAAGAGCCGGGCGGTTATACACCACCGCATGTTCCCCGAACAGGATGACCTTGCCCGGCGCCGAAGCTTTCATGAAACGTAGAAGATCGCGAGAACCGTGATCGCCCACAACACCATGGCGATCTGGAAGGGACGGTCGGAGAGCAACACTTCCTCCGGTGCGCCGCCCGCATGTTTGACCTCGATCAGATAAAGATAACGGAAGATGGCGTACACCAGGAAGGGAATGGTGAGCATCATGGTGTGGTTATCGGGCAGGTTGGGCGCGGAGAAGGTATACAACGAATATGCCACAATGGTGGTGCCCGAAACGATCATGATGTATTGGTCGAGCAGGGGCAGAGTGTAGCCGTCCAGCACTTTGCGGTGTGAGCCTGCGCCGTGTGCGAGCAGGGCAAGTTCGGCACGGCGTTTGCCGAAGCCAAGGAAGAGCGAGAGCAGCGACATCACAATATAAAGCCAGGGCGAAAAGCGTTCGACGGCGATCAGGGTCACACCCGCGCCCACACGCAGAACGAACCCGGCGGAGATGATAAGCACATCCAGAATGGGAATGTGCTTGAGCCACTTCGAGTACGCCAGGTTGAGTAGAAAGTATGTGCCGATCACTGCGCTGAAAGCGGGTGCGAGCAAATAGGACAGCACGAGCGCAACGATGACGATCACGATCCCAGCGACCCAGGCTGCGTTGACGGGCAATTTACCCGACGCAATCGGGCGGTTCTTCTTTTCAGGGTGCTGACGGTCGGCTTCCACATCCGCAAGGTCGTTGAAGATGTATACGCTGGAGGAAATAAGGCAGAACAGCGCAAACCCTGCGAGAGTCCGCAGGAATGAATCCACGACAAACAGTTGTTTATCGAAGACCAACGCGGCAAAGAGAAAAACATTCTTCGTCCACTGACGCGGACGCATGGTTTTGAATAGGGCGGTTAGCATGAGGCTATTTTACCTGCAAATCACGGCGTCCAAAAATTCCCGGTCATGGTCAGCAGGCACAATAATGCGATCGAATCTTCATAATAATCCTCGCGCGCGCCGCGGACAGAGTCATAGATCGCATTCAACCATTCCTGCTGGGCGGGGTCATTCATGGCGGCAACGCCCAGCGGCGCGACGAAGAACGTCGTGAAATAATCGCTGCCCGGCAGAGGCGTGCCATCCAGCGTATACCCAGAGCGGATGTTGTTCGGGTCGCCACCTGCGCTGAGCTCGATCCAATGGGAGATCTTCTGCGTAATGGAACGCGAGACCGGGTCATCGTTCAGAAGCGCATCCAGACCGATCCGCCAGGGGACGCGACCGGCGTTGTAGTTGTAAGCACCGTCGGTTGGATTTTCCAAAAAATTGGGCGGAGCAGGCTGACGGTCCACGATGAAATCGGGCAGGAGTCCGGTCTCGGGGCTGAATTGGGTTTGAATATCGAGCGCTACGCTCTGGCTTTGTGTAACCACTTCTTCCCAAACCGGGTCGTTCACAGCTTTGCCAAAGGCGCGGAAGTTGACCAGCATGAAGTCGGAGGAACGCGGCGTGAACTGGTTGTATTGCGGCTCGCCAACGTTCACCCAATCCCCGAGCATGGGCAGGCGGCTCTCGGGTCCGATGGTCGATTCGAGAATGCCAGCGATCATCGTCTGCGCCTGGGCTTTGTAATTTACAAGTCCGCCGCTGCCCCATTGCGCATCCGCCAGCAAAAGACCGAAGGCAATATCCGCATCGCCGTCGAAGGCGCTGGCGTTGCCCTCTTCGTCGGGGACATTCCAATCCATAAGACGCGGGTCGATCTCGCTGCGGTGCGCGTCCACAAATTCCCACAATCCGTCGAAGATGATCTGCGCTTCGGGGTCATAACCCGCCATGACCGGCACGATCATCATGCCATAGCCCTGCCCTTCTGAAACGGTCATCGAATATCCCGGTTCATCCTTGCCAAACGTAATGCGGTACATCGTTACGCCGTTCGCACTCACGCCTGCATCCGCTACATATTTGGATTTCCATTCATCGTAGAATGCGCGCGCATCATCATCCAACTCGGCTTGCGTAAAATGATCTGGCAAAATACTACCGGGCGAATATGGATCGTGTTGGGGGAACGGGCGGGAGATGGGGTCGCGCGGGGACGTGGGTTCCGGGGTTGCAGTTTCAACGATCGGTGTGGAGGTTGGCGTTTGTGGTGTTCCACCAGAAATAAGGGAACAGGCAGAGGTTATTAATATAACAACCAAGACTAACGATAAACGTTTCATAGCTTCCTCCGGTTTTCCTGTTTATATCATTACTGGAAGTAAAATAGGGTCATGCCTAAAGTTCGTCTGGATGTTTTGCTTCTGGAAAAGGGATTAGCTGACTCGCGCGCCAAAGCTCAAGCCCTCATCATGGCTGGGCAGGTGCGGATCAACGGTCAGGTCGCGCTCAAGCCTTCGATAACGACCCAGCCGAATGCCACGCTGACGGTGGATAGCGGTCCGCGTTTCGTTTCGCGCGGCGGAGAAAAGCTGGTCGGCGCGCTCGAAGCCTTTGCCATCGACGTGACCGGCTTCACCTGCGCCGACGTGGGCGCATCCACCGGCGGCTTCACCGACTGCCTGCTTCAACACGGCGCGGTGAAGGTCTACGCCATCGACGTGGGCAAGGGCATCCTGCACTGGAAACTTCGCAATCATCCGCGTGTGGTGGTGATGGAAGAGACGAATGCCAGGTTCGTAGAATCATTGCCGGAGAAGATCGATTTCGTCACGGTGGACGCGTCGTTCATTTCGTTGAAGACGTTGCTGCCGGTGATTAGCAAGTGGCAAGTGGAAAGTGGAATTGTTGCGTTGATCAAGCCACAGTTCGAAGCGGGTAAAAAAGTAGTCTCGCGCGGAGATGGCGTCATCCGAGACCCTGAAGTCCATCGTCATGTATTGCTGGATGTGCTGACCTTTGCAAAGCATGAAGGCTTTGGTCTGCGCGGATTGGTGAGATCGTCTCTGTTGGGTCCGAAGGGGAATACCGAGTTTTTGGTCTGGCTGGGTTTGGCGCCGAATGATGTGTCAGTTGAAGAGCTGGTGAATGGTTGTGTACCGCAGGAAAGCGACGATTGACGGTGAAATACGGTCTACGGTCTTTGGAGTAAATATGAATTGCCCCAAATGTAATTCCGAGTTAACGAAAAAATTTTATAAGGGTATGTTCGAAGTGGACTCCTGCCCGAATTGCCGCGGCATGTGGCTGGATTTCAACGAGTTGGACAAGCTGGAAGATGTGATCTTCGACGAGGACTCACACAAAGGCTCGCTGATCCACTTTCAAACGCAGACGGAATTTCCTTGTCCGCATTGCGGTTTGAAATTGGATGAATTTAAATATCGGTTGTACGATCTGAGGCTGGATACCTGCACCGAGCACGGTCACGGTTTTTGGCTGGATGCGGGGGAAGATGAACGTGTGATGGATATCATGAACAAACGGGCGGGGGATGTGAAGAGAAAGATCGACGCCGAAGCGGAATGGAAACAGGCGTTGAAGAATATGCACGCTTTTCTAACGAAAAAGAAGTAGGCTGACTGCCTAAGAGAGCGTTTCTTAAGTTGTAGTCCACCTTCTTTTGTACACGGATTTCACGGACAACACGGAAAAGAGCATTTTTTTAAACGTTTTTTCCGTGTAAATCA
This sequence comes from uncultured Anaerolinea sp., assembly GCA_964372045.1. Taxonomy (GTDB): domain Bacteria; phylum Chloroflexota; class Anaerolineae; order Anaerolineales; family Villigracilaceae; genus Villigracilis. The sequence goes on from CAYJPO010000065.1 coordinate 6,434, forward strand.
GTGAAATCCGTGGTGTCCGTGTCCAAAAAAAGAAGTTAAGAAAAAGTCTCTAATCATAAAACTCGGGGTGATGCGAACGGTATCGTTTCGGCTGTTCCAGAATTTCATCGATGGTCAGGTCGGCATGGTCAGATTTTGCGGGATGATAATGGACATGCACCCGCTGCACGTTCGGAACCGACGCAAGCACTGTCTCTTCCACGCGGCTGGCGATATGGTCGCCCTGAAGCACGCTCAAGGCGCCATCGATGCCGATGGTTAGATTCACCACAATGTGGGGTCCGAAGCGGTGCGCCTGCAATTCCTCGAGCTGAGTCACCCCATCCACTGTGTTCAATAGATCCGATATGCGCTGGGCAAGTTCATGGCTGGGGATGATCGCCATCAGGTCTGTGGAGGATTCGCGCAGGATGAAGAGCCCGGTTCGCAGGATGAGCAGCGCCACGAGCGCACCTGCGAGCGGGTCCACCCAGGGAAGCCCGCGCTGACCGAGAAAGATACCGATGGATGCGGCACTGGCGGAGAACAGGTCGTTGCGGTGATCGTAGGCGAGCGCTTCGACAACGGGATTTTTCGTTTCCCGTCCCAGCCTGCGGATGTACCAGGTGAGGAATATTTTTATCACCACTGTTGCCAGCGCAACATATAACGCAAACGGATGCGACTCAGTGAAGTTCGCCACGCCATCCGAAAAATCCCAGACCTTATCCACTGCGTCCCAGAACACGGCGATGGCGGTTGTGACGACAAAGGAACCGATCAGCAGGGAGCCGATGCTTTCGAACTGGCGGTGTCCATAGGGATGGTCGCTGTCGGCGGGTTTGTTCGCCATGCGGACGAAGATACTGGCGGCGATGTAATACGCCACATCCGAGGTGGAGTTGATGCCCTCCGCCAGCAGCGCGGGGCTGTGCCCGAGAACACCGAACGTCGTTTTGACGATGGCGAGGATGATGTTGGTCCCCAATCCCAGGTTGATGGCGTGCAGACTTTTTTGGTCGCGGTCGTGTGTCATGGAAGGATGAGTTAAGTCAGGCTTTCGGCGCGCTTGGGTTACGCCAGCTTATCAAGGCGATGATGCCCAAAGTCCAAACGGGCACCCACCAGAAAAGATAATTGTGGAAACTTTCCTGCACCTGTTGATATGCCATTGCGCCCCAGGAAAGCGCGAAGAGAAAGAACAGGGCTGCTTTTCGGAATCCGTTCGATTGCATGAATGTGAAAACGATGAGTGGCAGCAAGACCACAAAATCCCAACTGCCGAGATAGGGGGTGATGAGCAGCGCCAGTCCCAAACTCCAATAGGCGGCAGTGGACGGTTCATAACGTGCCCAGAGTCTGAGCGCAACGAAGATCGTTCCAACGACGATAAGCCCCCAGGGGACAAATCCAAAATTTCCCAAATACCCTCTGAAGGTCTCAAGCAGGGTGGGATACGTCCACGGCGGGTTGGAGGTCATGCTGGTGAGCGCATCGGGAATCCAGTTTGGATATCCGATGAACAGCGGAATGCAAAGCGCGGCTGCGGCGGTGAATACACGTCCCCAAAACTTCAGCATGGAATTTGCGCCGCCAGATCGGAAATACCAAATACTAAGCCCAAGCATCATCACCGTCATCAGGTGCGGCTTGGAGAGTCCGAGGGCAAGCAGGAACGCGCTCGCCCAGTGATCGCCTTTCACGATCAATGGGATGGCAAGGACAACGCAGAGGGTGGTTGTGATGGCGAACTGTCCCAAGAGCAGGTGATGAATGACGGGCGGAAATGTGAACGCCAGGATCGCAGTCAGAAGGGATAGATGGGCGGGGTTGTATTTGCGCTGTGCGATAAACACGATCGCGCCGATCTCCGTCAGATTCAGCGCCAGCCAGAACAGCGGCGCGGACTCTTCGCTCATCCACCCGATGGGGGCGAAGAAGCCAATAGACATCGGCAGCCATGCGGCGGGTAATTCAGGGTTCAAGCTTGAGGTGTCATAGGGACTTTTGCCACCCGCGAGCAGGGAAGCGGGTCCCCAAAGCTCGTTGTACAAGTCCTTGCGCGGCGGCAGGATATTCCAGAAAACGGATGCCATCACCAGCACGAACAATCCCAGGATCGCGACTGTCGCGGATACATGGAATCTATTCACAGTCTGCGTATCGGGTGTTTTACTTTCTTTGAGGAGCGTCTTCGATGTGTCCACTTCGCAACTTTACTACAAAAAATATCCCGCCGTATGATCGATAATTAGGGCATCCTAAAGGGTTTTCTTGGATCGGGTAATCACAAATTGAATCGTAAAAAACAAAAAGAGTGCAAAATGCTTATGGCTTTTTGCACTCTGATTCTGATGGGATGATTATGCTTTTGCGCGACGCAGGAAGAATTTGGTGATCTCCTCCGCAACGGCAGGGAGGAGCGCCAGCCCGACCACCATGCTCCATTCCCGCAGGCTCAGAAAGTGGGTGTTGAAGATGGGTTGCAGGAACGGCAGGGCGGTCACAAGCAGCAGCAAGAAAATGGAAAGTCCCACGGCGTACTGCATATATCGGTTCGAGAAAATTCCGATCTTGAAGATCGAAGCGCGTTCCGAGCGGACGGTGTAGGCGCGGAATAACTCGGCAAGGGAAAGCGTGACGAACGCCATCGTCTCGGCGGTCTGCACATCCACGCCGCGCCAATCGTGGTTGAGAATGAAGGTCAGCAGGTTCGCGCCATCGGGGATGATCGCACCGGCTTCGAGATGCCAAGCCAGACCCATGATGAAAGCGGTCAGCACTGCGCCGGTTTGGGCGAAGGTCTGCACGATGATACCGACACCCATCGAACGGTTGACGATCGGTTCGGATTTGACGCGCGGCTTCTGATCCATGATATCGGGATCACCCTTTTCCATCGCCAAGGCAAGCGCGGGCGCGCCGTCGGTGATGAGGTTGAGCCACAGAAGTTGGATGGCGGTCAACGGCGCAGGCAGACCGGCGAGAGTCGCCAGGAAGATGATCATGATCTCGGCGACGTTCGAAGAGAGCAGGAAGAAGACGAACTTGCGGATGTTCGAGTAGATGATGCGTCCCTGCTCGACAGCCGAGACGATGCTGGCGTAGTTGTCATCGGTCAACACCATATCGGCGGTGCCTTTGGCAACGTCTGTGCCGGTGATGCCCATTGCCACGCCGATGTCGGCGCGTTTGATGGCGGGCGCGTCGTTCACGCCATCGCCGGTCATGGCGACGACTTCATCGTTGGCTTGCAGCGCGTCCACGATGCGCATTTTGTGTTCGGGGGAAACGCGGGCGAAGACATCGGTGTCTTCGATGATGGCTTTGAGCTGGGTGTCGTCGATCTTGTCCAGTTCGGCTCCGGTCATCACGCCCTTGCCGGGTCGCAGCAACCCGATGGATTCGGCAATTGCCCGGGCAGTGTTCGGGAAATCACCGGTGATCATCACCGTGCGGATGCCCGCATGGCGGGCGTGTTCGAGCGCGGGTTTTACTTCAGTGCGCGGCGGGTCGATCATGCCCATCAGACCGACGAAGACCAGCTCTTTTTCCAGATCTTCTGTTTTGACTTCCTCGATATTATTGGGCACATCCTTTTCCACACGATAGGCGAAGCCGAGCACACGCAGGGCGTCTTTGGTCATCGCATCGTTGGCGGCAAGGATCTGCTTGTGCATCTCCTCGGTCATTTCGCGCGGCTTATCGTCCATGCCCAGATATTTGGAGCAAAGCGTCAATACAATATCCGGCGCGCCTTTGACGGCGATAATATCCCAGCCTTTTTGTTTTTCATCGTAGAATGGTGAAGGGTCGCCGGGGCTTGGCTTGGTCACATCATGGATGGTGATCATGCGCTTGCGTTCTGAATCGAATGGCACTTCGTTCTCGCGCGGATACGCTTCCTTGATCTCAGGATGAACCGCGCCAGCTTTTGCGGCGGCAACGAGCAGCGCGCCTTCGGTCGGGTCACCCACAATGCGGTAGGTCTGTGCTGAATCGCTTTCTCCTGTGGTTTCGATCAGCGCATCGTTATTCAACACGCCCAGCCAGAGCGTGGAAAGAATGGCGGGAAACTGCTTCGCTTCCACGATCTTGCTGTCCACCTGGAAATCCCCTTTCGGGGTGTACCCGGTCCCTGAAACGCTGACAAACTGTCCATCCGCCCAGATGCGGGTGACTGTCATTTCGTTTTGGGTGAGCGTTCCGGTCTTATCCGAACAGATGACTGTGGCAGAACCGAGCGTCTCCACCGATGACAGTTTGCGGATGAGCGCGTGGCGCTGGATCATCTCGCGCATTCCGAGCGCGAGCGAGATGGTCACCACGGCGGGCAGACCTTCCGGCACCGCCGCGATGGCGAGGCTGATGGCGATGATAAAGACTTCGGTGATTTCTTCGGCGAAGGTTTTGAAATATTCGATGGGAGCGGAGAACAATCCGCTGACATCGGTGTAATTGAAGAGCGCAACGATAAAGACGACGAAGACCAGGATCAGCGAACCGATGCTGAGCGATCTCCCCAATTGGTCAAGCCTGCGCTGTAAGGGCGTCTCTTCAGTTTCGACGCTTTGCAGCATGGTGGCGATCAGACCTAGTTGGGTATTCATGCCGGTGCTGGTTACCACGCCGCGTCCGCGTCCGTAGGAAACGACGGTTCCCATGAAGGCGGTGTTCTTGCGGTCGCCCAGCGGGACGTTCTTATCGAGCACCGTCGCCGCGTTCTTTTGCACAGGCAGTGATTCGCCGGTGAGCGAGGCTTCTTCCACGCGCAGGTTCACGGCTTCGAGCAAGCGCAAGTCGGCAGGGATGAAATTGCCCGCCTCCAAAAAGACGATGTCACCCGGTACCAGATTGTAGGCAGGCACAGACTTCCGCGACCCATCGCGCATGATCTGCGCTTCGGGCGCGGCAAGTTTCTTCAAGGCAGCCAGCGCCTGTTCCGCGCGTTGTTCCTGAACGATACCGAGTATGGCGTTCAGGACCACGATCGCCATGATGGCGATGGCTTCCACATAATCGCCGAGCAGGGCGGAAATAACAGAGGCAACGATCAAAAGAATAACGACAAAGTTATTCAATTGCCCCCACAGCAGGGAAAGGAAACCGGGGCGCGGCGCTTCCTGCAATTGGTTTTGCCCATAATGCGCCAGGCGCTTTTCAGCTTCGGCGCTGCTCAAACCTTCTTCATGCACTTCTAGATGCTTGAGGGTTTCGTCGGCAGTGAGGGCGTGAAATTCATTCTGCATTGTTTCTTCTTGTGACATAACGACTCCTGATATTGAATGTTCGGAGATTGGTCTTAGACAACAAAAACGAGACCACCACACCTCCGTGATGGTCTCGCCAAACGTTTGAAACGTTCACGCTGCCGATGGCACAGCATTGTGGGCCTATGTGTTGACGACAAACGTGTCCTGCGGGGAATTGCAGGCGGCTACTCCCCAAACGCTCTGAGTGTATCCACAGGCGCGGTCATTGTCAAGGAAGCAGGCAAACAAAAGTGTTTGGTTACGGTTACAATTCTGGGATGTCCCACAAAAAGCCAAATCTTTTGTATTTTTTTATCACCGTGATCGCAATTGCTGTGATGACGTTATTCGGTCCCGAGGAAGAATCGCTGGGATCGAATGTACGACTTGTCTACGTCCACGGAGCCTGGGTGTTGACCGCTGAGCTTGCCTTCTTTGCCGCGGCTCTTGCCGGACTTTTGGGTCTGGTCCTGCGAAGGGACCTTTTCCACGCTTGGAGCGCCGCGCTCGGTCGGACGGGCATCCTCTTCTGGGTCTCCTACCTGCCCCTGTCCATGCTTGCCATGCAAAGCAATTGGAACGGTCTGTTCCTCGCCGAGCCGCGCTTCCGCCTTGCGGTGGTCTTTGCTGTCACCGGTATCTTGCTTCAGCTTGGCTTGTGGCTGTTCAACATCCCCTGGCTGACGTCGCTGGTGAATATCTTCTACATTATCACCCTGCGCGTCATCTTTTCCTCCGCGGAGAACATCATGCATCCGCCGCCGTCCCCCATTTTCAATTCCGGGAATTTTGTCATTATCGGATTCTTCGTCGGTTTGAACCTGCTGGCATGGCTCGCCGCCTACTTCCTGACCCGTTTCCTGCTTAACATCAAACCTGCCGACTGAGAATCATTTTGAGAATCCGCTTCCAGCTTATCATCTTCATGTTCGTGCGCACCATCCTGAATTCAGCCCACAGGATGGTGTATCCGTTCTTACCCATCTTCGCCCGTGGACTGGGCGTGGATATTGCTACCATGTCCCTGCTGATGACGGCGCGCTCCCTGCTCGGAGCCACCAGCCCGCTGCTCGGTCCCATTGCAGATCAACGCGGCAGGAAATTTGGCATGCTGGCGGGTCTAGGGATTTTCACATTGGGCATTGCCGTTGTGGCGATCTTTCCCGCCTTCTGGTCGCTTGCGGTCGCGCTCGGTCTCGCCATGATCGGCAAGTTCATGTTCGACCCCGCCATGCAGGCGTACTTCGGGGACCGCGTTCCTTATCATCAGCGTGGCACGGCCTTGGCGGTGACCGAAGTAGCATGGTCTTTGGGTTTTATCGTCGGTGTGCCCGTGGCTGGCTTTTTGATCGACCGCTTCAGTTGGTCTGCTCCGTTCCCGTTGTTCACCATCCTTGGGTTGATCGCCTTTTTCATTATCTGGCGTGTCGTGCCCAACGAAGACCCGCACCATGAACCGGTCAGCAACTCGCGAGAGGGTTACCTTGCCATATTCAAGTCTACGCGCGCGCTGGCAGGCATCTCGATCGCCTTGTGGGCAAGCGCGGCAAATGAACTGGTCAATGTCATTTTTGGGGTCTGGTTGGAGGATTCGTTTGGGTTGAAGATCGCAGCCTTGGCGGGCGCATCGGCGATCATCGGCATCTCGGAGTTGAGCGGCGAAGGTCTGGTCGCGTTCACAACCGACAAGCTCGGCAAACCGCGCGCGCTCGCCATTGGGCTGATCACAAATTCACTGGCGGCGGTCCTGCTTCCCTTTATCGGGCAGACGCAGGTCGGCGCGTTGGTCGGGTTGTTCCTCTTCTACATCACATTCGAATATGTGATGGTCAGTCACATCCCGATGGTGACGGAACTCGTCCCTTCGGCGCGGGCAACCTTACTATCTCTGAACGTGACGGGTCACGCTTTGGGGCGTGCGCTTGCTGCATTTCTGGCGGCATTTATTTATCAGCAGTTCGGTTTTGTCTTTGTAGCGTTGACCGCTGTTCTGTTCAACGTTGCAGGGATCTTGGCTTTGCGAAGGATGCAGAAGGAATAAGGTGCAGGTCCTTGTAGGCGTTCTCGCAGGTCTGGTGATCTTTATCGCCCTGTTGTGGGTGCTTGTCCCTGCCTGGTATGGATTGCCGCCGGTCACGACACGGCGCGAACGCATCCGCCGGGCGTTGGAGTTGACGAATCCACAACCGGGGGAGACGCTGTATGACCTCGGCTCAGGTCACGGGCGGGTGCTGATCATCGCGGCGAAGGAGTTCGGTCTCAACGCTGTGGGCATCGAAGCGGGACCGGTGCAGTGCGTTGTCAGTTGGGTGAACGCCCGCTGGCACAGAGTCGGCTCAAAGGTCCGGGTTGAGGCGGGGAATTTTTTTAAGTCTGATCTAACGCAGGCAGATATCATCTTTGCATATTTAACGTCTGATTATGGGGGTCGGCTTCAAAAGAAGCTCGAAAGGGAGTTGAAACCCGGAACACGTGTTGTGACCGTTTCGTTCGACCTGCCGGGGTGGAATGCTGAACTTTTCGACCGCGAAGCCTTGATCTATGTATACAAAAAAAGAGACCCATCCTGAGATGGGTCTCTTTTTTTGATCAGGGAAAAAACTACACGCCAGTGAGACTGGAGTTAATCTTGCTGAAGACATTGCCGATGATCGGTCCGAGGATCATGAGAGCCGCGATAACAACGATGGCAACCAAAACGAGAATCAGAGCGTATTCAACAAGACCCTGGCCTTTTTCTTTAGGTGAGAACAACATGGGAATTAATCTCCTTTCTTTTGAATTTCACTGGAGGCCGTCCAGTGATTGATCTTATTTTACATTGCCTGCTCAAAAAAGCAAGCCCGATCCTTATGTTTTCCTTAACAATTATGTTAGCCTTACAAAGATGCAGAGGCATTTTTATTAATAAAATTTAATCATACGTTTGTCAAACTGGAGTTGATTTTGCTGAATGCAGAGCCGATTATGGGTCCCATAATCACTAATGCCGCAATAACGAGAATTGCTACTAAAACAAGGATAAAAGCATACTCAACAAGACCCTGTCCTCTTTCGCTCGGTGCAAATAACATGAGAAACACCTCCTTTCTTTGGGAATTTCCCGGACCCCCCTGCCAGGATTCAAAATACATTTTATTTTGCAATAAAAATTGTTTTAATACAATCCCCTGCACTTAAGAAATAAGAAAGGTCGGGATTAAAACAAAACTCACCCCGAACATACATTCGAGATGAGTTTTTGTGTTTACCAGCTGGTGAAATTACACGCCGCCAAGGCTGGAGTTGATTTTACTGAACACGTTTCCGATCATGGGGCCGAGGAGCATCAAAGCTGCAATAACAACGATAGCGACCAAAACAAGAATCAATGCGTACTCAACAAGGCCCTGACCCTTTTCTTCAGGTGAGAAAAGCATGTCATAGTCTCCTTTCTTTAGGATTTCCCAGGGAATTCACCCGGGATTAGTCTAATTTTACCCGGGTTCATTGGAAAAAAAGTAACAATTTCAAAACACTAATTTAGGTAGTCCAGCAGATGGATTCCTACTTAAATGCCTTTTGCGAGGCGGATGGGACGTTGGTTTTCTGCCAACATGCCACCTCAAAGGTGATGCGTTCGAAATAACCATTGGCTGGCAGGCTGCCTGTGCCGAAGTCAAGCTCCACGATCGAGAAGATCGCTTGCAAAGAAGCCGTTTCAAGCAGATATTGTGTTCCCTGTGCGGCAAGGACCAGTTCTCCCTTGGGATCCAGTCGCGCCCTGATCGATGGATCGTTGAAGGCATAAGGGGTCAACAATACCTTGGTGACGGTCAGAATGTCGTTTTTATCGAACATCCAGAGGTCCATCGCGGTTACCTTTTTGGGATCCCCAACGCCGATAACTTCCGAGATCCCGATTCCAAATTCGCCGAGAAACTCACCGGAGGGCAGGTCGATGGAGAAGGCTTCATCATAGAGGTCATCCCCAAGTACGTAGGTGCTCATCACCTGAATGACGGGTGCATCCAGCCCCATCTGCTTGGCGATGTTCATCCGTGGGGGTCTGGGACCGGGGATCGGCGCGTTGACGTTTCGAACCTGCGGCAGGACTTGCAAAAGCTGCGGCACGTTGACTCGTGCCAGGCTCCACTCAGACGTTTCAAGCGTATCTACCTTCACGCCGTTTGCCAGAAAGCCGATCAAGTCGGCGCGGCGCATCCAGCGGCGCAGGATGGGGGAGATTTTGGCTGGGTCTTCGGGTTGGGTCGGGTCGACTGCCAGTTTTTGCAGATCAGCCAGAAGGGTTGGGATGGCCTCCATTTCCGCCAGCAGGATGGGCCAGCGCAGGATGATCGCCACAAACTTGCCGAGCTGCTCCAACGTCAGGGCGGGATATGCGCTGCCTTCTTTTTGGTCGAAGAGTCCTGTTGCAGCAGCGATAAAGATCCGCAGGCGGAAAAGGTTGATGTATTGCTTGATGCGACGCGGATTGTTATCGAATGCCGGGGCGATCAGGCGGATGATGGCATGGATTTTTGGCGAATCCACGCCCGTCTCCACGAACACGGATGCACGCGTTTTGGAATCCGAATTCGGAAATTCCTCGTTCGCATCCGAATCGACATTGTTGGATGAGGTGCCGCCCGCAGTGTTGCCGCTGCTTGCTGCGCCGCGATTGAATAACCTGGCGAGCCCGCCAGGGGATGACGCTTTTCCCGGAGACGATGGCTGGGAGAGTTCGCGCAGGAATTTCTCCAGGGCGGCATCGTCCGGTTTGGGGAGGAGGAAGGGTAACTGGACGAATTTTTCAATGAACTCATAGCCGTATTCCAGCCCAATGGCAGGTTGGAACTTCCCGGCTTCATCGGTCGCGCCGTAGCGAGAAGCGTACATGTAGGGCAGAAGCTTTTCGTGTTTGACAGCCAGCCCCGCCGCCACCTTTTCACGGTCCATGCCGATGATGAAAACCAGATGCGTGTTGCCGGTGATCATCAGGTTCAGCGCAGACATCAGATCGGCGGCTTTGGGCACTTCGCAGCGATCGACATCATCGATGAAAACGTAGACGGTTTCTTTTCCTGCATACGCCGACAGGATGTGCTCGAAGTCTTCGTGGAACCGCTCGACGAACGAGACACGCTCCTCATAGTTCGGAGCCTGCATGTATTTCTTCAGATCTATCGAAAGAGGATCCCCGACGATCGAGCGGATGCGGTTAAGAACCGTCAGCAGTAGAGCAAGATATGCCGCTATGCCCCCGGCGCCGATGCTGTTTGCCAGTACATCCGCGCCTTCTGTGAGTTTAAGGGCATTGGCGGCGAAGTCTGCCAGTCCCTGGGTCCAGATGCCGCCGTTCAGGAAGGCGATCACGCCCAGCGTGATTGTTGCCCCAACGATCAAGACCCAGACGCTGATCTTTTGCACCAAGCTCAGCCAACCATCGCGCCATTGAAAGCGGAGCGCGAACAGACGCAAATGTCCCAGCCAGCGGCGCAGGAAGAACTGACGATTGGCAATGCCGCGCATGAATTCCAGCGCGAACGCTGCCCAGAGCGCATCTTCCTTGTCGTGCCGCCAGGGGTTGAACCAGATCGTGAAGCGCTGTTTGCGTTCACGAAGGGCTTTTTGTAATTGAAGCATGAAAGAGGTCTTGCCGCTGCCCCATTCCCCTTCGATCGAAAGCACCAGCGGCGGATGCGTGTCCTTGTTCGTCAGGAAATTCGCGAGCGCGCTGACATACGGAGTAAACCCGAGGTAATCCTCCTGTGTCGCCTGGTCGTTCGTATTGGCGGTGAGGATGGTCTCCTGATGTTGGGCTGATTCTTCCGTGCCGGAGTCATCTATCATTGAAAGCCTCTTTCATATCTGCGCTCGCGTTTATTCAAATTATCGAATTGATTATACGTGAATTCGATGTCCGGGCAAAACCGGGTCATACCGTTCGTTGACATCTGTAATAGAATCCCGTATCATTTCCTCTTGGACCTTAAAGGGAATCTGCCATGAGCCATACTTTTATCAGTTATTCAAGGCGCGATACGGAGTTGGTCGATAATTTCGTGGCAAGCCTGCAAAAGGCGGGTCTGGATATTTGGCTGGACCGCGAGGATATCAAAGCCGGGAATTCCTGGCGCGTGCAGATCGTCGAAGCGATCGATGATTGCGACGCATTCGTCCTCATGCTGTCCGGCAATTCAAGCGCCTCCACGAACGTTCACAAGGAAGTCATCCTCGCGCAGGATTCGAAGAAGACCATCTTCATCGTCATGCTGGAGCCGGTCAAGGTCCCCGCTGAGATCCGTTATCAACTGGCAGGCTTGCAGTTCATCAACCTCGAATTGCTTGGGTTCGATGCCGCCGTCACCCAGTTGACCGAGGCGTTGAAAGAGCATCTAAAAAAAATTAAACCTGCCAAAGAGAACAAAAAGCAGGTCGAGCTGGTCATCCAGGGGATCGATCTTTCCGCCTTCGACGCCGAAAAACAAAAACATCTGCTTGCCTTCGTTGCGACCCTTACCAATTCCAAACAATCGCAGTTGAGCATTGCCAATATGACGGCAGGCAGTGTGCATGTGTTCGTGGATGTGCCCGCCGACGCCGCCATTCAATTGAAAACGATGGCGCTGAACAGCGACCCGCGCTTTGCGGAAATGGGGATCGTCTCCCTGAAAATGATGGGTGATATTCATTATATCCACATCCCCGACGGTGCGATGCACCCCAGTGCAACTGCGAATCCGTTCACAGCTTTCTTCTCATCGGTTGTCGGAAAAATGATCGCGTTCCTGACCGTTCTCCTTATCATCGCGGCAATAATTTTCCTCGCGACTCCCCAGGCGACTCCGCTCCCAACCCCAACTGCGACGGAGACGCCGCGCGCCACTCTCCCCGCCGAAACATTGACCTTCCCCCCAACCTTCGCCAACCCGACAGAGACTCTCACCCCCGAAGCGACGTTCACACCCACCGTCACTTTCACCGCGACATCCACGCCCGTGGTGTATCAAGTCCTGCCTGCGGTTGTCGGTATGGAACGCACAACCTGCCGTTATGGACCGGACATCTACTTTCTCGATAACGAGACTTTGAAGAAGGGTATAAAACTCGAAGTGTTTGGACGCGATATCAACTCCACCTGGGCGTACGTGCAGGCGGATGGATACCCGGAGCCTTGCTGGGTCGATCTCAAGAACATCACATTGCAGGGAGATGTTGCCCTGCTTGAACCGGTCTATCCGGGAAAAGTGAAACTGCCGCCCTCCTCCATTTGGCCCGAACCACAAAATGTGTACACCGTCCGTACTGCGGATGGCAGCAAGGTCGCCATTTACTGGGATGAATTCATTCTGCCAGATGGCGAGTTGGAGAGTCCGAATAGTCCGCGCTTCCTGCTGGAACTTTGGCTTTGCAAAGAAGGCAAACTGACCTTTACCCCCACCTTCGTGTGGACGAATAATCTGTTGGTGGAAGATGAAGCGGGTTGTTCGGAACCGTCTGGCGGGGTGATCTATCTGGTCGAAAAGCACGGCTACACCGGTCCGGTGGAAATTAAATGGACGCCGCATCCGTAAAACAAAATCACCCGTGATCCACGGGTGATTTTTTCGTCTGTTAAAAAGTAGCGTGAGATACTATCTCGCGCTACTTTTTATACCGCACTCGATCACAAAATGCGCTTTTGCAAAAGGTGGAAAGCGCAATTTGTGACCGTGGGTATTTTATTACTGTGGCGCGCCTTCAATGGGATAACCCTTCGCGTACCATTCCTTCAACCCGCCTGCCATGCTGGTTGCGTTAAAGCCTGCTTCCAAAAGGATCTCGCGTCCCTCCTGGCTGCGGTTGCCGGAGCGGCATACAACAACGATCTCCTGATCCTTCGGCAGTTCGCTTAAGCGGTTCGGAAGTTCATCCAGCGGAATGAGCGTGGTGTTGGGCGCGTGATACTCGTCCCATTCCTCAGGGGTGCGGACATCCAGAACGAACGTGCCTGCCTGGTACTTCTGATAGGCTTCATCCACACTGATCTCGCTACCGGTAGTGACGGCTGCGGTCCCACCGATGGATGAGGCGATCAAATAAATGATCAGCGCCACGACCGCCAGGATCCCGAACTGAACTGCGGGGCGGCGCAAATAAGCGGAAAGTCCGCTGCGGGTGTTGAGACTGCTTCTTTTGCTTGTTTTTCTTCGAGACATACGGTCCTCTCAATAATTTGATTGTTCGCAGTTAGATGCACGACCGGAACAGAAGTTGCAGGGTCATGAGAGGAAGGATCATGCAGATCGTGCAGCGAAGGATTTCACGGCTGTTTCAAAGTCGCTGAAGGTTTCGAGGAACTGCTTCAAGCCGGTGACATCCAACACCTGTTCCACGGCGGGCTGGGGGTTGAGGAGTTTGACCCGGTCGCGTCCGGCAGAGTCTTCCTGCGGGTTGACCGAGCGGAAGATGGGTCTGCCGCCGCCATCCTTGGTGTTGATCGAGTGCCCCATGAAGATACGCACAACGGTGTGCAGCGCCATCAGCCCGGCACTGCTCACATATTCGACCTGGCTCATGTCGATCAGAAGGTTGCGCGAACCGTCATCGTAAACCTGTTGTGCCCGGTCGATGACGTCCGTATAGTTGGAGGCATCCACGTTGCCTGTAAGCTGCATGACCGCCACATTTTCGTGATTGGACATTGTGATCTGCATCTTTTCTCCCGTTTATCTGAAATTGAACTCTTCGAAATGAATGTTCACGGCAGGGACACCTGCTTCTACAAATTTCTTTTCGAACGCCTGCACCATCGGCAGGGGACCGCACATGTACACGTCATGCGAACGCACATCCCCGCCTGCGTTCTTGACGATCTCCTCGGTGGAAAGTGAACCATGTACCGATGAAAAACGGATGTGCGCTTTGAGCTTCGGATGCTTTGCAACGATCCCGCGGATCTCCTCCGCAAATACGGCTTCGTCTTCGTGGCGCACAGTGTAGTAGAAATGCACGTTATGGGTCAACTCAGTTTTCAGGTCCCGCAGGAACGAGAGAAAGGGCGTGATGCCGATTCCGCCTGCGACCCAGATCTGATCCTTCCCGCCTGCACGATAATCGAACATCCCGTACGCGCCTTCGAGCAGCGCCTCGGTACCGGCTTTCAGGTTTTCGAACAGGTGGCGGGTGAAATCGCCGCAGGCTTTGATGGTGACGCGCACCACATCCTCATGCGGCGCGCTGGAAATGGTGAACGGATGCGATTCGTTCAATCCCTTGTCGCCCAAAAAACGGACGAACAGGAACTGCCCTGCATGCACGTGTTTGATGGGTTTGCCCTTGGCGCGCAGAGTCACTTCGGTGGTGGAGTTGTTCGGGTGTTTGACCGCTTCCACGGTGTACGGCACGTATTTTCGGAGGAACCTTCCGAACACTTCGGTGTAAAGATAGGAACCGATGCCGAGGAAGACGAAGATCTGATTCCAGTTGATGGCGATCTTGGTGGTCGGCGCGTTGACCGTGATGGAGTGCAAGTAACCTAAAATAAAGAAGATGCCGATGTATTTGTGCAGGCTTTTCCAACCCTCATACGTTCCACCGGTCAGCTTGTTCAGGAAAGGGATGCGCGGTGCAAGCGTAGGCAGGACGATGCCGACGATGCCGATAAAGGCGGCGATCGCCAGATAATTGCCCAATGCGAGATCGAAGATGTGCAGGGGGACGGTCAGCAGGTGGACGAACATCAGGAGGAACGCCGCCGTGGACGTTCGGCGATGCGTCATGTACATCTTGTCCAAACCCCCGAAGTACGGTTCCGCCCAGCGCGGACGGGTGGAGATGAAGAGCGAGAATGACATGAGTGCGATCACAACCGAGCCGAGGGTCATGCCCGCAACATACCGCTCATAATTCTCGACTCCCGCTCTCTCCGGCGGGAACGCCAGCCATACGATCACGGTCAGGATTACAAGCACAACAAAGCTAAGATTTCCCAGATTGCGTTTCATTGTGTCACCTCTAAATATGACACAACGATGCAGGTTGACTGCATCGTTGTCATCGGAATTTCTATGAAAAGGATTCGAGCGCTTTTTGCCGGTCTGAAAAGACCTCGAAGATCGCACTGTATCCGACCATATCCAGTACGTTGAGAACTTCGGGACGCAGGTTAAGCAACTTGACGTGCTTTTGCAAGCCGCTTGAACGCGAACGGTCGATGGATTTGAGCGCCGCCCAGCCCTGCTCGGGATCGGGAATGGCTTCTCCGCGCAATAAAAGGGCGATGGTATGCAGGGATACCAAACCGGCACTAGAGATGTAGGTCAACTCACTCATATCCAGCAGAATATTCTTCGCGCCGCCCTTGTATACATCCTGAGCTTTGGCGATCAATTCCTGGTAGCTCTGCCCATCCAGGTGACCCGCACAGCTCATGATCGTGACTGGGACATTTCCCTGTCCCTCCGAGATATTGATCTGAAACATGGACTCCTCCTCAAGAGTGTTGGCTAATTATAAACCCGCTTTTCTTCGCAGCCTTTCCAGACGGTGATCTATTTCATGCAGCCAATGTGTGCGGATGTATGCAGGCAGGTCGGCTTTTACCGCTTCTTCACGCGCCTGACTCGCCCAGCGGATGGACGCCTCGACATCCCGCATTTTATGCTCGTAGTACTTTGCCAGCTCGATGTATGCGTAGATATGACCCTTGCCTGCCGCCTCCGTCCATAGCTCGACTGCGCGAGTCACATCGCCGCGCCGCTTTTGCAGGATGGAGATCCGCTTCACTGCCACGCCGAAATCGGATTCGTTCAACCCGAGCTCGAGTCCACGCTCGAAGAGACGGGCGGCTTCGTCCCAGTGACCGAGGTCTTCGAACAGCTTGCCGAGCGCAATGAAATCAAGCCCGTGCTCCACGCGTCCGTTGTACGGGTCTGCCAGCACTTCGCTGACGTGCCCCAGCAGCGCCGCCATCGCGACCACATCCATGGCGTTGTGATAGAACACGCCGCCCAGCGGACGCGCGTCACCGCTGCGCAGGTAATCGAAATACAGCCAGGGAATTTCATAACCCGGCACTTCATCGGATGAACGTGTAAAACCGAGCACATGCTCTTCGAGATATTTCAGTGCGCGCGAAGGAAGTCGGTCACGCCAGAGTCTGCGGGCGAGGGGCAGCAGGTCAATGTGGGCATAGTTCTTGAACGGGACGGGGATGCGATGTAACGAGTAACGCGTGACGAGCAGCGGCGCATCGAAGGCTTTGCCGTTGAAAGTGACCAGTCCCTCGCACGGGGCGAGGAAGTTGATCAGCGCTTCGAGCATGGCGGGTTCTTCGGATGGGTCGCGCAGGAAGAATTGTTTGAGGATGAACGCGCCGTCTACGAAACGCGCCGCGCCGACGAGGAAGGCATACGTGCCCGTCCCGCCGGAGACGCCGGAGGTTTCGGTATCGAGAAACGCGTATTTATGGATGGGCAGGTCTGCGATGCGCTGGTCGTTCGCCCATTGGGAAATAACGGATAGGGGAAAAGGGGAATACGGAGAGACGCTGCCGTGCAGATAGTCTGCGCCGAAGACCTGTTCGGAGATGAAGGTCTCGCCGCGCGGGGTGGAGTGAACATTTCCGGCGACGACCGATTCTATGGTGTGGCTGTCAGCTTTCGGCGGGGTCGGCAGCGATTTCGCCGTCTTGACGCCGAGTGATTTCAGTTTATCTGCAAGCGAGGGCATACGGTCAATTTTATCCCCAAAAAGACAGAGACCACAAAGGTTGAAAATACTTTGCGGTCTCTGCAGCGATGAGCAATAAATGGAGGAGGAGAAAAAGAGATTAAATCGAAATGTAACTTGATTTCAGGGTATCCATGAATTTGATCCCGGCGGGATGGGCAAGGATGAATAATCTGCCCCAACTCAGGCTGTCTTCGTTTTCGATGCAGGTTTGCAGGGTCAGGTGGAAATTGCCGCGGTAGACCTGGTTGAAGAGTTGCTCGGCGGTGATTGTAGCTTCGGTCTCGAGGTCGCGGAAATTGCTGTACGGGCTGAGCGGCGAAAGCGCCTGGAATTGCTGGATGTCGTCCACGATAAATCCCTGCATGTGTCCGTCGCCGTAAACAAGGATGATGGTGTCTTCGAGTTGTATCTGGGAGAATTCCGCACCCGCCAAGTGGTTGTGAGCGAGCAGACCGATGTTGCCCACTTCCGAAGCGATGCTAAACTGGGTGACAACATCGGCGGCATCCGAGACGAAGCCCGGGTTGCCCATTGGCTGCTGGTTGACGGCGAACGCCATCACGCCTTCGATATAAATACCGCGCAGGGTGTTCGGGTTCCCATCTTTGACGGTATCGATAAATGCGGGGAGGTTGGGGATGGAAGCGGGGTCGCCCAGGGCGTACGCCTGTGCGGGGAACGCGAACGTGCAGACCATGATGGCGAGCACTGCGAACGCGATGACCTGATTTTTGAATTGCGCAACTTGATCTCTGGATGCCATGAAAAACTCCTTGCTGGCGAGCATCCAGACCTTTGGCGCGATCCAACTGCGTTTGGGTCATGGGCTCGTCTTCGGTAACCTGGCGATCATGGCTGTTGGAACAGCGGTAGACCCATGGTTTTGCGTCCCCGCCTTTCGACGGGTTTGCCATTGTCGGAACGAATCCATTTCTGATAGTAAGGTACAAAAACAGTGCGGGCTTGACGTTAGCCAAGCCCGCAGAAGGAGAACATAATGTTTCGACACTTTTCTTCGGCGGCTTGGCGACCGTGGCTGCGTTCCCGCAGCGGTAGGTCCAGTAGCTTTGCGTCCCCGCCTTTCGACGGGTTTGCCTTTTCGGTTTTATGAGCCTAGTATATCCACAAATATGTGGATATCAGTTTTCAATTTGGTAATGTAAGTTGTTGTAAGGTTTGGGTTTCATGCTACACTTGCGGCGGCGTTTTAGGAATTTTATCTGGTGAAAAAGCGGCTTCCCTTTTGGTTAAAACTTTTATACGGTTCTGGTGATCTGGGGATCGCGGGCATCGGTATGATGCGTTCGATCTTCTACGCCATCTACCTGACCGATGTGGTGGGCATCGAGCCGCGTCTTGCTTCTTTGGGAGCCTTGGTGGGAATTGTGTGGGATGCGGTCAACGACCCGCTCATTGGGATATTAAGTGACCGCGTCAAATCGAAACTGGGCCGGCGTCGCCCATTCCTGCTGTGGTTTGCCTTCCCCTTTGGTCTGAGCTTTGTCATGCTGTGGTCTGCGCCGAACTGGGAAAGCCAGGTGGGATTGTTAGCCTATGTGACGCTCGCCTTCATGATCTCGGACACGCTGACCACGCTGGTAGCGGTCCCGTTCCTCTCCCTGACGCCCGAATTGACCCAGGATTACGACGAGCGCACGTCACTGGCGAGTTTCCGCACGGTTTTTCAATTGCTCTCCGCCATCATCGTGGTCATCGCCGCGCCCATGATCGTCGATTCGGTCATCCTCGGCGGCGGCACCCAACAGCAGGGATTCATGATCGCAGGCGCAATTTTCGGCGCGGTGGGCGCGTTTCCGCTGTTCTTCATCGGCTTGTTCGTGCGCGAGAGATTCGTCGGCGCGGCGGAGG
This sequence comes from uncultured Anaerolinea sp., assembly GCA_964372045.1. Classification (GTDB taxonomy): domain Bacteria; phylum Chloroflexota; class Anaerolineae; order Anaerolineales; family Villigracilaceae; genus Villigracilis. The sequence goes on from CAYJPO010000065.1 coordinate 25,231, forward strand.
AGCAGGAGAACCTTTCCTTTCGCGAGAGTATGAAACTGGCGTGGCAGAACGTGCCGTTCCGTTACGCAGTGGGGATCTACATGTTCAATTGGTCGGCAGTGGACATGGTCGCCATCACGTTCCCGTTCTTTCTTTTGTATTGGGTGGCGCAAGGCGACCTGCTGGCGGGCGTTAATTTTCTGGGAATCAACCTTGCGCTTGAATCCGCTTTCTTCGGTGTGATGATGTCGGTGTGCATCCTGTTCGTCCCATTCTGGTTGTGGTTCGCAAAACGATACAACAAGATCAAAGCCTATATTGCCGGGATGACCGTGTGGATCGCGGTGGAGATCATGGTCTTTACCATTCAGCCAGGGGAAGTTGCTTATCTGCTCTTCCTCGCCGCGCTGGCTGGGATCGGCGTCTCCGCGGCGTACATTTTGCCGGATTCCATTCTCCCGGATGTGATCGAATGGGATGAACTGCGCACGCGTCGCCGGCAGGAGGGCATCTACTACGGCATCCGCACGCTCATCCGCAAGTTGACCGGCGCGCTGGTCATCTTTGTGACGCTGCAAATTTTGGGCTGGTCGGGTTACCAAGTCCCCCCGGAAGGCGTGACGCAATTTCAGCAGAACGACTCGGCCGTCTTCATGATCCGCATGATGGTCTCGTTCATCGGCGCGGTGATCCTGTTGGGCACGATCCTTCTCGCGTGGACGTATCCGCTCTCGCGCGAGAAATATGTGCGCATCCAAAAATTATTGGCGATCCGCCGAAACAAAAACGCGGGAACGGATTAAACCTCCGCTCCCACGTTTGACATGCGACCTTTGACCTTCGACCGAATTAGATCATCGTTGGTTCTTCATACTTCCCGAACACCTTCGTCATCACTCCCACAATTTCACCCAACGTACAATACGCGCGGACACAATCCATGATGTAGGGCATCGTGTTCTCCGTGCCTTCACACGCAATGCGCAAACGGTCGAGAGTCTGCCCCACGCGCCCGCTGTCACGCGTCTTTTTGACGTGATTCAAACGCGCCACCTGACGGGTGTATCCATCCGGGTCCATGCGCAGGATGGGGATGTTCATCGGCTTGTTTTCGTTATAGGCATTCACGCCGACGATCTTGCGTTTGTTCAGGTCGATCTCGCGCTGATAGCGGTACGCTGCGTCGGAGATCTCACTTTGCATGAAACCTTTTTCAAGCGCGGGGATGACTCCGCCCATTTCCTCGATGCGGCGGAAGTAATCGTATGCCTGCTGTTCGATGCGGTCCGTCTGGGCTTCGACGAAGAAACTGCCGCCGAGCGGATCGATCGTATTCGTCACACCGGATTCCTCAGCGATGATCTGCTGGGTGCGCAGGGCAATGGTCACCGAATGTTCGGAGGGAAGCGCAAGGGCTTCATCCATCGAGTTGGTGTGCAGGGATTGTGTTCCACCCAACACAGCCGCCAACGCCTGAATCGCCACTCGCACAATATTATTCTCCGGCTGCTGCGCCGTGAGCGAGACTCCCGCCGTCTGTGTGTGGAAACGCATCAGCCATGAGCGCGGATTCTTCGCCTTGAAGATCTCGCGCATCTCACGCGCCCAAATGCGGCGGGCGGCGCGATATTTGGCGATCTCCT
>CAYJPO010000066.1:0-26753 GCA_964372045.1 uncultured Anaerolinea sp.
AATGTCCGTACTCCAAAGTCTCCAGACTTTGGAGTACAAAAACGCCCAACCAACTGGCTGGGCGTTTTTGATTCGCACTTAGGAAGATTTTTCTTCGGTCTTTTTGATTGCCGCATCGATCATGCTGCGGAACGCAAGCAGCATTTCCTTGCGCGCGGTGCGGCGATGCTCCAAAAAGCCGGGCGGGAGGATGGTCTCCATGCTCTTGCGCATTTCCTGCCGCGCAGCCTTCATGTGCTCCAACGCCTCAGGCGGAAGTTTATCTCTCATTGATTTGCGTTTGTCTTCGCTCATGGGAACTCCTTATCTGCTTTTATTATAGCACCGATGGATTTTATGGACCCGGCGTCATGACTGGGAATTGCGTCATATCCATGTTCGGGTCGATCTCCATGCTTTCGAGTTTAACCCAGCATGGATTATTGAAATACGGGTTCCTGATCACGACCCAACCCGGTTCGGACCCCATGCCGAGAATGGTGACGTTCTTTCTTCCCTGCTGATTTAGCTCGATGTTGCTGATCAATGTATAGCTGTCACCGGGTCCCGTCCAACAGCCGGTTTGGGCAATTAATCTCGGTGGGGTGATCTGTGGCTTTTCAGTAGGCACCGCCGGAGTATCGGTGACAGCGGGCGTCGGTGTTTCTGTCGGTGGCAGCGGAGTGGCGGTCACTGCACCCGCGGTCTGGGTCAACATGACAACCGCCAATTGCGCAGCCGTTGTGCCAACCACGTCAACGGTTGGTGTTGCCGCTTGTGGGGCGCACGCTGTAATTAAAATTACAGCGAAGAGGGTGAGCGTAATCCTGCGTAACAGAACGAATTTCATTTTCTCTCCAATACTTACTTTGTTTTCTTTTCGACCTTCGCCCAGGTGTCTTTCAGGTTGACGGTCAAATTGAAGACAGGTTTATCGGGCGTAAAGTCTTGGTCCACACAGAAATAACCGAGGCGTTCGAACTGGAAGCGTGAACCAATTTCGGCAGTTGTGAGGCTCGGCTCGACGTATCCCATGAGGATCTCCAACGATTTTGGATTCAGACAGGCTAGGAATCCTTCATCACCTTCTTCCGGGTCTTCCTTGGTAAACAACCGGTCGTACATGCGTATCTCTGCTTCCTTTGCATGTGCTGCGGATACCCAATGGATCGTCGACTTTACTTTGCGTCCATCCTGTGCATCGCCGCCGCGCGTGGTCGGGTCGTAGGTCGCATGGACCTCCACTACCTCGCCTGCGTTGTTCTTCACGACGTGCGTACATTTTATGAAATACGCATAGCGCAAGCGGACTTCGTTTCCGGGGAAGAGCCGATAATACTTGGGCGGCGGTGTCTCGCGGAAGTCGTCCTGTTCGATATAAAACACCTTCGAGAATGGGACCTTGCGCGCGCCAGCATTCGGGTCTTCAGGGTTGTTGACCGCATCCATCTCTTCGGTGAGGTCATCGGGGAAATTATCAATGACCACCTTCAACGGGCGGATGACAGCCATGCGGCGCAGGGAGGTTTTGTTGAGATCGTCGCGCAGGGTTTCTTCCAGCTTGGCGATATCGCCGATCACACCTGAATTGGATGTTGCCACGGTTGAATAGCCCATTCCGGCAACGAAATCCAGAATGGCTTTGGCGGTGTAACCGCGCCGCCGCATCCCGCGTAAGGTGGGCATTCGCGGATCATCCCAACTGCTCACAAGTCCTTCTTCAACAAGCCGTCGCAGTTTGCGCTTGCTCATCACGGTGTAATTCAAATTCAAACGCGCAAACTCGATCTGACGCGGTTTGAACACCCCCAATTGTTCCGGGAACCATTCATACAACGGACGATGATCGCGATATTCGAGTGAACACAATGAATGAGTGATGCCTTCCATTGAGTCGTTTTGTCCGTGAGCCCAGTCGTACATTGGGTAGATCTTCCACTTTTCACCGGTGCGGTGATGCGGTGGGTTGTGGATGATGCGGTACATGGCGGGGTCGCGCATATTGAAGTTCGGGTGGGCCATATCGATCTTCGCGCGCAAAATGCGAGAGCCATCGGGGAACTCGCCGTTCTTCATGCGTTCGAGCAGGTCCATATTCTCTTCCGGGTTGCGGTCACGGAACGGAGAATTCTTCCCGGGTTCTGTCAAGGTCCCTCGGTTGGCGCTCACTTCCTCCGGAGTCTGATCGTCGACGTACGCCTTGCCCATCATCACGAGTTTTTTCGCCCACTCGTATAATTCGTCAAAATAATCCGACGCATACGTTACCTTGACCCATTCGATGCCGAGCCAGCGCGCGTCATCCATGATGGCATCCACAAACTCGGTCTCTTCCTTGGCGGGGTTTGTATCGTCGAAACGCAGGATCAACTCGCCGTTGTTTTCCTTGGCAACGAGATAATCGATCATGAATGCCTTGACGTGCCCAATGTGCAAATACCCGTTCGGCTCGGGGGGCAGGCGCGTGCGGACGTAGTTGAAGCGCCCGCTCTTCAGATCTTCCGCAACAGCTTCGCGGATAAAATCGGTTGGTTTATTCTCTTCGGGATTCATTGTTGGCTCAACCTTCGGGATGGATTTCAACGGATGAGGACACCCGCTTCTTTTTAGCCGATGCCTGCCAGCGTTTCAGGAACTTTGTCCACACTGGGAGCGTCGTGTTCGTGTCGATTATAACAAAGTATAATCGCATGGATTGTTATTATTAAACTGGAGAGGTCTTGTATGGAAGAAAAACACAATCACTTTTACGGTACGTTTTTCAATAAGGACTCGGTCTTGAAAATTGCCCGTTGGTCGGGCATCCTCGCCTGGGTGGTGCTCGGTGTTTATCTGTTCACCGCCGCGATAACGTTTATCCAATTTATGCAGCAATTTATGACGGGCGTATACTATCAAAAGGGCATGTCCATTTTTGACCTGATCAGTTTTTTTACTCCCTATCTGATCCAGCCATTGCCGGGCGTGATCTACTTTTTCGGCTTGAAGTTCGTTGAACATTCCCTGCTCATCTTCATGGATGTGGAGGAAAGCGCCCGCCGGTCTGCCCGCAAACCCTGAAAACCGTGCCGGGTTGGCGGCATTAAAAACCCGACCAGGCATGGGGACCTGACTGCCGAAAAAAAATATGACCAAATTATCCACATTCCCTCATCCAGACTTGGTTGAGCCGATTTCTTGACACAAACCTAGTGCGATTGTAAAATCCCTCTGCTTAAAAGGCGAAAGCCTTTATTTTCACTCTGTAGGAGGAGTTACCCCACATGTATTATATGCACGGACTTCAACCCTATGAGGCAATTGCGATATGGGTCGTATTTGGCATCGCCATTATCGGTCTGTTATACGCAGTTTTCCTCCGTGCCCAGATTTTACAGGAAGACAAAGGCACCGAAAAAATGCAGGAAGTTTGGGGCGCTATCAAGGATGGCGCAAATGCTTATTTGCAGAAGCAATTTCGGTCCATCTGGCCTCTGATCCTCATCCTGACACTGGCATTATTTGCATCGGTCTATATTGTTCCGCCTTCCCCGGAAGCTTTGGAACGATTTGCTGGTCAAAGTGAAGCAAGTGTCCAGATCATCATCGGTATTGCTCGTGCCCTTGCATTCGTGATGGGCTCGGTCTTCTCGCTGACGGTTGGTCAGCTTGGTATGCGTATGGCGATCGAGGGCAATGTGCGTGTTGCGGCGGCTTCCAGGAAGTCGTTCGGTGACGCGCTTCGCATTGCCTACCGCGCCGGAACCATCACCGGTATGTTGACCGATGGTCTCGGCTTGCTCGGCGGCACCATCATCTTTATCATCCTCGGTATCGCGGCTCCGGATGCGCTCCTGGGCTTTGGCTTCGGCGGTACCCTCCTTGCGCTGTTCATGCGCGTGGGCGGCGGTATCTTCACCAAGGCTGCCGATGTCGGCGCCGACCTGGTCGGTAAAGTGGAAGCTGGTATCCCTGAGGATGATCCGAGAAATCCCGCCGTGATCGCGGACCTCGTCGGCGACAACGTTGGCGACTGCGCGGGCATGGCCGCGGACATCTTCGAATCCTATGAAGTGACCATGGTTTCTGGCTTGATCCTTGGCTTGGCTCTCTGGCACGTGACGGGACGCCTTGAGTGGATCATCTTCCCCTTGATGGTTCGTGGTATTGGCGTGCTTTCCTCCATTATCGGTACTTACTTTGTGAAGGCTGGGAAGACCGGCAAGAGTGAAGATGCCATGCGCGCGATTTTTAGCGGCTTCCTTACCTCTGCTGTGATTTCTGCAGCATTGTTCTTCATCGCTGGTTTTATTTATATGAAGGACTCCATGGTGGATTATGGCGGCTGGTGGCGCATGCCGACCGCGGTGGGTGTGGGCGTCTTACTCGCCATCCTGATCGACCGTCTGACCGAGTACTTCACCGGCACGCATGCCTCGCCTGTGAATGACATCAAGAAATCTGCGGATACGGGTCCTGCAACCTTAATTCTGAATGGTATTACTGTTGGTTTCGAATCTTCAGTTTGGTCGGTTCTCGTTATCGCATTGACCATCATCGCATCCATCTTCATCTTCGGTACCATCCCCGGAATTGAAGGAGCGACCAGAGCCACTTTCATTCTCTATGGTGTGGCAATGACCGGTATCGGTATGTTGACCCTCACCGGCAACAACGTTGCAATGGACTCCTTCGGTCCGATCGCAGATAACGCCAACGGTATCGGCGAAATGTCCTGGTCCGGCAAAACGGATAAGGCGACGAAAGACGCGCAGCAGATCATGGCTGACTTGGACGCGGTCGGTAATACGACCAAAGCCATCACCAAGGGTGTTGCCATTGGTTCCGCGGTGATCGCGGCAGTTTCGTTGTTCGGTTCCTTCCTCGTGGATGTGGAACGTGCGCAAACGGCTGCTAATACTGCGGCGCTTGCTCTTGGCGAAGTTGCTCCGTTTACAAAACTCATTTCCGAAGTCGGTATCCGCGTGGATGTTCCCCAGATTTTCGTGGGTATGCTCATCGGCGGCGCCCTGCCGTGGCTATTCTCTTCCTTCGCGATCCAGGCTGTGACTCGCGCCGCTTCCCTGATTGTGTTGGAAGTTCGCCGTCAATTCAAACTGGGCGTGTTGGATGGCAAGGTCAAGCCCGATTATGCTCAGGCAGTTAGTATTTCCACCACTGCCGCGCAGAAGGAACTGGTCTCACTCGCATTGCTTGGCATCGTCACCCCGATCGTGGTTGGTTTAACTCTGGGTGTCGAAGCGCTCGGCGGCTTTTTGGCAGGCATCATCGTTTCCGGCCAGTTGCTGGCGGTCTTCCTCAATAACTCCGGCGGCGCCTGGGATAATGCAAAGAAGCTGATCGAAGACGAACCCAAGGATCCGAAGAAGAACCTTGGGAAAGGCTCTGAACGTCATAAGGCTGGCGTGGTGGGTGACACCGTCGGCGATCCCTTCAAGGACACAGCCGGTCCTGCCCTCAACCCGATGATCAAAGTCGTCAACCTCGTCGCGGTGATCATTGCCCCGATCGTGGTTCAGTATCAGGGTTTGAATTGGGGAACAGGGATCATCGCTGTTGTCTTACTCGCCGTACTTGCCTGGGCGGTCATGCGCTCCAAGGCACCCGCTCCCTCCATGAGCGCGGAAATCGCTGCTCCGAAAAAGAAAAAGGTGAGTAAGAAATAATAGTAAATAAAAATCATCCCCAGTAAAGAAACTGGGGATGATTTTTATTTGACACACCATTTTTAGTGTGGGTCTTGTGATAATGGATTTAGTGGTTCGAAAAAACGCCTACTGTACCCTGTTCTTATCATAATATTTTTGATAAGAAAAATTATATAGAATGGTAATTTTCTTTTTGCCCATGAAGCAAATAAAGATTTATTTAGTATTCCTGCCGCTTCAGTCTTGCTTGTATCTTGATTCCACATTGAAACATAATCGCTTTGCTGTGGTGTGGTTTCGAAAATGGAAACCTTTCTTGTTTTTTGGGCAATGATCAGCAAATATGTGGGGTGATTGTTAATCAGCTGGATCCGACTTTTCACTTCTTTTGGTTCTTTGACCAGATACCATGTCGCTCCAGGCTTGTCTTCAAAAGCGATTACATTAATTATTTTAAATCCGTTTTGAGGAGTAAATATGTTGTAATATAATTCCGGGCTGAATTGATATAGTCCATGTCCCATAAAGTTATTGGCGGGAGTAATTCCCAAGAAATAACCGCCGATTTTTAACATTTCCATACAATTCTTAATTGCAACGGGAAAATTAAAAATATGTTCAAGGGAACCGCCATCTATTAATGCTGAGTATTGCCCGGTTAATATTGAGGGGATATCAATGTTCATGTCGTGAAGATGAGTTGCTTTTTCGTAAGGAGAATTATCGTATGAGTGAATGACTCTTGCTCCCAAATGCATGAGTAATGGTTCTGCGTAACCATCGTTTTTGGAAATTATTGATTTTGCTGTTTTATTGTCAGTTGTGTAGCCGAATGATTTCAATGCCCGCTTTAGATCAGTTTCGCTGAGGTCAAGCGATTGCCTTCCAAGCATGGCAGTTTGATCGAAATTTACCCCGAGTTTTTGCGCGTAAAGCAAAAAACGTACACCGTTTAAATCAAGTCCCATTTTTGATCCCTTTTCTGCAAATATTGCAATCTAGCATAAAATTGAGCCTTACTCAGTTTTTGTGAGTTTCCACACGTTTGTATCATCTATTCGGCAGAAATTATCTGGCGCAAAAGGAGGATTCTCAGTTGATATTCGATATACGCGGTTTTCGTTTTCAGAAGAAATGATCTCGACTTTCAACCATTCAGGGGTAATTTGGTGTGAGGGTATTGTCCCAAATCGGGAGTGAAATTGTGAGAAATTATTTTCGTAGGCAACATATTTATAACCCATGCGATAGAGTTCTGTCCAAAATTCCGGCGAATTTTCTTGCGCAAGTTTCATCAGATTTCCATATTCAGTTGACCGTGAAGAACAAACAAATAGATCGTTTCGCAAATAGTATCGATAGGCATTGAGTGAAAAGACCCGGTCACCGGGTGAAGCAATCTCATTGATGAGAGAAAAAAAGGTGCAAAAACTTATATTCGAGCAATGCGCTTGTCCGTCATTATCAACGGGAGAGTAAGTATCAACTGAGATGAAAAGAATGCGGAAAGCGATGTAACCAAGTAACAAGTAAATTGTAAGGAGCGAAGTCGATCGAACAATTCTGGACCCTTGATTGATTAAAACATCGATTAGTATGCCCGCTGGTAAAAAAAGAACCACCCAAATAAACAATATATACCGGACTTCTACAATAGTGTAAAAAAACAAAACCCATGGGATGAGGGTAAGCAAGACTGCGGCTAATACGTGTTTTATACCTTTAGAGAAATTCATTTTTTCACGTAGGCTTTTGAAAAACCAATACGGCAGGATGCCTACAAAAAGAGGAGAAATGTTCCCTAGACTCTGCGGGGAATTAAAGACTGTTATGACAAGAGGGTATAACGCACGAAATATACCCAGCATTTCCGGATTAAACTGCCATTCCCAATTGGTTGCCCTGAGTTTTTGTGCAAAATCAAGAGGCGCAAAAGGGGAACCCAACCATAACCAGTTCAGCCAAAGATGGTATATCCCTAAAACGATCAAAGGAGGGAATAACCACAAAATTGATTTTATGTAATTAAGTGCGGATTCCCATCGTACTACTTTACACGCCTGCTTGTTTACAAGAATTAGTTTTATAAGCCCAATTATGTAAAAGATGGACGTATAGAAGCTGACTAAAAAAATATTGTATAATCTTGAAATAATTGCGAATCCAGTGAGTATACCGATAAGTAAAAAAATACCCCGATGTTGAAGTTTTGAACTGTGTGTCATCCAGTATATTGCCGCAACGATAGGTGCTGTGCAAATAAGTTCTACTTTCCCATCTCCAAGTAGATCGGTAAATGCTGTAGATGTGATTACCAGTATTACAAAATAAAAGCGGGCGTTTAATGAGATCCCATTTTCTTCTGCGAGAAGATATCCGAAGATCAAAATTACTAGACCGCTTGCCCATGAAAGCATTCTGGCTGATTGGTCGCCAAAAAGCTGTATGATGATACTGAACAGTATATCGGGATGCAGTGAACTTACGATCATATAATTTTCAGGGAAGAATGAAATAGCCATCTGCGAATCTGCCATGAGCTTTGCTTGCGAGAAGTAATCTGAAACAGCATCATAGCCAAGTCTGGAGGATGTTAGAAATAGGTTCAGAAATAACAGCCCGGCTGATATTAGTAATATCCTTTTTTGATTGCCGTCCAAACTTTTCACCTGGACATCTTGAATGAAGCTTGCAAAAAATTCTTTTAGTACTTTCATATTTATTATGACGCTTAATCCAATCACGGTGATCGTGATGATGGGGCTAAGTCTTGTTAGGCTGATAATGGACAGAAACAAGAATGAGAATATAATCTGACCAACAATAAATGCTGTTGTCACAATTGCAAGGTGCTTGCCTGAAATCTTCAACTTTCTCAAAAAAATCAAGCCGATACTTATGCATGCCAATGAAAAAAGAATCAGCCCAAACAGGGAAGTGAACAGATCTAAAAAAAAATCCCAAATTGGAAATTTCTGAAACGTCAGGATGAAATGAGACCAATTAAGCGAACTTGACGCATGTAGGTAGCTAAAGCGGTTTGCATACGCAAATAGAACCGAAATCAAAACGAGCCAAGTTGGTAATAGTACGTTTTTTGTAGTATTTATTAGTTTATTTTTCATAGAGGGATTTTCTAATTTTTTCTTGAAAGTGCGTCAATATTATTGAAGGAATTTTCTAAACTCGTCCAGATATTGATTGGAAATCAGGTTCCAATCCCATCTTTTTGCGTAATTCACAGAGCGAGTACTTAATTCTTTCAAAAAATTCGGCTGTGCTAGTGAGTCATCCAGTGTCTTATCTATGTTTGGGATCGAGAAAATGTCGAGGCTGATAAGAGGCGCGTCTGGTAAGGAGGAGGCGGTTTCAACGGATACAGCGGCTGGTAGCCCGCAAGTCATTGCTTCCTGCACCGAAAGCGGAAAGCCTTCCCCCCATGAAGGCAAAACGAATAGATCAGCGGCGACATAAAATTCTCGAAGCTTGTCCTGAGGTTGATAGGGAAAGGTCTTAATATTCTCTACCCCCCAGTTTGATACTGATACTTCGCCGGTGCCCACCATGAGCCATTTGTAATTCGGACGAGATTTGGCGATTTCGCGAATAATATAAACCCCTTTTTTTTGGGTGAACCTCCCAACAAAAAGGAAAATAATATCATTCTCTAAATAACTTAACTTTTTTCGAATTGAGAGTTTTTCTGTTTCGCTTTGAGATGGAAGGAATATCTTGTGATCAACACCGTTTTCAAGTACAGTTGTCCTTGAAAGTTTCATTGTTGTCTGGAACCGTTTTCTTATTTTTTGATTAATGAACACGACCTCATCCGACCCTTCTAGAACTAATCTGCCAATGGTTTTATATGCAATTATTTGAAGCAAGTTTTTATACTTTTCTTGATAAGTAACAACGCTGATATGCTGGGTTACAACTACCGGTTTTGATAATGCCTTGGCAGACAAGAAAGCAATTATGTTGGATAGATAAAGACAATCGTGCAAGTGAACGATATCGCACCTGTGGACATGTCTGATGATTTTCAGTATGGATGACAAGGATGGGATCGGATATGGGAATCCCAGATAAGTCTCCGTAAAATTGCTTGCAACCAAGGAAGAATCATCTGCATGCCTTTCTTGCCTGAGGGTGGTTTCGCTAGCAGCCCAACGAACATGATGTTCTTTACGCCATCGCTCAACTAGGTTCTTGGCAACGATTTCGATGCCTCCCGCATGAATTGGAAAGTAATTACTTATGGTTAAAATATTCATCAGATTGTTTTATACTTTGGAAAGTATGAAAATAACATCTCCTTTATCTTTCCGGTTAAGCATGAATAGCAAATAAAGGATGTGCGACACTATTTTTTTTACAGTGCTGTAACTACCGTAGCTATACTTTTCCGATGCTGGAAACATACCGATCACGTCCCGGAAAAGCGGTGAATAAAGTGGGAACCCCCATTCAATGATTTGCATTACTTCGAATCCTGCCGATTCTATTTTTTGCCTTAATTCACCATATCCATAATTTCTTAAATGCCCAATTGATTTTTCATTTCTCCTCATGCGCCCCTGAACCGTTGCAATTAATGCATATTTTCTTGTAATATTCTTCAAGTTATGGATTGCTGCAACGTCATTTTCCAAGTGCTCAACAACATCCGAGCAAAAGACCAAATCGAATTTGTCCTTGGGGGTTTCTGTCTGGATATTTAGGATGCAAAACTCGGCGTCAACGGACACTTTTGCCGCTTCAATCGCAGTTTGAGAGACATCGAATCCATAGAGTTTAGCATGCGGAAATTGTGTCTTTAAAAAGTAGAGATTTGATCCTTCGCCACAGCCTATATCAGCGATGGTTTGGACTTCCTTTTCTGGAATTTCATGAAACATCAAAGAAAAAATACGTCGATGATGACGGTGTACCGGTCCGTATTTTTGCATATCCCCCCAAACACTTTTCCAAACGCCTTCATAATCAAATTTGCTCATCTTTGCCTCTTTGTGTTATTGCGGCTCCCTAACACGGGAGTTGCGGATTTTTTTGCTCGTCGACCCTACTTATCTTTGACGTTGAAAACCTTCATCCCCAATGTGCTTAGTACAAAACTTGTGAAGATGATTTGTACACCGCTTGTCAGGGCAAGCGACCCGCCGAAAACCAGTCGCACACTGCTATCGAAACCGATCTGTGCAAAATTGGACGATAATGCAAGCGCGCGCATTAATAGGAACATCCCCAAAAGAATAAATATAAATCCTGCAAGGAGCCCATTTTCGAGGTTTATGTATTTGAACAAAGAGTAGAACCTCGGAGCACTTGGCAAGAGTCCTGTTTGGAAGGCGAAAATACGGGTAATTGCTGCAAAAGATAGAGAATTTAAGCCCAGATATAGCATTGCTCCGACCGCAATGAAAGTGTGGAAATCAATATAACGAAAGCCAATGTCAACGGGACCGAAAAACAACGCAATACTTAAAAATCCGCTGAGAACAACCAGAAACAGCCCAGGGTACAAAAACAACCATGACGGACTATACAAAAGCAAAAATCTCAAATGCCTCCATCCATCACGGAAGCTGCGCAGGTGGGGCGAGCGGCCCCTGCCGTCGGGGGAGAGGGTTGTCGGTACCTCGCAGGTTTTCATGCCGAGTATGGAAGCTTTGATCACGATCTCACTGGCGAGTTCCATGCCGGTGGTCTGCAGGTCCATTTTTTGGATGGACTCTTTTGTGAATCCGCGCAAGCCGCAGTGAAAATCGTTGGCTGGGGTTTGAAAGAATAACTTCCCGATGAAGGAAAGGATGGGATTCCCGATGTAGCGATGGTGCCACGGCATGGCGCCTTTTTTGATCCCTCCTTTGAAGCGATTACCCATGACCAGGTCGTACCCTTCGCGCAGTTTTTCCACAAATGGCATCAGATTGACAAGATCGTAGCTGTCATCCGAGTCAGCCATGATGAGATATTTTCCCTTGGCTGCTTCAAACCCGCCGCGCAAAGCGCTCCCGTACCCTTTTTGCTCGATATGAATGACCCGCGCGCCTTCCCTGGTTGCGACCTCAACAGACCGGTCTGTGCTTCCGTTGTCTGCGACCAGAACCTCCCCATGGATTTTATTTTCTTTTAGAAAATTGACCGCTTTCGCTACACACACACCAACGGTGCGTTCTTCGTTCAGGCATGGAAGCACCAGACTAAGTTCCAGTTGTGGGGAATCCATTGAGTCCGCCTTTCGGAAAAATGGTATATTTCAGCCTGCTCATAAAGCAGGATTTTTGTATTATACCCTTCTGAAATGGGATATTTCCGCTTGATCCATAACCGCAATAGACCATGACTGATAAAAAAGAATTAACGAGTACGGAATGGGTACAGCTCATCCTGGGCGCTGCCCTGGTCTTTGGTGTCCTTGTTCGTTTTCTGCCGGGAATACAGACTGGTTTTCCGATCAATGACGGTGGGATGTTCCTGAACATGATCCAGGACCTGCGTGAGAGCCGATATGCGCTTCCGGAATTTACGTCCTACAATTTGTCTGAGATTCCGTATGCCTACCCTCCTTTTGGGTTTTATGTCGGAAGAATCCTGTCGGATTTTTTTCAGATCCCCGCCCTGGACCTGCTCCGCTGGCTTCCCCCTCTGATCAATTCACTGTCGATTTTCGTTTTTTATGTTCTTGTATCTGAGCTATTAAAGTCGAGACCCGTTGCAGCGCTGGCTTCGGCGTTTTATGCATTAACCCCCGGGGCGTTTGGCGCGTTTGTAATGGGCGGCGGACTGACTCGCAGCTTTGGCTCGCTCTTCTTATTGCTTTCAGCGGTTGCCGTCCTTCGGCTTTTTCATAAAGGTGAAGGGAAGTATGCAGCGTTCTCGATCCTCTTTGGGAGTTTGGCGGTTCTCAGTCATCCTGAGGCGGGAATGCATACGGCTGCTACTTGCATCCTGTTGTGGCTGTTCTTTGGACGAGGTCTTTCCACGTTTCGGAATGCGGTCATTGTTGGGGCAGGCGTTCTATTGGTGACATCTCCCTGGTGGCTGACGGTTTTTTCCAATCACGGTCTTGAGCCGATTCTGTCTGCTTTGAAAACTGGTTCGTATGGTGTATCGGCTTGGGTTGCCTGGTATAAAGTTATTTTTGAGGATGGACTTTTTATTCCGCTCCTGGCTGTTTTGCGGCTGGTCGGGATCGGCTGGGGGATTTGGAGAAAGAATTATTTCCTTGTGATCTGGGTCTTTTTGCCGCATTTAGTCGAGCCGCGTAGTGCGCCAAGCGTGGCGTTTTATCCATTGACCATGCTAACCGCGCTGGCGTTCGCTGAAGCGATTCCATTTCTTGTCGGGACGTTGGGACGTGCGAGTGTGAATTTTGAGGACCTTTTCAAAAACCGCCCGTACAACATTGCCGTTTTTCTTTTGTTGACGTACCTTCTTGTTGAGTCCAGCTTGTATGGATTTCGCCTGGTGGGCACAAGCCTAAAACCGGCTGACCTTCAAACAATGGCGTGGATCAAAGAAAATACCCCCGCAGATGCGTTATTCCTTCCTCTGACCGGGGTTCCCAGCCCTGAGATCGACCCCTATGTGGAATGGTTCCCAAACCTGACGGAGCGACGCAGTCAAGCCACGTTTCAGGGATATGAGTGGTTGTTGGGAGATGGTTTTTTCGTTCGTTATTATGACCTGGTGGAGTTACAGCAATGCAAGACCTTCACTTGTGTTGAAGAGTGGTCACATAGAACGAACCTGGATTACCAGATCGTGGTCGTTGACAAGTCAGAGGTTAGCATTGCTCTGATCAGTTCGTTCAGGTCGGTCGAGAGATATCGGGAAATTTACACAACCGATGAGGCTGTTGTTTTCGAGCGAGTTGAAAAATAAAACATCCCGAGGAATTACCCTCGGGATGCAGAAGTTTACTTTCCAAATCTTTTTTGCCATTCGAATAACTTATTCAATGCTTCGATGGGGGAGAGCGAGTTGACGTCCAACTCTTTCAGCTCATCCAGGAATGGATTCGTCTCGGGGAAGAGTGCGATCTGTTGAGCAATGTTTGGGTCGATCTTCACTCCGCGCCCGGTGGAACGTTCCAATTCTGCCATGATCTCGCTGGCGCGTCCGATGACAGGCGAAGGTAAACCCGCCAGTTGCGCAACATGAATACCGTACGATTTATCCGCGCCGCCGGGAATGATCTTATGCAGGAAGACAACTTTTCCATCCGCTTCACTGACAGCGACATTGTAATTTCGCACGCCGGGTAGCAGCTCGGCGAGTTGAGTCAACTCGTGATAGTGTGTCGCAAATAATGTCTTCGCGCGTAACTGCGGATGATTGTGTATATACTCGATAATTCCCCATGCAATAGACAAGCCGTCATATGTCGAGGTGCCCCGCCCGATTTCATCAAGGATCAGCAGACTTCGTGACGTGGCGTGATGCAAAATATTCGCCGCCTCGACCATCTCGACCATGAACGTGGACTGCCCGGCATGAATTTCATCCTGTGCGCCGATGCGGGTGAAAATACGGTCTACCAGTCCGATCCTCGCAGTCGCAGCAGGCACGAACGAGCCCATTTGCGCCATCAACACAATCAAAGCGGTTTGCCGCAGGTATGTGGACTTACCGCTCATGTTCGGTCCGGTGATGACGCGCACGATCTCGCCTTTTTCGAAGATGACATCGTTGGGGATGTAACGGTCTGACTTCAATAATTGCTCGACGACCGGATGCCGTCCTTCGTGGATCTCCAACTCGCTTCCATCGTGGACTTGGGGCTTGGTATACCCATTCAAGGCTGCGACTTCGCCGAGAGCGGATAGCACATCCAGTTCGGCGATTGCGCGCGCCGTGGCGAGGATTTTGCTCGCCGCCTTCGCGAGTTCCGCGCATAATTCCTTGAACAGGCGCGTCTCAATTTCTTTGATGCGTTCTTCCGCGTTCAAAACCAGCGTTTCATATTCCTTCATCTCCGGCGTGATGAAGCGCTCGGCATTGACCAATGTCTGCTTGCGGATGTAATGCTCAGGCGCTTTATCCGCCGCGCCGCGCGAAATTTCGATGTAGTAGCCGAAGACCTTGTTGTAGCCGACCTTGAGAGTCTTGAGTCCAGTCTTTTCTCTCTCAACTGACTCGAGGTTGGCGATCCACTCGCGCGCATGTTTGGATGCGTCCATAACGCCATCGAGTTCCGCTGAATATCCCACGCGGATGACGCCCGTGTTTTGCAGTGTCGCTGGCGGGTCGTCGTCAATTGCATTTTGCAGCAGGGACAATTGCTCTGCACATAGTTCAAATTGTACAGACAGGGCTTGCCCCTGTCCCTTATGGGCAAGCGCAAGGATTTCCCCTACCTTCGGTAACTCTGTAAACGTCGCACGCATTGCCACCAGGTCGCGTGGTTGTGCCTGCCCGGCAATGACACGATTAATGAGGCGTTCCAGATCGGCGATCGGTTTTAATGCGGCGCGTAACTCTGCACGCACCATTCCATTTCGGACAAAATATTCCACGCCGTTCTGGCGTTTGTTGATGCGCTCCACGTTGAGCAGCGGCTGACTGACCCACTGGTGCATCATGCGTTTTCCCATCGGCGTGATGGTCGCATCGAGCGTACCGAGCAGGGAGCCTTTGCGTTCGCCGCGCAGCGTTTCGTCCAGTTCGAGGTTGCGGCGGGTGGATGCGTCGAGCGTCATGAATTCGTTCAGGCTGTACGATCGCAGCGAGTTCAACAGATTAAGTGCGTCGGGTTGGGTTTCTTTGAGATATTGAATGATCGCCCCTGCCGCGCGGACGGAGAGACTGTTTGCCTTCAATCCGAACCCGTCCAGTGTGGATGATTTGAACTGCGTCAGCAGGACTTCGTTGCATTTTCCCGGTTCAAATTTCCAGGCGGGCAGCGGCGTGGTGTGACCAATGATGCCATCGGGAAGTTTTTGATTATCGGGGTAAAGGATCTCGGCGGGGTGTAAACGGGTCAACTCGGCGCGCAGGGCTTCGAGCGGAAGCTCGGTGACGGCGAACTCTCCAGTGGTGACATCGGTATAAGAAACAGAAGCAGTGTGCAGGTCCAGAAGGATCGAGGCGAGGTAGTTGTTCGCGTCCCCGGGCAGGAGTCCCGGTTCGGTCACCGTTCCCGGAGTCACCACGCGTACCACTTTGCGTTCGACCAATCCCTTGGCAGGCACTTCACCGATCTGTTCGCAGATGGCGACGTGATAGCCTTTTTCGATCAGGCGCGCAAGGTAATTGTCGACGGCGTGATAGGGGATGCCCGCCAGCGGTACGCGCACACCGCCCCCAATGGGGCGAGAGGTCAGAACGATATCAAGCTCGCGCGCAGTGATCTCGGCGTCTTCGTCGAAGGTCTCGTAAAAATCTCCAAGCCTGAAAAAGACAATGGCATCGGGATGTTGTTTTTTGGTTTCGAGATATTGCCTGCGGACGGGAGTGATATCTTCGTTGGACATTCTCTGATTTTACTATACCCAGCTCGGTGACAAATTACGCTGATTGTCATAGGGGATGCGCAATTTGTCACCGTGGGTATGTATGAGCAAAGAGTTGGACTATAATTTCACGTCATTGCGAGGCGGTGAACTTCCGCCGAAGCAATCTCCATGATATATGGGGACTGCTTCGCAACGAACGCTCGCAGTGACATAGGAGCCGCAATGTACAAACTCGTATTGGTCCGTCATGGACAAAGCACATGGAATCTCGAAAATCGTTTCACCGGTTGGACGGATGTTGACCTGACCGATCTTGGCAAAGCCGAAGCCGCCGAAGCGGGGAAATTGTTGAAAGAGGCTGGTTATGAATTTGACGTCGCCTACACCTCGGTTCTCAAGCGCGCCATCAAGACCCTCGGCATTGTTCAGGATGTGATGAACCTCGACTGGCTGCCCGTGATCCGCGCGTGGCAGTTGAACGAACGCCACTACGGCGCCTTGCAAGGCTTGAACAAAGCCGAGACCGCCGAGAAGTTTGGTGAAGCGCAGGTGAAGGTTTGGAGACGTTCGTATGATGTGCCGCCGCCCGCTTTGGAATTGAATGACGAGCGCCACCCCAAGTTTGACCGCCGCTACGCATCGCTGACTCCCGAACAGTTGCCAGCCACCGAGTCGCTTAAGATCACCCTTGACCGGGTTCTCCCATATTGGAACTCGACCCTCGCGCCTGCGATCAAATCGGGCACGCGCCTGTTGGTTGTCGCACACGGAAATTCCATCCGCGCATTGGTGAAGTATCTCGATAATATTTCCGAAGCCGAGATCACAGAGTTGAACATCCCCACCGGCTTGCCGTTGGTATATGAACTCGATGAAAACCTCAAGCCGATCAAGAACTATTACCTCGGTGACCCGGAAGAAGCCGCAAAGAAAGCCGCCGCGGTGGCAAACCAGGCGAAAGCGAAATAGATCTGACCGTGGACGGTGGACGATAGACCACAAAAAACTATCGTCCACCGTCTACTATCCACTACCCACTATCAACTGTCTCCATGCCTCTTTCATCCCGCGAACGTGTCCTCGCAGTACTCGATCACGAAACTCCCGATCGTGTTCCGATCTGTATCGGTCCAAGCAACGCGACCGGTATCACCATGCCTGCCTATCGCAATCTGAAAAGGCATCTCGGGTTCGAAGCGCCTGATAAATATTTATACGATTGGGAAGAACTTGGGACTGCGCTGGTGGATGAACCGATCCTCGAACGCCTGCACAGCGACGTGCGCGGAGTCCACGACCGCGAGCCGCTGCATATCCGCGAGATGGATTTGAAGCGCGAACCCGGCTCCACGTACGTCAACTCATGGGGTGTCGGTTCGGTGGAAGGTGACCCGGGTACATGGTTTCCGTTCGTCCACCCGCTGGCGGAGACTCATTCCATTGCGGACTTGGAAACCTATCCGTGGCCCGACATGAATGACCCAACCCGCGTGGCGCATGTAAGAGCCGAAGCGCAGAAGTTAAAGCAGGAAAATAAATATGCCATCCTTGCCACGCCCTGGCTGGCTTTTCCGATGGAGCGTGCATATGCCATGCAGCGCATGGATAGGTTTTTCCTCAACCTCGGCAAGCATCCCGATTTTGCCGTGGAGATGGTCAGGAAGATCGCCGAGTTGTGCAAAACGCTCATGGGACATTTCCTGCGCGAGTGTGGCGACAACATCGACATGATCAAGATCGGCGACGACCTCGGCATGCAGAACAGCCTGATGCTCTCGCCAAAGATGTACCGCCAACTCATCAAGCCCATCCACGCGGATTACATCGCCTTCATCAAATCCCATACCAAAGCTAAATTATTTTTCCATACCGATGGCGATGTCTTCCCGCTCCTCCCCGATTTCATCGAAATGGGCGTGGATATTCTCAACCCCATCCAGACCTCGGCGGGGAAGATGTCCAACCTCGAAGAACTCAAAAAACAGTTCGGGAAGAATCTTGTCTTCTGCGGCGCGATCGATACGCATCGTGTCTTGCCTTTTGGCACGCCCGATGAAGTCCGCGCGGAAGTGAAGCGCATCATCGAAACGCTGGGCAAGGACGGCGGGTATATGCTTTCTTCGGTCCACACCATCATGCCCGATGTCTCGCCGGAGAATATTCTCGCCATGGTGGACGCGGTCGAAGAGTTTGGGTGGTATTAAGGATATGACCTTATCCAGGGACTTTCTTCAGGAATTAAAAAAACGCTTCACAGGGGACCTTCGGCTTGATCAAGCCTCCAAAGTTTTATACTCCACCGACGCCTCTGCCTACCAGATCGAACCCTTAGGTGTTGCGATTCCGAAGAATCAAGATGACCTGCACGCTGCGGTTGAACTTGCGGCGAAATATTCAGTCCCGATCCTCCCGCGCGGATCGGGGTCGTCGCTGGCGGGACAGGCAATCGGCGAAGCGCTGATCCTGGATTGTTCCCGTTATCTCGATGCGATCATTGACATCGACCCCGAGGCTCATTCCGCAGTTGTCGAGCCTGGGGTGGTGCTGGCGACTCTCAACCGCGCTACTGCCAAACATGGCTTGATGTTCGGTCCCGACCCTGCATCTGCCGAGCGCGCGACGCTGGGCGGCGTCATGGGCAACAATGCCACGGGTGCGCATTCGATCTTGTACGGCATGAGCGCTGACCATTTGCTGGAGGCGGATGTCCTGCTTGCAGATGGGAGTCTGGCGACGTTGGGGGAAGTACCCGTTGATGGCAATTGGGGAAAGCAGAAAAATGGATCGCTGCTTTCTTCCTTCCACTTTGCCGCGCATGAGATCCGCGAGAAGTATGCGCGCGCCATTCAACAGGATTATCCGAAGACCTGGCGCAATTCGGCGGGATATCGCCTCAATTATCTGTTACCGTGGAGTCCATCTACGCCGCCGCAATGGGATGCGGACAGTTATGGGCTGTCGACCACGGTCTATCGTCCGTCTGATTCGATCAACCTGGCGGCTTTGCTGGCTGGCTCCGAAGGTACGCTTGCCGTCATCCGTAAGCTGAAAGTCAATCTCGTCCCCAAGCCAAAGCATACGATCTTGGGCGTGCTCTCGTATCGAAGCATCGCCGAAGCCTGTGACGATGTCCCGCGTTTGCTGGCGATGAACCCGAGCGCTGTGGAATTGATCCCGCAGTTGATCCTTCGCAATGCGCGCAGTCTGCCCGTGTATGCGCGTCAGATGGGGTGGGTGGTGGGTGACCCGGCTGCGGTGTTGGTCGTTGAATTTAGCGGCGACCAGCCGTCGGTGTTGAAAGAGGCGGTGCGTCAATTGGGCGATGTGCTGACCATCGCCGAGTCACCCGAAGATCAGGCGCGGATCTGGAACGTCCGCAAAGTGGGCTTGGGCATTTTGGATTCGCGCCCGCAGTCGGCGCGACCGATCGCGTTCATCGAAGACTGTGCCATCCCGGTGGAGCGGTTGGGAGAATTTGTGCGCGAGGTCGAGGGGATCCTGGCGCAATACGGCACATACGGCGGGATGTATGCGCACGCCTCGGCGGGGTGTCTGCACATTCGCCCGGTGATCGACCTGCAGCGCGGCGAAGGTGTGCGCGCCATGCGGAGCATCATCGAGCATGTCTTCACGCTGACCATGAGCCTGGGCGGTTCGATGAGCAGTGAGCACGGCGACGGGTTGTCACGCGGTGAATTCATCGAGTGGACGTACGGACGCGGAGTCACGAATGCGATGCGGGTGTTGAAGAAAGCCGCCGACCCGCACAATATCCTGAACCCCAAAAAGCTTTTCGATGCGCCGCCGATGGATACCAATCTTCGTTACGGCGAGATGTATCAGGCAAAGGCGTGGACGTCCGTGCTGCGCTTCGACCACGAGCGCGGTTTGGAAGGCGCCATCGAATCATGTAACGGGCAGGGCGTATGCCGCAAGACAACGGGTGTGATGTGCCCATCTTTTCAAGCAACTCGGGATGAGGCGTACTCAACCAGAGGGCGGGCGAATTTACTGCGGGCATTAATTACGGATCACGGATCGCGTAATACGGAATCCGTAATGCGTAACGCGCCTTTGGCACAAGCCGCATATTCCGCTCTCGACCTCTGCCTTGCCTGCAAAGGCTGTACTTCGGAATGCCCCAGCGGCGTGGACATGCCGAAGCTGAAGTACGAGTTCATGAACCAATATTACAAGTCGCACCGCCGCCCGCTGAGGGATTATCTGTTCGGGTATTTCCATGTGGTGGCGAAACTACTGGAACCTGTTGCGCCAGCCGCAAACTGGGTGATGGGCATGGGCTGGTCGCGCAAGTTGATCGCCCGTGTGCTCGGGGTCGCCGAACAAAGACCGTTCCCTGTCTTCAAGCGCAAATCACCGGTTGAGCGCTCGGTGCATTTCACAAGGCGGGTCATCTTCCTCTCGGATGTCTTCTCGCATTACATCGAGCCGGAAGTGGAAGATGCGGCGGTTGCGATCTTGAACGCGCTCGGGTATGACGTGAAGATCCTGCCGGTCATCGGTGCAGGCGCGTCGCTGCTCTCCAAGGGATTTCTGGATGCGGCGCGCGGTCACGCGGAAAAGGTTCTGGCGGAGATCCGCCGTCTGGATGGCGGCGCAGGCTTGAGCGTGGTCGGATGCGAACCACCGGAGTTGTATTGTCTCAAGCACGAGTACCAAGCTCTGCTTCCAGAGCGACGCGAGGAGATCCGATCCCTTACGAAAAGGGTCTGGCTGGTGGATGAGTTCGTTTTGCGCGTAGCCAAGATGGAGCCGTATCGGATCGAGAAGTTGAGGTCTTCATCCAGGAAGATCTTTAAAGAAAATGTGACGCTTCATCCGCATTGCCATCAACGGGCGGAGGGCATGGCTGACGATGGCTTGCCCTCGGGTGTTTCGGCGACGGTTGAAATGCTGAAATTATTTGGGTATGACCCCGAGGTGATCGACGCCGGTTGCTGCGGCATGGCGGGCACGTTCGGGTATGACGCCGAGCACTACGAGCTTTCGATGCAGGTGGGGGAGTTGGGGGTGCTGCCGAAGGTTCGGGAGTTGGGAATTGGGAATAGGGAATTGGTTTCGAGCGGCGCGGCGTGCCGGATGCAGATCCAGCAGGGAGCGGGCGTGGCGGCGAAGCATCCGCTGGTGTTGGTGCGGGAGCAATTGAAGCTGTAGGACAAGTTTCCAACTTGTCCACTACGCGGTGGAAGGCTGTATAATTTACCCAACGGTTGGACGATAGCAAAACAAAGGCGGAGACTTGCCTCGTAAAATCAGCGAAGAAATCACCCGCAAGGAACTCATTGACCCGCAATTGGAAAGGGCGGGTTGGTATTTGCGCGACCATTCCAAGGTGAAGACCGAAATCCCCGTGGATGGTTACGATGCCGAGCCGTGGAACGGAATTTCGGATTACACGTTGTATCGCGAAAATGGGGAAGTGTTGGCGGTGGTGGAAGCCAAGAAAACTGCAGTAGATGTTCGTCTGGCAGAAGCACAACTCACTCATTACGTCACTGAAATTGAAAAGCACCAAAGTTTCCGACCGTTTGGATTTTTAGCCAATGGTCTTGAAATCCATTTTGTGGATGTGGGGATTGCACACAAACGCGAGGTTTTCGGATTCTTCACGCGTGAAGATCTAGAAAACCTGCTTTACATCCGCCAAAATGCGAAGCCGCTGAGTTCGATAGAAATCAATAACGAGATCGTTGACCGTTCCTATCAGCATGAAGCCATTCGTCGTGTGGGGGAAGCCTTTGCAAATGGCAAGCGCAATGCTTTGATCGTCATGGCAACAGGGACAGGCAAGACGCGTACCACGATGGGATTGATCGATGTGTTCATGCGTTCCAATCAGGCGCGGCGGATTTTGTTTGTGGCAGACCGCGATGCGCTTGTTGAACAGGCAAAGGACGATGGCTTTGAGAAATTCATTCCCAATGAACCTTGTACCCGCCTGCACAGTTGGGACGACCCGCATGCGCGCACGCAACGCCTATATGCGGTGACCCTCCAAACGCTGAGCAATATCTTCGAGGAGTTTTCGCCCGCCTTCTTTGACTTGATCGTCTTCGATGAAGTCCATCGTTCGATCTACAACAAGTTCAATGAAGTGTTGGAGTATTTCGATGCCCGTCAGGTGGGACTGACCGCCACGCCCGCCAATTACATCAACCGCGATACCTTCCTTGCCTTCGATTGCACGGACGGCAAGCCGACCTATCTCTACACGTACGAACAAGCCATCGAAGACAAATATCTCGTGGATTATGAACTCTACGCCGCGCGGACCAAGTTCCAGCGGCAGGGTATTCACGGCGTGGACTTGACCGAGGAAGAGCGCAACGCCCTGATCGAAAAGGGACTCGACCCCGACGATATCAACTACGAAGGCACGGAACTGGAACGGGAAGTCAGCAACCGCGACACGCTGCGCAAGCAGTGGGAAGAGATTTGGGAAGTGTGCAAGAAAGATTCGTCGGGACAGTTGCCTGGCAAGACCATCGTCTTTGCCATCACACAACAACATGCCTTACGCTTACAAGCCGCTTTCGATGAGATGTATCCGCAATTCCCGAATCTGACGAAGGTCATCACACATAAATCAGAATATCGCGGCACGTTGGTGGATGCGTTCAAGAAGAAGGACGAGCCGCGGATTGCCATTTCCGTGGACATGCTCGATACGGGCATTGACGTTCCCGAGGTGGTTAACCTTGTGTTCATGAAGCCTGTGCAATCGCCGATCAAGTTACAGCAGATGATCGGGCGTGGAACGCGGGTGCAGGCGGCGTGCAGAAATCTAGCGTTATTGCCGAACTTCGAGAAGAAGGATTTTCTCATCATTGATTTTTGGGAGAATAACTTCAGCCGTGACGCGAAGGAAGTAGTTGACCAATCCACACCTGTGTTGGTGACGATCTTCAATACACGCCTGAAATTGCTGGAGACCTATCTCAGAGACCAGAAAGACCCTGATTGCAAACAGGTGATCGCTGACCTGCGCGAGCAGATCCAACAAATCCCAACGGACTCGTTTACCATCCGCAAGCACATACCAGAGATCGAAGAAGCATGGACGGATGCCTTCTGGGATTATCTCATTCCGAGCAAGATCGAATTCCTAAAATTGAAAGTCGCCCCCCACCTGAGGCTCGTCCCTGGCGTGGATGTCGCCGCCGCGACCTTCATCAGCAAAGTGGAACGCTTGAAACTGCTCAAGCGCACGGGCAAGGAAGCCAACGGAACCATTCAATCCATTGTTGAAGATGCGCAGAGTTTGCGGGACACGATCTTGTCTGATGCTGAAATCAAAGCAAAGAGCATGTGCGTTCCTGAAAAACTGGTGGAATTCTCGAACAACGAATTGAATTTGCTTCGAGATGTTCTTTCACCATGTATGAAAAACAAAATGCGTTACGACTCTTTCCTTGAACTCGATTTACTGGATTCCATCGCCATCAGCGGTTACATTTTGCTCACCAAAAGCGGAGAGAAAATGTACGTGGCGGAATATCGCCGCTTGGTGGAACAACGCATTTTAGAATTAGTCGCCAATCACCCGACCATCAAGGCAATTCAAAACGGACAAAAGATTGACGACTGGCAATTGCTCGAACTGGAGCGCACGCTAACCAAGGAACTCGGCGAAGGCGATTTGGAAGTGACGCCTGAGAACTTGAAGAAGGTCTTCGCCCACACCGCGGATAGTTTTCTCGGCTTGGTGCGGCAGGTGCTGGACATGCAGTACCTGCCCGATTACAAGGATTTGGTGGCGCGGCAGTTTGAAACCTACGTGACCCAACACAACTACAACGCTGACCAGATTCGCTTTATGCGCGCCGTGCAAAGCGTGTTCTTGCAGAAGCGCCATCTCGAAACCGCTGACCTGTACGAGCCGCCGCTGGATATGTTTGGCGCGGATGCTGTGGAACGATGGTTTACGGAGAAGGAAATAAATGAAATCGTTATGTTCATTGACCAATTTTCTATATGAAAACATTAATCCAAGAGGAGTTTTGCTATGAGCACCACACAAAAACCAACTGATACGAATAAAGAAACGCCGCTCAAATCAGATATACAACTCAACAAGCTTTTATTGCGCAAAGAAGAACTCAAACCACTATATAAATCATCCCTTGCCCGACGTGACCGCATCTTGCCAGTGGGGTTGCTAGTTGTAATATTAATGCCTATATATACATTAATGCTTTCCCAAATTGGAGGCGGAAATATTGCTGAATTGGTAAGTCGTTCATTGGGTTTTCAGATAACTGTTTTTCAGATTTTAGCTGCGCTATTCACTATTTCCTTGCTGCTTATGTTTATAATGTGGCTTCCATTGCGATCGTCTTCTCGAAATATTGAAAAAGAATTGGCAAGTATTGACAATGAAATCGAAGAAATATATCAACTCTCGTCCAATTTGCGACTAACCTTTTTTCAAAAGCAATTCCTGCATCTTAGTTCTAAATCAGGAAGAATAAATTGGATTGACAAGGAGAGACGCGAACAATCTGAGAAGTTGCGACTAAGTGTAGGAAATATTCTGTCGAGATTGGAGGAATTGCAAGTTAGTAGCAAAGCTGTAAAGGTGCAGCCAGGTGAAGTGCTCCCCGACTGGGATGATGCTCAGTTTGCACTTACACAATGGGATGAATTGCTAAACGATGAAGAACGAGAATTGCAGGGAGAGCGTAATTGGAAAATGATGTCAATTGGAATCGCTTTTGCTTATTTGATTCTTTTGTTTTTAGCAATTCCTCTTTTTCGAGATGAAAACAAAACGTATGATGTTTTCGGAATACCTTTTTCAATAATCGTTTGGGGCGGATTAGGGTCATTTGCTGCGATCCTATACAAATTCTACAAGTCCCCACGTAGGGTTAATTTTGAAATTGAATTTCGTTGGTTAATTGCACGTCCGATTATTGGTACTATTATGGGTGCACTAGCTTATCTTGCTCTAGTCTCTGGATCCTTAATATTCAACGTCACTACCTCTGAAACAACTCCAGCTGTTGATTTACAGAAATCTGGGCAACTTGCTCAATTTTGGATTGTCGCTTTCCTTGCGGGTTTCAGCGACAAGTTTTATGAGAAGATAATCGAGTTATTGGTCGGTAAATTCGGAACTGGAAAAGAAAATGATAGCGAAAGTTATGTCGAGAAGACGGAATCAAAGGTTGAAATTACAAGAGAAAAAACAGAGAATTCCTAGTCAATACTCACCGACCCTAAACTCCGCGCGCAAGTAGATGCCCTCTGGGATAAGTTATGGACGGGGGGACTGTCCAATCCGCTCACTGGTAATGCATAGTTTCGATATCAAGATCATCAAGTGAACCTCTATAATAAACAGAAAAGCGTTTTACAAGTCATTTACTTTCGGAAAAAACCATACCGACAAAATTTATTAATAAGGAGAGAGAAAATGAGAAACCAACAAAGAAATATATTGGTGTTTGCGGGATTGTTGATCCTCGGCTCCCTAATGGCGTATGCTGCCTGGTATTTTATGGACATGAAAGATAACGCCTGGATCACAGCCCTCATATTCGGTCCCATTATTGTCCACCTCTTTTTCTTTGGGTATATTGGAGAGCTAGGGTACAAGGATTTTAAGCTTGTCTTCCGCGAGGCGGCTGATCAGTCTATCGAAGGCGATTTTGGTACCATCGCTCCTTCGATAGATGACATGATTCAAGTCGGTGATCAAGGAATTTCATTGCTCGAAGATATGTTGGCGCATTACAGCTTGAGTGAAGAGAAACCGATCTTATTGGCGATTCGCCTTGGTGAGATATATCCAAGGGAGATCACCCTGGGTTTTATAGAAAAATTATCTCGTTACCATAGTTTCAAGTTTGTGATCTTTGTCGATCATGAGAAGCGTTTGGTTGCATATGTTCCCGTATGGGCGATGCGGCAAAGACTGAGTAAACCTGTTCTCGGTGATGAATTTCTTGAGGTTGTAGAAAGCCCTGGTCGTAGAAATGAATTGTTCAATTACCCAAATGTGTTTAGGGAAACTATCAAGTCAGCGAGTAAGAGGATAGAAGCTTTACAGATTATGGATAGGTTAAATCTTTCGGCTATTCCTGTCGTTGATGATAAAGCGGGCTTACAGGGAGTCGTTGAACGAGATAAAGTTATTAGCCAGATGATTCTGAAGCTGGCAGAAAAATCTACAAAATAGGAAAACCCTTTTGCTCACCGACCCTAAACTCCGATCACAAGTAGATGCCCTCTGGGATAAGTTCTGGACGGGGGGACTGTCTAACCCGCTCGATGCTATCGAGCAGTTTTCGTATTTGCTGTTCTTGAAGCGGCTGGATGACCGCGAGAATGCGGCTGAGAGGCAGGCAAAACGTAAGGGGACGACGTATCAGCCGTCGGTTAAGAGGGAGATGCGCTGGGGGTATTGGACGCAGATGAAGGCGGAGGAGGCGTTGAGTCATCTGAAGAATGTCGTGTTCCCAGGGTTGGTCGAGTTGGCTGATGCGAAGTCGTCGTTTGGGGAGTATATGAAGGGGGCGCAGTGTAAGATCAATAAGGCGGGGTTGTTGATCGAGGCGTGTAATTTGATCGATCAGATGAAGATCGCGGAGCAGAATCAGGATGTGCAGGGCGATCTGTATGAGTATATGCTGGGTCACAT
>CAYJPO010000067.1:0-25679 GCA_964372045.1 uncultured Anaerolinea sp.
TACCTGCTGCAACATGCAAACAACCCCGTGGATTGGTATCCCTGGGGAGAAGCAGCATTAAATAAATCTAAGGCGGAAAACAAACCGATCTTTCTTAGCATCGGTTACGCCGCCTGTCATTGGTGCCATGTCATGGCGCACGAGTCGTTCGAAGACCCCGAAACCGCCGCTTTCATGAACGAACACTTCGTCAACATCAAGGTGGATCGGGAAGAACGCCCGGACCTCGACAATATTTACATGCAAGCCACGGTTGCCATGACCGGCTCCGGCGGCTGGCCCATGTCAGTTTTTCTCACACCAGACCTCAAACCCTTCTACACGGGAACGTACTTCCCTCCGATCCGTCGTTACAACATGCCAGCATTCAAAGACGTGCTAAGCGGTCTCGCCAACGCATGGAAGAACGATCGCGCTGAGATCGAAAATACGGGCGTAAAGGTGGATCAACATTTGCGGTCACAGGTCAAGCCGCAAGCGCAGGATGCACTCACACCGGAACATCTGATCGCAATCGCGAATGCGATCCGCGAATCGTATGATTGGGGATACGGTGGTTGGGGCGACGCACCGAAATTCCCGCAGCCGATGGTGCTTGAATTTCTGCTGGATTATTCCGCCATGCAAAGAACTGATGAACACACAAAACTCATCACTCACTGTCTCAATGCCATGGCGCGCGGCGGCATGTACGATGTGGTCGGCGGCGGCTTCTCGCGCTACAGCACAGACAACCAGTGGCGCGTGCCGCATTTTGAAAAAATGCTATACGATAATGCCCTGCTCGCCCGCACGTATCTTCACGCGTGGCAGATCACGCGCGAGCCGTTCTATAAACGCATCGTGCAGGAAACACTCGATTTCGTCGCCCGCGAAATGACGCACGAAAAAGGCGGGTTCTATTCCTCACTCGATGCCGACTCCGAAGGCGAGGAAGGCAAGTTCTACGTTTGGACCCAGGACGAGATCCGATCTGTGCTGGGAAGTGACTATGAATTTTATGAGGCGGCTTATGGGGTCACCTCAAAAGGGAATTGGGAAGGCAAGATGATCCTTCAGCGCACGCTGGATGCCCCCTCCCTCGCCGCCCGCTTCCATTTGGACCCGGAAACTGTTCAGTCAAAATTGAGCGAATCTCACTCCAGGCTTTTGAAGGCGCGTACCACGCGCATCCGCCCGGGCACTGACGATAAAGTCCTCACCGCTTGGAACGGCTGGATGCTGGCAGCTTTTGCCGAAACTGCGCGAGTCCTCGCTGACGATTTCTCCCGATCCAACATTTACCTCGAACTGGCTACGCGCAACGCCAATTTTCTACTCACCGAACTGCGCCCGAACGGGAAATTACGCCGCTCCTGGCGTGACGGCAAAACCACGAACGAAGTCTTCCTTGAAGATTACGCCGCATTGGTCCTCGGATTGCTGGAACTCTATCAAACTGATTTCGACAACAAATGGTTCGTCGCCGCGAAAGAACTGGCTGACGAAATGATCGAAAAATTCCACGACCCCGAGGGCGGCTTCTTTGACACGCCTCACGACGGCGAGACTCTTCTCTTCCGCCCCAGGGATGTGCAGGATAATGCGACTCCATCAGGCAACGCGCTGGCGTGTGAAGCGCTCATGAAATTGGCGGCGCTGACGGATGATGGCAGGTATCGCGACCTGGCAGAATCGTCCTTGACACTGGTCACAAACCTTGTCCTGCGCTATCCGCTTGGGTTCGCGAGATGGCTGTCAGCGTTGGAGAATGCTTTGGGAACGATGAAACAGGTGGCGGTGTTGGGCGATGCGCGCGAAGAAAACTTTCAGCGTATGCTCAAAGCCTTGCGGGCAGAATACCGCCCCGGCGTGGTGGTGGCTGCCTCCCCTCATCCAATAAAAGAGAACTCCCCCGCCCTGCTGCAAAATAGAGACTTGATAAATGGCAAAGCAACTGCATATGTTTGTGAGGGCTTTGTCTGCAAATTACCCTCAACGGAAGTTGAAACGCTAACCGAACAATTGAAATCGTAGGCTAAATTTCTTTTGCGATCCCAAGTTTTTGATACTCCGTAAAATTCGGGAAGACCTGATCGAGCGCGGGGTTTTTCAGGTGTTTTGAGACAAGCTCGCCCAGCACCGAACGGAAATCGGTTGTGATGGCGAGGTCGCCGGGGGCAGCTAATTTTTCCGGGGACAACCCGGGCCACTGACCGTACACTTTCCCGCCGTTGATGGACTTCCCCATCGTGAACATGACATTGCCGTGGCCGTGATCTGTACCTTTGCCGCCGTTCTCCGATGCGCGCCGCCCAAACTCTGACATGGCAACGACAGTCACATTATTCATCGAGTCCCCGAGGTCGTGATAGAACGCCGCAAGCGATGCGCCCAGGTCTGCCAGCAGTTCGGACATCTCCCCTTCCGAAGCGCCTTGATTGATGTGCGTATCCCAACCGCCGATATCGACAGCCGCAACCTCCACACCGATCTCAGCCTTGATCAATTGCGCCACCTGCATGAGCGATTGCCCGAACTCACTCTCAGGGTACTGCGCGTTATTGGCGGGCTTGTACTCACCGGCGACAACGCTTTCCAAAAGCTGTACTGCATCTAATGTAAACTCCGCGCGGCCGCTCAATACCGGGTCGGCAGAGTACAGCGACGAGATGGCAGTTTGGAATTGTTCGATCTCGGTCGTGTTGCGATTGCCTAGATGAAAATCCGCAATGGATTGCAGCGCGATGGCGGGAATGGGTCCGCGCAGAGAGGACGGCAGCATGGCGCCAAAGCCAACCGCGCGGAAGGGCGAACCGTTCTCGTTTGCGGCTACTTGCAAATGACGCGCCAGCCAACCTGTGCCAATCTGTTTGTCACCGGGCGTACCGCGTTCCATGTAGTCCATTGCGTCAAAGTGGGAATGCGTCGGGTCAGGTGAGCCTGCGGCGTGAATGAAGGCAAGTCCTTTGTCGTCCCAGACATCCTTCAAGGGACGCAGGGCGGGATGTATCCCGAAGAAGCCGTCCAGATCGATGCCGGTCAAATCGTTCCCGGCGTTGGGCTCGGGGATGGCAAGTGTCGGGCGCAGGCGGTAATAATCCGCATCGCCATGCGGGATGACGACATTCAACCCGTCCATGCCGCCGCGCAGGAAAATACAGACGAAAACATTTGCACGCGGTTCCTGTCCTTTCGGTGCCAGAAAAGTAAAGCGCGGACGAAACTTGTGCGGGGTTGTCGGTGCGAGTGTCCATGCGGGCAGGGCAAGGGCGGATCGCAGAAAATCGCGGCGGGAAAATTTTGTACTCATAAAACACCTCGGATCAGCGATATTGGAAATAAGGAGAAGCGATCAACAACGACCCGACAGCCAGTGCAGGGTCGACATCCGACAATCCGCTCAGGGCTTCAAGCAGCCTGCCGCGCGGCTCATCTGGGAGCGTTGAGCCGATCAGACGCGCGCTCATGGCATCTATGATCTCTTCCATGGATGCAGACGATGACACAAGCGCAGACCAATCGACACTGCTATCCTTCAGGCTGTTGGATGCGATCGCCAGCGCAAAATTCCAGCGCGTCAGCAGGTCATTGGAATTGAGCCAGGCACTGCCGATATCGGGATAGCCATTCGGTGCGGGCCAGAAAAACGGGATGTGTCCCATCGAGCGCAGCATCCCGTTCATGGGACGGTTGAATTCCGATTCAATATTCAATTGCCGGATTGTGGAAATGACGAACTCGATGGGCTTCTTTAATTTTCCGCTTCCAAGGGATTGACGGAATTCATCCGAAAAAAGGATCGTCCGCAATACTTCACGGATATCACCATGCGAGGACCCGAAAACGGCTGAGGTCTTTGCTACCAGCGAAGCAGGCGGATCATCCGCGACAAAGTGGCGCGCAAGTTTATAGGAGATAAAGTCAGCAGTGGAGGGATGTTCCGCCAGCAGAGTGATCAACCGGTCACCCTCCTCGATCCCCTGCCCTGCCGGAAACTCCACACCCAGGATGGTCTTTGCGCCGTCATCATGGAATGTGCCTTTGAAAATGAACGCGCCCGCGCCTTCACCCCCGCGCCTGCCTGTGACCGACCAACCCGTCAGCGCACGAGCCACTTCCTGTACATCCGTTTGGGAATAGCCGCCGCTGACCCCAAGCGTGTGCAGCTCCAAAAGTTCACGGGCGTAGTTTTCGTTGGGTCCATCCCTGGTGCTGGAGGCGTTATCCAGATAGACGAGCATCGCCGGGCTGTGCATGGAAGCAGATAATAAAGCGTGGAAATTCCCAAGCGCGTTCGGGCGGATCACTTCGCGGTCATCGGCGGTCTTGAGTATTCGGTCCTGACTTTTGAGGATATAGATATTGAAATGGTCTGACCAGAAATTGACCATGCGCTCGTACAGTTGACGACGCGAATAGGCGGCGCGCAGTAGTGTCGATTGCACCAGTTCGGTCACCGGCAGCGATTGCTTTTCCACAACGGCGATCTCGGCAGGCGACATTTCCAGCGTGGTCAAGTGGCTGAGTCGCGGAACAAGCTGGGAATCATCGAGCGCTTCATAGGCAAGTTGTTGCTCGACGAACGCTTCAAAGCCGATCTGACGGGCGAGCTCCAAATCTTCGAGCGTCGGACCGAAGGTGATCCGCTTGAGCGCATTGAAGAGGAACGAGTCCGCACCGGTCGACGGGAGAGTGGTCGGCAATGCCACAGCGGAGGAAACCGCCTGGGGCGCACATCCCCACACAAACGTCGAGAGAGATGCGAAGCCGCCGAGTTTTAGAAAATCCCTGCGGGAAATGCGTGTCGTCATACTGGTAAATATATCCTGCCTCAATTATCCCCCGATAACACGATTGTAAAAAGGTTGTAAAAAAAACAGACCGTCACCGGTCTGTTTTTATCGTTACTTCTTTTCTTCTTCCGGGGTCTCAGCCGCATTTTCGTCCTTGCTGCCCAACCCTTCGCGGAAGGATTTGATGCTCCGTCCGATCTCACCGGCGATCTTGCCGATGCGCCCGGGACCAAACAGCAGGATGACGATCAGCAGGATGATGATCCATTCTGAACCACGAGGCAAACCTAACATACGATACTCCTTGATTGAAATTCAATCGTATCGTACCACAATTCATGAATTCGTGTTTAGAGTTCCCTGCGGAAGAAAATCCCTTCGATGAAGCGCAAGGCGCGCCGGAGGATGGAGCGCAAACGCGCAAAGATGCGGATCTGCTGCGGGCGGATGGTCTTCTTCGCAGGGATGGGACCCGTCCATTCGACTGTCATCGCGCCCCAGGTGAGCCCGGCGCCGAACCCGACGAACACGATCTTGTCGCCGCTTTTTACCTGTCCTTTTTCCACAGCTTCGACGGTCGCGATCGGAATGGACGCGGTCGAGGTATTGCCATAGCGGTCCACATTGACGACAAATTTGTCCATCGGCATTTTGAGATATTTCGCCGCGGTCTCGATGATGCGGTAATTTGCCTGATGCGGAATGATCCACTGGATATCGTTGGTCGTGAGCCCCGCCAATTGCAGGGATTCCTGTGTGGCATGCCCCATCACGCGCGTGGCAAAGCGGAAGACTTCCTTTCCGTCCATGTAGACGAAATGCTTGCCTTCATGGATGGTGGTTTCGGAGGCAGGATATCGCGCACCGCCGCCGGGCAGGGTCAACAGATCCGCGCCGGAACCGTCCGAGTGCATCACGGCGGATAACACGCCACCGGGTTTATCGCTGGCTTGCAGAACGAACGCCCCGGCTCCATCCCCGAACAGGATGCAGGTGTTGCGATCCTTCCAATTGATGAAACGCGAGAGGGTCTCTGAGCCGACCACCAGGGCGTTCTTGATCGAGCCGCTGCGAATGGCTTGCGCCGCCATGTTGATCGAGTAAATGAAACCGGAACAGGCTGCCTGAATATCAAATGCGCCGGCTTTTGTCGCACCAATCTGATCCTGGATGAGGCAGGCAGTGGCTGGAAAAATATATTCAGGGGATGAAGAGGTGCAGATGACCAGGTCCAGCTC
This sequence comes from uncultured Anaerolinea sp., assembly GCA_964372045.1. Lineage (GTDB taxonomy): Bacteria > Chloroflexota > Anaerolineae > Anaerolineales > Villigracilaceae > Villigracilis. The sequence goes on from CAYJPO010000067.1 coordinate 6,014, forward strand.
TGAGGGGGCAAGGTTGGCTACCTGCAGGGCTTTGAGTGCCGCCTCCACACCGAGCGTGGAAGGAAATTCGTTCTCTCTGGCGATGTGCCGTTCGCGAATGCCTGTGCGCCCGCGGATCCAGTCGTCGCTGGTGTCAACAAGTTTTGAAATGTCATCATTGGTCAAGACAGGCTCGGGGACATACATGCCCCAGCCTGTGATATGCGCGTTCGGCATTGAAGCTCCTTACTTATAACGGCTTAGGATCAGCGTTGCGTTGTGCCCTCCAAACCCGAAGGAGTTGGACATCACATTATCCACGACAGCTTTGCGGGGTTGGTTGGGGACATAATCCAGGTCACAGACCGGGTCTGGGGTTTCGTAGTTGATTGTGGGAAGCAGGACGTCGTTCAGGATGGTCATCGCACTGATGACCCCTTCCAATGCGCCGGATGCGCCGAGCAAATGCCCGGTCATGGATTTGGTGGAGGAAACAGGAATCTTATATGCCTGTTCGCCAAACACGGTCTTGATCGCGGCGGTTTCGCTTTTGTCGTTCAATTGCGTGGATGTCCCGTGAGCGTTGATGTAGTGAATATCCGCGCCGCTGAGACCGGAATTTTCGAGCGCCAATCGCATCGAGATCGCCGCCCCAGCCCCATTTTCAGCGGGCGCAGAAATATGATAGGCATCGTCAGAGGTACCGTACCCGCTGAATTCACACAGGATCTTCGCGCCGCGCGCCTGGGCGGATTCCAACGATTCAAGGATCAGCACTCCCGCACCTTCGCCCATCATAAACCCGTCACGGTCCTTATCGAACGGACGTGAAGCGCGCTGATGATCGTCGTTGCGGGTGGATAAGGCAGTCATCACATTCATGCCTGCCATGGCTATCGAGATGATCGCCGCTTCGGATGCCCCGGCGATCATCGCATCGGCGGCTCCCCGGCGGATCATTTCTGTCGCTTCGCCGAGGGCGTTCGTCCCAGAGGCGCAGGCGGTCGCGATCGCCATGTTCGGTCCGCGCGCGCCAGTGCGGATGGCTAGATTTCCCGGCGCGCCATCTGAGATCATCATCGGGATGAGGAAAGGACTCACCCGGTCAGCGCCGCGCTGTTTCATCACTTCGTATTGCTCGATCAACGTGGTAATGCCTCCGATCCCCGAGCCGATCACAACCCCGACCCGGTCACGGTTGGCATCGTTGATCTTCAACCCTGATTGCTCCAACGCTTCCATCGCCGCAGCAGACGCAAATTGTGTAAAGCGGTCCATCTTGCGGGCTTCCCGAGTTCCGAACAGGGCTGTGGCATCAAAGCCTTTGACCTCCGCCGCAAATCTTGTTTTATGGGTGCTGGCATCGAAGGCAGTGATCGGAGCCGCGCCGGATTTGCCCGCCAGCAGGGCTGCCCACGTCTCCTTCACATTATTGCCTACCGGGCTAACACAACCCAATCCGGTTACAACCACACGTTTTCTCATGTACGTATTCACTCCTAAGAATGTTATTAAAAAAATAAGGGACAAGCACCTTGTCCCTTAAAACACAATTTCCCGCAGGAAGACACGGCGAGTTTTACAACCCCTCTACAATAGCCCTGGCTTGTTGAACATGCAAACGGTCGTGCTCTGCGATAAACCCGGCAACTTCAAGTAAGGTGGTCGGTCCAAAGATCGCATGCCGTGCTTTTTGTCCCCATGCCTCATCGGGAATCTTTTTCAGAAAGTCTATCGTTTCGCGCCGCGCATCGTTGAATTCGCGCAGGGCAGCCTTTCCGTCTTCATGCAGATAATCACGCTGACTCGCCCATACGCCGGTATCCGGTCGCGGAATGAAGGGCTCCGCTTCCTGCTTGAACAATCGCAATTGCATTAAATGGATCTCGCGTTCCGTATCGCGCATGTGACAGATCAAGTCCGTCAACGTCCAATCATCTTTCTTCGATCTGCGGGATAAGGCGGCGGAATCCATGCCTTGTACCAAGCCATTGAAAACGGCAGGCGTAGACATCGTCACTGCCTGGATCGATTCTCTGGATCTGAAATTCGGCATCAGCGTTGACGGATCGGCAGACTCAAGCCACCGGCGCAGGTCAGGCAGGGATCCGTGCGCATCCGCTTCAGGTCCCGACTTTGAGCCGGGTTCGTCATCCACATGGAACGTAGCCAACCCGAGACGTTTCGCGGGGATGATATCCCGCTCCATGTCATTCCCGACCATCACCACGGGACCATCGCCCCAGCCCAGCCTGCCCAGCACTTCAGCGTAATAGGCGGCATGGGTCTTCGAAAAATGGAAGTCTTCGTACGTGGTGACGATCTCGAATTGCTCCGGGTCAAACCCAGCCCAACGCAGGCGATGATGTGTGGCTTTGCGCGGCAGGAGCGGGTCGGTGGCAACAACCAGGCGATAGCCTTTCGAGAACGCCCAGTCCACCAACGGTTTGGCGTCGGGGCGCTGGGTCGTCAATCCCTGAAGCGTTGGGAAAATATTTTCGTAAAAATTTTCGATGGCTGGAGCCAACTCACTCCGTGAGATGTTCAACTGTGGATAAAAGGACGCATCAAAAACATCGCTTAGTGTGTTCGAAAAATCCTCGCTCTTGTTCATCTGATTTGTGCCGAGGACCAGGGCATGGGTCATCAGATCCGGCGCAATGTGCGGCGAAAGGTTCTTCGCCAGCGCCTGAAAATAAGCTGGGACAAAAGCTGGGAGATTCGTATCGAGGAGGGTGTCGTCGAGATCGAGCAGGAGTGTAAGCGGCATGGTGTTTCAGACTCCCCCGGAGAGTCTGCTGGCTATTCTTTTATTTCGAACTTGAACGGCAGGGCGTGGCATTCCCCACACCCAACCTGCGGTTCGGCAACATTTCGGTTGGACTTCTCACAATAAGCGCTGACTTGCACGCGGCGTTGAAACAATGCCGTCAGCGGGCGTGCGATGGAGACCTTCAATTTCATGTGCTGACAGGAATTTGCACGCGCAATGTCTGGTACCGGGCATGTAGCACACAAGTCGGCAGACCAGGAGTGCCCTTGCATCTTCAAGAGACGGCATTCCTCCACATTTTTGCCGCGAAAATAATCGCCATAAAAATGGGGGCAGTCACGCCCGGCTGGAGTCTTCATAACTAGACGCGGGTGACGTACTCGCCTGTGCGGGTGTCCACGCGGATGGTGTCGCCAACATTGACGAAGTTGGGGCACTGCACGACCACACCGGATTCCGTGGTGACCTTCTTGGTCACGCCGGTGGCGGTATCGCCGCGGATCGCCATTTCGGCTTCGACAACCTTGAGGTCCACCGAGGTCGGCATTTCAATATCGATCGGTTCCCCCTTGTAGAAGGTCAACTTGACTTCCATGCCTTCCTTGAGGAATTGGGCGCTCTCGCCGAGCGATTCCTTTTTAATACCGGGCTGCTCGAAAGTCACATTGTCCATGAAATAATAAATGTCACCGTCATTGTACAGGTAGGAGACGTTGGCAAAGTCAAGGCTGACATCTTGAACAGACAGACCGGAGTTGAAGGTGCGTTCGATATTGGCACCGGTCAACAGGTTGCGGGCTTTAATGCGGATGTTGGCGTTGCCGCGCCCGGTTTTGTTGTGGCTGTAGTCCAGCACCTTATACAGGTTGCCGTCCAGTTCGAATGTCACACCTTTGCGAAGTTCATTTACATCAATCATACGAAATACTTTCCTTGAATTGTTATTTTTTGAAGCGGGCGGATTATACCAATGACTGGCGAATCATGGCTAGATTTCGTCAAGCCCTTTGTAGAAGAACACTCCCCGGTTCATGGGAACCGGGGAGTGTTCTTCTTGCTCATGTCAGGCTAGTAGCCTGTGCTCGATACGTCGTTCGACGGGCGCCACTGTGACCATTTGTCGGTGGCGGGGTCGATCGTCATGTTGCCTGCCGCACCGCCCTGCCAGAAGACCTGGAAGACGTTCGGGTTCCCGTCGCGGATGGAGGTGAACGCCAGGTTCGTGCCGCCGCAGTCCCAGGTCGGACCGGAGTCGACGCCTTCGAAATCGGTCACGCGGTATTCCTTATCCTTGAGCAGGTCGAAGCTGTAGATATCCAGGTTGCCATCGCGCTGGGATTGGTAGGCAATGCGGTCGCCTTCAGGTGACCAGGTGGCGTTGTTGGTCTTGCCATCCTTGGTGAGTTGCTTCACTACTTTGGTGTCCAGGTCGATGACGAACAGGTCAGTCGCGCCATTGGTGTCGGTCAGGTAGGCGATCTGCTTACCGTTGGGTGACCAGGCAGGGAAGACTTCATCGCCTGTCGAGGAGGTCAACTGGAACTCGGTGGCGGTCTCCACATTCAAGAGGTAGAGGTCCCAGTTATTGTTGCGGTTGCTCTGGTAGACGATCCACTTCAAGTCAGGCGAGTAGTAAGGATTGATATCGTCCTGTCCATTACTGGTGATCTGGGTCTCCTTGCCAGTGTTCTGGTCGATGGTAAAGAGGTCATAATTACCGTTCCTGTCACTTTGGAAGACGACGGTGTTCGAATCCGGTCCGTACATTGGATTAGTATTGTTGGCTTCGGTCTCCGTCAAGCGGATCGCTTCGCCGCTGCCCAACAGGTCGGTGTAGTACAGCTCGACATTTCCATCACGGTTGCTTTGGAAGACAACCCATGAGTCATCCGGTGCGCGGCTTGGGCGGCTATCCACTGCCCCATCCTTGGATAAGTTGTACAGCTTCGCATCCGGCTGACCTTCGATGCCGTCGAGACGATAAACTTCGAGATTGTCATCGCGGAAGGTATGGAACACCAGACACTGGATGCAGGGCTGCGCTTCGGCAGGTGCGACGGACCTCACCGGTTCGACACAAGCCGTCATCGCAGCGCGGGATGTCGTGTTATTCGCGTCGGTGATGGTGAGGAAGAGCTCGTCGTAGGGTCCGGTCACATTGATGGTGAAGGATTCACCCGCGTTCAATTGGAACGTTCCAGACTGGACGACATTCCCATTCCCGTCCCTGATGGTATACAGATACGCCACCGGCATATTGCCGCCATTATTGGTGATGGTGAAGGAAGCCGTATCATCATTGGAAGTACAGACACCGTTCGCGGTCAATGCGGGCGGAGGAGGCGGGGTCACACACTGGGACATATCCGCTGTGGCAGTCAAGGCATTATCGTTCGGGCTGGTCAGGACATAGGAGCCCGATGAACCACTGACCGTGAGAGTCACGCTTTGACCGGCTGTCAACTGGAAGGTGGCAGATTGGACGATATTCCCGTTTGCGTCGGTGATGTTGTAGGTATACGGCGTGGTCATGTCGCCGCCATTGTTGGTGATGACAAAGGTCGCCACACCTGCATTGGAAGTACAGACCGCGCTTGCCGATAGAACCGGCGCAACAGGCGGCTTCACACAGGTGGTCATATCCGCCTGGGCGGTCAGATTCGCATCATCCGGGCTGGTCAATGTGTAGAGCGTCGAGTTGCCGCTAACAGTTACAGTCGTGCTTTGCCCGGAATTCAACTGGAAGGTCGCGGTCTGAATGGGCGCGCCGCCAGCATCCGTGATGACATAAGTATACGGCTTGGGCATATCTGCGCCGGTATTGGTGATGACGAATGAAGCCGTGCCAATGGCGGAACAAGCTCCGGTCGCGCTCAAAGCGGGCGCAGGGGGAGGAGGCGGAGGTGGAGGCGGTACACACAGCGTCATGTCCGCCACTGTGGTCAGTGCTGCATCGTTCGGGCTGGCAAAAGTGTAGGAGCCGGAGGAACCGGTCACCGTGATCGTTTGACTCTTCCCTGCATCCAGTTGGATGGTACCCGATTGAACGACAGCCCCGGATGCATCCGTAATGTTGTACATGTACGGAGTGGTCATATCGCCGCCGTTGTTCGTTACAGTGAAGGTCGCGGTACCGGTGGTGGTGTTACTGCATGCGCCAGCCACTGAAAGCGCGGGCGGGGTGTTCGGGGTGGATGTCGGGGTATCGGTCGGAAGCGGGGTGAACGTCGCTGTTGCAGTCGGAGCCTTGATACACGAACCCTTCACGCTCAACGTCACAGACGAAAGGAAGGATGTCTTGTACGTGACAACCATGGTCGCATTCCCTGCGCCAGTGATCGAAGTGGAAGCACCGGGCAGCAGGTCCACGATGCCGTTCTGCGCCGGGTCGGAGAGCGAATAGGTTCCATCGCTCACGCCGCCGGAAACATTACGGATCACGAACCGCGCGGATAGATCGGTATTGCAATAGACCTTCAGGTCCAACTGACCATCAACCGGTGTGGATGTGGGCGCCGGAGTGTTGCTGGAAGTGGTAGTAGCAGTGGGTGTGTTGGACGGCTTTGGTGTCCTGGAGGCAGTCGGCGTGGGGGATGGACCCGGGGTATGTGTGGACGTGGCGGTTTTGGTTGGCTTGGGTGTATTGGACGGTTTCGGTGTTCTCGTAGCCGTCTTTGTGGGAGAAGGTCCCGGAGTGATCGTGGACGTTGATGTCCTGGTCGCCGTAGGTGTCCTGGAGACAGTCGGCGTGGGGGAAGGACCCGCTGTATTCGTCGGCGATGGTGTCCTCGATACGGTGGGGGTCCTGGAGGCGGTCGGAGTTTTGCTCGGGGTGTTCGTCGGCAAGGGCAGACATTCTCCCTGCGCGAATAGATTAACAGATTGCAGTTCCGCGGTGGAGTACTCCACGGTCACATTCGCGTTCCCAGCGGCAGTGAACGAAACCTGATCCCCTGCCCCCATGTTCAGAGCAACGGTCACCGTGGATTTTCCAGGCTCGGTCACGGTATAACTTCCACCCGTCAGTGCCCCGCCGTCGTTGACAATCGTGAACGTGGCGGTGGTGTCATTATTACAAGCCACGCCCAAACCCAGATCCGGGCTGGGTGCCTTGGTATTGGTCGGTGCAGGAGTGAACGTCTCGGTCGGAACGAGTGTGGCAGTTGCAGTAGGTGTATCGGTGGCTACCGAAAGCGGAGCGACCCTGGCTTGCTGCTGATCGGTGGCGGTCGCAGTTGGCACAGGGGTATTCGTAGGCGTCGGGGTATAGGTCGGCGTCGAATCAACGACTGCCGCGCTTTCTGACACCGGAGTATCAGAGGGGAGCGGCGTGTCTGAAGCAGCCGGTTCGGTCGCAGCCTCGGTCGGAGGCGCTGCTTCTTCTGTGGGAGCTTCCGTTGGTGCCTCTGTCGGCTCTTCGGTCGGTGCTGCTTCCTCCACAACCGGGGGTTCCTCCACCGGAGGTTCCTCAGTCGGGGGCTCTTCTGCTGGGGGCTCTTCTGCTGGCGGTTCTTCCACTGGCGGTTCCTCAGTACCTTCTTCCTCGCCGCCGGTACCTGAGAGGAAATTCCCAGGGGCACACGCGGTAAACAACAAGGACAGGATCACCGCCAGGGATAATATCTTCAACAAGACTGAAAATTTGTTTCCTTCCATATAACCTCTACTGTACTTACCAATTGGCAGGGAAGGAAATTGGAACCTCTCCTCCACCTGCCTCAGACTCTGAATTATTTGGATTTCATAGTGTTAGTGGTCTAATTTGCGTGAAAAGGGTCGCTTACCTCTACGGGGTGGGACTGAAATTTATACAAATCCACTCCCATTATATTCCCTATTCAAATAAACTGCGCTAGAATAACAATAAACTTGTAATATCCACCGAATGTCCTATACACACACCGAAAATCGTTCAAACGTCAACCAATTTTGTGAGGAATTGTCTCATGAGTAGCCAAAACATCAAAATCAAATTTCTTGGAATAATGTTGGTGGTAGTTCTTTTTCTAGCAGCCTGCCAACCGGCTGAGACCGAACAGCCCGAAGCTGAATCCACTCCCACGGCGGAGTCTGTTCTGGTTGAAAGTAAACCCGTCGAGCCGATCGAGGTCAGCGCCGACCTTCTATTGGATCCCGCCGTCACCGAAGACCCGGACTCGCTGCTCGTCAGCCAGTACCTGTACGAGGGGCTGGTACGATTGGACGAGAATGGGAGTGTCCAGCCGGGGCTGTCAGAGTCATGGGTCATCTCGGATGACCAACTGGACTACATCTTTGACCTCAGACCGGGCATCAAATTCAGTGATGGAACGGATATCACCGCCGACATCATTGTGGCAAACTTCAACCGCTGGTACGACCCGGAAAATGCCCTGCACGGTGACGGGAATTTCCCGACCTGGAAAAAGATATTCCTGGCATTCAACGGGGAACGGGACGCTGAAAAACGCGCCATTTCGCAGGTGGATGGCATTCAAAAAGTGGATGAGAACACGATCATCATCCACCTCAACCGCCTCGAACCAAACATGCTTAACTACCTCGCCCTGCCCGCCTTCTCCATCCTCAAAACGGAAGCGATCGCTTCCGGCGGATACGGCGCACAAGGCAGTGAGATCCTTTCGAGCGGAGCTTACATCGTGGAGTCGTGGACGAACGAGGGCATGAATTTGGTGCCCAACCCGAATTACTGGAGCCCGGTGGAAGGCGAAGTCAAATTCATTTGGAAGTGATCTGAAATCAAACAAAGAAACCGGACAAATGCGTCCGGTCTCTTTGTTTTCTGGGAGTTAATCAATGCCAGGGATATGGCGAGATAAATCTCACCATACTTTTTTAATGCGAGGCATCTGAGTTGGGGTCATCCGTTAACAATTGGACGGCATGCGGGAGGACGGGCAGGATCGTCTGCAAATTTTCAACAGCCCCTTTGGGACTGCCCGGCAAGTTGACGATGAGCGTTCGTCCGCGGATGCCCGCCATGGCGCGCGAGAGCATGGCATGTTTGGTCTTCTTCAGGCTTTCGGTGCGCATCGCTTCCACCAGACCGGGAGCCTCGCGCTGGATGATGGCGCGCGTTGCCTCAGGGGCGACATCACGCAAGGCAAAGCCGGTGCCTCCGGTGGTCAGGATGACATCGACCTCGCCCCCGTCTGCCCATTCGAGCAGCGTGGAGCGGATGGTGGATTCATCGTCGGGGAGGATCAACTCTTTGGCGACCGACCAGTTTTCGGCGCGGATCAGAGCCGCAAGCGCCGGACCCGAGGCATCCTCCCGTTCGCCGCGTGACGAGCGGTCAGAGAGGGTCAAGATCCCAAATCGAATCGTCATGAGAAATCCTTTCCGAAGATACGATCATGTTTCATTTCGATCCAGCCATTGTTCTCATACAGGCGTATCGCGTCAGCATTATCGTCAAGAACCAGCAGATAACAGCGCAGGCACCCTTTGGCTTGCAAGCGCTTCTCCACTTCCGCGAGAAGCTGGGCACCCACCCCTATTTTTCGAAATTCCATTTGGACTGCGAGGTGATAGACCATGCCGCGGCGTCCGTCAAAGCCGCCGATGACCGTGCCAATGATCGCATCCCCCAATTCCGCAACGAGGAACAGGTCCGGGTCGCGTTCGAGTTTTTTCTTGACTTCAGAAGGCGTATCGGAACGCCCCACCGCCATACCCGCTTCGATACTCTGCCACAATTTCAATACCGCTTCGTAATCCTCATCGAATGAGAATTCACGAAGTTGCACCTCGGAAGAACTCATACAGAGATGTTTTTTCTCAGGATCGTGATGAGGTCTTCGGGCATGTATGGTTTGGCAAGGAAGCCATTCGCGCCGCGTTGAATGCACTCTTCGCGAACGCTCGCGCCGGAAGACATGACCACGCGCACATCGCTCGTGTCTTCAAGTTTCCGCAGATCTTCAAGGATGTCCAAACCGCTCTGGTGCGTTAAGTTGACATCCATCAAAAGGACGTCCGGTTTAACAAGCCGAACGGCTGCAACAATGTCTTCATCCGGTTGAAGCGCTGTGACGTCGTACCCTTCCATTTTCAGCAACGTCTTCAACAAGGCGACCATGGTGATATCATCTTCGGCGAGCAGCACTTTTGGTTTTGACATTCCGTTTTGCCTCTGGCATTTTTTTCTTTGCAGGTTTAGTTTTTGATTTTCCCCGCCGGGAACTTTTTTCATGCTTCGATTCCAGGGCGGCATTGATCACATCATCCACCGTTTCGGCGAAGATGAATTTCATGGATTTCCTGATCTCATCAGGGACATCATCGAGGTCTCGTTCATTTTGTTTGGGCAGGATCACGGTTTCCAGCCCGCTGCGATGCGCTGCCAGTACCTTTTCTTTGACGCCGCCAATGGCGAGCACCTGACCCCGCAGGGTGATCTCGCCGGTCATACCCACCTGCGGCTTGACCTTGCGTCCGGAGATCAGCGACACGAGCGAGGTTGCCATCGTCACGCCTGCCGAGGGTCCATCCTTCGGCTGCGCTCCGGCAGGGACGTGCATGTGAATATCGTGCTTCTCGAAGAACTCATGCGGAAGCCCCAGCTTGTTCGCGCGCGAGCGGACAAATGACAATGCCGCGCGAGCCGATTCCTGCATGACGTTCCCGATCGAGCCGGTGATCTGGAATCCGCGCCCGCCGGGCATGCCTGTGGCTTCGATCAAGAGAATGTCGCCGCCGAAGGACGTCCACGCGAGACCGGGCACCACACCCGGAATGGACGTGCGTTTGTTCAGTTCTTCCGGTCCGAGGTAGATGGGATGGTCGAGAAATTCTTCGACGAGTTTAACGGTGATGCGATACTTCCTGGATTTGCCTTCTGCGATCTTCGTGCCGACCTTGCGGCAGACGGCTCCGATCTTGCGCTCCAAATTGCGCACTCCCGCCTCACGCGTGTACTGCCGGATGATGAGCTTGAGTGCATCGTCAGTGAATTTGACTTCACTTTCGCGCAGGCTGTTCTCGCGGATCTGGCGCGGGATGAGATATCCGTGTGCGATGGCGAGCTTCTCGTTCTCCGTGTAGCCGGAGAGGTAGATGATCTCCATGCGGTCACGCAGCGGACCGGGGATAAATTCGAGCGTGTTCGCAGTCGCGATGAAAAAGACCTGCGAAAGATCATACGCGACCTCAAGATAGTTATCACGGAATTCGCTGTTCTGTTCCGGGTCGAGAACTTCGAGCAGCGCCGACGCGGGGTCACCGTGGAAATCGTTGGTGAGCTTATCCACTTCATCGAGCATGAAGACCGGGTTGCGTGAACCGATGCGCCGCAGGGATTGCAGGATGCGCCCCGGCATCGAGCCGATGTACGTGCGGCGATGTCCGCGGATCTCGGCTTCGTCACGGATACCGCCCAACGAAGCGCGGATGAACTTCCGTTCCATGGCGCGCGCGATCGATTGCCCGAGCGACGTTTTGCCTACACCCGGAGGACCGACAAAGCACAAAATCACGCCTTCACGCTCGCGGCGGATGGCATCCTTTGAAGCTTCCTTTTTGTCATCCTTGCGGTCGATGCGCAGCTTGCGGATGGCGAGGAATTCAAGGATGCGGTCTTTCACATCTTCAAGCCCGTAATGATCTTTATTCAACACTTCCCGGGCATGAGGGATATCCAGATTATCAGGCGTGGAGGCAGACCACGGCAGCGACACCAGCCAATCCAGATAGGTGCGGATGACGCCGTATTCCGCGGCGGCTGTAGGCAAGCGGGAGAGGCGGTCCAACTCGCGCTTTGCCTGCTTCTCTGCTTCCTCGGGCATCTTCGCATCGTCGATCTTTTTGCGGAATTCCTCCACTTCCTGCGCCTGTTCGTCGCGTTCGCCCAGTTCGCGTTGAATGGCTTTCATTTGTTCGCGCAGGAAATAATCGCGCTGGACCTTTTCGATCTCGCCGCGCGCTTCGTTTTGGATCTTCTGCCCAATCTGCAAGACCTCGGCTTCCCTAACGAGCAGACCGATCAACTTCTTCAGCTTCGAATACACCGAGTCGATCTCGAGGATCTCCTGCGCGTCTTTCAAGTCGATGCGCTGGAAGTTCGCGATGTTGTACACGGTCTGAAGCGGGTCTTCAATGGAAATGATGGAACTGGACAGCTCCTCCGGGAAGGAGGGGATCATTTGTGTGATCTGCTGGAATTGGTCGCGGGCATTACGCGCCAGCGCGCCGGTTTCGATATTGTTCTCTTCGATCTCGGGCGCAAGTTGGATGCGCGCCCGCAAGTATGGTTCCTCTTCGATGAACTCGATCAGACGGAAACGCTGCATACCCTGCACAAGCAGCCGCACGGTCCCATCGGGGGCACGGAGCAAGCGGTGGACAGTGGCGATCGTTCCGACCCGATACAGTTCATTCGGACCGGGAGTTTCCAATTCCGGGTTGATCGATGCGATGAGCCCGACCAGTTTGTCGCTGGCAACCACATCGTCCACGAGTTTGATCGAGCGTGGCTGCCCCACCGTCAGCGGAACTGCGGTGTTCGGGTAGACCACCACTCCACGCAGCGGCAGGATCGGAAGCGTATCGGGGAGTTTCTGCCCATCTTCCTTGCCGGATTGCGCATCGGAATTGGGATCATCCTTTTTCTGGATCTGGGAAAATAAAGATGTCATGAAACCGTTCGTGAATTCACGATCGGCGTCATCGGACATTTGGAAAAAATCGTGCAAACCGGATTGCCATCTTTGCGCGGGCATCAATTATTCAACCTTGACCTGAGTAGGTGTTCCTTTTGGGAGGGTGATCGTCAGGAAACCGTCCCGGTATTCCGCACGCGACTGCTCGACTTCGACCGGACCCGGCAAGCCCACAGCAGTGGTGAATTTTCCAAAACGGATCTCCATTTGGTGATAGGCACGTTTCTCGGAGAAATCGGGGCGCGTACCCGTGATATACAATGTGTCGTTCTGGAGCGCAACTTCGAAGTCCTCGTCACGCATCCCCGCGATTTCCAATCGGACAATATACGCGTCCCCGGCTTCATACACATCCGTGGGAGGACTCCAGATACCGGAGCGAACCTGCCAGCTTACTGTGTGAAGGATATCGCGGCGGACCTCTATAAGCGACTCCCTTGTCTTACGAATAATGGTAGGCATGGTACGGCTCCTTCCAACTACCTGGGCATTCATCAGGCAGCCCCGGAGGGATTCGAACCTGCGAATTACCGCCAAAGGGATCAGATTCTTTTCGTTCAGGGGTGCCGAATGCGTATTATACTTCCATTGTATCCAATTTAGAGATCATTATCACAAAGTTTCAATCCTTTTCGCCCTTGCTTTGCGAAAAAAAACAACTACCACCTCAATTGGGTAGTAGTTGCGCATTTTATACAAAGTGCCCCCGGAAAGATTCGAACTTTCAACCTACTGCTTAGAAGGCAGGCGCTCTATCCATTGAGCTACGGGGGCGTAAATCCCATTTTACTCGACAACCGGCGCGCTTACAGCCTGGTTTTGGATGGGTCTCAAGCCGCGATACACGCGCGGACCGGCGATGGTCCGCAAGATCACATCTGCAGACCTGCCAAGACGTTTGCCCAGTTCATCTGCGGACATGGGGATATTTCCGTTGGCAAGGAAGGTGCGGAAGATCGCCTCGACCACGGCAGTGCGCTCACTGACGAAATCAGGAAGCTGGGCGCAATGACTCATCAAGGCGTGCTGGACGCCGTCCACAGCCTTGACCTCTGCGGTTTCCGGGTCGATCCAATCGATCAACTCGCCCTCTTCCATCGAGGCGAACGCCTCCTGGTGCTCTGCGCACAACAAGGAACGCAGGAAAACATGCCAGTCGCGTTCGCTCTGCTTCCACCAGTCGAAGTCAATATGGAATGGGGTATTTGCGTTGGGCTTCAGCAGACTCATCATGCCTCCTCGTCCAGACGGAAATGCAAGTCGCCTACATGTTTGAAGATGGGATTCGTCACCAGCACCGAGAAGAGCGGTGCGGGCGGCACACGGCGGACGAGGTTGACCGCCGCATACAATTCCTGAGCGTGGACGTGTCCCTGCGGATTCGATTTCGCAAGTTCACGCATCACGTGCAAGACCAAATCGTCAAACGGTCGTTTCTTTTCCCAAACGGGGTCCAATGCCTTAAAGTCCGGTACGTGAACTACCATACGGTCGTTGAACTCGGCAGTGATCGCCTGTTTGAGCATGGCGAAGACCAAGCCGCCGTCGGTTCCAACGATCACCGTGCGGACCCAATCCTTGGAGGAACGCTGGCTCTTTGCATCCACGATCACTTCGCCGGGATTTTCACCTTTGTGTACCTGCACCAGCGAACCGGGGATCAATTGATGCGCCTTATACCATTCGCGCAAACCATACACATATCCGTTCTCACGCACCACCCACGCGGGGATGCGCTGTTTTGTCTTGCCATCCACAAGTGTAAAGCGGACACGCGGCGATTCGTACGCCGTGGGGAACAACGCCCGCGCCCTGGCAGACATGGGCAATGTCCCTGCGCGCAAGTGGGGATAGATCAGCGTGATCGTGACGGACGAGATCTCTCCGCGTCCGGCGGTTTCGCTGGCAGGAGACAATTCATCATCCAGTTGTTCCTCGAGCGAGATCATCTCAGGTTCGAGGGCAGCCCGGTCATGGGGAATTTCAATGTAGCGCAGCGGCGGGGGCACCTCGCGCACAAAGTCCGGTTCGAGGCGGCGCAAACACCACAGCACCTGACCCGCCGGTCCAACTTCGTCGAAGCGGTCATCATCCTGCAAGGCATAGTTCAAGGAGAACTCAGCCAGTTTCGGGTTTACGCTTTCAGGCAGTTCGATATCCTTGATCAGGGCGCTGGTCGTCAGGGGTTCCCCGCCCGACATATCCAAAACCGCTTCCGCAAGATTCAATTGACCTTCATTGATGTCAACCAACAGCGCGCGCGGGAACCAACGTCCGGCGATCTTCACCAATCCCTCATCCGCGGTGAACGCAGCCTCGAGTTTACGCTCGAGTGCGGGACCATGTTCATCAAAAACAGCCGCCGGTTTCAGCGCTTCCTCTTCCGGTTTCGTGTGCTGGACATCGTTCAAAAGATGCGAAACCAGCCGCGCCGCAAACAAGCGCTCAGACTGGTCTTCCAATTCCACTGTGATCACATCGAAATCGCTCACCGATGGATTCACACCCGGGCGTACCCCGGTCACTTTGCCCTGCTTCCAACCGATCGCAGGAAAGACAAGTCTCTCCCCGGTCTCATATTTTTCCTTGGGGAGGAAGATCCTGCCAGCAGACTTTTGCTTCTTTTCCGCCGCTTCCCGTTCGACACGTATCCGCGCTTCGATGAACTCAGAGACAAGTTCACGAATTGTCAGCGGAGTCTCGCGCTCGAACAGGTACGTGTGTAGGTTTTCAACGTCTTGCGGGGTGACTTGAAGCGAAAGCCAGTATTCGTTTGGTATTGAAAATGCGCCTGTCATACTTAGCCTTGAGTTGAATTTCGCCTGTGATGAGGCGGATAGATTATACCTTACCTTGCGTTGACTTTCTATATTTTTCAGCCTTTCGATCATGGCGGCAGCAAAGTCAGGAAGAGCGAATTCCTCGTACACGGAATTCACGGGTTGGACGGATTGTAAAAATCATTTTTCTGCTCTTTCTGTGCCATCCGTATACAAAAAAACTTTGCGCCCTTCGCGGACTTGGCGGTTAAAAAACGTAGCGGAATCCGATAACGGCGCTGAGATTTCCATGCAACCACATATGGCAAATCAAATATTAGACGATCATGATAAAGGTAAGAATACACACAAAATCTTCATCATCTTCCCAAGCTTGTATGTTAAATTGCGGCATCGATACCCACTACCATAGCCAAAGGATTGAAATGAAACGATATATTCTGCTCACGATCGTTCTTCTGATGATGATCTTCATCGCCGCCTGCGGAGGGGAAGCGCCGCTTGCTGCGACGGAAGCTGTTCAGCCTACCCAAACCGAATCTCAGCCAACACAGACTGCCCCCGTTCCCACCGACACCTCCGCTCCGGTCACAGAGGAAGTTGTCAGCGAAGCTGCCACCGAAGCCCCGGCTGCTGACACTTCCACAACGGCGGGAGTCAGCTACGCCAATGACGTCTACCCGATCTTTGAAGCAAGCTGTATCAAATGCCACGGCGTGGACTCCACCAAGGAAGGCTTGGATTTGCTGACCTATGACACCCTTCTCGCCGGTTCCCGCAACGGAACTGTCCTCGTTCCCGGCAATGCGGGCGAAAGCCTGCTGGTGGAATTGATCGTGGAAGGCGAAATGCCCAACCGCGGACCGGGCTTGAGCGCGGTACAGATCCAAACCATCACAGACTGGGTCAACCAGGGCGCATTGAATAATTAATTCACATTACGCACTTTTACTGAAAAAAAGGATGTCGTTGCGAGCCGCGCTCTTGCTTTTCGCGGCGAAGCAATCTCCGATACGGTAAGTGAATTGTTTCGGAAAAAGAACAAGGAAAAGCGACCTGTATATAAGGTCGCTTTTTTTGTTGCCTGTAATTTTTTGATTTATAATGTCAGCTACCCTTCGCAGAGAGCCATGGCAAACAATCAGGTACGTCCCCCCACCCCCATCATTCAACCTCAAAGACAAGCTGTCTTGTCCCAATTCAAACTGCCGGATATCAGCTTCTGGCAGGATGACCCCACCACCACGCAGGGGATCAACTTCCTCAAAATGGCAGAAATGACGCGCGGCGTCATCATCCGCGCAGGACAGGGGACGTATGAAGACAAGGTCTTCAAGACCTCATGGAAAAACGCAAAACAGGCAGGGATGATCCGCGGGTCGTACTGGTTCTACGACAGCCGGGTGAACGCCAAGCGGCAGGCTGAAAAATGGGTGGAGATCATGGCGGATGACCCCGGCGAGATGGAAATGTGGTGTGACTTCGAAGACCGCTACGGCGGAGCCTACACCGGATGGCGTCACTGGTTCGACTTCATGGAACGCGTGAAGGTCCTGCTCCCTGAAAAGAAACTCGGCGTTTACACCGGCTATTATTATTTTCAAGAGTTCGCCGCCGGAGTACGCTACTTCGCGCAGTATCCGCTTTGGATCGCATGGTACAACCCGGAAGAGCCGCTCATCCCACCCATTTGGGACAACTGGACGTATTGGCAGTTCACCTCCAACGGTGACGGCGCCCTCTTCGGTGTGGAAAGCCAGGATATTGACCTCAATTACTTCAACGGCACCGAAGCCGAATTCCTTGCCCGCTACCCAACAACACAGACACAGGCGACCCTCATCGCTAAATTCGGGAACACCCTCGTGGAATACAGGAGAGTCTCATGACCCAGTACAGCATGACCCCCATCAGCAGCGGCACGCGCATGCGTTCCGATCACAACACCTTTTCCAGCGTCATCGCCTCCTACGGGCGCGGACAACTGATCGTCGGCGATGAGATCTGGGAAGCCCCCGCGGATGGCAGCGAGGTCAAAAAAGGCGACAAGTGGCTGCACGTTTCCTCCGTTGACGGCGTGAACCTGACCGAGCGCGGCTGGATGGCATACATTCACAAAGGCGTTCCCATTTGCGACAACTTCAAAGAGATCGAAGACCCCACCCCTCCCACACCCACCTTCCCCGAATCCTTTACGCTCGTAGACCCCAGCGGCGCAAAGGCGGAGTATGTGTTCGTGAGGATCATCGAGGAGTAAGGGGGTTTAATGTCTTGCCCCTAAACGCCCAAAAAGCAGATAAGGGATTGGGCGAAAAACGGCGTCCGAAACGGTAGTTAGCCTGTTCCTTGCACAATAAAGTAAAAAGAAAAAAACATCTCGCTTGTGTGGTTTCGGGGGTCTTAAACCTTTATAATTGCGCCATTCAACCCGCAACGGAGATTTTATGTCCTTCAATTCAAGACTTATAGACCTGCTCAAAACGAATCGCAACTTTGTAGATGATGAAGGCGAATTACTGCTTGCCGCTGTGCAAGACCGCGCTTGGAAGATTGAACGTGACCTTGTAAAACTTTTGCTTTCCGATAAGGAAATTAAAGCAAAGTTTTTTGACGAAATTGAAGGTCATTGGATTTTCAATATCAATACTTTTCTCGAATATATTTCCCAAAAGAACTTTTTGGACAATTCATATACCCGCTTTCGTAATCGCATTGGCTTAACCATTGGCGAAAAGTATTTGCGTGAGCGTGGCGAAGTATCTTTGGTTTGGGCGTATAAAGACACAGTTTTGGAAGGTGGACAAACGAAGGAAGAAGAAAAGCGCAAAGAGATTTTCTTCAATGAAGTTTTGGCGCAGGATGAAATCAATCGTTTACTTGACCCAAAAGTATTAACCAATTTCACGCGCTACACAGCAAAAGGCAAGCAACCAGTAAAAGAATTCAAGCGTGATGGCAACGGGATTATTCGTGAAAGCTTGATTCTCAAAGGCAATAACCTGCTGGCATTACACACGCTCAAAACTCAATTTCGAGGACAGGTGAAATTAATTTACATTGACCCGCCTTACAACACGGGAAACGATTCGTTTGGTTATAACGACAACTTTAATCATTCGACATGGCTAACGTTCATGAAAAATCGCTTGGATGTGGCAAAAGAATTGCTTGCCACAAATGGTGTAATTGCCATTTCGATTGATCAAAACGAAGCCTTTTATTTAAAAGTATTAAGTGATGAAATCTTTGGTCGTCAAAATTTTATTGCCGCTGTGACAGTACAAAACAATCCAAAAGGTCGTGTATTAGACAGGCATTTTTCTACGTCACATGAATATCTCCTTTTTTACTCAAAGTCAAAGCTGGACACGGAATTGAATATCAAGAAGACATCTGAGGAAATTCGGAAAGATTACCCAGAAAAAGACGAGGATGGATATTTCAGAACATTAGAGTTGCGCAATACCCATAGGGAATTTGGAAAGCACAATCGTCCCAATTTATTTTTTCCTTTGTATGTAAATCCGAAAAATGGCAGCGTTTCAATTGAAGAAAGTAAGGAATACACAATTCAAGTAGAACCAATTTGGGATGATGGCTTCGAAGGTTGCTGGACGTGGGGCACTACAAAATGCGAACTTGAAGAAGATTTATTAATCAGTCGCCAAATCAAAGGTAAATGGAAAATCTTTCGTAAAAGTTATGCAATGAGCAATGAAGATGAGGTTGTCTCAAAGAAATTAAAAACCATTTGGTTAGCCAAACAGTTTCATACCGAAAAAGGACAAAAAACAGTTGACGAATTATTAGGCAAAGGTAAATTTCGTAGCCCAAAGCCTGTTGAACTTATCAAAACAATAATTGATTTGGTTACCACCTCAGATTCTTGCGACATTATCATAGATTTTTTTGCAGGTAGTGGTACTACTGGACACGCAGTAATCGAACTCAACGAGACCGATCACGGGAATCGTCAGTTTATTTTGTGTGAGCAATTAAGTTATGTAGAAACAATCACAACTAAACGTATTGCAGCTGCCATGAAGGGAACAGAGGTTTCTGCTATTTATTCTGAACTTGCTCAACTAAACGAAGCTTTCATTGAGCGTATTCAAGCAGCAAAAAGCAGTAAAGAATTGTTGAAAATCTGGCAGGACATGGCGGAAGGATCATTTTTGAATTGGTATGTTAATCCTGAAATGCCCGAAGAAGCCATTAAATATTTTGAAGAATTAGGAAAAGAGAAAAACGGGCTTGAAAATCAAAAACGGGAACTGGCAAAACTTCTCGACAAGAACCAGTTATATGTTAATCTTTCTGAGATTGACGACGCACAATTCAAGGTCAGCAAGGAAGATAAAGCATTGAACAAAGCATTTTACGGGGAAGCGTAAAATGACAGAGAAATATCTTTATGAGCGACTAGTAGTCCACTAACTTGAATTTTTTATAATTGTGACAGGATAAAGCCGCTT
>CAYJPO010000068.1:0-25420 GCA_964372045.1 uncultured Anaerolinea sp.
AGTGAGAATGGATGCCATGACTACGACTCCTGTACTTCAGCCGCTATTTCAGCACTAGGCGCGGTATGGTGTAACTCACGCTGGTGAGTGGCTTCGGGCCAAAAGCCTTCGGGACGCACCTGCATCATGACCACCAGCAGAGCACCGTAGATAAGGAGGCGATATTCAGCGAATTCGCGCAGTAGTTCCGGCAAGCCTGCCAAGAGCAGTCCACCCACGAACACTCCGGGGATGCTGCCCATGCCGCCGACGATGATCAGCGCGAGGACGTTGATCGAGATCAACAAGGAAAAACTGTGCGGGTAGATCGTCCCCAGTTTCGCGGCGAGGATCGTGCCACTCAAGCCGGAGAACGCCGCGCCGGTTGCGAACGCCAACAGTTTGGTTGCCACCAGGTTGATACCCATCGCCTGCGCCACATCTTCATCTTCACGCAAGGCTTTCCATGAACGTCCCAGGCGTGAGTCACGTAGTCGCTGGCTAATGAATAATGCAAGCATAGCTCCGGCGACAATCACATAATATAACTTTTGTGGATTATTTATAAGTACCCCTAAAACGGCTGGCGGCGGAATATTCACGATACCCTGTGAACCACCGATGTAAGGCTTAAGAAAATCGGACAGCGCCAGGATGCGGATGATCTCACCGAAGCCAAGCGTCACGATAGCGAGGTAATCGCCGCGCATGTTGAGCACCGGAATGCCAAGCATAACGCCAGCTAAAACCGCAAGCGCCACAGCCATCGGGAGTGCCAGCCAGAAGTTGAACCCGAACGATGTGGTCAACTCTCCCGATAAGGTTGTCAAAACGCCGACGGTATAGGCGCCGATCGCATAGAACGCCACGTATCCAAGGTCCAATAGACCTGCGAACCCAACCACGATGTTCAGCCCCAGCCCCATCAGGATGAACAAACCGGTGGAATTGACGACCTCGGTCAGATACAAGCCAAGCACTGCGGGTAGATATATGATGACCAGAAAAAGCAAGCCATATCCGAGCCAGCGAAGGGAACGACGACTTTTTTGCGGCAGCTTGTTGAACCGCGCATTCACTTTTGGAGCATTGGTATCCCAGAGCAGGTTGCTGATGGATACAACCAGGAAAATGACGATTGCGCCTGTCAAGGATAAACCCTTTTCAATGCCTACACCGAACATCCATATGATGGCATCGCTGAGCGCTTCAAATCCAGCCAGGCTGACCTGAATGATTTCCTGTAAAAGACCGAGAAGTGCCACCATACCCAGTCCGAGGGTGACCGCTTTGCGGAACCTGCCCGGGAGGATGTAGATCACGCTTCCCAATAACCCGACACCTGTACCTGCTCCGATCAGCTTGAACAACCCGGAAGGGATTCCGCTGTCGAAAGTCAGGATCTTCACCAGGTTGGGTGAGGCATTGACAAGTGTCTGGCGCAGGTCGAAACTATCCACCAACCACGCCAGCAGACTTATTACCAACGAAAAGATGATCCCAGAAAGGACACCACCGGCAATACCGAGTACGGCATTTCCCTTGGGGGCGAGCCCGGCGGAAAAATATGCGGTCACGAGTGCTGTCAAAAGGAGCATTGTCCAGCCCATGGAAAGCGTGCCCGCGATGATATCGCGCTTGTCAAACTCATCGACCATACCGACCAGGGCGATCAATACTCCCACCAGTCCGCCGATCAAGCCGAGATTAATGGTTTTCTTCCAATCAAATGTATTTTGGTTTTGTGTCGTAGACATCAGCGCCTCCGCTTAGGCTTTGGTCTTGCTCAACCGCTCGCCGAGGATGCCGGTCGGGCGGAAGATGAGTACCATCACCAGCATGGTGAAGGCGATTACGTCTTTGAGCTGGTACGGTGCCGGAACACCCAACCCGTCAAGGAAGAGGGTGGGTCCAAGCGACTCGAAAATCCCAAGGAAAAGTCCGCCGAGCATGGCGCCGGGCGGATTACCGATGCCGCCCAGAACCGCTGCGGTAAAGGCTTTAAGACCGGGGATGAACCCCATATAAAAAGTAACGATACGGAACATAAAGGAATATAAAACGCCAGCTGCTCCCGCCAATGCGGCTCCGAGAGCGAAGGTGCTGACAATGATCTTGTCCACATCCACTCCCATAAGCGCCGCCACACCTTTGTCTTCCGATACCGCACGCATGGCTTTTCCGGTCTTGGTATATTGCACAAAGAGGGCAAGGAAAGCCATCATAACGGCGGCGGAGATGATTACGATGACCTGGATGGTCTGGATTTTAAAATCCCCAAAGAGTGGAATAGTTCCCTTGAGGATCTCGATTTCAGGGTAGGCGCGATTTTGTGTCCCAAATAAACCACGGAAAACGTACTGTAAAAAGTAAGACGCGCCGATTGCTGTAATCAAAGGCACAAGCCGAGGCGCGCCGCGTAGAGGACGATAAGCGATTCTCTCAAGCAGAAGAGCGAGAGTGACTGAGGTTGTTATTGCTGTCAGAAAGATAATGACAATGCCAAGTAGGGGGTTTTCCTGCATGAAACCGGAACGCTGCATATTGGTGGCTACAAAATAACCCAGGAATGCGCCTCCCATGAAGATCTCGCTATGGGCAAAGTTAATCATGCGCAGGATACCGTACACCAGCGTGTATCCCAACGCGATCAGGGCGTAAACACTCCCCTGCGCCAGACCAAAGACAGCAAGATCAAACCACTGAACTGCTGTGTATTTTCCTTGTTGGAGGGTTAAGTATGAGCCCCCGATAACCAGCGCAAGCAACGCCGCCCCTACCAGCCACATGAAAAGATCAGTTAAATTGATCCGTTTTATTCGGTACGATTGCATGTCGAATTCCTTCGCAGGGATTTGGGTAAGCCAGACCGCGCCGGTCTGCAGTCTGGCTTGATTACCCTGGTTCAAACTACCGGCTGGGCATTAAAAGCTTTCGTGTGATTACGGCTGCCAGAAGACAGGGGGAGGCCAGGCACCGTTCACTTCGGCGTCGGAGAGCATGAAGACACCGAGCGCTTCACCAGTAGCGCAGTCACCATTTTCGTCGCAGGTGAGGTTGCCGGTCAAGCCATCGTAGTCGGTCAAGCCATAGAGAAAATCGCGGAGAGCCTGGCGTCCAATGTGGACGGTGCCATCAGCATCAACCACTGCAACCGCTTCGATACCGTTCAACAGCATGTTGGTAGCGTCGTAGGCATGAGCATGGAAGCCGGACGGGGGAACGCCACCGATCTGGTCAGCCCACTTGGTGAGGAATTCTCCATAGGAGCTATCGTTCACATCAACATACGGACCGGAGAGGTACATGCCGTTGGCAGCGCTGCCGGTGGCTTCCGGGAACGTGTCGGCGAACAGACCATCAGCACCCATCAGGAGCACGGTCTCGAGACCGGCGACTTCGCGGGACTGGGCAGCGATCAGGTTGCCTTCAGGTTCGAAGATCGGGAAGTAGATGATCTCAGGGGCGCCGGAGGCGATGCTGGTGAGAACCGGCTTCATGTCGGTATCGCCAACGTTGATGGCTTCCTGGGCGGTCACTTCACCACCGAGTTCAGCGAACACTTCAGCGAACACGCGCTGGAGGGATTCGGCGTAGGGGCTGCCGTCGTGAATGGTCGCGGCCTTGCGAACACCGAGTTCATTGTAGGCGAATTCCGCCGCAACCCGACCCTGGAAGAGGTCATTGTGTGCGGTGCGGAAGTAACCAGCATAGTGATCGGGGTGGGTGGGGTCGGTCAGATCGGGGTTGGTGTTGGACGGCGAAATCATCACCATGCCAGCCTGGGAGATCAACGGCATGGCAGCGCGGGCGGAACCAGAGCAGTTGGTACCAACCACACCGATGATGGTCGCATCAGCGGAGATCTTGGTGCCAGCCGCCTGACCGCCTTCTGCACTGCAGAGGCTGTCTTCACCGGTCAGTTCGATCGGGTGACCGAGCATTTCGCCAGCGCGATCAGCGATCGCGATTTCAATGGCGCCCTTGCTATCCTCACCGAGGGAAGCGGTGGCACCGGAGACGGTCAACGCATAGGCGATGTGAATGGGTTCACCGGGGGCGACATCAACGCAGCCGATGGCGTCGGTGCATTCGAACATAGCCGCTTCTTCGGTCATGGCTTCTTCAGTGGCAGCGGGGGCTTCTTCAGTCGCGGCGGGGGCTTCAGTTGCTCCGCCACCGCAGGCGGCGAGTGCCATGCTGGCAATGACCAGCAATGACAGTAAAGCGAGTAAACGCTTATTCATTATCTTGCTCCTCCAAAATTGGTTTTGATTTGCTCGATCCCGCAATTGCGGGTGGATACGGACATGCAGACCGGGCGAATTAGTCGGCATCACCTCCTTTTTATTTTGGATCACTAAATAATACAAAGAAAGCCCAAAAACCCTTGGCGCTGGATTTTTTGGCTTGCTTGATTAAAGAAGGAATAATTCCAATTAGCTATCTAATTAAACGCTGATGATAAGGCGAATTTTTGAAATGGTCAAGCAATTCTGTCTATACGTTTTGACGCTTTGGGATTGCCCGACTTGGAACGGCTATTTAGAATCGGCTGGTTTGTATAAAAGTTGTTCACGGATTCGTAGATCGGTGTTACGAATTTTCATGGCAAGATCCGCTGCGAGATTATACATCAAACGATAGCCGAGTTGGGGATAGGTTTCGCACAGCATGATGATCTTGTCGCGTGGGATGACCAGCAGGCGGGTATCCTTTTGCGCCGACCGTGCGGATGCCGACCGCAGTCCTTCATCCACCAGCGCCACCTCCCCAAAGGATTGACCCCGGCGCAGGCGTGCCACCGCAGTTTCATTTTTATTGAGCGCCCCGGTCGTGCCGCGGTTGATCAAAATGTCAACTTCACCCTGCACGATAATATACAGTTCCTTGCTGCTGCTGTTTTCCCTGAATATCACTTCGTCTGAGTTGAAGACCACCTCCTGGCAAAGGTTAGCAACAAGTTCCAATTGAGTTGGCGTGAACTGATAGAAGATATCGCTTTGCTTCAGGAAGTTGACGTGATTATTCATGATGAACTGATCCTTTTCGAAAGTTTAGCATATTCACGGATGAAGCGCAACGATTCAAGTTCTTTAAGGGTAGGTTTGGGTCAGCCAGTCGAGAGGGTCCACCTGGATGCCGTTGACCCACAGTTCCCAATGCAAGTGCGCACCGGTTACGCGACCGGTCCCACCGACAAGCCCAATGACATCCCCTTGGTTTACGGTTTGACCGACCTGTACTTGAATGGCAGATTGATGCCAGAACCCACTGATAACTCCCCAGCCGTGGTCAAGCAGTGTGGCATTCCCACGGACGGTAAGGGGTCCGGCGAAGATCACTTTCCCAGCCGCAGGAGCGGTGATGGCGAGACCATCCCCTCCGCCAAAGTCCAAGCCGGTGTGCCACCAGTTGATCTCCAGGTCCGTACCCTGACCGATATAGACACGGCGGGTTCCATACCGGGAGGTGAAGTACGTCGATTCAGCGTACGCGATCGCCGGGGAGATGAATTGTCCCTCCCAAAATTTGGTTGGTGTGGGAGTCGTGATCGTGATGCTCTCGAGTTGTTGCTGTTCTGGGTCGGTAACTGCCGGGTCGATCAGAGAAGGGTCGACCGGCAGGCTTTCGCCGGTCAGATAATTTCCGGAGGTGATCAGGATCAGTTGTTCATAAGATTGCAGGCTGCCATCCGGGAGGGTTGCATCGAGTCGTAAGGGATACACACCCGGATCTAACAATGCGTGAACGCCCTGCAGTGCAACTTGTGAACCATCCTCAACAGGGAAGAAGTACAGTGGATGGTCAACGAGAATGCCGCCAAGTTTTATGCCTGGCTGTGTGAAAACCTTTATGACGCCCGTTCCGCCTTGTTTGATGGGCAGGTTGCGGATCTCGGCACTCATGAAAGCGGACGGCAATCCGCTTGTTCCGGTGTTGGTTCCTTCGCCGGGAGCGAACAACGTGTCGCCAGGAAGTCCATCCCAGGTTCCGTTGAGGTTGTTGATCTCAATCAGCGACCACGTATCCGCACCGTTCTTCACTGCGCTTTCAAGCAGGGATTCGCCTGTGGCGGGGGAGATGCGCTTGTTGTATTGGGTCTGCTCCTGTTCAGGGACGATCATGCTGACGCCGACGTAGAACTCGCTGGGGCTGACCACATGATTTAATTTCTTGAACAAGGCTTCCGGTACTTGTGTCTGCCGCACCATGCTTAGATATGAATCCCCGAAATTGATGAAGCGTGTGTTCAGGATACCTGTAACGCCTTCCAACCCGGGGACGATCAATTGCTGCCCGGCTGTCAATTGGTTGGGGTCGGAGATCCCGTTGGCTGTCATCAGATCGGTCAGGCTGACACTGAACCGTGCCGCAATCGACGAAAGACTGTCGCCCGGTTGAACAACGTAAATGGGACCCGTCGAATCCTGCGCCTGTGCGGGTTTAAATGGCAGGAGTATGGATATTAAAAGTAAAGCAATGAGTAAACGCTTACGCATCCTTGAATTCAACTTTGTCACCGATTTCATAATCCGCCCAGCGGTCGGGATGTATTTCCAATGTGTATTTTGCGTCCGATTTTGGAAAGTAAGCGGGCTTCCACGATTTCGCGATCACCTTGTCCACCACGTTCATTTCGGAATTGATCCAGAACACGGCGAGGTCGAAAGGGACGAAGAACATGTGAATGGATGTGTCGATACGTGAGTTACGCTTTTCGACGAGGAGCAGACCATCATCCGTGGCGAGGCTGGGGCGGAACATCAATCCCCGCAGGCGGCAGAGGAACGAGTTGCAATACCCGACCTGTGCGGGAGCTGTGAGGGTCCTGGTCAGATTATTGACGAAGATTGGACGGGGCATGGTTTCATAAAAGAGGCGGCGTTTCCGCCGCCCAGAATAAATCGATTGGAGTTATTTACGGCTGAAGACTTTATCCACGCTGTCCATCAATTCCTGCGGACTGAACGGTTTCGCGATGTAGTCGTCCACTTTTGCGATGTGCAAGCCCAGTACCTTGTCTATGTTCTGTGCCTTCGCTGTGACGACGATGACGGGAATGTCACGGGTGGCGGAATCGGCTTTCATTTGTTGGTATACTTCCCAGCCATCCATATCAGGCATCATCAGATCGAGCAGGACCAGGTCGGGGTGCATCTCCCGGATCAGCTTAATGCCTTCCATGCCTCCGGCTGCGCCATGAACATCAAATCCTTTGCGTGCAAGGATCAACCTGATGAGGTCGATCATTTCCGGTTCATCTTCGACGCACAATATTTTTTTGACAGGTGTTTGATCCATAACGCCTTCGCCTTTAAATCAAGTTTACCATAAAAAGAAACCGCAACTTGACCATGAAAATCATCACCTGGAATGTAAACGGAATCCGCGCCGCGCTTGGGAAGAATGCGCTGGCTTGGGCGTTCGACCAGACGCCTGACGCCTTGTGTTTGCAGGAAGTAAAAGCACGACCGGAACAATTGAAAAGCGACCAGCAGGCGAATTTGAAACTGCCCTTCGCATGGAACCCCGCCGAGCGCGCCGGGTACAGCGGTGTGACGACATTTTATAAAAATGCACCCGATGAAGTTAACCTTGGAATGGGTGACCCGAAATTCGACGTGGAGGGGCGCGTTATCCAAACCCGTTGGAAGGATGTACGGCTCTTCAATATTTACTTCCCCAGCGGCTCACGCGGACACGAACGGGTTGGGTATAAACTTGAATTCTACGAAGCCTTGTTGAACTTATTGAACTCATTGCACAAAAAAGGGGAGAAGCTCATCCTCACCGGGGATTTCAATACGGCGCATCAACCGGTTGACCTGAAGAATCCCAAGGAAAATAAAAACACCTCAGGCTTTTTGCCCGAGGAACGTGATTGGGTGGATAAATATTTGAAGAATGGATTCGCAGACGCGTTTCGCCGCTTGTATCCCGAAAAAGTTCAGTACACCTGGTGGACGGCCCGTCTCAATGCCCGTCAGCGGGGGATCGGCTGGCGGTTGGATTATTTTCTCGTATCCGAAGCGTTGATGCCGCGGATAAAGGATGTGATCATCCACGATCAGGTTCTGGGCTCGGATCACTGCCCGGTGGAACTGGGGTTGGACTAAACCAGCTGGATGTCTATTTTCCCGAACCGAGGCGGAGCTAATTGGGCAAAATTGAGACCTTTTGGTCATTGTACGGATCATCAACCGGTGAGAAAATCACAAATCGCGAACAAATTCCCGGCGATGGCTCAGGCTGAGGGCTTTTGCCAGTCGCTTCAGGGTAAAAAAGAGGCGCGTTAGAGATTCATAATAGAAAATATCTGAGTCGCTGTGTCTACAGGGGCGGCTTGGTATAATCCGTTCGCAAGTCAAATTTGGAGGATTCCGTGAATTCCCGTAGTCAATCGTTTTTTGTGTATTTTCTCCTGCTCGTAGCCATTGGTGCCATGCTCTACATGGGCTTCCGTGATAACACCAGTGCAACCGAACCGCTGACGATCAGCGAAGTTGCGCGGATGGTCCAGAGCGGAAATGTTGCGCGCATTATTGTTGGGAGCGACGACACCATTCGGGTGGTCAAGGTCAACGGTTCAGAAGAGACCGCCCTCGAATCCCGCAAAGAAGCGGATACAACCTTAGTGGAACAACTTCGCAATTATGGCGTGACCGCCGAGCAACTCGCCGAAATAAATGTTGAGGTCAGCGCTCCTTCCGTTTGGGGTGGAGTATTGAGCGGCGCGTTGTATCTCCTGCCGGTCCTTTTTATGGGTGGTTTGCTTTGGTTCATTTTCCGTCAGGCGCAGGGCAGCAACAATGCCGCCATGTCGTTCGGGAAATCCCGCGCGCGGATGTTCAGCGGCGAACATCCTACCGTGACCTTCGCCGACGTCGCTGGTGCGGAGGAATCAAAGCAGGAACTCGCCGAAGTGGTCGAATTCCTCAAGGAACCGCAGAAGTTCATTCAATTGGGCGCGCGTATCCCGAAGGGCGTTTTGCTGGTGGGTCCTCCCGGAACGGGCAAGACCTTGCTGGCGAAGGCTGTCTCTGGTGAAGCTGGCGTGCCATTCTTCTCCATTTCCGGTTCTGAGTTCGTGGAAATGTTCGTGGGTGTGGGCGCAAGCCGCGTCCGTGACCTGTTCGACCAAGCCAAGCGTCATTCGCCCTGCATCATCTTCGTGGATGAAATCGATGCGGTCGGTCGTCAGCGCGGTGCGGGTTTGGGTGGTTCACATGATGAACGCGAGCAGACCCTCAACCAGATGCTCGTCGAAATGGACGGTTTCGATACCGACACCAACGTCATCATTATTGCCGCGACCAACCGTCCCGATATCCTTGACCCGGCTTTGCTTCGCCCCGGTCGTTTTGACCGCCGTGTGACGCTCGACCGCCCCGATGTGAAGGGACGCGAAGCCATTCTTAAAGTGCATGTCAAAGGCAAGCCGTTGGATCCGCAGGCTGACCTCGCCGCGATTGCGCGTGGTACACCCGGTTTCGCCGGTGCCGACCTTGAAAATCTCGTCAACGAAAGTGCCATCCTGGCTGCCCGCCGCAACAAGAAGTCCATCGGCCAGTCGGAATTGGAAGAAGCCATCGAACGCGTTGTCATGGGACCTGAACGCAAGTCCCGTCTGATCTCGGATGAAGAGAAGCGCATCATTGCCTACCATGAAGCGGGTCACGCCGTTGTGGCGAATGCCATCGCTGAAGCCGACCCTGTCCAAAAAGTGACCATCGTCGGTCGCGGACAGGCTGGCGGCGTGACGTGGTTCCGCCCCGATGAAGACCGCATTCTCATGTCCCGCAAGAAGATGCTCGCCACCCTCGCCATGGCGTTGGGCGGGCGCGCCGCCGAAGAATTGATCTTCGACGACATCACTTCCGGCGCTTCCAATGACATCGAACAGGTGACCCGCATGGCACGCGCCATGGTCACCCGCCTCGGTATGAGCCCGGAAATGGGTACGCTGGTCTACGGTCAGAAAGAGGAATTGATCTTCCTCGGACGCGAGATCTCCGAACAGCGCGATTACTCCGAAGCCGTGGCAGAGCAGATCGACCGCGAAGTCCGCAAGTTGGTGGAAGACGCGTATAAGCAAGCCAAGGCGACTGTAAAGAAATATCGCAAGCAGTTGGAGATCGTGGCGCAGAAACTCCTCGAAGTGGAATCCATCACCCGCGACGAGTTCGAACAACTCTTCCCGCCGCCCTTCGGCAAGAAGAGCGGGACTCCGCAGTTGACGTAGAGGGTAGCAAGTAGAAACGTGTTCAGGTAACCAAAGAGCCTCCGGCAATCACCGAAGGCTCTTTTCTTATCTACTTGTTACCTGTTTACTTTGCTGCCTGTGCTTACTTCCCGCCTTCTTTGTGCTGGCGGACCAATTCACGGCGCAGAATCTTGCCGACGGTGGTCTTGGGCAGTTCAGAGCGGAACTCGTAGTGGGTGGGAACCTTGTACGGTGCGAGATGCTCCTTGCAGAAGGCTTTGAGCTCTTCTTCTGTAAGCGTTTCGCCCGGCTTGACTACGATCCATGCTTTGACGGTCTCGCCGCGATGCGGGTCGGGGATGCCGCCCACGCCGACTTCCAAAACCTTCGGATGCGACATGATCGCTTCTTCCACTTCACGGGGCCACACCTGGAAGCCGCCCGGCTTGATGAGTTCCTTCTTGCGGTCAACGATGTAGAAGTAGCCGTCTTCGTCCATGCGGGCGATGTCACCGGTGAAGAGCCAGGTCTGGCCATCCTTTAACTGGCGCAGGGAGTTGGCAGTTTCAGTGGGCATGTTGTGATAGCCCTTCATCACCTGCGGACCGCGCAGCACGATCTCGCCGATCTCACCATACGGCATCTCGGTCTCGCCGTCGTCGAGGCTGATGATCTTCACATCCACATCGGGCAGAGGCATACCGATGGAGCCGGTCTTATTCTCGCCATTGAGCGGGTTGCAGTGTGTCGCGGTTGGCGCTTCGGACATGCCGTAGCCTTCGAAAACTTTACCGCCTGTCAGACGTTCAAAAGCTTCTTTTGTTTCGCGCATCAGCGCCGCTGAGCCGGAGATACAAGCCTTGATCGAAGAGAGGTTGTATTTGCCAGCCTTCACATCCGGGTGATTGTTGATGCCGTTATACAGCAGCGGCACACCGGGGAAGATAGTTGCCTTGTATTTTGTGATATTTTCCAATACATCTTTCAGATCACGCGCATTGGGGATCATGACCATACTGGCGCCGGATGCCATGGCGAAGCTCATACCCGCCACCATGCCATACACATGGAAGAGCGGAATACCCATCAGCACCACTTCCTTGCCCTCTTCCAAGCCGGTCATCCACAATTTGATCTGAAGCGTGTTCGCCACCACATTGCGGTGCATGGCAACTGCGCCCTTTGGCACACCCGTCGTCCCGCCGGAGTATTGGAACAGGGCGGTGTCATCAGGGTTGATCTCGATCTTTGGTTTGGCGGCATTTGCATATTTGCTCAAAAGTTCCGACATCCATACATCGCCGCTCTCCAGTGAATCGAGTTTGTCGCCGCCCTTCTTTTCTCTTAACAGGGTGTACAGCACACGGGTGAATGGTGGTAATGCTTCCTTTAGATTGGAGACGATGATCTTCTTGAGCTTCGATTTCGCGCGCACATCCTTGACCGTTTTGTAAAAACGCGTAAGCGTGAACATGATCTCGATGCCCGCATCATTTACCGGTGTCAATACCTCATCCACCGGGTAAGTCGGGTTGATGGCAACGACCACGCCGCCTGCCTTCAGGATCCCAAAATAAGCAGCAACAAATTGGGGGAGGTTCGGCATGAAAATTCCAACACGATCGCCTTTCTTTACACCCATATCCACGAGCGCGGCTGCCATGTGATCGCTTTGTTCGTTCATCTCCCGATACGAAACGACCGCACCTTTGAATATCGTGCAGGCGCGGTCGGGGTACTTGCGCGCAGCTTCTTCTAGAAAATGAAACAGCGGCGCTTTCGGATATTCGATTGTGGTGGGTACCCCTTTGTCATAATTCTTGTGCCATAACTTGCTGTCCATACTTCCTCCTCCGGTTGGTTGGGCGACTATGTTACCAAGCAAGTATATACTTTATAAAAACAAAAGTCAATTACAACACCTGAATTTCAAGCGAGTTACGAATGAATTCTTTCACATCATTGAGAATTTTTTCACTTGTTGGATCGAACCAGCGGATCTGCGGATCAGACTCCTTGAACCAATTTGCTTGTCTGCGCACAAAGACACGCGTGATGCGCATCATCTCCGCCTTGGCTTGCGCGATCGTCATTTCGCCTTTGATCACGCTGACGCATTCTCTATACCCGATCGCAGACATGCTCGGCAGGGAAGCGGAATATCCTTTGGCGAGCAGAGTTTTGACTTCATCCAACAAACCATCTGCAAACATTTTATCGATGCGTTCATCCACGCGGCGATATAACACCTCACGCGGGCGGATCAGCCCAATGGTGGCGAGCTGATAAGGGGAGTCGCCTGAGCCGCGTTGGTCTGAGAAACGCCTGCCAGTGGAGAAGATCACTTCCAGCGCGCGGATGGTGCGGCGCACATTTCTCAAGTCGATCTGTTGAGCGGCAGTTGGATCAAGAATTTTTAGCTTTGCGTATAGCCACTCGCCGCCTTTTTCTTCTTTCATCTTTTCCAGGATGGTCCTCATGCGCTCGTTCGGCTTGACCTCTGGTGGGATCCATCCTTCGGTTACAGCGCGGATATACTGCCCGGTCCCGCCGACGAGAATGGGAAGTTTTCCGCGTGCATGAATGTCCGCGATGATCTCTCGTGCCATCTTTTGAAAAACGGCAAGACTGAGAGTTTCATCCGGGTTGACGATGTCGATCAAATGATGCGGGACGCGCGTCAATTCCTCTCGGGTAGGTTTGGCGGTGCCGATATCCATGCCGCGATAGAAGAGCCGCGAATCAACGGAGACGATCTCACTCTTCAGGGTTTCGGCGAGCTGCAGGGCAAGCTCGGTTTTTCCGACCGCAGTTGGACCGACGATGAGAATTACAGGTGGGTTTCTCATTGAAATAAATTAAGAGCTTTCTGGTAAACTTTGAAAATCATATTGGATTTTCATTTTATACCCAGCGCGGTCAGAAATTGCGCTTTTTTAAGAAGTTGGAAAGCGCGATTTCTGACCGTGGGCATATTTCATTCAAGGGAGTGACCATGATCAGTTGGCAGGAATTGACCATTGAAGTGTTCGTGAAGCAACTACAAAGTTCTTATCAACGCACATATGGCGACATACAGCCGGATTTTGGGCGCATTGTGATGTGGTGCGGCAGGCTCGCGCTGGATACGATCTCCAATTCGGATGCGCTGTATCACGACATTGACCATACGATGATGGTCTCGTTGGCTGGGCTTTCGATCATCGAAGGCAAGCATCTGCGCGAAGGCGGGGTCACTCCGCGCGATTGGATGCATTTTATGCTGGCGGTGATCTGCCATGATATCGGGTATGTCAAAGGGGCTTGTAAAAATGATTCGGATGAGATGTTCGCCACCGGTGTGAATGATGAGCAGGTCCACATTCCGCCCTCGGGTACGGATGTGGCGCTCACACCCTACCATGTCAACCGCAGTCAATTATTCGTGCGCGAACGCTTCGGTTCGGGATTGCTTGGCGATATGACGAATTATCTGGATGCGGGCTTGGTGGCGAAGTATATCGAGATGACCCGTTTCCCGTCACCGAAGGATGATTTTTACAAGGATACCAAGGGCTTGGGCGGCTTGGTGCGCGCGGCGGACTTTATCGGTCAGTTGGGCGACCCGGATTACTTCCGCAAGTCACCGGCATTGTTCTATGAATTTCAAGAGTTGGGGGCGAATGAAAAGTTTGGTTACAAATCCCCGAACGATCTCCGTAAAAGTTATGCCAAGTTTTATTGGGAGCAAGTCAGACCGTATATTCAGGATGCGCTGGCGTACCTCCGCCTCACCGAAGACGGCAAACAGTGGATCGCAAACATGCATTCGCATGTCTTTGAGTCAGAACATGGGTATGATCTTCGTTGAGGCTGTAGTTGATCGATCAAAAAAATTATTGATCAGGCTATGTGCCCTTGGAAATACTACGAGAGACTTTTTTTGTAGATCGTCTGCCAGTTCTTTTGTCTGCAATTCGTACAGAGACGATAAACCCTTGGGCTGCCTGCCGCCTTCCAGCGGATGCCGCCCATCTCCCAGATGGAACGCTCGAACTTGCAATTGGAACATTGCATCGTCCAGAGCCTTGATTCTGCTTCGATGTCTTTGAACGTTTCAGCAGAAGCGATGGTCTTGAATATCTTTTGCCAGAAGGAAAGAGCTGCCATTATTCTATCCTTGTGAATAGGGGCGGATATCGTCAGTAACCTCGTCGAGGGCTGCAACTTCATCGTCTGTCATACGCCAGCCAGCACCGCCCGCGTTCTCTTCTGCCTGGCGGACATTCTTCGCTCCGGGGATCGGCAGCGCACCCTTGCATATGACCCAGTTCAACGCGGTTTGCGAGACTGTCTTTCCGTGATGCTGCGCGATGCCTTGCAGGGTCTTGAGCACCTGCGGAGCCTTTTTCAAAAGTTCGGTGTAATGAGAACCGCGGAAACCAGGCGGGGGATTCTCCAGGGAGTACTTTCCGGTCAGCAGACCCTGTTCCAGCGGAGAATAAGCGATCAGGCGGATGCCCAGCTCCTTACAGCGTGCCAACGTGCCGTTCTTTTCCACTTCGCGGCTGAGCAGGCTGTAATGGACCTGATTGGACGCGAGCGGAATTCCGTGCTGTGCCAATGTGGAATAGGCGCGCAGCATATTCTTTTGCCCAAAGTTCGAGACGCCAACCGTGCGCGTTAATCCCTGTTTGACACATTCGACCATGCCTTCCATCAGCGTCTCGGGGCTGATGACCGGCGAGGGCCAGTGGACTTGATACAGATCCACCGCTTCCATGCCAAGCCGTTCGAGGCTTCCCTTCAACGCGCGCGGAAGGAATCCCTTGGTCAGGCGCCAGGGCCAGGGGAAGAATTTCGTCGCCACCAATACGGGTTGGTCCGTCTCTTTCAGAAACTGACCCAGCATCCGTTCGGAACGACCCGTGCCGTACACTTCGGCAGTGTCTACGAACCGGATCCCCAGGTTGAGCGAAACATCAAACGATTCGCGGATATCCTTGTCCGAATAGCCTTGTCCGTACGACCAGATGATGCGGTCTCCCCATTGCCAAGCCCCCAATCCCATTTCGATGGCGTGTAAAAAGCGGGTCTCGTTGCTGACTTCGTTCATGGTTCTCCTTCGATGTTGCGCCGATTCTATCTTAAAATATCGTTTCCCGAAAAAATTCAGGTTACAATTCAGCCCGCTCGAAAAATCTAATTTGGAACTCATGGAACGAGATCTCCTCACTATGGAGGTAAGTAGATATCGCTCCCGGAGTTCCGGGAGGTACCCGTGACTACCAATTCACATAAGCGGGATACGGAGTCTGCATCCAGCCTGGACGAACGGCTGGGTCTGTCCTTTTCCAACCCATCCCTGCTGATACGCGCCCTCACTCACAGTTCCTATACCAATGAACATGCCGATGCCGTGGAGGATAACGAACGCCTCGAATTCCTCGGCGATGCCGTGTTGGATTTCATTGTGGGGGAATGGGCATATCATCGTTTCCCTGAAATGCATGAGGGCGACCTGACCAAAGTCCGCTCGTATCTGGTGCGGAATGAACGCCTTGCCGACTTTGCCCGCTTGCTTGACCTTGGCGTGGCTCTGCGCCTCGGACGCGGCGAGAAGACCTCCGGCGGTCACCTGCGGGACAGTGTGCTTGGCTCCACCTTTGAAGCCTTGATCGGCGCGATCTACCTGGATGCTGACCTGGAAAAAGTCCGGCGATTTGTGAATCCATTGTTGGACTCAAAACGCGAGACTGTGCAGGAACATATCAACGACCCCAAAAGCCATCTCCAGGAATTGACCCAGGCTAGGAAACTCGGCGCACCGCGTTATCATGTGGTCAGTTCCAACGGACCCGACCATGCCCGTACCTACGAAATGGAAGTCGAGATCGCAGGCGAGGTCAGAGGACGGGGCACAGGGTCGAGTAAAGCCAACGCCGAACGTGAAGCGGCGAAGGATGCGTTGAAGAATATTTGAATGCTTCGTAAGGAGTGAAACGTGAATGGTTCGAACATCACGTTTCACTTTTCAATCA
Source organism: uncultured Anaerolinea sp. (assembly GCA_964372045.1). Classification (GTDB taxonomy): domain Bacteria; phylum Chloroflexota; class Anaerolineae; order Anaerolineales; family Villigracilaceae; genus Villigracilis. The sequence goes on from CAYJPO010000068.1 coordinate 16,207, forward strand.
TCAATCCAAAATCGTCAATCGAAAAATCGTAAATCGTCATGCCTCTTCGTCTAAAATCACTCGAACTGCAAGGATACAAAACCTTCGCCTCGCGCACAACCTTTGAGTTTGCCGCGGGTGTGACTGCCATTGTCGGACCGAACGGTTCGGGAAAATCGAACATCGCCGACTCGCTGCGCTGGGTGTTGGGCGAACAGTCCTATGCCCTGCTGCGCGGTAAGAAGACCGAAGACATGATCTTCTCCGGTTCCGAGCACCGCGCGCGCGCAGGCATGGCGCAAGCCACCATCAACTTCGACAACACCGATCAGTGGCTGCCGCTTGATTTCACGGAAGTCTCGATGGCGCGCGTCGCCCACCGTGACGGTCACAACGAATACATCATCAACAACCAACAAGTCCGCTTGCGCGAGATGAACGAATTGCTCGCTCAGGCGGGTTTGAGCGAGCGCACCTACACCATCCTCGGTCAGGGCTTGGTGGATGCTTCGCTCGCCCTCAAAGCGGATGACCGCCGCCGTCTCTTTGAAGAAGCTGCCGGGGTGGGCTTGTACCGCGCCCGTCGTGACGATGCGCTCAAACGCCTGGAAAACACCGAACGCAACCTCGAACGCGTGCTCGACATTATGTCCGAACTTGAGCCGCGCATCCGCAGTTTGGAACGGCAGGCGAAACGCGCCATCGAATTTGCCCGCGCCCAGGCGGACTTGAAAGTCATCCTGCGCGAGTGGTATGGCTTTCACTGGCATCGCACTCAACGCGACCTGACCGACGCGCGCGAATCCGTGCGCGGGCAGGAAATCCGCGTGAACGAAACACGCGAGACTCATGAGAAGGCACAGGCGGAGTACAACTCCTTCCGCGAACGTCTTTCGGGATTGCGTGCGCATTTGAATGAATGGCACCGCAAAGCCGCCGAATTGCACACCCAGCGCGAGTCGCTCAGCCGTGACCTCGCCGTGCTCGAAGAACGCCGCCGTTCGCTCACCGCCCAGCAGGCATCCATCATGTCTGACCAGGAAAACGCGATGAACGAGTTGCATCTTGCGAGCGAACGCTATCAAGCCGCCGAAGCGGATATTGCCCGCGTGCAGAGCGAAACCGACGAAGCCAAGTTGCAGTTTGGCAATGCGCAAAATGCGCTGTCCACGCGGCAGTCTGAACGGTCGAGCATCGAAGAGCAGATCCAAGCCATTCGCAACCAGATCGAAGAACTTACCAAACAACGCGCCGAAAATAATGCCCGCCTTGATGAACTCAAGTCTCGCATTGAAGCGCAGAACCAGAAGATCGCGCAAACTCAAAGCGCCATTGCCAGCGCCGAAACGCAAACCGAAAAGGCGAAAGCGCAATACGAATATGCCCGCAAAATCCGCGAGGGAATTGCGGAAACCCTACAGCACTCCGAAGATAAAGCTCTCGCCAAACGCGCTGAAGTGGATCGCCTCGACGGTGAACGCCGCGCCGCGCTCGAACGCCGCACGAAGGAAGAATCCGAACATTCGCGTTTGAAGGCTCAGCTTGAAGTGCTCGAACATTCCGAGCAGTCGCTGGCGGGATATGCCGAAGGCGCGCGCTTCCTTCTCGATGCCGCGCGTCAATCACGCCTCAATGGGGCGCGGGGTGCGCTCTCTGCTGCGCTCGATGTGCCAGCCGAACTTGAAACTGCCATCGCCGCCGCGTTGGGCGACACGCTCGATGCAGTGTTGATCGATGCGAATGAATTAGAAAATGCGTTGTTGTTGCTTGAGTCTGATGAAGCCGGTCGTGCTGCGTTATTGCCCTTGGTCGCGCAAGATAATATCTTGCGTTACGAGTCGACTGACGAAAATTATCTTGGCATTGCCTCCGAACTCGTCAACGCGCCGGAAGAATTGCGCAGTGCGGTGCGACTTACGCTCGGTCAGACTCTCATTGTCCGCGACCGTGCGACTGCCCGCAGAGTACAGGCTGATCTTCCGATTCACGCCCGCGCCGTGACCCTGCGCGGAGAAGTCTTCCGTGGAGATGGGTTGGTCATCGCTGGCAAGACCGCCTCTTCCTCGACCCTGAGCCGGGGACGCCAGAAACGTGAATTCGACTCCGCCTTGAGCGGACTCGTCACCCGCCTGGCTGAGTCGAATGACTCGGTGGAACGTTTGTCGAATGAGTACGCCAACGCACAACGTGAACTGATGCAAGCCGAATCCGATGCGCGCGAAACCCGCGTCAGACTGGGTGAAACTCAGGAGACCGAGCAGCAAGCCGGTCTTGAGTCTGAGGCGATGGCTCGGCAGTTGGAATGGCAGAAGAGTCAGTTAAGTCAACTACAGGGAGAGGCTGAAGAATCGACATCCCTTCAACAAAGAATCAGTGAGTCGTCTTTGGAGGTTGAGAATCAATCTTCGCAGGCTCATGCGGAGTTGAAAGTTGTTGCTGCGAAACTCGCCGAACTCGAAGCGGGTGAGTTGCAGGAACAGGTCTCATACTGGACGATGCGTGTGGCGGTGGCAGAGCAAAGCCTGACCGCCGCGCAGACAAAGTTGAAGGAACGCGGCGATGAGATCACACGTTTGGACTCTCGCCGTGTGGAATTAGCGAACCGCCTGACCGAGTTGGATGGCGGCTTGCACAGCCTGGATGCGGAGAAAACATCCCTGCGCGAGCGCGAGTCGACGTTGAACGTGCAGATCGAAGAGATGCGCATTCAGATCGACCCGGCGGAAAAAGAACTTTCCGCTGCCGAGCAGGAAGAGGCGCGCTTGCAAGAAGCTGAGAACTATGCCCAGCGTTCCTTTGCCAATGCAGAACGGATGCTCGGACAGGTGCAACTGGAGCAGGCTCGCAAGCAGGAAGCGCTCGAAAATTTACAGCAAAAGATCACTGACGATTTTGGTCTGGTGATGTTCGAATACGCGGCGGATGTTTCCGGTCCTGTGCCGCTGCCCATCGAAGGCATGGTGGAACAGTTGCCCATTGTGACCGAACTCGCGTCCGACCTCGAAGAACAATTGACTCACAACCGCGCTCAACTGCGCCGCATGGGTGCAATCAACCCGGATGCGAAATCGGAGTATGAGCAGGAAAAAGAACGCTACGAGTTCATGAAGACGCAGGTGGAAGACCTGCACAAAGCCCAGGCGGACTTGAAGCATGTGGTCGCTGAACTCGATGAACTGACCAAGCGGGAATTCGTAAAGACTTTCGACGCCGTGGACAAGCAATTCCGCGAGACGTTCGTGCGTCTGTTCGGCGGCGGCTCGGCGCGGCTGGCATTGACCGACCCCGAGAACTTGGTCGAGACCGGTATCGAGATCGAAGCCCGTCTGCCGGGGCGACGCGAGCAAGGCTTGGCACTGCTCTCCGGCGGGGAACGCAGTCTGACCGCGATCGCGCTGGTCTTTGCGCTGCTCAAGGTGTCGCCTACGCCCGTCTGCGTAATGGACGAAGTGGACGCGATGCTCGACGAAGCCAACGTGGGACGGTTCCGCGACCTGCTGACCGACTTGAGCAAGGACACGCAGTTCATCGTCATCACGCACAACCGCAACACCGTGCAAGCTGCGGACGTGATCTACGGCGTGACGATGGGGCGCGACTCGGCGAGTCAGGTGATCAGTTTGAGGTTGGATCAGGTCACGGATGATATGTTGAAGAGGGGGTAGGGGGAGTGGAAAGTAGAAAGTGGTAAGCCCTGCCCCAGTTTATGGGGTGGGGCTTTTTGTTTAAGAGATGAGAATTATAATAGCTGCGACGCGACACCCGTCCATAGGCGGGAATTGATGGAGGTAATTCGATGGGACAGGAACATATCTTTATCTCTCATTCTACAAAAAACGATGCTTTTGTGAAAAAGCTGCGTGAAACGCTGGAATTGTTCGGCGAATTGTCCTGGATTGATTCGCGTGAGTTAACGGGCGGAGAAGAGATTGAAACGATCATCGAAGAAAAAATTCGTTCTGCGCGCTATTTTTTGGTCGTGATTAGTTTTGATGCGCTTGGGTCTAAGTGGGTACAAAACGAAGTTCGGCTGGCTCTTGATGAAGCTCAAAAGCGAAAAGATGACTATAAAATAATTTCCGTTATTTTGCCAGGGATAGACAAAGGGCACGTAGACCTTCTCCTTCCGCATAACCCCCTCCATATTTTCGTAGAAGACAAACCGACGGGTTTTGATGATGCCATGCCCAAAATTTTTGCGGCGCTTGGACGCCAATTGCCCGACGATTGGAAAGAATCCATAACAGTCAACGTTGCTCCCATCGAAGAACTGATCCTCGAACTGACCGACCCGATCATCGAAGAGAAGGACGGCATACGCCGCGCAACCGCCACTGCCGTATTGACCTACAACCCTGCTGATAACAGTCGAGCCATCGAAAGCAAACGCTATCATTTCACCGCGCCGCTGGGGGCAGTGGAGTTGGGCGAGATTCGCTGGTATATCGAGAAGTATTATCAGTGGCCCACGGGTGTGTTCAAAACGCGTGCCGAGAAAACCGAAAAGGCGCTGCCCGAATGGGGCAATGCGTTATATAAGGCTGCCTTGGGCGGGGAATCAGCCCATGAGCCTTTTGAGGCTTGGAAGCGTGCAACTGGCAGCCGTCGTTTTTCGGTGCAGGTGGATGGGGATCCGCTCGAAGGCACGGACGATGCCCAAGCTGCGCTGATCCGTGAAGCCGCCAGTGACCTGCTCTCGCTGCCGTGGGAGATCATGCATGATGGAGGCGGGTTTCTCTCGCAGGGAGCGGACGCGGCACGGGTGCGGCGTCGTTTGCCAAACCGAAAGTCTGTGAAAAGCCAGCAAGCCAAACTCCCGATTCGGGTGTTGTTGCTCAGCCCGCGTCCCGAAGTGGATGAAGCGGGACAGCCCGTCGGGTATCTCGACCATCGCAGCAGCGCACTTCCGCTCATTCAGGCAGTTGAAAATCTGGGCGAACTCGTCCAGGTGGACTTCCTGCATCCACCCACGTTTCCAGCCTTGAAAGATGCGCTCAAGAAGGCGAAGGAGGCGAAAAATCCCTACGATATCGTTCATTTTGACGGGCATGGAGTTTATGACCGCCGCGTGGGGCTGGGCGCGTTGTGCTTTGAAGCGCCGCAGGATGGCAAAAAACTGGGGCAACGACTGATAGCGCTCGTCCATGCCCATGAATTAGCCGCCGAACTGCGGCATTATGGTGTCCCGCTGATTTATCTGGATGCCTGTCAAACGGCGCAGTCGGTGACTGACCCGAAAGCTTCCGTCGCTGCCAAATTGCTCGAGGAGGGCGTCGGCTCGGTGGTGGCGATGAGTCACAGCGTGTTGGTCGAGACCGCCCGCCGTTTTGTGGAGCCGTTTTACAAAAGCCTGGCGCTGGGACAGCGGGTGGGCGATGCGATGCTGGCGGGGCAGATCGCCCTGTATGATGACCCCTACCGCTTCAAGATCATGGGCGCGGGCAAACTGGATCTGCGGGATTGGTTCGTGCCCGTGCTGTATCAGGATGAAGCCGACCCGCAGTTGTTTACCGTCAAAGCAGGCGAAACAGCCGCCCGTCTGGCAGCGAAGCGGAACGAACTTAAATTGGGTCTGCTCCCCGAAGCCCCTGAGCACTCCTTCGTCGGACGCAGTCGCATGCTCCTGCATCTGGAGCGCCTGCTGGAACTGACGAATTACGCCGTGATCCGCGGCAGTGGTGGGATGGGCAAGACCGCTCTTGCCGCCGAGTTGACGCGTTGGTTGGTGCGCTCGAACCGTTTCGAGCGGGCGGCGTTTGTGAGCGTGGAATCTAAAAATGTGCAGGATGTGCGCGGCGTGCTGGATGTGATCGGCAGGCAATTGACGCCCAAATATACCGTCGCCCAATACAAGACTCTCGATGAGGCTCTCCAGCCTGTGGAACGCGCCCTGCGCGACCACCCTACGCTGATCCTGCTCGACAACCTCGAAAGCGTCCTGCCCGATAGCGAAGGCGTGAACCCCGCAGGCGCCGCCGACGTGAGCGAACTGCTCGACTTTTGCACAAAACTGCTAAAAACCTCCACGAATACGCGCCTGATCTTCACCAGCCGCGAAGTTTTGCCAAAACCTTTTGATACAAACACGGTGGAACTGGGACGCCTGCACAAAGACGAAGCCATCCAACTGGTCGAGAAGGTCATGGCGCGGCAGGGCTGGCAACCGCCCGAAAGCGATGACGCTCGCACACCCGAAGAGATCGAAGCCCTGGTGAACGCGGTGGACTGCCACCCGCGGGCTTTGGTGTTATTAGCCCGTGAAGTGAAGGAAGGCGTGGCTTACACCACCCAGCATATCGCCGCCTTGATGGCAAAACTCGAAGCCGAGAACAGGGGCGACCGCGAAAACTCGCTCTACGCCAGCGTGGAACTTTCCCTGCGCCGCCTGCCTGAGGAAGTGCGTGAACGCGTGAATCGATTGACGGTGGTACATGGTGGCGGACATGCGTTTGTATTGAGCCAAGTAATGGGGGTTGATAACGAGGGTATCAGTACGATCGCCAATATGCTCATTGATACTGGCATGGCAGAACTACTTGAATACAACTACCTGCGCCTTGACCCCGCCCTGCCCGCTTACTTAAAATTCGGTATAGGGCAAGAAGAATATGCCCAACTCGAAAATGCCTGGGCGCAAGCCATGATTCAGTTGGTCAATTTCCTTTACAAGACAGTTCAAACAGATAGCCTAATGGGCAACAAGCTAGTCCTGCTCGAATTGCCCAACCTGCTGGCGCTGCTCGATTGGCTGGCGGATTTGCTCAAACGAGACTATTCAAGCGCCGAAATGGTCAGCGACATTGCGGGAAGAATCGAGCAGCTTCTGGCAAACCTGAACCGTCCCAGCGCGCTGGCAAAAGCTGTGAAATTGCGCGCAGAATCGGCTGGCAAAATTCCTGAGTGGGGTTCCACTCGCTTCAAAGGTGAATTTCTGCTGATCGAACGTATGCTTGAGGCGGGGCAGCTCCAGCCCGCCTACGAAAAAGCGGGGGCACTGTTGGAGAAGGCGAAGAGGGTTTCTTATCAAGATGCGGATTATGATTTGGCGATGGCGACATATTTGCTGGGAAGGGTTTTATCTGGCGCAGGGCAAGCTGCTCCCGCACTGGATTTGTTCATTGAAGCGCAAAAACTCTTTGAAGATTTAGGAGAGCTGGGTGAGCGAATGGCATCTGTGTTGCTAGAACTCCGGGCAACCACTTTAAGGCATTTAGGTCGACTTGATGAATCGGCTGAAACATACGCCGAAAACATCCGACGGGCTGAAAAACTAAAAGATTACCGTCAAGTGGCGGTGGGGAAGGGCCAACTGGCAACCGTGCGCATGATGCAAAAAAAATATGCCGAAGCCGTCGCTGGTCATGAGGAAGCCCTCGCCATCTTCGAAAAGCAGGGTGAACCCAAAATGATGGCTACTGCCTGGCACCAGATCGGGAGGGTACATCAGGAGGTGGGCGATTATGAAAGTGCAGAAGCCGCCTACCGCCGCTCGCTGGAGATCAAGTCCCAGAATGATGATCGGGCTGGGCAGGCGAGTAGTTTAGTGCAGTTGGGAATTCTTTATAAAGAACATTTGCATCGTCCTGAAGAGGCGATAGTATTTGAACGACAGGCAGTTGATATTGCAATTGAAACAGGTGATTTAGCAAAAGAAGGTTTACGGCGCAGTAATATTGCCAACACCTTGTGCCAACTCAAACGCTACGACGAAGCCCGCGCCGAGATTATGTGGGCGATTGAGTGTTACAAACCGTTTGGCACAGCGGTGGAGTTGTGGAAGTCCTTCGATATTTTGCACGACATCGAAGAAGCAAGTGGCAACCCCACCGCCGCCCGTTCCGCCTGGATGCAAGCGCGCGATGCGTATCTGGCGTATCGTCGGCAGGGTGGGTATGCGAATCAGGGAAATGGTGAATTAGTGGAGTATGTTGTGGGGCTGATTGCTCAAAAGAAGGTTGATGAAATTGAGCCGCTATTCAACCAGCTTATGAATGACCCAAGTTCATCTGATTCTTGCAAAGCCACTATTCAGGCGATGATTAAGATACTCAATGGCTCTCGTGATAAGGCTTTGGGCGATGATGCTACACTCAATTATGCCGATGCGGCGGAGTTGTTGTTTTTGATCGAGCGGTTGGGGTAGTGCCCCTCTGCCACTCGCTACGCTCGGGCATCTACCCTTACGGGCACACGTCCCCCAAGATGGGGGAGAAACTGCCCACCCGACCTTATGCCGCCCCTGCCAAATTCGCAGAATTTGGCAGGGGCTTGTTTCAGAAAATATGGAAATCTTCTATGACAATACATCACCGTTCTTTGCTGCACGAACAAGACAAGCAATTGATGATCGACCTCGCTAGTCGATTCCAAACAGACCACCTCCACGTATTTGACCTGCCGTATCGGCTGAGTTCGTGGGGATTGGACGATAAGGAAAATGTCCGCTTGTGGTTTGATGGGGAGAATCTGGTCGCCTGGGCGGTGCTGCAAAGTCCGTTTTGGGGGATCGATTATGCTTGCCATGCGGTCTATCAATCCTTGTTCAAGGAAATCCTTGCATGGGCGGATGGACGTGCTCAAACCGTGATCGGTACGCCGTACGAGCGTTCGGCTTGGTTCGTCAACGTGTTCTCGGGGCAAGAGTCTCGCAAAAAAGATTTGGAAGAGATGGGTTTTGCTTGTCAATCTGACGTGGGCGAGGATTCATGGTCGAAGGTGTTCATGAAGCTTTCTCCTGAGCCCAAGTTATATGAGCCGCCCGCTGGGTTTACTGTCCGCCCGTTGGGTGGGGAAGTAGAGAAGTATGTGGCGTTGCATCAGTCCGTGTTTGAGAGCAAGAACATGACGACTGAATGGCGCAGGCGTACGCTGCAAAGTCCGCTTTATCGAGCGGACTTGGATCTGGTGGTCGAGTCACCCACAGGCGAGTTGGCGGCGTTTTGCATTTGCTGGTTTAATGAAAAAATCTCTGCGGGGCAGGTCGAGCCGTTGGGTGTGCATGCGGATCATCGTCAACTCGGGCTGGGGAAGGTTGCCTTGTCTCATGGCGTGAGTCGACTCCGCGCAATGGGTGTGAAGGATATATTTGTCGAAACTGATAATTATCGAAATGAGGCGTTTAATCTCTATCAATCTTATGGATTTGAAGTCATTCAGGATGTGCTTGTGTATCGAAAAGACTATTCGACGTAGTGTGACTTTATCCCCGGGACTTTTCTCATAGTGTAACGTGAAG
>CAYJPO010000069.1:0-25236 GCA_964372045.1 uncultured Anaerolinea sp.
TTTGTTTCCTTTTATAATCAGAGGTGTTACCACTTGAAAACATCCAAAGGAATGACCATGACCTCTTCTGCAATTTCAGAAACCAAACCAAACCTCCTGCGTGTGATCGCGGCGTGGGGGGTGCATCTTTTCACGGCAACGGGGGCGATATGGGGGCTTCTCGGTATCTTCGCTATCTTCGAAGGCGATTACAAAATGATGATCGTCTGGATGATCGTCGCCATGCTGGTAGATGGCTTCGATGGGACGCTGGCGCGCTGGGCGAACGTGAAGAAATATGCGAACGGTATCGATGGCGCGTTGCTCGATAACATCCTCGATTACGTCAATTATGTCCTCGTCCCCGCCATATTCATGGTCAAGACCGACCTGTTGCCCGAGCCGGTCAAATGGCTGACGGCTTGTCTCATCCTGCTCACGTCCGCCTATCAATTCACCCAGACCGATGCCAAGACCGACGACCATCACTTCAAAGGCTTTCCGTCCTATTGGAATGTTGCGGCGCTGTACATGCTGCTGATGAACCTGCCGCCGTGGGTGAATTTCGGTTTCCTCATTCTCTTCAATATCATGGTCTTCATCCCCATTAAATACATCTACCCGAGTCGCAATAGTTACCTGCGTATTCTTACGCTTGTCCTCACATATCTATACGGCGCGATCGGCATTTGGGGCTTGCTGCAATATCCAGACCAGCCGGGCTGGGTGGCGTGGGTCTCGTTGGTGTATGTCGCCTACTATATTATCTTGAGTCTGATCCCGAAACATAATGCCCATGCAAATTGAAGTTGTCACCCGCGCTGATGAAGAACTGTTCGAGGCATTTCAACGGCTCGTCCCGCAGTTGACGAATAACAACCCGCCTCCTTCTCTCGACGAGTTAACTGCTCTCGTCCAGGAGGCTTCGTCCACGCTGTTGGCGGCTCGCAACGAAAGCGGACAGATCATCGGCGCGCTCAATCTCACTATCTACCGCGTGCCGACCGGCATCCGCTCGATCATCGAAGATGTCATCGTGGATCTGTCCGCAAGAGGACAGGGTGTAGGGGAGGCGCTCATGCAAAAGGCGATTGAAATTGCAAAAGAAAAAGGCGCAGCGAATATCACGCTCACCTCGAATCCCATGCGGATGGCGGCAAACAGTCTGTATCTGAAAATGGGTTTTAAAAAACGGGATACGAACGCCTACATCTTCAAGCTTTAATCGATGGATTAAGTCCGTAATGCGTGATGCGTAATCCGTAAGTTGTTTTTATGGATTACGCATCACTGCTCACTGTTCACTGTTCACTGAAAACTGAAAACTGCTTACTATCCACTACCAACTATCCACACACCAAATACTTCCCCGTCGCCTTGCTCAGGTCACTGTACACGCCGCGGTATTCCTCAGGGATGAGTTTCGCGATCTCGTACATCATATCGTCGGCGATCTCCTGACGCATGTCAGCAGTTACCTTCCCATCCACGTTGACCTTGAAAGGTTCGCCCACGCGGATGTGGAAATCGGTGCGCTTGAACTTTTTCAAGTTCTTGAGAAAGACCTCACCGCCCCAATGCGCCACCGGCAGGATCGGCACTCCGGACCGCAGCGCGAGGATGACCGTCCCCGGGTGGGCGCGGATCAAGACGCCGCTCCGGTTGCGGGTCCCTTCGGGGGCGATGCCGAAGAAACAGCCATTCTGCAATGCGCGCAGTGCATCCTTGAGCGCCTTGATGTCCGCTTCGCCGCGACGAATGGGGATGATGCCCCATGACCAGAACACCCAGCGCAGGAATAGATTCTCGAATGCTTCAGACTTGCCCCAGCCGGAGACCTTGCGCGGTTGTAACAGTGTTACCAGCACCGGCACTTCGATCTGCCCGGTGTGATTCGAAATGACGATCATCGGACCCTGCAGTGGGATTTTATGAAGATCCGGCGCATCCATTCGGCACGTCAGCCGCATGTAGATGCGCAGAAGGGTTGTAATGAACCATCGTGAAAATTTCATAGCGAAGCTCAGGCGCAGATAATTTCCAATTCCTTGTGAAGGATGTCAAGGGTTAAGTGTGACCCCTCGAGGCAGATGAACTCGCCGTCCGCGTGGGCGGGGAAGGTCTTATCCAGCGATTTGATCGTCACACTCTTGGCGCGTTTCATCAGGATCTCCGGCAGGCTTTTCTGCGTACCCTTGATGAAGTGCGGGATCATCTGCAAGATACGTCCCTTGGATGCGGACTCGGCAATGCACAGGTCGAAAACTCCATCGTCAGGATGCGACTCAGGCGCCATTTGGAATCCGCCGCCCATGCGTCTGCCGTTCATCACCGAGATCATCAGAGAAGTCTGTTTGATCGTCTCGTTGTTATCCAGCAGAATCTCCACCTGTGGCGGGTTGTAATAAAGAAAGACGGTTTTGATGACGCCAATGAGATACGCTGGCAAACCGCGCGTCCAGCGTACCTTGATGGCTTCATTGCCGACCGCTGCATCGAACCCGACGCCGATGCCGTTGCCAAAATAGCGCCCATCGGGATAATCCCCGCCTTTGACCAGCCCGAGATCGATCTTCTTGCGTTTGTCCGCAAGCAAGGCATTCAATCCGTCACCCAGATTAGTGGGGATGCCCGTGCCGCCCGCAAAGTCGTTGCCTGTGCCAATGCCGAGGACGGTGAACGCCACGCTGTTGTGTCCCGCCTTTTTTGCGCGCATGATGCCGTTGATGGCTTCGTTCACAGTGCCGTCACCGCTGGCACAAACGATCACATCGTAGCCATCGCGCGCCGCGCCCTCGGCAAGTTCGGCGGCGTGCCACACACGCTCTGTGCGTACGAGCGTATATTCCACACCTTTTTCCTGCAAATAAGTTTCGATCTGTGGGATGGATCTTTCACCGAGTCCACGCCCTGATATTGGGTTCACGATCACAAAATATTTCACTGTCCGCTCCAGGTTTAAGGATGGCGGGAGTTTATCTTTTGTGAGGCTGATTGTCAATCTATCCGGGTTTGTATTTCTTGTAGTCGTCGGGCGTATCCAGGTCCTGAAGGATGGTGGGGGAGTCGCAATCCACGTACAGGATCTCCTCCTTGTGTCTGTTTAGGAATTCGCGCATGGTCTCCGGCGCTCGCATGTTCAGGATCTCGCCCCACAGCTTCTTCCCGATCAACCACGGATGTCCGCGCCGCATCTTGTAACTCGGCACCACCAACAAGGGATCGTTTTTCTGGAATGCTTCACAGACGCTCCGCACGCTTCTTTCCTCCACTTGGGGTTGGTCGCCGAGACAAACAAGCACAGCCATCGCTGACGGTTTTTGGTCGCGCAGCCCAAGCTGGAGCGAGGTCAGCATTTCGTCTGTATCGTTGATCGCGATGCGCGACACTCGGGCGTTGACCTTATCGGCGATGGTTGAATTTACGACCAGCGTAATATCTTCTACTCCGGTATCTGTCAGTGTTTGGATGACCTTCCCAAGCACGGTGGTATCTCCCCAGGGCATCAGCATCTTGGGTTGACCCATGCGGGTGGATCTCCCGGCGGCGAGCACGATCGCGGCGATCATCCGGTACGGACTCCAATGTCTCCAGACGTTGGAGTGACAAACTTACACATCGTCAGCTCCTGCCCTCTTCAATCGTTCGTAATCTTCAGGCTTGTCCACATCGAAGAGCAGGATGTCATCATGCCACGGCAGATATTCAACGCGGTGTTTATCGAACACCGCGCGTCCGCCGGTATCGCCGGTCAATTGCAACAGATCGGAGAATACAGTTTTGTCAAACAATACGGGGTTGGCGCGTCGTTCTTCGAGTACGAGTGGGGCGATAATAGGAGACAATCCACGTGCGTGAGCTTCGACCAATGCGCGAACGACTTCAACTGGAATTTGCGGCTGGTCAGCAAGCAGAAAGACTGCCGAGCCAATTCGTTCTGGCAAAGCACCGATTCCCGCTTTCACAGAGGTACTCTGTCCTTGCTCGAACTCATGGTTGTTGACGATAGTCACGGGCAGGCCTTTTAGGGAAGATTCGATCTCAGCGTGGAAACTGCCTGTGACCACCACTACAGGCTCAAGTCCAGAAAGAAGCGCGGTTTCGGCGACACATCGCACAAAGGATTTACCCTTCCAATCCAGTAACTGTTTTGGTGACCCATAGCGAGTCGATTTCCCTGCGGCGAGAATGATCCCCGCAGTCCGCTCAATGGTGTTGAAGTTCTCATGCTCCAGGGAGCCTACGATGACTGAGTCGAAGCGGGCGAGCAGGTCACGCGCCATGCCGCCGCCGATGGCTTGAAGTTCAGGCGTATCTGCCTGGTTGAGCAGGGCAATGCGGCGCGCGTGAGGTGGAATATTTTTCAGCCCGCCGCTGGGGTGGGCGAGAACGTCAGCGATGGCTTGCGGTTTGATTTCGCCCCCGAGCGAAAGCCCGCTGAGTTGCGAGAATGTCACCGCGCGGTGTGTGGTTTCATCGGCGAGCGGTTTGCCCAGCGCGCTCAGCCCGGTGACGTAAACGACAATATCTGAAAATTGTGGGATGGGTGGTTCATGGTCGGCGGGAGCCTTGAGCGGCTTTTGGCGTGAGCCATCCGCTTCAATGAGCAGGGGAAAGCCCTGTCTTTTTGATTTTTCGCGTAGCCAATTAAGGATAGCTTCGCTGACCGGTTTTGTTCGATTGTTTTCAATGCCGCCCGTAATGAGAGTAACGCCCGCCGCTGGAATCTCCTGGAGGGCTTCGCCGTCTTCAGCGATGAAGTGATGATCCGCAAGCGGGACCTGCCAAACGCCGAGATGAGACGTGGCAGTTACGATCACCGGTTTGTGATCTTTGCCAGTTGTGCCAGCGGAAAACTGCCGCGCAAGTTGAAAGAGGGCGGTGGTTTTTCCGCCTGCACCGGCAAAGCTAATGACGGACTGGGATGCGGTGGGGTGGTCAAGCCGGAGCGCACGGGCAAGGTTCATGCCCGAATTGTAAAACAAAAAGCGGGGTTACAAGGTTTTCTTCCGTTCGTCGATGATGTTCTTGATATCATCCAAGAAGCTGGGGTTTTCGGCACGCCCGCCTTTGGGAAAAATGCCGAAGATTTTGATCGGGATGTAAACAACGCTGATGACGGCGTTGATCAACCCCATCAGTGTCCCCATTGTATACGGCATTGCCAGCGTGAGCATGACAGAGAAGACCAACACTGTGCCGGTCGCCATGATGATCTGCATGATATCCGCCCAGCGATAATCACAGTTGCGCTGACGTGCTACGAACCATCCCAACCCGATATTCAAGAACGGTTGAATGAGCAGCCCGATCTCGGGCAGCCCCACCGCAAGAGAAATGACAACGAACAGACCGATCATAAGGCACATAGCCGGCTCCTTTCGTGCGACGAATGCCCATGAGTTTCGTTTCTTTCATTGTACGTTCTGCTGCGCAAAAGTCAACAAGGTCTAATTCGGAGAAATTATCTCGCAATAGAATTGCACTAATAAATATCCCTGAAAGACTTATAATAAGAGAATTGCACGCCGCAATTTTTAGCGAAGGAATCTCCCATGGATAAACCCACTGCCTTGATCGTTGAAGATGACCGCGATATTGTCGCTTTGTTCCGCCACGTCCTCGATGTGGCGGGGTATCAGACCGAGATCATTTTGGACGGCAGGGATGCCATGGATCGTCTGGAGATCCTGACCCCCAATATCGTGCTGTTGGACCTTCAGCTTCCGCGTTTGTCGGGTGTGGAAATCCTCAAACGTATGAAAGAAGACAGCCGCTTGAAGCGCGTCCCCGTGGTGGTCATCACAGCCTATTCCCCAATTGCCGACAGCCTGTCGGTTGAACCGGACCTGCTCCTGCTCAAACCGGTGGACATTAACCAACTCAGCAGCCTTGTCCAGCGTTTACAAGTCACCCAAGGCGCAATGGATGCGCCTGCGCACGAAGACATCACCGGGTTATATAACCTGCCCTTCTTCAAAGTCCGGCTGACGTTCTCGCTGGAGCGCATCAAACAAAGCTCGTTCCGCCGGTTTGGCGTCCTCTTTGCGGAAGTGCAAAAACTGGACGAACTCCGCAACCACATGCGCGAAGAAGAATTCGACACGTTCCTTCGCAAGCTCGCAGATCAGTTCCGCGTCAACCTGCGCCCGACCGACACGATGGCATGGTCTTCCGCCGACAAGCTTTTTCTCACACTGATCGAAGAGATCCCCAGTCCCGATGCTCCGCTCAAGATCGCCGGGCGTGTGCGCGATAGTATGAAGAAATTCCTTGAAACTGACGATTACGGTCTGGGGCTGCGTGCCAGCATCGGCGTCCTGCTTTGCGATACGGAATATCAGGATATCGAACAGATCTCGCGCGATGTGGAGTTTGCCCGCAATCAGTTGCGGCTGGGGTTGTACACCAACCCCGCGATCTTCGACCGCGAAATGCTGAACTCCCGCAAATAAAAAGAATCTCCCGCGACCAAGCCGCGGGAGATTTCATCTACTCTTGCATTTCTCTTTCCCTGAGTTTTATCATAACTGCTTCAAGCACCCCTCCGCCTATCGAAAGGGCTTTGTCTGAGACAAGGCGATGTAGGTTGGCATCTGTCCGCGGATCGATGTCGCCGATCTTCATCCCTTCGGTCACTTCCACGCGCGGGTGGATCAACCCGCGCAATACTCCGTCGAACGGGCAAACCACGGGGGTCTTGTTGACCAGCGCGATCGTCTCGCCAGCTTTGCAGCGGTCACCGATCTCTTTCACCGGCTCTACCGCCCCAGCCGCTGGTGCCCGCAGAACACGGCGCGGATCGCCCTCCGGCGCTCCGCTGTCGGGTTGACTTCCACCCTGCCAGTAGACTCTGCCAAGGGTATGACTGCGGCGGGTTTCGATCACGGCATCACAATTTTCGCCAGCAACGAATCCGGGTCCAAGCCCGATGTGAAATGCCACATTCATTGGCAATGGTTCCGGTTCCTTTTTTGTCAGCCGCGCATCGATCACAAAGGTGGACGAGGGACTCGTCAGGAATTGATTGTTGAGGATGTTTGCATTCGGGTCGATCAGGATGGGGATCTCCCGCGCCTCCAACGTGACCTGGATCTGGTCGGCTGAAATGAGGCGACCGGTTACATCCTCGACAGTTTGCGCGCCGATGTACACGGCTTCTGAAAAGCTGACCGTGCGGCGCACAGCCAGGGGTTTGTCCAGTTCAAGAATGCCAATTTGAAAGCCAACCCGGTAAAGGCGCAATGCCACTCCGCTTGCAAGGTCCCCGCCGCCGCGAATGATGATGAAAGGGTTCATGATTAGTCCTGTGTGATTTTTTGTGTCTGCTCCTGGAACAGAAGCCCGAAGGAATAGGTGGTTATATAGATGAAGATGAACAACGAAGAGAACACGCTGATGAACACGATCGCTTGCAGACTCGGATGCGTTGCATAGTACAGGAACTCACGCAGACGGTCAAGGGGATTTAACAGCATATCCCATGAGTTCCAGCGCAGGAATCGCCCGATGTAGATTCCGATGCCGCTCAAGGTGCCGACGCACAGGACGAAGAACCAACCGGCAATTCTTCCGAAGGCTTTCATCACGATGCCGTGCATCAGGAATAATGAGAAGACACCCAGCAAAACGCCTGTCCATGCGAACCAGTTGATCAGCAGAACATCGAACCAGATGGGAATATCTGCCCGGGGGTGTCGCAGGTGTAGCAGGTCGGTCAGAATATAGGGCGCGTTGGGGAAGAAGAGCAGCCAGAGCAAAGCGGCTGGAAGAACGAGGACGAACAGCAATCGCCGTTTTCCCGCAAACGTGGATGCCGCATACGACATTGCGAGCGGTATCCACGCCAGGAAAAGGTTCCAAAGCAGGAAAGCGTAATCTTCAGTTCCGCTCAAGATGGCACGGATGCGAAGCAATGCCACCGAGACAAGGCTCGACCCGCAAAGCAGGACGAAAAGCGTCAGCCGGAATTTGAACGGTTGCAGTCTGGTATATATTTTTTTGAGCATATCAACCTCTTGATGATCGCCAGCGATTGTATCCACTTCCGCTTTCAGTCGCTTTCAAATCCTATCGAGAGTTTTCACAACCGGCTGCTCTGAGCGGGCTGGGTCTCTGCCAGTTGTTCGAGAGTGGGCTGGGTATGCTGTGATTGTGCCTGAAGCATATGGCTGAATGAATATAACAGTAAAAAGATGAACAGGAAAAAGATGGTGTACAAGACTGTGAACGCTGCCAGCCTTCGGCTGGGGTCGATGACCAAGCCAAGGATCTCCATGGCGGTCTCGGTGGGGTTTTGCAGGATATCCCAGGAGTTCAACCGCACGAAACGACCGATGTAAATGCCGAAACTGCTCGCCGCGGATATGATGAACACGAACCCCCAGCCGATCCAGCGCCCAAAGGTGCGGGTGACGATATCCTGCATGAGCGAGAGCGAGATCACACCGAGCAGCATTCCCGTCCACGAGCACCAGCCGACGATGATGACATCGTACCAGAGCGGGGCATCCCTGCCTCCAGCGCGCGCCAGGTCCTGCAGGTCTGTCAGCATGTAGGGCGCGTTCGGGAAGAAGATGAGCCATAAAAATGCCACGACCGGAATGACAAGGTACAGCCAGATGCGCCGCCACGAGATCGCGCGCGCGAAATACGCCAGGATGAATGGGATCCAGGCGAGGAAGAGGTTCCAGATCAAGCCAGTATGACGGGTCGTGTCTGTGTATGCCACCCGCGCCAGCACAAGCAGGATGCAGATCAGGCAGGCGAGGTTGAGCAGGATGAAAACCGCAATATCGTATCGGTTCCGCTGAAGGAACGGTTTTAGTTTTGTGAAGTTCATATTCTCTCACGCAGGAAAACGATCAGGTCAATATCTCCCGGGGAATGCCTTAGCCCGGTCAGCATGGCGGCGGCTTCACTGCGATGCTGGGTCCCGTGGTTGACCACATGCACCATCGCCTGCCAAAGGATGTTTTCCCGCACATCGCCTTTTGTCGTCTTGTATTGAAATAAGGCGGCAAGCTGTTCGTCCGAGACCCCATCCACGAATTTCATCAACTCGACTTCGTCCATTTGCCATCGGGATTTGAGAGATTCGATTGTGGGGAAATCCTCGGGTTGGATCCAGACGGTTGGTGAAACTCCCTGCCAGCGATTACGCCACAACCATTCCGCGAAGAGGATATGGGTCAGCGTGCCGCGCATCCCACCGTGTGGGTATGCTGTGCCTGCAAGGAATTGTTCATTCGTCAATTGAGATACCCCAGCCATGATCTTTGCGTTCGCCCATTGGTTATAGTCGTAAAGCAGTTGCATGTCCTGTTTGTTCATAGGTCACCGTTCCAAAAATTCTAACAGAATAGGGTTCACTTTTTCCGGGCTCTCGTAATGGGGAATATGTCCGCAACCCTCGATGACTTGAAATTCCGCGTGCGGAATGGCTTTCAATATGTTTGCGCTTTGCTCAAATGGAACGGTCCGGTCGTGCCGACCCCAGAAAAGCAGCGTCGGCTTTTTCAATTTCCCGACCCGCAGATAAGTTTCCATGAATGTGCCGAGCATCCCGTTGCGCATGGTGGAGAGGATGGCGTGTTTAAATCCCTGATACTGCATCTGGATTTTGTATCTCGCCTGAAACTCTGCCACCAATTCAGGTGTGAACAGGTCTGAAGCGATGCCCCTGACCATGCTCACGCTTCCAAACAGACCGAGGAGGAGTTCGCCCAACCCGGGGATTTTCACCACTTTGAGCAAGAGCGAGAGCGAAACGGGTTTTCCTCCCGCCGGGTCGATCAAGATGTGACGGGATACATATCCGGGGTATGTGGCTGTGAACGCCGCGGTAATGGGTCCGCCCATGGAAAGCCCGATCAGATTCACGTTCTTGAAGTTAAGCACATCCAATAATTCTTTGAGTTGCCGCACAAATAACTTAATATCATAGTGAAGGTCGGGTCTGTCTGATAATCCGCGCCCGAAAAGGTCAAAGCGTAGCACGCGAAATCCTTTTTTTACCAGGAACTCAAATGTGGGGTTGAAGATGAAATACGGGACAGAAAAACCATGTACAAGCACGACGGGTTTTCCATTCTCATCCCCGGCGATCTCGTAATGGGTCACCCCGTCTGATAAAGCAATGAACGAACCTTCCGCTTGTGCGCGGACGGACTGGTCTATTACCTTGGTTTCATCCAGAAATGGGAATGGCATTCGTATGATCGGGGCGCGGAATTTCCGCGCCCCGATATTTTTGCTACTTGATCTTTCCCAACGCTCTCAACACACGCTCAGGCGTAAATGGGAATTCGCTGATCCAAACACCGGTCGCATCGTAGATGGCGGCGCCGATGGCAGGCGCAACCGGTAGGTAGGGAAGTTCACCCATGCCGCGCGCGCCCCACGGTCCATTATGATCGGGGACTTCCACAACAACGGATTCCACTTTCTCGGGGATGTCCCAGATCGTGGGGATAAGATAGGTGCTGAGTTGATCGGTCAACACGCGACCATCTTTGGTCTTGTATTCTTCCAGCACGGCATACCCATGCGCCTGAACGATCGCGCCTTCGATCTGACCAACGACCTGTTCCGGGTTGATGGCTTTGCCCACGTCATCCGCGGAGATGATGCGCAGCACGCGCACATGACCGGTATCTGTATCCACTTCCACTTCAACGGCTTGCGCCACATACGCGTACTGGAAGTTGGGCATCGAATAGCCAGTTTCCTTGTCCATTGGGGTGGTTGGCGGGGCGAAATACGAGAACTCCGCAATCGCGGGACGTTCTTCCAGTTCCCATTTTTCGAGCGCCTTTTCCGCGGCTCCCTTGACGGCGTTGCCCGCCATGAAAGTCAGGCGCGAAGCGGAAGCCGAACCGGAGTTTCCCTGCTTGGCAGAGTCGGAGGTCCGTACTTCGATCTTGCTCATCGAAATGCCGAGCACTTCCGCGACCATTTGCGAGATGACGGTGTGGAGTCCCTGACCAACATCCGCACCCGCCTGATGCAGGACGACCCGTTCAATGCTGCCGTTGCCGTGGATCTCCACCTTTGCCCAGCAGTTTTCCTTGTAGCCGAAGGAGAAGCCGACGTTCTTGAAGCCAGCTGCGAACCCGCGTCCGCGCACGATGGAACCTTTGGGAGATTTTTCCTTGCGTTTGGTCGTCCGCTTCCACTCGAACGAATCACGCGCGGCTTCGATGCATTGGGTGATGCTGACGGGGTTGGGCGCAGGCGTGCCGACTCCCAGCGTATCGCCGTCTTTGAGGGCATTGAGCAGGCGGAATTCAACCGGGTCCATGCCGAGTTTTTCGGCGAGTTTGTTCATCTGACTTTCTGCCATGAACAAGGCTTGCGGTGCGCCAAATCCGCGGAATGCCGCTCCCGGCACGTTGTTGGTGTACACCCCGTACACGTCAGTTTTGATGTTGGGGACAAAATACGGTCCCGATGACGTGATGGCAGCGTTGCCGAGCACCTTGTTGGTGGTGTACATGTACGCGCC
Source organism: uncultured Anaerolinea sp. (assembly GCA_964372045.1). GTDB lineage: Bacteria > Chloroflexota > Anaerolineae > Anaerolineales > Villigracilaceae > Villigracilis. The sequence continues at coordinate 11,486 of CAYJPO010000069.1, forward strand.
GCCGTCGCCGATGATCTCATTTTCGATGGCGATGAGTTTGCCTTCTATTGTCGCGCCCCATTTGGCGCGCAAAATGGCCGCATGACGTTTGCCGTGTCCGATCATCGATTCGCGGCGCGACCAGATGATCTTGACCGGCTTTTTCAGTTTCACTGCCGCCAATGCCAGCACGATCTGCACTGACAAGTCTTCACGCCCGCCGAACGCCCCACCGATGGCGGGATATATAACGCGCACCTGTTCTTCTGGAACATCCAGTGCATGAGCAATGGATCCCCTGTCTGCGTGTGTCCATTGCCCGGCGCTCTCGATGGTGATGCGCCCTTCTTCGTCAAGGTACGCAAGCCCGGCTTCGGGCTGCAGGTAGGCATGTTCCTGAACCGGCGATTGATATTCGCCTTCCACGATGACGTACGCTTTTTTGAACGCTTCGTCCGCGTCGCCTTTGCGGATCTTGTAATAGACGCAAACGTTCGTCTCTCCCCGGTCCGGGTGGAGGATCGGCGCATCGTGACGCATCGCAGTGATCGGGTTGGTCAGAGGCGGGAGGTCTTCGTAGTCCACTTCGATCAATTTCAGCGCGGCTTCCGCTAGAGCTTCAGTCTGTGCGACGACGACCGCGACCTGGTCACCGACGAAGCGGACAATATCAGTATAAGGCTTGCTCGAACCCGGACCGCACAAAACAGGCTGGTCGGGGATCTGCAAACCGTATTCATTGACAGGGATATCTTTTGCCGTGTAAACAGCCGCGACGCCCGGTGCGGAAAGCGCCCGTTCGGTGCGCACTGCCTTGACCCTTGCATGCGGACGCTCAGCGAACAGGACCTTCATGTGCAGCATGCCTGGTTTGATAAGGTCACCGGAGTACTGTGTTTTACCGGTAACTTTTCCGCGCGCATCGATGCGCGGATGTGATTTTCCGACGGAATGGTCTGTCATGGTTTCCTATCGCTTGTAACGTTTTACGCGGATGTTCGGTCGTTCCACGTCCAGTGGTCCGTATCGCGGGGGGGCAACAAATCTGTATACGAAGGCATACAGCAGGGACATGATGCCTCCCAATAGGATCATATACATGATGCTGATGACCGCGTACGCATAAAAATGCCTGATGCCGATGATGGGTGACAACAGAAACATGATCCCGCTCGACTTGTAAAAGACATCGGGGAATTGGGGCATGCCGAGCAATTGGTAGGGGATCGCCCAGTTGTGAGCCACCCCGTATTGAACGGTCATGATGCCTGCGGCTATCGAAATGGCGGGCATAATGAGCAGGCTGATGCACCCAATTCCGCGCCAGATGTAATGCGGCTCATTAAGTTTTGGTTTGACTCGCCGCGTGGCTGAACTTCTGTATTTTGACATGTAAACCCTCGGAATTAGGAGTTGCTTGCGCTCTCGATCGCTTCAACGATCTTGTAATACCCGGTGCAGCGGCAGAGGTTTCCAGTAATGGCTTGTTCGATCTCGTTGCGGGTGGGGTTGGGTTTTTCTTCGAGCAGTTTTGCGCCGGACATGATAAAGCCGGGAATGCAGTACCCGCATTGGACGGCTCCATGCTGGATGAATTTTTCCTGAACCGGGTGAAGCTGGTCCCCGTCCGCCAGACCTTCCACTGTGGTGATGACCGCACCGTGCGCCCGCGGAGCCGGGACAAGGCAGGACATGACCGCCTGACCATCGAGGATGACCGTGCATGCGCCGCATTCGCCTTCGGCGCAGCCTTCCTTGGTGCCGGTCAGCAGGCCTTCTTCACGCAGCAAGCGCAGGAGCGTTTTATTGTATCCGTTCTCGAAGGTATATTTTGTGCCGTTAATGGTCGTTTCGATCTTGCTTTCGGGAAATTTGACGAGCGTCTGTGGCCCGTTCATCACGGGAGCTTCGCCAGACAGCAGGATCGGTTTCTTCGGCATCCCGGTCTGTTCTTTTGCATCGCGGATGGCGGTCAGCCCGCGCTGGGTGATGACGCGCACCATTTCGCTGCGATAATTTGCGGAGCCGCGCACATCGTCGATGGGTGTCGCCGATTTCACCGCGAGTTCCGCGGCTTGGGCGATATTTTTCTCGTTGAGCTTTTTGCCTGTCAGGAATTTTTCAGCCTTCGAGGCGTGGACAATGATCGGGGTTACCGCTCCCAGTGTGATGGATGCCGACTGGACAGAATCCTTTTTCAGGTCCAAAATGATGGCGGCATTCACCAGCGAGATCGCCTGTGCGCGACGAAGCGCCAGTTTGATGAACGTGCCGCGCTGCGATTTTGTCAATGCCGGGAAGAAAATATCCACCAGCATTTCATCCGCTTCCATCACGGTTCTGCGGACGCCGGTATAGAATTTCTTGAGCGGGACGACGCGGGTCTTGCGGGCGGAGACCAGCGTGACCTTAGCGCCGAGCGCCATCAGCGGGGTGATGGTGTCGTTGGCAGGCGAGCCGGTGATGATGTTCCCGGCGATTGTGCCGCGGTTGCGGATCTGCGGCGCGCCCACTTCCCAAGCCGCGCGCGCCAGCGGATAAGCGCGTTTGCGGATGAGCTTGGATGAGGCGCAATCGTTGTGTGTGACCAGCGCACCGAGATGGATCACATCGTCTTCGTCCAGCGTGATTTGTTTTAGGTTGGGGATGCGGGTGACGTCGATCAGGGTTTCAATGTTCTTGCGCACACCGCGCTCGATTTCGAGGATCAGGTCTGTGCCGCCAGCGACCACGCGGGCACGTTCCTTTTTTTCTGCGAGGATACTGATTACCTCATCAATGGATGTTGTGTTGATGTAAGATTTCCACATATCATTTAATAGTTTAGGGGCGCAGCATCGCTGCGCCCCTAACAAATTTAGCTTCCCATTACGACTTCAGAGCGGCGCTCAAAAGTTTCGACCGCAAGGCGGGCCAGGGTGGTGAGGTTGCGGATCGCGGCTGGAAGTGCCGCTTCATCGCCCATGCTGGCTTCGAGGTTGTCCAACCCGCTTTTGATCTGGTCGCCCAGGTCGAAGAACGCGGCATCGAACTGGTAGATCGCCTCAAGTTCCTTCTCGTTGATCTTGACCGCATCGAACATGCCGGAATATCCGCGCGCGGCGGTGCTGATCTTGTCGATGAAGGTGCGCATGGAAATGACAGCCTTCTCCATATCATCCACGTACTTGATCATACCGTTGTTGACGAGGTCCGTCTGTAAATTTGAAGCGCGGCTCCAGTGTTCCTCAAAACGGCGCGCTACAGTTTCACGCAGGAGTTTGTCTGCGTCGCGGCGGTTCTGCCGTTCCACATAGCCGTTGAATCCGGGAATGAACGACAACAGCTTCTTGAACGGGTCGACCTGATTGCTTACTTTTTCAAAAAAATCACTCATGTGAGCCTCCTGCCGTGATATACGTATGTTTGTCCGATTTGTTTCTTTGTGGTGTCAATTATATCGTCTAAATCCAGTTATAATCAAGAATTGAGCACTTCACTCTTACTCTCACTTTTGACTAAACTTTGGGCGGGGCTCACGTTGTAAGAGGAACTCGCCCGCAACTTTTTTGAGGAGCAAATCCATGACGACCGCAATTCAATCCTTGTTGGGGAAACAGGCAGAATCATTGCTTGGTTTCAATTCCCCCAAAATCCCGAAAGAACGCCTCCACCTCCCCGGACCCGATTTTGTGGACCGAATCTTTCTTCAATCCGACAGAAACCCGCGTGTGCTGAACAATCTGTCCTGGATGTATAACACTGGACGCCTTGCCGGGACGGGGTACCTTTCCATCCTGCCTGTAGACCAAGGCATCGAGCACTCAGGCGGCGCTAGTTTCGCCAAGAACCCCGATTATTTCGACCCGGAGAATATCGTCAAACTGGCGATCGAAGGCGGATGCAATGCAGTCGCTTCGACGTTTGGCGTGCTGGGGATGGTGGCTCGCAAATACTCGCACAAGATCCCGTTTGTGGTTAAGGTCAACCACAATGAACTGCTGACCTATCCCAACAGCCATGAGCAGATCCTTTTCGGAACCATCGATCAGGCTTATGACATGGGCGCAGCAGCGGTCGGCGCGACGATCTATTTTGGGTCTGACGATTCACATCGTGAAATTATCGAGATCGCAGAAGCCTTCGCCTATGCTCATCAACTCGGCATGGCGACCATCCTGTGGTGCTACATCCGCAATTCTGCCTTCAAAAAGGATAAGGACTATCACGTCTCCGCAGACCTGACCGGGCAAGCCAATCACCTCGGCGTTACCATCGAAGCGGATATCATCAAGCAGAAACTCGCCGAGAATAATGGCGGATACCTTGCATTGAACACCGGCGATAGTTCCTACGGCAAACTGGATAAGCGCATGTACAGTGAACTTGCCAGCGACCATCCGATTGACCTGTGCCGTTATCAAGTGGCGAACTGCTACATGGGACGCGCTGGTCTGATCAACAGCGGCGGTGCCTCCGGCGATAACGATTTTGCTGAAGCAGCCGCGACTGCCGTCATTAACAAGCGCGCGGGTGGGCAAGGTCTCATCTCCGGGCGCAAGGCATTCCAACGTCCGATGGCGGATGGTGTGAAGATCCTGAATACCATCCAGGATGTCTATCTGGACAAGACGATTACAGTAGCCTAATTAGTACTTGTCAAAAAAATGTAGTGACGGCTTTAACTGTCCTTGCGGCGGTTGAAACCACCACCAGGCGTGAACGCTGATTTTCGCGGAAAAGCAAAGATCAGCGTTCTTTGTGTTTATATCGCGCTTGTGATCAGTGCTAAAATTCCAAAGAAACAAGTAAGATGAGATCAAAATTCAGATACAAGGAATCTTTCATGCCGCAATCTGACCAGGGTGTGACCAAAGACCGGTACATGCTCATCCCGCGCACGGCGATCTTCGTCCGGCGCGGAGATGAATATTTGTTGATCAAAGGCGCTCCCACCAAGCGGCTTTGGGCGGGAAAATATAACGGTTTGGGCGGGCACGTGGAACGAGGTGAAGATGTGCTTTCCGCGGCTCGGCGTGAATTGCTCGAAGAAGCCGGGATCACAGCCGACCTCTGGTTGTGTGGAACGGTGATTGTGGATGTGGAAAGTGTGGGGATCTGTCTTTTTGTTGTGATCGGTGAAAACCCTCAAGGAGAGGTTAAGGCTTCGAAAGAGGGCAGTGTTGAATGGGTCCGGATGGATGCGCTGGCTCTTCTTCCCGTTGTGGAAGACCTGCCTGTATTGATGGAACGCATCCATCGTTCGACACGCGTCGATCCGCCCTTTTCCGCCAGATCGTTTTACGAAGCTGGAAATTTGAAGGTTGTATTTGCAGAATAAGAACCGCCGCCTAAATTGGGCGGCGTTGTTTTTTGTCAGGGGATGTTATACGATTGCAATTCCGTCGTCGTTGTGAAAGTCGTCCCGCTGAAATCTATGTTCTCGATGGATTTAACATAGCCGACCCCCGGAGCGTACCAAATGATGCTCGAACCGTTCACAGCGTAGGGTACCGGGCTGCCTTGAAAATCTGCGTTGATCTGTGCATTGAACGTAGCTTGCATCTTGACCGTGTCGAACGTGCCCACAGGAACGGTGAGCGACTCTTGACCAAGCTCCTGCATTGCGAGAGAAAAAGTGCCGGGGGATTGTTTCTCTCCTCCGGGCATAGCAACGGCTCCAACCAGCGAAATGTCATACTGCCATGTCATGCCGGATGCGACCTCTCTTGGCAGGCTGATGCCCTTCACTTCGAGAACATCGAATTCCAGGATCAAATTTTGCATCGAAACGCTGGCGGCTGTTCCACCGCCTAATTGCAAGGCGGTTAGCCCTTCTGTACTGCACATCCATTTTTGGGAGAGTGTCAGGTTCGAAAATTGTGAGGTAAGGATAAATCCATCCGCACTGACTTCTGTGATCGTATCAGAGTAGGCAAAATCCCCGTTTGGTCCGCCGGTGCTGTAATACATCCACGATGCGCCTTGTTTTACCGGGAATAGGATGTTGTCACACAACCCGCCTGTGGTGGGAATGCTGGCTGCTTGTCCTGCTTCATCAGATGGAGCCAGCATAGTTGGCATGACTGGGTCTGCTGATCTATTCTTTGGGCTGCAGGCTATGACTGTGACGGCTATGGCGGCAATGATGAGCAGTCTGCGTAGTGTTCTGGCGGGCATTCACTTCTCCAGGATCGAGTCGGATGCTTTTCGAATTTGGCACTTTGTTTAGTTTATTTCCACTTCAACAGCGAGATCGTAAACGTACTTCCCTTGCCGGGTTCGCTTACCACATCGAGTGTGCCGCGGTGTTGCTGGATCACCTGGCGGGTGATGGAGAGCCCGATCCCAAGTCCGCTGTATAGTTCCTCTCCGATTTTTTCGAGGTGGAAGAATCGGTCGAAGATGCGGGGACGTATCATTGGGTCGATGCCGATGCCGTGATCTTCCACGCTGACGCTGACGAGGTTGCCTTGTTCGGTAAAGCGGATGGTCACTTCGCCATGCGGGGCGCTGAACTTGATGGCGTTATCCACCAGCGCGGTGATCGCTCGTTCGAGTGAGGCTTCATCCCCTTGTACGGGGGAGGTGTTCCGATTCCCCGCGATCTTGAGAGTGACGTTCCTGGCTTTTGCCTTGCTCTCGTATTTGGCGACGATCCTATCGACAATTTGAGAAAGATGGATCTGCTGGAAATCGGGCAGGACAAGTTCCATCTCTTGAAGAAATAGAATGTCATTCGTCAGATTTACGATCTGGTCAACGTTGCGGCTGACGGTGTCCACTGACTTTTCGAGTTGTTCCCCCGTAAGCATCCCCTTTTTGAGCGCATGCAGGTATCCGCTGGCGACCATCAGGGGAGTGCGGAGTTCGTGCGCGATGTTGGTCAGGAATTCCCTGCGGGCAAGGTCTTGCTCGGCAAGTTTCTGGTAGGCGTCTGCAAGTTCCCTCGCGCGCAGGCGAAGGTCTTCGATGGCGAGCTGGTCGTTCTGACGCAGACGGTTGCTGATCTCCGCCACCATTGCCATTGCCACACTCGGGCTGCGCTTGAGAACCCGGTCAAATCCATCCTTACTGAGTTCAAGCACGACCGCGTTTGAAAGCGATTTGACGGTCGCGGCGCGCGGCGCATTATGGATGAGAGCCATTTCGCCGAAAAAATCCCCGGCGGCGAGTGTTTTCAAAAGTCGTATTTCATTGTGGTTGATGATTTTGGTGACTTCAAAATCCCCTTCAAGGATCATATAGAACGTGCGCTCAACTGCATCCTCCCGGCATATGACCGAACCCGGCGGATAGGTTTTTATCTGGCTGTTCATGATGATTTCCTGCACTTCTTCGGGTTTGATTCCCGGAAAAGCGCGGGGGATGATCTTGGCTGGTGTGCGTATTGTTGTCATTGGGGGAGTCCGTTGATGAATTCTATCATTTGCGATAGTGCTGTCTTTCACCCATTGGAACTACGTTTTTTATGCATGTTCGCAGCGCGGACCCGGATCTGTTCAGGTGCGACCTGAAATTCCTCCGACCGATCGTGGATGGATTTCAACGCATGTTCGAACCACTCTTCGACCCACTTTTGTTTGACCGGTTTCTCCGCCTTCAAATATCGAATAAACCCCAGTACGTCGATCAGGCGCATTTCATTCAGGGTTGAGATCTCTTCCACGATCATCTTTTCGAGGTCATTCATTTTATGGCTCCCCGGTTATTATACTGAACCCTATTTTCGAGCGCATTACAACAGAGTGACAGTCGGCATGAAAGGCACGATATTAGTCCGGAAAAAGTGTCGGATATGCTGAAACATCAAAGCTTGGGTCAAGGGTGAGATTTTCGGAACGGATCCAACACAGTGAGCCATAGATCGGGTCATAGATCACATACCAACCTTCCACATGGGCTACACCGGCGAATTCCACTAACTCTGTAACGCTGATATTCCCGACCAGCGGATACGTTTCACCCGGTCCCTGATAACAGGCGGAGTTAGTATTTACTTCAGGATAGGCGGTTGCGGCGGGCGTCGGCTGAAGGGTTGGCGTGTCGGTCACTGCGGGAGTAAAAGTTAGGGTCGGCGGCAGTGGAGTGGGGGTGACAGCCGCAGCCGTTTGTGTAAGCATGGAAATTGCCAGTTCCGCAGCAATCGTGCCAATGTTGTCCACGGTTGGGGTGGCGGGCTCTTGCGGCGCACAGGCGATGACAAGGAAAGTGAGCATGGCAATGGAAAAAATTCGCCAGGGAGTCTTTCTCATAGGACCTCCAAAACTTATCTATGTTGTTTTGAAATTCAAGTATACCTTAATGAAAAATGACCTGTTCCCGTGATGAAAACCTTATGCAACAGGATTCTTAGCGGCTGCCCAAAAACAACGGGGAAGATAAAGCCTAATTCGTCATCTCCGGCATTCGGGTCGGGTTGAAGCGCTTTGTCCGTGTCTCCAAAGAATGCGATGGGGATGACCTCCTGAATTGGATAATAAGAAAGTACAAAAGTGGAATGTGTCATATTAACTTTCGTTTAATGTCACATTTAGTTTGGGGTATAATTTTGCAAAAAAACGGCAGGTTTTATTGCTTCACTATTGAAGTCTTATCGAGCCTGATTTCGGAGGAAGAATGATGTTTCAGCGGGAAGCAGTTTCGGTTAATGTAGCTTCACGGCTGCGAGAATTACGTGAGGCGCGCGGTGTTTCCATGCGGGCGCTTGCCGCCAAAAGCGGACTTTCCGCCAATGCGCTCTCGATGATCGAACGTGGCAAGACTTCACCTTCGGTGAGCACCCTTTACAAGCTGGCGGATGCGATGGGGGTTTCCATCACAGCGTTCTTCGATACGGAAAATGAGAAAAAACAAGTTGTATTCCTCAAGCAGGAAGAGCGGACACGCATGTCATTCACCCGCGGTGTTTTCGAGGCGTTGGGAGGGGAGCAGTTTGCCGGCAGGGTGGAACCGTTCATGCTGACGATGGAGAGCGGCTCATCCAGTGGTCCGCACGAGATCTCTCATTCCGGTCACGAATTTGTATTTTGCCTGCGTGGGCAGCTCGATTATTTCGTGGAGAAGGAAATCTATCATCTCGAGGCAGGGGACAGCCTTTTGTTCGCTTCGAAACTGCGCCATCGCTGGCGGAACCCAGGGAACAGTGTCACCAATGCCCTGCTCATCATTTCAGGGTTTGCCGAAGGCGAACAGCCGCATGTGATGCACTGGAATAAAAGAGAATAGAACGAGTGGATCTGGAAATAAAGAGACGCCGCCCAATTTGGACAGCGTCTCTTTTCGTTTCGGTTGTGTGATTCTGTTATGCGTACATGCCCCAATCGAGCGCGGATGGGTCTTCCATCATGGAAAAGTCCCACATTTCCATTCCCATCTCGATCGTGACCGGCAGGTTGAAGGCTTCAACGGCTTTAGCTTTGGTCATTTCGATCATGGCAGGACCGTATGGGCAGAACGGGGTGGTCAGGATCATCTTGAGTCGAACGTTGTTATTGTTCTCGAGCTCGACATCCCGTATCAACCCCAACTGGATGATGGTCATGCCGATCTCAGGATCGATCACTTCCGCGAGCTTCTCGCGGGCGATCTTGACCAGATCGGGGTTCGTGGAGTGAAGGGTCCACTGGATTTCTTTGATTTCTGATTCGCTCATATTACCTCTTATTATTTAGTCTTCGTAGCGGGTTGAACCACATAAGTGCAGTGCGTGCCCCCGTCCAAGATACATTGGACTTTGTTCGCCGGGAGCGCCAGCATTTTCGAGATCAGAGTTTGGTCAACGGTACAGACTTCCGGGTGCGCCACACCGATCTGATAGTACGGGCAGGATATCTCGTGGATCTGATATTGTCCATCCTTCTTTTCCCATTCCACTGTGAAGCCTTCCTGGGCAAGCAGATCCTTGACCAGGTCGAGGCGCTCTTCCATATTCAAGCCTTTGACGTCGTTGGCGTACTCGTTGGCGAGATCTTCGGCGATCTGACCGAACAACTTGCTGACAAGCGGCTCGGGCATGCTTTCCTTCATTTGTGAAATGAGACGGGTTGTCAGGCGCAGGTAGCGGGTGGGGAAGTGTTCCATGCCGTCCGAGGTCAATCCATAGACCAGGCGCGGACGACCGACACCGTGCCGCTCCTCCTTCGCTTCGACCAAGCCTTCCATTTGGAGGTTGGTCAGGTGATGCCGGACAGAGATCGGGTTAATACCAACAACCTCTGCGAGATCGTTGATCGTGGAGTGCGGTTTCCGTAGTAAAGTCTGTAAAATCTTGTCTCGCGTGGATTTCATACCCGGCAGTATACCTGCCGGGCTTTTTCTTGTCAATATATTAGATAAATATCATAAAAATTCACTAACGAACCGTGAATCCGGAAACTGCCGACCAGGCGCTCCAGTTGCCTGCTGCGTCTTTGGCGCGCACCCGCCAGTAATAAATTCGCTTGCTGATCAAGGTCTTGGATTGTATAGATGCTTTATTTGTTGCAGTGCTAAATTCCGGACTGGAAAAGTCGGCGTTGTTATCCACTTGTACTTCATATTGTGCAGCGCCGGATACCGCTTTCCATCCGAGCCAGGGTTTTCTTTGTGCGGTCGCATTGTTGACCGGGGTGGTGAGTAATGGCGAGGCTGGAGGGGATGTGTCTACCGTGAACGAGTAGATCTTGCTGAATTTTCCAGGATTTGCATCTGCGTTGAATGCCCAGACTCGCATGTAATATGTACCATCCACCAACGGTTGGGAGGGGATGAGGCTGGTCTCTTTTAGGGTGTAGGTTTGGATGACCTGTGTAAAGTTTGTGTCACGCGCAATGAAGAGTTCGTATGCAAGCGCACCTCGAACCGATGTCCATGATAATTTTGGCAAGGGTGAGTTGGTCAGGTTACCGCGTGAAATTTCTATCACCGTGGTGGCTGGAAAATTAACCGGGATTCTTGCGAGCGAAAAAACTTCTCCTAAAGTAAAACCGCCATCCCCTGCCAATAAATTCCCAGCCTGGTCGCTGATGCTGCGGTCATCTTTCAGGTCGAGCCGTAGCGTGCCTGAACCCAAGCCCGTGCTTACCGTAACCACATAGAACGGGTTGGCATTTTGAATATTCACGATGGCCGAACTGAGGTTTGAAGTTGTCACACTAAAATCGGTCGAGTCCACGCCGCTGACCGGTTCTGAAAATGTGACAATGAAATCCACCGTTGGGTTGATCGTTGGGTTATTCCCGGCGCGAATGATGGAAGTTACCTGCGGTGGTGTTTTGTCAATTGTGTAACTCTCGCCATTTATAAAATCCCCGTTTCCCACACCTGTGCCGCCGAGAGGTATTCCTTGTGAATTTGTGATCGTATCGTTATCAGATAGATCGAGCTTTAGCTGTCCATTTGTGGAGCCGGAATTTACGCTGACAATATAGAACGGATTGACAGACGTTACGCTGACGATATTGGCATCCGTGGCGCCTGTCAGCTTGAAATCGGAAATGTCCACGCCATTCACGGTTTCCGAAAAAGTGACGATGAAATCCATGGTTGAAGCGTTTGTAAATTCACTTCCGCTTCGGATGATGGATGTAACGATCGGTGTGTCTATGGCGATCGGTATTGTTTCGCCAAAAAAGTTACCATTCCCAGCACCTGCCCCACCGAGATTATTCCCCGCACTATCGACGATGCTGTCATTGTCTCTCAAGTCAAGCCGGATCACATCACTCCCCGGGTTTAGAATGACCCTGACCGTATATAGATTTCCCGAACCAGAAATAGATTCGACCACCGCGCCGTTCATCGTGGATAGGAGGAAATCGCCTCCATCCACGCCGGTAACTGGTTCTGAAAAACTGACGGTGTAATCCACGCTGGCATCGGATGCCTGCCCCGCGCGTGAAATGGATGTCACGACTGGTGCGAGCCGGTCGATTGAATATTCCTCGCCGGTGAATCCCTGGCTGGTTTGGTTACCTGCCAGGTCTAAGACACTATCGTTGTCAACAAAGTCGAGCCGCAATTGGTCTGTGCCAACTCCTGTGGTTATCGATATTGTATAACTATTTCCAGTTCCTGAAACGTTATTGATGGTTGCCCCGGTCTGGCTTGTCAGGTTGAAATCAAAATTGTCCACGCCTATAACGGGTTCGGAGAAAGTAACCACGTATTCAACAAATTCAGCATTTGTAGGACTCGAACCTGTGCGTAAGATGCTTAAAACAGTTGGAGCAGACTTGTCCACTTGATAGGATGCGCCGCTTGAGAAATTTCCGTTCCCGGTACCAAGTCCGCCCAGATTACTGCCGGTTGCGTTCAAGATCGAATCGTCATCGATGACATCCAGGCGCACGGTCCCATCTCCGTTGCCGGAATTCACCGATACCAGATACGCGGTGCCAGATCCGCTGACGGTATTGATCGCGACCCCATTGATATTCGAGCTGACGGCAAAATCTGCGGCATCTACGCCAGTGACCGCTTCTGAAAAAACGACTTGGAATACAAGCTCGCTTGTATTTGTCGGGGAGGACCCTGCCAGAGAAACAGAGGAAACTGTCGGGTAGCCCTGACCGATGATGTACTCATCCACTAGCAAACCGGTTCGTGTGAACATCTGGAATTTCATATAGGCGTTGGTTGCTTCCACCCGCATCGCGCCATGATCCTGATTGAAGCGCACTAAACTTTCGGGGATCACCGTTTCGAATTTATAGATCTCCGCGCCACCAAGACCATTGATGATATAAGGCAATCCGCCAGCATACAAACGTTCATATAGATGATTATGCCCGGAAAGGACAATATCCGCGCCCCACTCTTTGAAGGGCCAGCGCATGTATTCGGAAGAACGATGCCAGCCGGATGTGTACGGCGGTTGATGAAATACGACCACGTTGAAAGACGATGTAGATGCAGCTAAGGCTTTCTTTAACCAGATCGCCTGCTCTGATTTTGCATCCACTCCATCCGGTTCATTTCGATCACTATCAAGCATAAAAAAATGGACGGGTCCCTGGACGAAATCATAATATCGCTGGTGCGTGCGCAGATCGAAATATTCCAGATATGACTTTAGCCCATCTCCCGCCCAGTCATGGTTTCCAGGAGAGGGAAAGAACCTTCTGGTTGGCGAGCCCTCTCCATATTTCCCTTTGTAATTGACTAGATACTCGTGATAATACTGCCCGATATTGTCATCCATTTCGTACGGTCTGTCATTTTGGTTGTTATCCCCGGTGGTGACAATGAAATCCGGATTCCAACTCTTGACCAGGCTCGCCACATCCGCAGCAGGCTGGCCCACGATGCCATAGTCGCCGATGACTGCGAAGAGAATCCGGGCTGTTTGGGCGTGGACGGGATTGTATGCGGTTAGAATGAATGCGAGACCTAGGACTGTAAGGATAATTTTGAAATAGTGTTTATGTGTTTTCAATGTATACTCCGTTCCATACGCAGTTGATTGTAGGATCATTTTCTATTGCCATTAGCGGATGAAACGAATTTAACACTAAATGCGGCGGATCCGCCGCACTTAGTGTTTTATCAACGCAAGCCGTTTCTTGCCATCTGTTAAGCCCATGCTCCACGTTGAAACAAAGATGACAACCTCGAACTCAGAATCACCAGTTGCGACTTCATGAAGGAGAATGGATACAAAAGATTTGATCACACTTCCTGTTGACTTTATTGATTTTTGAGGCGAGAATTACAGTTATTTCTTATACAAATACAAAGTGCCGGGCATTAGCGGCATTTTACGGCATGGAGAGATTCTTTGCGCGGACGATCATGTAAGCCCCCAGCCCACG
>CAYJPO010000070.1:0-25198 GCA_964372045.1 uncultured Anaerolinea sp.
GTAAATTCGGATTCTGTTTTACGCAAACCATACTCCATTACGTACAACAGTTTGTCTATTTTTTCCTGGGTCTTCGTCGAACGCACCCACTTCATAATATCCTTTTGCTTCATGCCTTCCTGCAAAATATAATTACTGATGGCGTTGCTCCACGTTTCGATGATCATCACCGCCAAATCCACATCCACGCTGGGGTCCACTTCGCCGTTCTGTATGGCTTGCTGAATCATCGCTCGCAACCCCTGCGTAGAACGCTCGCGGACGTGGTTGAAATTTTGGTAATACAACCCTTCCCCAAACATCACGCGGCTGATGGCTTGTACAAGATCAGGGTAGCCAGAGTTAAACTTCATACCTTCCTTGATCATCCAGCGGAAATATTGAAACGTATCCATGTTGTTGCTCGGCGGATGCTTGCCTTTGAAGTATTCCATCTTCTCGCGCTCCAGCACCGCAAGCAGGTACATGAACACGTCACGCTTGTCTTCGAAATACTGATAGAAGCTGCCCTTCGAAATGTCACTGTTCGCCACGATGCGGTTGATGGACGCGGATTCAAAACCGTACTCCGCAAACTCGTCGATCGCGGCATTGACGATCATGTTGCGTTTTTCTTCAGGGAGATTGAGGAAAGTCTGCTTGGGCAAATGTGACCTCCAGGTCATATGACCGACTGGTCACATTATAGGGGAAATTTTCCGCCGGTCAAGGTGTGGAATGTCACTTCCGCCTCATTCTTGACCCTTTCTTGATACGGTTTTCTGGGGTGTTTTTGTCGCTGAAAGTTGGTCCGCCAATCTGCGCAAATCAAAAATCCGCAAGGCTCTCACCTCACGGATTTCGTCATCACCGAACTGATCACTATTCACTGATTACTATTCACTGTTCACTACCCACCACCCACTGCCTTCCACGCACCACCTTCTCCCCCACCATTTTCACCAACAACCCCGCCCGCCAAAAAGCGACAGCCGCCATGCCGTGCGCAAGGACCGCGAAGAACGGAGGCGTTTCGAACGTGTAATACGTCCAGCACTGACGGGTCGTGCCCCACAACTCAAGGAAGTAGCCCAAGCCTACCCCGGCGAGAAACGTCAGCAGGGCGAAACGATGGTTCTTGGGCGTGAGGATCAGCAGAACGCACAACAGGAGCGAGAGCAAGGTATAGGACTTGTCGAAGGTTGGGGAGACAAAGACCAGCATCAGGGTCAGGAAAGATGCGAAAACGATCCAATAAAAAGCAGAGAGTAGAGATTGGTGAATTGGAGATTGAGTCTGATCCTCTAATTTTCGAATCCCCCAATCCAGAGTCCGCGCAATTCGGTCAATGGACAGGCTCGCGATGGGCCAGGCGGGGATGATCCACAGCGGCGGACGCTCGGCGGTGTAATAATGCCAGAGGTTGGTCTGCGTGCCCCAGGATTCTATTGCCAGCCCGCCGCAGATGCCGACGAAGACGATCAACACGTCGGTTTTGAGATTCGCTTTCGCCACGATGGTCAGAGACATGAAAAGGAAAATGCCCAGCAGCAGCCAGTCCATGTAACGCCACCACTCGCCTTCCCAATCCACGAGGACGAGATATTCCTCGGCGAGGGGCCACCAGATGTAAACGATAAGAAGGATGGTGACGAAAAACCCGCCCAGCAAAATGGAAGAGTCGCGCGTCCAGAGTTGTCGTTTAATATTTTCCATGCGCGCATTATAGCGCGGCGCGCTGAATTCATTTATCAATCTCGCGTACTATTCCCATCCCGTTAAAAATGATCTACTATCATTTAACATGATGCCTGTAGAAACGGTTATAATTTATTCAGGCATCGGGAGGATGTTTCCCCTCCTGTTTGTATTTCAACCTAATCATCGAAAGGATTTTTGTCATGGGTCTCTTCAATACTATTCTCGAAAAACTTGGGCTCCGCAAGGATAAGAAAGAGGAAGTGAAGCCCGCCGCCGCGGCGCCTGCCGCAGCCGCCAAGCCTGCCGCGAAAGCTGCCGACACCAAACCCGCCGCCAGCGCGGGTGCGAGAGCCGCAACCATCAAACGCGATGACGCCGACGCTCCCGCGAAAGCCGCCGCGATCTCCGAGGTGGACGTGGTTTCCCAGCTCGAAGCGAAAGCCGCGGGCAAGGACCTCAACTGGAAGGTCTCCATCGTGGACCTGCTCAAACTGCTCGACATCGACAGCAGCCGCGAAGCCCGCGAAGAACTCGCCAAGGAACTCGGCTGCCCCGCCGACCAGATGAGCGACTCTGCGCGCATGAACGTCTGGCTGCACAAGACCGTTCTAAAGAAGATCGCCGAGAACGGCGGCAACATTCCGGCGAACCTGCTGGACTAAACAGGCAACAAGCGACGAGAAGAGAGTCGGGTGGTTTACCCGGCTCTTTTTGTTTGTACCTCTATCTGATAAAATCACTCCATGCTTTCCCGCGTATATTCCTGCGCCGTGGTGGGACTTGAAGGCGTGATCGTTGAAGTGGAAGTAGATTACACCAACGGTCTTCCAGCAGTCATCATCGTCGGCTTACCCGATGCGGCCGTGCAAGAAAGCCGCGAACGTGTCCAGACCGCAGTCAAAAATGCCGGTCTAAATTTTCCGCGTCATCGCATCGTCGTCAACCTCTCCCCCGCCGCCATCCGCAAGGAAGGTCCCGCCTACGACCTGCCCATTGCACTGGGTGTCGTCATCCTCGCCGGGTTTCTTCCTCAGGATGTCATCGACGGCGCCATGTTCGTCGGTGAACTCTCGCTCGACGGCATCGTCCGTCACACGCGCGGCGTGCTTCCCATGGCAGCCGCCGCCCGCGCCAATGGATTCAAGCGGATGTTCGTCCCCGAAGTGGATGCGGGCGAAGCGGCTTTGATCCCTGACCTGGAAGTTTATCCCGTCAAATCGCTTGCGCATCTTTATGACCATTTAGCGGGTCGCAGTTTCATCGAGCCTTATCTCCCCTCGAGCGCAGACATCCCCGATCCGCTCTTCACCCCCACAGACTTCGCCGAGATCAAAGGACAGGAGCACGTCAAACGCGCCCTCGAAGTCGCCGCGGCAGGCGGGCATAACTGTTTGATGGTCGGCTCGCCCGGAGCGGGCAAAACGTTATTAGCCCGTGCCATGCCCGGCATTCTGCCCGAGATGTCCATCGAAGAATCATTGGATGTCACCCGCATTTACTCGGTGGCAGATCAACTTCCACCTGGAACCCCGCTCCTCAAACATCGTCCGTTCCGTGCGCCGCATCACACCATCTCCCATGCCGGTCTGGTCGGCGGCGGGAACATCCCCAAGCCCGGCGAGATCTCCCTCGCCCATCGCGGCGTGCTCTTCCTCGATGAATTCCCCGAATTCGGTACGCGCGTCCTCGAAGTCATGCGCCAGCCGATGGAAGATAAAGTCGTCACCATCAGCCGCGCCAAAGGCTCGCTGACCTTCTCTGCAAATTTTCAATTGATCGCCGCCATGAATCCCTGTCCCTGCGGATTCTTCGGCGATTCGCAAAAGCCCTGCACCTGCGCCCCGGCTGTTGTCACCAAATATCAAAAGCGCATCTCCGGTCCCATCCTCGACCGCATCGACATCCATATCGAAGTCCCACGAGTGGATTATGAAAAACTCAGCGGCGACCGGCTGGGCGAAACCAGTGAAGCGATCCGCAAGCGCGTCCAAACCGCACGAGATATTCAAAACCAGCGCTTCACCAACTCCACCGACATCGTCTGCAACGCCGACATGCGCATCGGCGAAGTGCGGCAATTTTGCCAGCTCCAACCCGAAGGACAAAGCCTGATGCGGGCGGCAATGAGTCAGTTACAGTTATCAGCGCGTGCTTATCACCGCATTCTCAAGTTATCGCGCACGATTGCAGACCTAGCCGGGAGTGAGGAGATCCAGTCCGCGCACCTGGCGGAGGCGCTGCAGTACCGTCCAAAAATAATGATGGGGTAACTTGTTGATAATTACCTACACATCCTCATTCATCCGCGTGGACAGATACTGCTCGATGCTTGTTCCATTCGGATTATTCAGCATCGTATCCACCCAGGCTTGACGTTCGAAGGCGAGCAGTGCCACATCCCAGACGCAGGCGGTTAAACCCGTCGGCGTTTTATATTCCAGCTTTTCCACTTTATCCTTCGGGGAGACAAAGACGTGGTGGTGTAGTTCGTTCTCGTCCGCCCAAAAATCGACGAAGGCAAAGACCGCGCCGCGCCCGTCATTGACGCCAATAAAGCCGACGTTGTAATGCGGTTTATCTTTCGCAACATCTTGCAAATGTTTCCATAAAATTGCTTTGGATGTTTCCACCACATGTGGACGAGCCAGCGGCGTTTGATACGCGAGGCTGTACACTTTCAAACGCCAGCCATCCTTTTCCCATAACTCCAAAAAGCGGATTGGACGTTTTTGATACGGCTCAACCAGGTTAAACATGGCTCATCTCCTCAGTTACAGCTACAGGTTGGATATCTCTAATTGTATCTATCATTTCCAAAATGGACTCGATGATGATCTCAGGCTGGTCGAAGATGACGTTGTGTCCGCTTCTATCTGCGACGATACGCCTGCCTCGAGTTGACAGGGACATGATCTCCGCTTGAAGCTTTTGCCAAGCGGTTTCGTACTCGTCGCGTACCTGCTGACCGAGACTTGGCGGGACAGCGTGCTCATCCAGTTGCCCGTGGCTGATGACGGTGAGAGGTATATCGCCAAGCGTGGATACAGGTTGAGTCTGTGCCGCGTAGACACTTTCAGATTCGGCGATCAATGCTTCGGCATGGCTGTCACTGGATGCCATCACACCTTGCATTTGCTCGACCAACTCACTGGAAAGTTTTCCGTTATCGCCGATCTGAACAAGGTTGGGTTTGAGGGCGAAGAGACCGAGTTTGCTCATCAACTTCATCACGGTGAACATGCCTTTCATCGAGTCAACCATCTTGACCAAGGCTTCGGGGAGGTGTTTCATCTGTTGCTCGTGCGCGGAATCCACCATTACGAGTCCCGCAACTGCACTCGAATACTTCGCCGCGAATTGACGGGCGACAACCCCACCAAGCGAGTGACCAACGAGAAGGTATGGTGATTCGATATTTGCGTTTATCAACATGGTGTGCAATTCTTCAGCCATCATATCAGCGGTGCGGGGCTTGGGACCTGGGTCACTCCAGCCGAGACCAGCTCGGTCATAGGTGACGATGCGTGCCACTTTGGCAATGGCGGGGCGGACGAGTTCCCATGAGAGTCCGATTCCACCTGCGCCTGAGTCGAGGATGACGGTGGGAGTTCCTTCGCCTTCGACATGCATGTGCAGGCGATAGCCGCCGATATCAACCATCTGTCCGATGGGTGGATATTGTCGCTTGAGGCGGGATTTGGCGCGAGATACCAAGGTGAGGAAAAGGCTGATCGAAACGGCGAGCAGGATAAAAGTCCAGAAAAGAGGCGAGAGGTTCATGTCGTATTTCCTTTCTTATTCGCTGGTCGAGTAGGGCGATAGCCCGTATCGAGACCAGTCATGTCAAGTAAACATCAGATTCTAAGGTGTGGTCTCGATACGTCCTTCGACTTCGCTACGCTTCGCTCAGGACTACTCGACCACCGTTGCTATATAAGCAGGTTCCATCGAGCGGACAGTCGGATTCAATGTCATCACGAGTCCAAGCAGAGCAACGATCGCGCCAGAGACGGTGAGGAGCAGAGTCACATCCAGGCGGCTGGCGGCTCCAGCAAGCGCCATCGAAACTGGGAAGAGACCTGTGCTGGAAAACATCAGCAGTGACATCAGGCGACCGATGAAGGCTTTGGGAGCGCGGCTCTGTACCCAGGTGGTGAAGAAGACGTTGATGTAGCCGTTGACGGTGCCGAGCACAAGACCGATAACGGCGGCGATAAGCGTGGATGCCGAAACGCCGAGGAGTGCGAGACCGATACCCATTACGCTGACGAGGCTGAGGAGCACAGTGCCCATGCGCTTGGGATTTGGGCGAGGTAACATACCTACGAGTGCCATGCCGATAAGTGAGCCTGCACCCCATGTGGAAAGGATCGTGCCGTAAGCGACTGCGCCTTCGGGGAAGCGTGTGTCGGCAAGGAGGGGCACGCCGATGTTAAAGGGTCCGTTGAAGAAAAAGGTGACCGCGGCGACCACGAAGAAAAAGGCACGCAAGGGAATATCGTTCCAGACAAAGTTCAAACCTGAGCGGATCGATTCGAGAATGTTCTCGCCCGCTTCGGTGGATTCGTTTTGCAGTGCTTTGATGAAGATGAGTGTGATGAGTGAAACGAGGAAGGTCAGTGCGTCGAGACCGAATGCGGCGGCGATGCCCTGCATGTTCGCTGATTCAGTGTGACCGTCGCCGAGGGTGGCGATGAGCAAGCCTGCCAACACGGGACCTGCCAGCATGGTCAACATCATCGTGCCATGGATGAGCGAGTTGGCAACTTGAAGGTGGTCCTTCTTCACGAGTTGCGGAGCCATCGAACTCTGCGCGGGATAGAAGAACGCATCTGCCACACCAAAGAGGATGGCAAGGGTGTAGAGCATCCACATCTCAACGCTGTTCGTGAACACCAGTATCGTGAGTATGGAAACCAACACAAAGCGGGCTGCATTCGATGCCAGCATGAGCGAGCGCGGCGAGAAGCGGTCAGTGAATGCGCCGCCAACCAGCATCAGCAAGGCACGTGGGATTGCCGAGAGTGCCAGCACGGTTCCCATCGCAAGTGAGTCGCCTGTCAATTGCAGGACGAGCCACGGCAGGGCGATCATGTAGAAATGGTCACCGAGCACCGAGATACCTTCGCCAATCCACAAGAGACGAAAGTTGCAGTTGCCCCACACTTCACCGAACGGACTGGTCGTACTCGTTTGAGTCATTGTGTTCATGTTCATCTCCTTTTTCTGACAATAAATTAGTCACGATAGCAGTCAACGCAGAAGGCGAAATGCCTTTGATCAAGATCGCTTCTGCATTGGGGGGCATAAGATTTACATCCTGCACATCGTCCACGAGAAGCACACGTTGTGTTACAGGAGAGAGGGAATGGATCTTCTCCAGCTCCACTTCGGGATGATTCCCTGCCAGAATTGCATCCAGCAAAACGATCTTTGGCTGATGCGCTTCGATCCATGTGTAAGCATTTGCCACGTCTCGAATCGCCTTGACGCTGGTGATGGCTGGCAGTGATTCCAACAATGCGCCAAGTCCCTGTTGCAAAACGACCGAGCGGGTCACAATGAGGATTTCAATGTTCTGTTTCATGCTCCAAGAATATCCTTTTCACCTCGACGACACATCGGCGGATGCTCGGATTCGGACTGTGACAAATGACGTATTCAGTTATTGCTTGCGATCTCGTTCAGGATCATGCCCGCATCCCTGCCCACGCCGTGAATGATCGCGGAGGCGCGTGAAGTCTGCCATGGACGACCTATGAAATACAGACCTCTCACAGGCGAGATACCGCGTTGGTGAATGAAGTTTCCGTGTGCATCCTTTATTTCAGGGATGGCTACCCAGTCCGAATCGTCACGGTAACCGATCGCCCAAATGACGCTGTTCACAGAAATGCTTGCGCCGTTGGCAAAGGTCACTTTGTTCCCGTCAGCATCAGTTGCTTTTGGCATGACCTTGATACCTCTGCGCTTCAGTGCAGGGAGATCCCTGTCGCGGTTTGGGAAGGAATCCATCGCGCGCAGCTTTCGTCCGATGAAACTGTCTGTGGGCGCAGTCAGAAAACCCAATTTTTCCAGCCACCACCACATGCTGAATCGCAAAATCCGTTCGGGCATGAGGCGACGCGGCTTACCCGTGGCAAGGTACACCGTATGCGTCCCTGCCAATTCACTGGCGATGTCACGTCCTGTGGCGCCGTCGCCGATGACCAACACAGCCCCTGCAGGAATTTGTGAAGGGTTCTTGTAGCTTTCTGCGGAGAATTGCTGGATATTACCCGATAGATTCTTTGACATTATTGGGATGATGGGCTTTTGAAACCCTCCATTGGCAAGGACTACGATCTCCGCCTCGATTTCCTGACCATTGAAACTGGTCGCGGCAAAATGACCGTTCCTGCGCTCGAGCCTTCGTACACCTGTATTCATCTCGATGGGAAGGTTGAAGTGTTTGGCATACATTTCGAGATAATCGGCGAATTCATCGCGGGAGGCGTAACCCTGCGGATCACCTTGGATCGGCAGGTCGGGCAGGGAACTGAGTGCGCGCGGCGTGAAGAGGCTCAACGAGTCGTAACGGCGACGCCAGCTATCTCCGACACGTGACGCGCCATCCACCAGCAAAAAGCGAAACGATGTTTTCCGCAGGTGATAGCCCATCGCCAATCCTGCCTGCCCTGCACCAACGACTAAAACGTCTGTCTTTTTCATGACTGCCTCCAGAGATAAAGTGATGCTCCCATCTTACGTATTGCGAGCGACATCCACATCGGCGGATGCTCGGATTTGGGCTGCGACAAATGACGTATTCTCCTGTTTATAAGAAAGCGTCCGAAGTGAAGAAAACTTCGGACGCTTCGACTAGCTCAGCACAAGCGCTTGATCTGATTCTGTTTCGATTGATTTATTCCACTGCCTCAGGGAACACACCTTCGATCACGACATCGTCATCGGGGAAAGAGAAGTTCATCCTGATCTGTCCCTTATCGAAAGTGCATGTTGCAACCCAGCGTACATAACCTTGATTCTTCCCAGGTTCCATTGTGACCGAATCAATGGATACGAACTGATCGTATTGAGCAGTCACTTGTTCGCGGAAATCCAGGAAGGTATCTTCGCGGATGGCGTTCTTCATTTTGTAAGACCAGTCACGGCTCCATGCAGCATAGTCACCGTTCTGGAATCCTTGCATGGCGTTTTCAAGGATCTCGGCAGCCTGATCCTGTGACAAGGCAGATACCGTTTCATCTTGCGGTGCAGATGTCCCGCACGCCGTAGCCAACACAGCAACGAACAATAAAACGAACAGGGTGGTCAATTTGGTTTTCATTTCAATCTCCTTTTGAATTTGGTTTGATGTTATGAGTTTACGTTTTCCCCTGCCTTTCCACATCGGCGGAGTGACGTGAACCGCATCAAACAAAAGACCGCTTCTTCAGCGGTCTTCAGTACGACAAATGTCTTAGCCGATCTACTACGGGCGATGACCACCCACCACCTGCCTTGTATCATCCACGGTGACGAAGGCATTCGGGTCAACAGCATGGATGCGTTTCAGCAGACCATCGAGATGTTTGCGTTCGGCAATGGTACCGACAATGCTTACCGCGCCCGAGTCGCCATGTCCTTGAAACTGCGTCACTCCATACCCCGCCGCACGGATAACCTCTGCGACCTCAGCGCTTTTTGTCAGTGAGATCGTATGCACTTCGACCGAGCCAAATGCCAAACGGCTTTCGATCCACATTCCCAACCATGTGCCAGCCGAATATCCCAATGCATACCCAGCAATATTCCACGGATTGTCGAGTTGTCCCATGACACGCCCCATTGCTATGAGCCAGATCGTAACCTCGAGCAAGCCGAGTAAAGTTGCCCACGTCCGCATACCTCGCACCATCAACACGGTTTTCAAAGTTCCAATGGGAACGTCTGCAAGACGCAAACCGAAGACAAGTAGCGCACCGCCCAGCGATCCCCACGGCAGGACGCGATTCAGTGCGGCAAATGAGTTTATGATCTTCTCAGCGTTCAATGCGGCAATTCCAATAGCAGGGAGGATTGCGGCGAGGCCCATCCAAATTGGACTTTGTTTCAATATGGACGATTTTATTTTCGGGGATGCAGTTGTGCGTAACATGATTTGGCTCTCCTTATGTATAAAGTTGAGCCTACGATACATGCTTCACGCTCCAACCGCATCGGCAATGTGGATGATTCCTCCTAAAACAAAAGACCGCCTTTTGAGCAGTCTCTGATACGACAAATGACGTAAGTAGTTCTAACTCACCACTGTGTGCATGATCTCCTCCGCATGCTTTTTGAAAAGCGATAGATGTCCCTCTTCTGGATAAAATTTCGCTTCGCACTTCGGGATGGCTGTTGCAGCAAAATGAGCCATCTCTACGGGGATGTTTTGATCCGCTCCTCCATGCCAGAGCAAAACAGGAACGCCTACATCCTGCAAGCGGAATCCCCAATCCGTGACAGTAAGCAGGGATTCGTGATGTGCGCCGCGTGTTCCCTGCTTCAACGCTTCCTGAACCATCTTGATAAATCCTTTTTGAAATACTGGGTCTGTGGCGACAATTGGGCGGTCGGGCGCAGGTAAAAGTGAATCGGCTTGCGAAACAAATCGGTTCGGCGCAAGCCGCGGCATCACGTCTAATGCCGCCCACAAGAACAAACGCGAGAGCCAGGGCTTTTCACGCGGCATGGTCAGGAACTTGCGAGTCCCTTCATTAATATTCTTTACCAACTCGGGTTCTGTGAACAACGCCACCCCGCTCACGATGCCCACTTTCGTCAGGCGTTGCGGAATGGCAAAGGCACACGCCAGCCCGTAGGGACCGCCAAGCGAATAGGCAAGGATGCCGAACCGCTCGATCTTCAAAAAATCCGCTAATGCAACGACATCCTTTGCCCAATCCAATATACAGCGCTTCGGCTGGAAATCAGACATCCCCATCCCTGGGCGGTCAACAGCGATCAAACGGATATCGAGTCGCTGCAGTGATTCTTCATCCACATACAGCCTACATTCAATGCGCGAACTGGGTGAGCCGTGAAAGTAAAAGAGCGGTTTCCCATTCGAAACACCGTATTCATCGAATGCGAGTCTGCGCCCATCGGGTAACTGAAATAGTTGATTCAGTTTTGGCATTTTTCCACCTGCTGTGGTTTCATAAGGATGCCAGCCCTTCTTTCAAAGCATACAGCGCGGCTTGGGTGCGGTTTGCCAGTTGGAGTTTTGCCAGAATATTACTCACGTGTGTGCGGACAGTTCGCTCGCTCACGACCAATTTCTCGGCGATCTCATCGTTAGTGAGTCCTTGAGCGACGAGTTGCAAAATTTCCACCTCACGTTCCGTCAGCGGACTTTCTGTCGGCGGAAGTTTCGGCGGTTGGTTGATCTCACGCATCACCTTGGATGCGATGCTCGGCGAAAGGAATCCCTCTCCACGCGAAACGCTGTAAATGGCTTTCAACAATTCATCAGGCGACGACTCTTTGAGCAAATATCCCAACGCGCCGCTTCGGATCGCGGAGAAAACCTTTTCATCATCCGAAAAGGACGTGAGTACAATGATCTTTGCATCCTGCCAATTCTTTTTGATCTCAGTAATGGCTTCCACGCCATCCATGCGCGGCATTATCAGATCGAGCAGGGTCACGTCTGGTTTTAGCGCGTGGACTTTGTCCACAGCCTGGACACCGTCACTCGCTTCGCCGACCAATTCCAGGTCAGGTTCTGTGGCGAGCAGGGAGCGCAGTCCCTCACGCACAATGGCATGATCATCGGCGATAAAGATACGAAGTTTATCCGTCATGTTTCGTCTCCTTTATGGGAACCACAATTTTTATCCGTGTGCCTTTTTCCAACTCAGACTTTATGCGCAATTCCGCGTTCAATTTTTCAGCGCGTTCTCGTAAATTGACAAGTCCCATCCCGCCGTTATCCTGTGCGGTAGCGACATCGAATCCTTTGCCGTTATCCTGTATTTCCAACTCAACTCTGCCATCCACGCTTTTGAGTGACACGTTCACTTTGCTCGCGGCGGCATGCTTGAGAGAATTATTCAACGCCTCATGCGTCATATGGAACAAACTTTCCTCGACCAACGCAGGCAGACGCTCGATTTCTTCCACACTCAAAGTTGATTCAACACCCGCACGTTTTTCCACTGCTTCAAGCCTCTTCTGGATGGCTTTCACCAGCCCATCACTTTCCAAAGTCGGCAGACGTAACTCGAACAACAGCAGGCGCATTTCTTTCAAGGATTGCTGTGAAAGCTCGCCCAATCTTTTGGATTGCGCAACAACTGGTTCCATTTGTCCGCTTTTGGCGAGGCGGTGGGTGGCTTCGGCGAGAAGCATCATGCTATATAAAGTTTGAGTGACAGAGTCGTGCAGGTCACGCGCGAGGCGTTGACGTTCCTCGATGGCACTTTGTGCCTGTACCTCTGCAAGATTGACACGGCTGGTAATATCCACCATCGCACCGATCATGTGAAGCGGGTTCTTGTTCTCGTCATAAATGAAAAAGCCGCGGTCAACGATGAAAGCATAACTTCCATCTGCGCGGCGGTAACGGTATTCATCTGTCCAGTAATTGGCTTTTTGCACTAGCGCATTGCGAACGCTCTCCACCACCCTATCCTTGTCATCGGGATGTACCCGCTCCTCCCACCAGACATGTGTCTGCACGCTATCACCTTCGTAGCCAAACAAGGTATTCAACCCGTGGTTCCAGCGTGTCAAACTCTCTACGATGTCCCAATCGTAGATGGCATCTGCGGAGACTTTGGCGACGAGTTGAAGCTTTTCTTCGTCAGTGAGGGACGCTTTGGATGTTAGTTCAGTCTCTGTCGCGAGTGAGCGCGTTTTGGCTGACATTTTGCGCATTATACACGAAATTAATGGAACAATTTCTTCAAAAAGATGCAATAAGCGTGCGCCAGTTTCAAGTATTGTTCCTTTCGAAGCACAATTCCAAACTCAGCTTACATGATTGAAACCTTGGTCCGATTGTGCCCCCTACCCCTGCGGATTTTATGGCGATTCGCAAAAAGCCGGCACCTGCGCGCCTGCCGAGGTGACCAAATATCAAACGCATCTCCGGTCCCATCCTTGACCGCATCGACATCCATATCGAAGTTCCACGAGTGGACTATGAAAAACTCAGCGGCGACCGGCTGGGTGAAACTAGTGAATCCATTCGCAAGCGCGACCAAACCGCGCAGGAGGGGGCATCCAAATCAGCTCCATTATTTCCATAAAAATATCAGTTAATCTCTCATCGGAATCCCTTGACTTGGATGCGCCTCCAAGTGTTAGACTCCTGTTCAAGACGAAATTTGAAGATCATGGCAGGTTGTGAGCCATACAGCCTTTCAACAGATATGCTTCGCTATTACGAGCATGTTGGACTCATTCCGCCTGCGCATCGAAACAGGAATTGCATCCGGGCTTACACCGAACTCGACCTACGGCGGGTCGAATTCATCAAATGCATGCGGAGTGCCGGGCCTTCTATCGAAGTGTTGATCGATTATGTCGCATTGATCCAACAAGGCGACAAGACGATTGGAGCCGGAAAAGAGACCCTAAAGGAGCAATGAGGACTTCTACTCTTTCTGAGTGGAATATTTTTTACACGATCGATTTCAACCGATAAGCTTGGTTCTATTAAATCGCCCCCAAAAAGGATGAACTGAATGCAAATGACACAAACCAACGATCTTGAAGAACTCTATAATTTAAAAGGCTTGGTTATCGACATGGATGGCGTGCTCTGGCAGGGAGATATTCCCCTGCCAGGGTTACATGAGTTCTTTCATGTCCTCGGGCAACGCAAGATCAAGTTTGTGCTGGCTACGAATAATAATACACAGACACCGGAAGGATTCGCGCATAAAGCCGGGAAATTTGGTATTGACGTACAGCCTGAGCAGGTCGTTACAGCGTCAGTCGCC
Organism: uncultured Anaerolinea sp.; assembly: GCA_964372045.1. Classification (GTDB taxonomy): domain Bacteria; phylum Chloroflexota; class Anaerolineae; order Anaerolineales; family Villigracilaceae; genus Villigracilis. Next base: position 13,656 of record CAYJPO010000070.1, read on the forward strand.
ACGGTCCAATATTTGCGGTTGAAATACCCCGCCGGGAGTCGTGTCCATGTGGTTGGGGAGGCTCCGCTCAAGGATTTGATCTCCAAGGCGGGATTTACCCTGGCAGATTCGGGCGTGGATGCCGTCGTCGCAACACTGGACCGGCAACTGACTTATGAAATGCTCAAGCGAGCCACTCTGCTTATTCGTGCGGGAGCAGAATTCATCGGACCCAACCCCGACGTGGCTTATCCCACATCCGAAGGCATGGTGCCGGGTGGCGGCGCGATCCTCGCTGCGATCGCGGCAGGTTCGGAATGTCAACCTCTCATCATGGGAAAGCCGGAGAATTGGATGTTCAAGATCGCAATGGAACGAATGCAGCTCAATGTGGATGAGACAGGTTCACTGGGTGACCGGTTTGACACCGATATTCTCGGTGCCCAGCGCCTGGGACTCAAAACGATCCTGGTGCTTAGTGGAGTTTCCACTGCCGCGGCACTGGCTTCCAGTCCAATTCAGCCAACCTGGGTATTTTCAGGGATCAAGGAACTGGCTTATGCATTGCGGTTGAAGTAACTTGCTGCTCAAAGGCTTCACAAAACCGGCAGAGGGATGCCATGATCGCTTCGAGCGTGTCCACTCCGGGTAGGTCTGTAAGCAGGGAATAATGCAGGTGATTGGGATCTTGGGGGTCTGAGAACAGATCAAAGCGAGCGCGCAGCCCTGGGAAATTCAATAAGGAGTCTCGTAGGCGGGTATTTGTGTCAAAGAGCGTCTCGCTCAAGCCGGAAGGGGTGGTGTAGATGCGAAACCGATTGACAAACGCGATCACACCGCTGTCTTCCAGCCAATCTCCAAAAATTTGCAGGTTCGTCCGGTGCGGATTATGAACTCGCATACGGATCCGAAGAGCGTTTTCTTCATTCGAAGTTCCGATGGCAAACCAGCGATCGTTATAGACACCGCTGATGACATGGACATGGTGAGGCGCATACTGCAATCCTCTCTGCTGTGCCCATTCCGCCAGTGCCGAACCAAAATCGCGTTCCTTGGGGGCTGGAACAAGGGACTGATTCTTGCTGAAAGCTAATATGAATAATGCTGGGATGAATATGATCAAAGCGAGAACCAATAGATTTACCGAAAATAGGGAATTGACTTCCATTTTGCACCTCTAAATAAGTGGTCTAACAGTAATGATGATGAACTTTGAAATTGTACGAGTTGATTTAAGAGCCAGATTAAAAATTGGTGGTGATAGTATTGTTTTGTACAAGAATGGCTTCGAGGAATTGTATTTACCTTTCGTTACACAGCGTTGAATATGACAGGCTGTATGGCTCTGCTTTCCAATCGTGGAAATATTACGGTGCATGAAAGTCCGTATCGTGGGGAATCACATCCGGTTAACGGCTTGCCGCCAAGGCGTGGATAAACTTTCAGAGGTGGGAGCAGGTCCAGGTCCCGAAGGATGCGGGGCACTTTATCCATTGGAACATTAAAGATGATCGCTGGGGATATGGTCATAATGGCGATCCGCCCGAATCCATGACAGAGTATGACATTTATCCTGATTTTCTGAAACTAGTTGACAAGCGGTATCGAACTCCCTATACTTCACATATGTGAAATTTTCTTCACTTTTGTGAATTATTGGTTCCTGGGAGTGAAAAAACATGGAGAAAAAATCTTTACAAAACCGAGCAAGCCTCCTGGCTGATGTAGCGGAGATGTATTACCTTGAACAAAAGAACCAGGCGGAGATCGCCAAGGCTGTTGGCGTGACTCGTTCGATGATCTCCCGCATGTTGACCGAAGCCCGCGAAAGCGGCATTGTGGAAATCCGTGTCCAGCGGCCTTTGCAGTCTGATCATGAACTTGAAAGCGCTCTGAAGGAAAAGTTCGGGCTCAAGGATATCCATGTGGTTATCACAAACCACCGAGACGGCGAGATCCTAACACGTTCCCTCGGGACTGCCGGCGCGCTGATGCTCAAACGCTACCTGGCTCCCCAAAAGATACTTGGTTTAGCCTGGGGCACATCGATCGGCGCCACGGTGGATGCGTTTGAAGTAACCGAGCCCATGCCTGTCAAAGTGGCGCAGCTTCTTGGAGCAACGGGCGCTCGTAATTTGAAATATGACGGCCATGACCTTGTGGCGCGCATCACTCAAAAGCTTGGCGGAGAAGCCTACTACCTCAATGCCCCCTTCCTATGTCAAAACGCTGAGTTAGCCAGGTCGTTACAGGAGACGAAAAGCATTCGCGAAACCATAGATATCGGCAAAAAGACGGATGTAGCGCTGTTAGGGATCGGGACAACCCTGCCGAAGTATTCGAGCTTTTATCTTGCGGGGCACGTAACCCGCCGTGAACTGGCGGATCTGCGTAAGGCTGGTGGGATCGGTGATGTCTGCGGGCTGCATTTTGATATCAACGGTCAACCTGCATGTGATGATTTTTGCGAGAACCTGGTTTCGATCCGTCGAACGGATCTGTTGTCGATCCCGATCCGGTTGGGCGTGGCTGGCGGCGATGGAAAAGGGGAAGCGATCCTGGGCGCCTTGCGAAGCAAGTATATAAATGTGCTGGTGACAGACAGCATTACTGCCAGAAAAGTACTTGATCTGGCTAACTCCAAATAAAAGAGGTTTTTTAATGCCCAAAGACAAAGGGAAAGTTTCTGAGAAAGACATAATTTCATACGAAAAGTTCGATAAACGTGTGAAGCAATTGAAAATGTCCGATGACAGCCTGATCGGTTTATATCGGACGATGTGTACGGTCCGCCACTTTGAGTATATGGCAGACAAGCTATACGCAGCGGGAAAGGTCCACGGGACGATGCATCTTTCGGCGGGGCAGGAAGCGGTGGCGGCAGGCATCAGCCTGGCGCTCAACCCTGACGATTATCTGATCAATCATCACCGGGGACACGGTCATTTCATTGCCAAGAATGCCGACATCAATCTGATGATGGCGGAATTTCTCGGCAAGGATGTGGGCTATAACCATGGGCGCGGCGGTTCGATGCACATCGCTGATTTTCAGTCCAACAATCTCGGCGCGAACGGGATCGTCGGCGGCGGGATTCCACAGGCGATCGGTGTCGGATTAGCCCTCAAGATGCAGAAGCGTAAAGAGATCTGTGTTTGTATCTTCGGAGATGGCGCGGCAAATGAGGGCGTCTTCCATGAAGCTATGAACATGGTCGCTTTGTGGAAACTGCCCGTCCTCTACGTTTGCGAAAATAACAAATACGGCATGTCGATGGATGTGGAACGCGCGACATCCAAACTGCCCATTGCACAGCGCGCGGATGCCTATGGCATTCCCTGGGCTTGCGTGGATGGAAATGATGTCGTGGAAGTGTACGACGCAATGAAGACTGCGGTCGAGCATATCCGATCGGGAGCGGGACCCTATTTTGTCGAAACGCTCACATACCGTTATTTTGGTCATTCCAAGAGCGACCGGAATCTATATCGCACCAAGGATGAGATCGAAGATTGGAAGCAGAACCGCGATCCGATCATGCGCTTCACCCAACAGTTGTTGCGGGCGGAAGTAATGGATGAGGGTATGGCAAAAGAGATCAATGCCCAGGCTGAACAAGTGATCGTCAACGCCGTGGAATTTGCAGAAGCATCCCCTGAACCGGATGTATCCACCCTGCTGGAGTATGTATATGCCTGAGATATCCTATCTTGAAGCCATTCGCCAGGCATTATGGCAGGAAATGAAACGCGATGAGCGTGTTTTCCTGCTCGGTGAAGACATCGGTCGTTATGGCGGCGCGTTCGGTCTGACGCATGGCATGCTCGATGAGTTTGGCGAAGAGCGCGTGCTTGAGACCCCTATTTCAGAAGCCGCCATTGTGGCTACAGCCATTGGCGCCTCCCTATTGGGAATGCGTCCTGTCGCCGAGCTCATGTTTATGGATTTCGTTCTGCTCACCCTGGATCAGCTCGCCAACCAGGCTGCCAAAATGCATTTCATGTTTGGCGGGCGTGCCACTGTCCCCATGGTCGTTCGGATGCCGGGTGGTTCCGGTTCGGGAGCTGCCTCTCAGCATTCCCAATCACTGGAAAGTATGCTCATGCATATCCCCGGATTGATCGTTATCAATCCCTCCACGCCATACGATGCCAAGGGTTTGATGCTATCTGCTATCCGCAACCCGAACCCGGTATGTTTTGTGGAACACAAGATCCTCTACAAAACAAAAGGCGAAGTGCCGGAAGGCGAATACACCATCCCGATCGGCGTGGCAGAGATCAAACGCCCCGGGCGCGACATCACGGTGGTTGCGAATAATATCATGGTCATAAAGACCCTCAATGTGGCTGAAAAACTTTCAAAGGAAGGTATCGAAGTCGAGGTCATCGATCCGCGCACACTGCTGCCCCTCGATACAGAAACCATCCTCCAGTCCGTGGCGCGCACCGGTCGCCTGCTTGTGGTCCATGAAGCCTGTCAGACCGGCGGCTGGGCAGGTGAAGTGATCGCCTCCGTGGTGGGCAGTCCCGTTTTTGATTACATCGATGCTCCTGTGCGTCGCCTTGCCGGTAAAGACATCCCCATTCCCTACAATCGCGTTCTCGAAAAATCTGCCATCCCCCAGGAAGCCGATATCGAACAGGAAATCCGCGCATTAGTGGAAGGCAGGATCTAACATGCCAGTTCCATTCATCATGCCCAAGTTCGACATGGACCAGGAAAAAGCCACCATTATTTCATGGTCAAAAAAAGAAGGCGAATTCGTCAAGTTCGATGAAAGCGTCCTGACGGTTGAAACAGAAAAGGTGGCGATCGATGTGCCCGCACCTGCCACAGGAAAACTTGTGGGCATCCTGTTCAAGGATGGCGATGTTGTGCCCGTAACAAATGTGATCGCCTACATCCTAAAGGAAGGTGAGACGCTTGCGGATCTGCCCCAGGCAGCCGTATCGAAAACGGATTCCCCCGCGCCTCCTGCCAAGCTGGAAGTTGTTCCGGCTCCGCAACCTGTCGCTACACCTCAAGCTTCTTCTGTCACCGCCACACCCATCGCGATACGCATGGCAAAAGAGGAGGGCGTTGACCTTTCGAAGGTTCCAACATCCGGTGACAGGATCACCCGCGAAGATGTGGAACGCTTCATCGCCGGTCAGAAGACAGCCAGTCGCGTGACCGTGCCTGCCACACCGGCGGCTCGGCGCGTGGCACGCGAGAGTGGAATCGCTCTCGAAACAGTGACCGGCTCGGGTCCGCGTGGACGCGTTCAGTCTACGGATGTGGTCGCGGCGGCAAGTTCTGTCACAACATCCGTCCCCACAACACAAGTCAACGGTAGAGAAGCGGAAATCGTTCAGCTGACCAATGTCCGCCGAACGATCGCGCAACGGATGCAGCAAAGCTTCCAGGAGTCTCCGCACATCGCCCTGACCGTGGAAGTGGATATGAGCGAAGCGGAAAACGCCCGCAAACGATTCAACGCACAAGCCGAAAAATCGAGGCAGCCTCGCATCACCGTGACCGCCTTGATGATCAAGACCGTTGCTTGGGCATTGGTCCGCAACCCGTATATCAACGCATCCTTCAACGGCGATTCGATCTCCCTGTGGAAGGATGTGAACATCGGCGTTGCCACAGCCGTCCCCCAGGGGTTGGTCGTACCTGTCATTAAAAGCGCCGATCGTCTCGGCGTCAGCGAGATCAATATGCGTTTGGTAGAGCTGGCTGAGAAGGCGCGCGAGAACAAACTGAAGCTTGACGATGTACAAGGCGGAACATTCACCATTTCGAATTTGGGAATGTTCGGTATCCGTCAGTTTCGCGCAGTGATCAACCCGCCTGAAAGCGCCATCCTGGCTGTCGGAAGCGTCGTGCGGACACCGATCGTTGTCGACGATCAGGACCGTGTGGAAGTGCGCCCGATGATGTCCCTGACCATTTCCGCTGACCATCGTGTGATCGATGGAATTGTTGCGGCTCGTTTCCTGTCAGACCTTGTGGTTGGGCTCGAGTCTCCAAGCATGCTTTTATATTAGAGAAAGATAACGATGAATATTCTGGATTTTCTAGTTCCCAGTTCGGTTGCCCTGCACTATGAAGCAAGTGATTCAAAAGATGTGATCGCGCACCTCGGAACATGCCTGTTCGATGCAGGTTATGTCCGTGAGTCGTTCGTGGAAGCCGCGCTCGACCGCGAAAGCAGGCTGCCCACCGGTCTGCCCCTGAGCGGCGATGTGAATGCAGCCATCCCTCATACGGAAGTCGAACACGTTCTCAAACCCGGGCTTGCAATGGCGACATTGTCCAAACCGGTCACCTTTCAAAATATGGTATCCCCTGACGAGGCAGTCCCTTGTCAGCTCGTTTTTGTGATGGCGCTGGACCAACCCAAGGCGCAGATCGAGATGTTACAGGAGATCGCAGGCATTCTGCAGGACCCCGAGACCATCAATCGGTTGATGACCGCCAGCGAATTTGAAGACGTCCGGGCTACATTTTCGAAAGACCCTGTATGACCCCCGAGGCGATCCATTTTTTGAACGACAAGGAGAATTGATATGCAGATCCGAAAAACAATTTTGGTTGCTTGTGGCACTGCTGTAGCCACTTCCACAGTCGTGGCCAAGTCCATTGAGGAGATACTACGCGACCGCGGGATCGATGTTGTCACCCGCCAATGCAAAGCCTCCGAAGTGGCAAGTATGCTCACCGGTGTGAGTTTGGTCGTTACAACGACCCCTCTCCAAGGCAACTTGGGGGTCCCTGTGATTCAAACCCTGGCATTCCTGACCGGAATAGGGAAGGAGGCGGTTATCGAACAGATCATCCAAGCCTTGAAGGATTGACCTTGAAAAAGAAAATCGTTAGTCAAAATATTGAAGGAGAATAAGATGGACATATTTCTTACGACACTTAAAGCAGTGATCGATGGCCTCGGCGCCACGATCGCATTGCCCATTATCATTTTTATCGTCGCGCTGGTCCTGGGCGCAAAACCCGGTAAAGCTTTCCGCGCGGGCGTGGTCATCGGTATCGCCTTCATCGGTATCAACCTGGTCATTGGGTTGATGTGGGGTTCCCTCTCCGATGTCGGTCAGGCCCTTGTGAAAAACCTTGGCGTCTCCCGTGATGTCATGGATGTCGGCTGGCCCTCTGCAGCAGCGATCGCCTTCGGCACCCAGGTCGGCTTGTGGGTTATCCCGATCGCGATCCTGGTCAACGTAGTCTTCCTGTTCCTGCGCTGGACCAAGACCCTCAACGTCGATATCTGGAACTTCTGGCACATCGCCTTCATCGGCTCGATGGTCGCTGCGGTTAGCGGCAACCTGGCCTATGGTTTGATCGCCGCCGTGCTCGCCTCTGCCCTGGCGTTATTCCTGGGCGATTGGACAGCCAAGGCTGTTCAGTCCTTCTACGGACTGCCCGGCATTTCGATCCCGCATCTCGCCACCGCTCCTGGTGTGCCGTTTGCCATCCTCACCAACTGGATCGTCGACCGCATCCCCGGACTCAACAAGGTCAATGCAGACCCCGAGACCATTCGCAAACGCTTTGGTGTGATGGGCGAACCTGTCATCCTCGGCTTGATCATCGGTTTGGTCCTGGGCATCCTCGGCTTCTACAATGCCGGTGACTTCCAGACCGTCCTGATCAAAGTTTTGGGACTCGGCATGAACCTCGCCGCAGTCATGCTCCTCCTGCCGCGCATGGTCTCCATCCTGATGGAAGGCCTGATGCCGGTCTCTGAAGCTGCCCGTGAATTCATGCAGAAACGTGCCGGAAGCCGCGAGATCTACATCGGCTTGGATTCCGCGATCCTCATCGGACATCCCGCCGCCATCTCCACTTCGCTCCTGCTCGTCCCGATCGCCATCCTGCTTTCCCTGATCCTGCCCGGCAACCGTGTCATTCTGTTCGCCGACCTGGCTGTGATCCCGTTCGTTGTAGCCATGTTCGCTCCCCTCATGCGCGGTAACATCGTCCGCATGGTGATCGCTGGCACACTCGAACTGCTGGTTGGTTTCTATCTCGCCACATGGATGACCCCGCTGTTCACTGCTGCCGCATTGGATGCCGGATTTGCCATGCCGGAAAACGCCCTGTCGATCACAAGCATCGCAGATGGCTTCCTCTGGCCGCCTGCGCTCTTCGCACAGTTGGTGAACTACGCGGGTGCGTTCGGTCTGGTGATCATCGCTGCTCTTCTTGGTGTTGCCATGTACTTTTATTCGAAGAATACTCATGCCTGGGAAGTTGCCGCGGGCGCACCGGAAGAATAACCTTAAGTACAGTTTTATTTTCACAAGGGGTGACGGGTAATCCGTCACCCCTTGTGTATGGATGTGAATCATGATCGATGCACTGATTCGTGGGACGCTCGGAACAGCCGGCACCCGCATGCTTGATTTTTATGTCCAGAATAGCATCTGGATCAATGCCCTTTTGTTCGTCTATGCCATCCTGGTGGTTTTTGCCCGCCGCAATTATCTCCAGGTTGCGCGCCATATTCTCGCTGACTTTATTCAGAAACACGGCGATAAACTAACGAAAAAGAGTCCCAGGGAGATCCGGGCTCTTCTCTTGAAATCGAAAATCCCATGGGAGAACGGAATGCAGGCTGGCTGGTTTCCTTTCATCTCATTTCCTCAAGGTATCTTATTGCGGTTCAAAAGTAACAGGACCTTTGAAAAGATCTTTCCCATCGATGTATTGGTGGAAACCATAGTTCAACAGACATCCACAAGGAGTAAATAGATTCTCATGGCTGAAGCAACGATCCCGGTAAAGCACAAGGTAGGTTTGCATGCCCGTCCCGCGTCGCTATTCGTTCAAACCGCAGCAAAGTTTTCCTCCAAGATCAAGGTGAAAAACCTGACGACGAACGGCAATTTTGTGGATGCAAAAAGCATCATCATGGTCCTGACCTTGGGTGTGATGAAGGATCATGAAGTGGTCATCCAGACCGATGGCGCAGATGCCGACGCTGCTCTCGACGCGCTGCGGGTGTTGATCGAAAATAATTTCGGTGAAGCTTAATCCGGTTTCGAGAGATAAATTAGTTATGACAGAAAAGAACCTCAAGGGTATCCCTGCCAGCGATGGGATCGCGGTGGGACAGGTGTTCTGCTACATCCCCGTGAAATTGGACATTCCTATTTGCGCGGCTGGCAGCGTGGATGAGGAGATGGCACGCTTCCTGGCAGCACGCGATCGCGCCCGGATCGAACTGCAAGGATTGTACGATGTCATCGAAAAAAGAGCTGGCAGGGAAGAAGCCAGCATTTTCGAAGCGCATCAGGAGATGTTGTCTGATCCCGCTCTTGAAGGAAAGGTCCAAGAGTATGTGGAGATCGGTCAGACGGTGGAACAGGCGCTGGTCAAGGCGACGGAGGAACTTGCCAGCATGCTCGCGAGCATGGACGATGAAATGTTTGCGGCGCGCGCCCTGGATGTAAAGGATGTCGGTCGCCGCATTCTTCGAATCCTGCTTGGGCTTCCAGACACTGCCCTCGCTGCGGTCGTGGAACCATCCATCATTGTCGCGGAAGATCTGACCCCATCCGACACCGCCAGCCTGGACCCAAAATTAACGCTCGGCTTCATCACCGCCCAGGGCGGGCTTACTTCACACAGCGCGATCCTTGCACGGACGCTTGGGTTACCTGCGATCGTAGGCATGGGCGACGACCTGCTCGCCAACGTTTCCAATGGCACGTTCATCGTAATGGATGGACGCACAGGCAGGATGATCGTTGAACCTGAGCCGGAGACCGTTAATCAATATCAACAAGTCAAGGCACAACGAGAGTCACAGTTGCAGGTGCTCAAAGCCGCCGCGGAAAAAGATGCTCACACCGCGAACGGTCGTCGCGTGGAGGTGGCTGCGAACATCGGCGAAGTGTCATCTGCGCACGATGCTGTGGAACACGGCGCTGAGGGTATAGGTTTGCTGCGCACGGAATTCCTTTATCTCGAAGATGTACAGCCTCCCAGCGAGGAGAAGCAATACCAGATCTATCGTGAGATCTTTGAGGTGATGGGCACTCGTCCCGTGATCGTGCGCACGCTGGATATCGGCGGCGATAAGCCTCCTTCCTACATGCCGTTTCCCGAGGAGATGAATCCATTCCTTGGCTGGCGCGCGATCCGCATCAGCCTGGATGAACCGGATATGTTCAAGGTGCAACTGCGTGCCATCTTGCGGGCGGCTGTGGGACATCAGGTCCGCATCATGTTCCCGATGGTTTCGGATCTGGATGAACTGCGGCGTGCCCGCGCGATCGTCGAAGAGGTCAAACGGGACCTGGCGCTTGCCTCTGTCAAATTTGCCACGGATGTCCCTGTGGGGATCATGGTGGAAACCCCGGCTGCTGCCATGCTGGTGGATGTGCTCGCAGAAGCGTCCGACTTTTTTAGCCTTGGCACCAACGACCTGACCCAGTACACCATGGCTGTTGACCGCGGCAATGCAAAAGTTTCCAGATTGTTCCAGCCGCTGCACCCTGCCGTGCTGCGTCTGATCCGACAGACGATCGTTTCAGCTCACTCGAAGGGCAAATGGGTGGGCATGTGCGGTGAGCTGGCTGGCATGACAAAAGCCATTCCCATCCTGCTTGGGTTCGGTTTGGATGAATTTAGCATGAGCGCACGCGCCATCCCCGAAGCCAAGGATCTGATCGGTAAATTGACGGATGAAAAAGCGCGCGAGATCGCCGGGCAGGCCACGTCATTCGGCACTGCGGCGGAGATCGAAGATTATATGAAGGGCATCCTGGCTTCGTTGTAACATGGCGATCTATCTGGATTCAGCGAGATTCGATGAAGCACGACAGGCAAAGGGTCTTGGCTGGGTACACGGGGTTACGACCAATCCGACCCTGATGGCGAAATCGGGTGCTGATCCAGAAGATGTTCTTAGGGGACTGGCTGAACTTGATTTTCACGAAGTGTATTACCAGATCGTCTCACCGGGCATGGAAGATATGCTGGTGGAAACGCGAAAAGCCGCCAAGCTTGTCAAACATGGATTGATACTTAAGATCGCTCCGACAGAGATCGGTTTCCGCTTCGTCGCAAAACATGGGAAGGAGTTTCCATGTTGCGTGACTGCCATCTATGACCCCGCACAAGCATTGGTCGCACGCGAGGCAGGAGCGAGATATATCGCGGTGTATGTCAATCGAGCCACGAAACAACTGGGCGACGGACTCGGTCTGGTACGGGAACTGACAAACGTCCTCGCCGGGAGTCAGACCGAGATAGTGGCTGCCAGCCTCAAGTCTACGAAAGAGGCGGTGGATGCGGTTATCGCAGGCGCACAACACATTACGGTCCCGTTCCAACTGCTGACAAGTCTATCCGCTCACCCGCTGTCGGCGCAGACTGTTGAACAATTCAACGCGGAAGGCGCAGGGATTCGTTTGAAGTCATAAGAAGACGATGCTGGCTTCTCGCCCGATAACAACCGCGAGTTAATCTGGCGGTGGAATCGCCCAGCCCTGAAAATTCAAAATGATCTAATAGATGGCTTTGAGATCTACTCTCAAAGCCATCTGCTATTTTCA
>CAYJPO010000071.1:0-24860 GCA_964372045.1 uncultured Anaerolinea sp.
ATTTCGTGGTCATTCGCCAAGTATAATCTACCTAAAATATTCAACTTAGCAATGTTCTAGTGGAAGAATTCGGGAAAAGGACAATTGCCCAGACCGAAATTTCCTCCAGTCTCAAAGATAATTTGAACAGAAACTTTGAATTGCGTTCATATCAAATTGAAGCATTCCAGCGTTTCATCTGCTATTACAAAAACGACCTGGACTTCAAAGAGCATCCTTCACATTTGCTTTTCAACATGGCAACGGGAAGCGGTAAAACGCTCATCATGGCGGGATTGATTCTGTATCTGTACGAGCAGGGGTATCGAAACTTCCTTTTCTTCGTCAATTCGACCAATATCATCGAAAAGACCAAGGATAATTTTCTAAATCCCTCTTCAATCAAGTATCTTTTCAATCAGAAAATCGCGATTGGAAACCGCCGCTTGCGTGTGAATACCGTTGAAAACTTTGAAGGCGTGAATCAGAACGAAATCAATATTTGCTTTACGACTATCCAGCAACTTCACATTGACTTGACCACACAAAAAGAAAACGCCATCACTTTTGAGGATTTTAGAAAACATAAGGTTGTATTGATTGCCGATGAAGCGCATCACATGAGCGCCACCACGCAGGAACAAGCGGAAGTTTTTAGACCGACTTGGGAAAACACCGTTCAATCCATCTTTGAAAAGAACGCAGGAAATTTACTTCTTGAATTTACAGCCACGCACGATTACACAAATCCAGCGATGGTGAACAAATATCGAAACAAGGTCGTTTTCCGTTACGACTTGCCCGAATTCCGCAATGACCGATTTTCAAAAGATGTGACGTTGGTTTATTCCGACTTCGATTTGAACGAGCGCATTATTCAGGCATTGATTCTCAGCCAGTACAAAAGAGAAGTCGCCGCGAAATATCGAATCAATTTAAAGCCTGTTATTCTGTTCAAGGCACAGAAAACCATTGCCCAATCGCAGGAAAACAAAGCCAATTTTCACAAAGTTATCGAGAAGTTGAGCGCGAAGCAAATTGCCAAAATCCGAAAGTCAAATATTGCCATTATCCAACGCGCTTTTCGTTTCTTTGAAGAAAACAAAATCAATGATGACCAATTAGCGGAAAGACTGAAACGGGAATTTCACGAAGATTTTTGCTTGTCTGTGAACGATGAAACCGAAAAGGAAAATTATCAAATCCTTGTCAATACGCTGGAAGATAAAAGCAATCGGATTCGGGCTATCTTCGCCGTTCAAAAACTCAATGAAGGTTGGGACGTTCTGAATCTGTTTGATATTGTCCGCTGTTATGAGCCACGCGATACAGGCAGGGCAAAAATCGGAACGACCACCCAATCCGAAGCGCAGTTAATCGGACGCGGGGCACGATATTTTCCTTTTGTCCTTCCTGAAAACTCTGACCGATTCCGCCGAAAATTTGACGGCGACCTTGACCACGAATTGCGCGTGATTGAAGAATTGCATTATCACAGCATCAACGATTCCCGTTATATTGCCGAAATTCGCCAAGCGTTAGTTGAACAGGGAATCATGGATGAAAACGAAGTTACAAGGGAATTGAAACTCAAAGACTCATTCAAGAAAACGCAGTTTTATAAATTTGGGTTGATTTACACCAACAAGGCAATCGAAAAGGATTTTACGCACGTCAAATCTTTTGCGGATTTAGGCGTGAAGAAAAGAAACTATGTTCACGTTATCGCCACTGGTCACGGCGGCGCAAGCACAGTTTTGGCAGAAAAGAAACAAAGCGCGGTTGTCTCGGAAGAAACGAGAAAAGATTTACCAGTTAAGAAGATTGAATACAACATTATTCAATCTGCAATTGCCAGAAATCCTTTCTATACTTTTGATTCGCTCAAACATTATTTTCCCAATCTTGAATCCATGCGTGAATTTGCCACTTCTGAAAAATACATCAGCGGATTAGAGATAACTTTTCAAGGCAATGTTTACCAACTCGAAGAAAACAAAGTTGAAAAATTAAACGCCATGCTGGATTTACTTGGTGAAATTGAAGGCGAAGTCCGTCAGCAAAATACAAGATGTGAAGGATCAAAAGATTTTCAACATTCCCGCGTTCACGAAGTTTTCACAGATAAACTTCTAAAATTCTCAAAGGACAATGAGCGCGGCAAGGACGACACGCAGTTTGAGCATTTTGTTTCTACAAAAGATTGGTTTGCTTTCAACACGATTTATGCGACAAGCGAAGAAAAAGCCTTTGTGCGTATGCTTGACAGGCACATTGAGAAATTGAAAGAGCAATACGAAAGTATCTATCTTGTCCGCAACGAAGGACATTTTGCCATTTACAATTTTTCCGATGGCGCAACTTTCCAACCTGATTTTGTGCTTTTCCTGCATGAGAAAAATGGAAAGTCGCTTACCTATCAACTTTTCATTGAGCCGAAAGGCGGTCATCTCAAAGAACATGACCAATGGAAAGCGGAGTTCCTGAAAGAAATCACGACTGAATTTGGGAAAAGCCGCATTTTGAAATTTGAAGATAATAAATACAGTTTGATTGGCGTACCATTTTATAATAACGAAGATGAAAACGTTTTTAGAGAAAATTTAGAGTCAGCGTTGGCAGTTTAAGCAGGAGAGTCTTCAAAGGTCAAAAGCAGACTAACAAATTCAATCAGGCTGATGAGGGACACCCAGCTCTGCCGCCAGACCGTAATACTTTTCGGCTTCGTCCGCATCCCCAAGATTTTCATACGAACGCCCCAAACTCAAATACAGCGAGGGGAGAAATTCGCTGATCCGATCATCATTGACCGCATTGGCATGCTGAAGAGCGGCTTGATTCCAGCGGAGTGTATCCTCCGGACTGTCTTGAAAGCGGGCAACATAATGCGCGGCGATGCAGGCTTCATAATCGTCAGTATGCGCCTGCCAGGCTTGTTGATACAACCTGCGGGCATCTTCAAGGCGGCGCTCGAATTCGGCGCGCGTGCCCTGAAGGCAGAGTTGGATGACGGGGTTAGTTGTATCCATTCATAAATTCTATCGCACCGGGTCTGCTCCCCCTAACCAATTTCTTAACTCAAATTCCTTGACATTCAGGCAATTCACGGCGTAAAATAGGATTAATCGGATTAATCACACTTATGTTGCGAGAACGCGTATCACCTAATATTTCCGAATTTCTGCGTTATCTGGCTTCGCACCCTGAAGCCGATGACCAACTCCCCACGTTAAACGAACTCAGCCGTGAATTGAATATCAGCCTCGCCTCTCTGCGTGAGCAACTAGAAGTTGCCCGCGCGCTTGGCTTTGTAGACGTGCGCCCCAAGACCGGGACGCGGCGGCTCAAGTATTCCTTCACGCCTGCGATCCGCCAAAGCCTGGGGTACGCGCTCGCGCTGAACAACAATCACTTCCACAAATTCGCCGAGATGCGCAATCATCTCGAAGCGGCATACTGGTTCGAAGCGGTCAGCCTGCTCGATGAGGAGGACAAAAAGGAACTGAACAGCATCATCACAAGCGCCTGGGAGAAGATCCGCGGCACGCCGGTTCAGGTACCGCACGAAGAACATCGCAAACTTCATCTCAGCATTTACAGCAAGCTCGATAATCCCTTTGTGATCGGGGTGCTCGAAGCGTACTGGGAATCCTACGAAGCCGTCGGCTTGAATGTCTTCGCAGGCGGGTACGAGTACCTTCAGGAAGTCTGGCAATACCACCAGACAATGGTCGAATCCATTGGCAGCGGCAATTTCGAGGTCGGGCACGAGGCGTTGATCCGTCACACCGACCTTTTGTATCATCGTCCATAATCAAACCATGTCATTGCGAGACTGCATCCGCAGTCGAAGCGATCTCCGGCAGGACGAGGAGGTCGCTTCGCCAAAGGGTGGCTCGCAACGACATCATCATACGAGGAGTTCCATAAACATGATAGTGAACGATTTTTCGATCACCGTTGGCACCAAGAACGGCTCCGGCAGTTCCACAGCCAACAACACCATCCTGCGGGCGATCTTCAAGATGGGTATCCCTGTTTCGGGCAAGAACCTGTTCCCCTCCAACATTCAAGGTCTGCCCACCTGGTACACCATCCGCGTGAACAAGGATGGGTTCATTGCGCGGCGCGAAACGAACGATGTCGTGGTTGCCATGAACCCGGATTCGTTCGCGAAGGACCTCGCATCGGTTTCGCCGGGCGGAGCCTTTCTCTATTCTGACGAAATCAAGCAGCCCATCACCCGCGTGGATGTCGCCGTCTACCCGATGCCGGTCAAGACCATTATCAAGAACGACCCGAACGTACCCTCTGAATATCGCGACCTCGTAGGGAACATGGTGTACGTGGGCATACTCGCCCAGATCATCGGCATGGACCTGGAAAAGATCGAAGCGGCGCTCAACTTCCACTTCAAGGGCAAGCAGAAGCCGATCGATATGAACTTGAATGCGGTCAAAGCTGGGGCGGACTGGGCAAAGGCGAACCTCGAAAAGAAAGACCCCTACATGCTCGCACCCATGAACAAGACCGAGGGCTTGATCATGGCAGACGGCAACACTGCCGCCGCACTCGGTTCCATCTTCGGTGGCGTGCAATTTGCGGGCTGGTATCCCATCACCCCTGCATCTTCATTGGCTGAATCCCTGAACGATTATCTGCCCGTGCTCCGCAAGCGCGAAGACGGGAAACACACCTACGCAGTCGTCCAGGCGGAAGACGAACTCGCCGCTCTCGGCATGTCCATCGGCGCGGGTTGGGCGGGCTTGCGATCCATGACCTCCACATCCGGTCCCGGTCTCTCTTTGATGACCGAATTTGCTGGTCTGGCGTATTACGCCGAAGCCCCGGTCGTGATCTGGGACGTGCAGCGCATCGGTCCCAGCACCGGCTTGCCCACCCGCACCTCACAGGGCGATTTGACCTTTACCTACTTCATCGGTCACGGTGACTCGCACTCCGTCATCCTGCTGCCCGGCGATGTGTTCGAATGTTTTGAATTCGGCTGGAAAGCCCTCGACCTCGCCGAACGCCTCCAGACCCCCATCTTCGTGTTGAGCGATCTCGATATGGGCATGAACCAATGGATGAGCAAGCCGTTCGAGTATCCCGAACAGCCGTTGGATCGCGGCAAGATCTTGTGGGAAAGCGAGCTCGAAGAGATCAAAAATAACTGGGGACGTTATCTCGACAAGGACGGAGACGGCATTCCGTACCGCACCCTGCCGGGAAACAAGCATACTGCCAGCGCCTATTTCACACGCGGCACAGGACATGACGAATACGCCAAGTACACGGAAGATTCCGCTACCTACATGCGTGTCATGGAACGCCTCAGACTCAAGCATGAAACGGCAAAGGAATACATACCCAAGCCGGTGCTCCATACCATGAAGGGCGCGACCATTGGAATCCTCGCTTTCGGCTCGACCGAAAATGCGGTGCTCGAAGCCCAGCACCAACTCGCAACGGAAGACGGCATCAAGTCTGACTTCCTGCGCATCCGCGCTTTGCCGTTCACCAGCGAGGTAACCGACTTCCTGAAGAAATACGATCAGGTCTTCGTGGTGGAGATGAACCGCGACGGTCAGATGAACCAGATCCTGTTGACGGAATTCCCGCAATTCGCGGTCAACCTCAAGCCTGTGGCGTATCACGATGGTCTGCCTGCTTCCGCCAAGTGGGTGCGCGAAGGTATTCTCGCGAAGTACACAAGCGGAAAGAAGAAGGCAGTGAAAGCTTCAGTGGCGAAAACAGCTTCAAAGGCGAAGAAAACTTCAACGTCGAAGAAAGCGGCGGTCAAGACATCCAAGTCTGCCAGGAAAACCGCCGCCAAGTCCACCGCCAAAGCGAAGCGGAAGTAATTACCGGTTCATCCGAAAGGAGTAAACGATCATGACAATTGAAACCCTTCCCATGGCTGGCGCAACTGCGAACACGAATGCCGCCGGTCTGACAAAAAATGATTACCGTGGCGCGCCCAGCACCCTCTGCCAGGGCTGCGGACACAACTCGATCTCAAACCAGATCGTGACTGCATTGTATGAAATGAACATCGTGCCCGAAGAGGTAATGAAGTTCAGCGGCATCGGCTGTTCATCGAAATCCCCCACGTACTTCCTCAACCGCACGTTCGGCTTCAACAGCCTGCACGGACGCATGCCGTCCATCGCCACCGGCGCACTGTTCGCCGACGCGAGCATGAAAGGCATCGGCGTTTCCGGCGACGGCGACACCGCCAGCATCGGCATGGGACAGTTCAAGCACATCATGCGCCGCAATGTGAACATGGTGTACATCGTGGAGAACAATGGCGTGTACGGTCTGACCAAGGGTCAGTTCTCCGCCACTGCTGAAAAAGGTCTGCATCTCAAGAAGCAGGGCGATAACCCCTACATGCCGGTGGATATCTGCATGGAAGCGCTCGTTTCGAACGCAACTTTCATCGCGCGCTCGTTCGCAGGCAACCCCAAGCAGGTCAAGGAATTGATCAAAGCCGCGTTATCCCACAAGGGCATTGCCGTGCTCGACATCATCAGCCCGTGCGTCACGTTCAACAACCAGGTCAACGCCTATCACTCCTATTCATGGGGCAAGGATCACGAAGAACCGCTGCATGAAATTTCCTACATCGCGCCGCGCAGCGAGATCATGCTCGAACAGGAAATGATCGATGGCGAGATCCGCGAGGTCGCCATGCACGACGGCTCCATGGTCGTTTTGAAGAACCTGGAAAAAGGCTACGACCCCGCCGACCGCCAGGAAGCCCTGCGCGTCCTCGAAGAAGCGCAGCAAAACAACTGGATGCTGACCGGCTTGATCTACCTGAACACCAGCAAGCCCGCACTGACCGACATCTACAACCTGGTGGACACTCCGCTCAACCGTCTGACCGATGCGGATCTCCGCCCGGACCGCTCGATGATCGACAAGATCAATGAGTTGATGTTCTAACCCCCCTCCCCCCCTCCCCCCTAAACGGGAGAGGGGTTTTTGTTGCGCTTATAATTCAGATGATGAAACGACTTGAAAACGAAATTACATTGGAATATATCCGCGCCTCGGGACCGGGTGGGCAGAATGTGAACAAGGTGGCGACGGCGGTGCAACTGCGCTTCGATATCGCCAACTCCCCGTCGCTCGCCTCAGATACAAAGGGACGGCTGGTACGGCTCGCCGGAAAACGGGTCAACGCTGAGGGCGTGTTAATTCTCGAAGCCAAGCGTTTCCGCACGCAGGAGGCGAACCGCGAAGATGCGCTCGCAAAGTTGTATGAACTAGTGAAAAAGGCGCACGAAAAACCGAAGGCGCGTCACAAAACCAAGCCGACGAAGGCATCTAAAGAGGAACGTTTAAAAGAAAAGAAAAAGCGTGGAGAAGTTAAGAAGCTTCGCAGGGAAAAGGTCGAAAGAGAATAAGCCATGCCAAACCTGACCATCAGCACCGAGAACGCGGAATTCCAGATCATCCAAGCCCTGAAACTGAACAGGACCAAACGCCATAAGGAAAAAGAAGTATTTGTCGAAGGCATCGAGTCCATCAAGCAGGCGGTGAGCGCTGGATTGGAGATCACCCGCATCATCGCCGCGGACGTTGACAAACTCTCCTCGTGGTCAAAAGACCTGATCCGCGATCATCGGAAGGCAAAGATCATCAACATGTCGTTCGATCTGTACAAATCCATCTGCGACCGCGAAGAACCGTCGGAGATCGTCATCACCGCAAAGATCGAACCGCTCGGCATCCATGACCTGAACCTGCCGCCCATGCCGTTTTTGCTGGTCTTCGACCGTCCCAGCGACTACGGCAACCTCGGCTCGTTGATCCGCTCCGCGAATTCATTCGGCGTGGATGCTGTGCTCATCACCGGTCACAGTGTGGACATGTACGATCCCAAAGTCATCCGCTCCAGTTTGGGAAGCATCTTCCACACCAGGGTGGTCGCGGTCGAATCCATGCAGGAATTCGAGACGTGGATCGCCGCGCAAAAGAAGGTCAACAACCTCAGCCTTGTCGGCACAGATTCAAGCGGCGAGGCGTCCTTGTTATCTCACAAATTGACCAAGCCGATCGCCGTTGTCCTCGGGAATGAAGCCAAGGGGATGAGCGTTGCATTGAAGAACCTGTGCGATGTTGTTATCAGCATTCCGCTGATCGGCACGGTCAACTCTTTGAATGTAGCGAGTGCGGGGTCGATCATTTTGTGGGATGTGTATAAGAATAGCCAATAGCCAAAGACATCTTCGGGATAAAGCTCGCATTACTGATTCGATATAATCGGGGGCTATGCATAAACACCACACATTTGCCGGTCTGTTCGCAGGTCTTACTGCCGCTTCCATTTGGGGCGGGATGTATGTCGTCTCCAAGGTCGTGCTGGATGTCATTCCCCCATTCTCTTTGCTTGCCATCCGGCTTGTGATGGGCGCGCTCGTTCTGGGCTTAGTGATCCTTATTCGCGATAAACGGGCGGGACAAAAAACCACGGTTACAAAAGAAGTCTTCTGGTCGAGCTTCCTTGTGGGCGTGGTGGGATATGGAATTTCCCTCGGGTTTCAATTCGTTGGGACGAAGCTATCCACAGCGTCCAACGGCTCGCTGGTCACATCTGTCACCCCGGCATTCGTGCTGCTCTTCGCGCCGTTCCTGCTGGGCGAACGCACAACGTTGAAAGGGGTTATCGCCTTGGTCATATCCACGTTCGGGGTGCTGGCGGTCATTGACCCACGCAACGCGGAACTGTCTCCGTCTTTGTTTTTGGGGAATATGAGCCTGCTGGCGGCGGCATTGACATGGGCGCTGTATTCCGTGCTGGTGCGCAAAGTGTCCAAGGCATCTGACTTGTTGATGTCCAGCACGATCATGCTTTTGGGAGGTGTCCCATCCAGCATTGCTTTTGGAGTGTGGGAATTCGCCACACAGGGATATGGCGAGATCACGCCGGGGATCATCGGCGGATTGCTTTTCCTGGGGATCATTTCGACCGCTGGCGCAATGTTCCTCTGGAACTATGCCTTTGCCGAGCTACCCGCCACCGTTGCTTCGCTGACGTTCTTTGCCCAGCCGGTGGTCGGCACCCTGCTTGGGTGGCTGTTCCTCTCCGAGACCATCACCCCGCTATTCATCGCGGGCGGTTTGCTGATCGGGGTTGGGATCCTGGTCACTTCGAGGGAATGACGACAAAGTATCGGGTGGCAAAAGGTAACTGAAACAAGATCAGGCATGATCTAAAAAAGAAGCGGATGCAGTTGAGTCAAAAACTGCATCCGCTTTGATTCTGTTTGAGATGTCGATCAATCCTAAAAGTGACGATTCCCCAATAATTATTTTTTGACGTTCTTCTCCGCCATCTTTCGGGCGAGGTGTACGTTCGGGTCACTGCCCACGGTGTGGAGCAATGCCATGTTCGGCGGGCGTTTTTCGCCGATGGGATAACCACAGATCAGCACAACCTGTTGACCAGAGTTGATACCCGATTTCAACAACGCGGCGTCGACATCGGAGAGCATATCATCGAGCGTGTTGGCAAACTTCACTAGGTGCGGGCGGACGCCCCACAGGAATGCGAGTTGATTGAAGGTCTCAGGTTCCGGCGTAAAGGCAAGGATCTGCTTCGACGGGCGCGCCTTGGACATGAGCCAGGCGGAACGTCCCTGCATGGTGAAAACAGCGACGGCGCGAACTTCGGGGTCTTTTGCCAGAACGTTCGAAGCGCGCGCCATGGATGCAGCGTCGCTCTCGCCCAGCCCCAAGCGCCCATCCTGACGCGTGCCCCACTCTTTGAAATGCGACTCCGCTTCGATCACAATGCGGGACATCATGGCAACTGCCAGGCTGGGGTTTTCACCCGACGCCGTCTCTGCCGAGAGCATGACCGCATCGGTGCCATCGAACACGGCGTTGGCAACATCGGAGGCTTCGGCGCGTGTGGGCAGCGGATTTTGGATCATCGACTCAAGCATCTGCGTGGCGGTGATGACAAGCTTTGCGCGTGCATTCGCCGAGTGAATGATCAGTTTCTGAAGCGGTGGGACGCGCTCCGGCGGGAGCTCCACGCCGAGGTCACCGCGTGCCACCATGACACCGTCCACCACGTCGAGGATGCCTTCGAGCTCATCCAGCGCTTCGGGCTTTTCCAGTTTGGCGATCAGCATCGGGGGATGCCTATCCCTGGAATATTCCTCGATAGCGGCGCGGACGGTCTTAACATCCTCCGCACTGCGGACAAAGGAGATCGCCACAGCATCGACCCCTTGTGAAATGCCAAACGCCAGATCGGCTTTATCTTTGTCGGTGAAGCCTGCAATGCGAAGTTTCACCCCCGGCAGGTTGATGCCTTTGTGTGAGGATAATGCCCCACCCACAAGGACTGTCGCGTGAACGACCCGACCTTCAGCGGAGGTTACTTGCAGGGCAAGCCGCCCATCGTCAAGCAGCAACTTATCGCCATTCTGCACCGAGTCGAACAGTTCGCGGAAA
The DNA here is from genome assembly GCA_964372045.1 of uncultured Anaerolinea sp. Taxonomy (GTDB): domain Bacteria; phylum Chloroflexota; class Anaerolineae; order Anaerolineales; family Villigracilaceae; genus Villigracilis. The sequence continues at coordinate 10,459 of CAYJPO010000071.1, forward strand.
TCCACTGGGATGACCTGACAGCCGTTCTTCGGCGGTTCATCCTTTGTGGCATACAAGGCGATCTTCTCCCCGACGGCAAGCTGAAGCGGAACTTCCAACTTGCCGACGCGGATCTTGGGTCCCTGCAGGTCTTGCAAGATGCCAATCGGTTTGCTGAGTTTTTTGGATACTTCCCGAATTCTGGCTACGCGCATCGCATGTTGTTCATGCGTTCCGTGAGAAAAATTCAGTCGTGCAACATTCATCCCCGCATGGATGAGCGCCTCGAGCACCTGTTCAGAGTCGGACGCGGGTCCGATCGTGGCTACGATCTTCGTGTTACGCATGTGATGTTTTCCTGTCATTAAATGAATTGAAGTGTATTGATATAAAATCAAGCACGAACAAGAGAAGAAGGATAAATCCGAGCCGCAGCATCAGCACGTGTGAGATCGAATGCCGGGCAATTTCATTCGCGTCAGCATTCCATACGAGGACCGCCTGCGGATACGAAAGAAGGATAAGCCCGATGGGGATCATCCACAAGGCTTTCCGCTGTTGAATGGCTGGGATCAACAACGCCGCCGCCAACAGATTGGCAAACAATGACATCGCCAGCCCGAACCGGAACGGATATAACAGCTCATTCAGGCGCATGCTGGTAATGATCGGGCGGTATCCCGTTGCGGCGTAATAATATAAGTCCGGGTTCAAGACCCATTCGGCATCGCGGATCGGGTTTTGCAGCGTATCAGCCTTGAAAAACCAAAGGAAGCGGAAATACTCACTGCGTCCATTGTCCACCACCCATTGCCGGTATTCCTCAAGGTCCGGGTCGAAGAGCATGTTTTCATCCGCCTGGATCGGCTTGCCGGAACGTTCCAGCAACGCGGGTGTGATCGGCATCCCACGCTTTTCGAAATAAGCCACATACTCTTCGTTCGGCAGGATGCGCATGCCGGTCGTCATGAGGAATGGGACAACATAGCGCATCCCAACCGCCGAGAGGGCACTTACCATCAGGAACAAGGCGACGAACAAGCCGGATACCAGCAGGATGCGAGTCCGCTGTGCAGAGAAGAAGAGCAGGATCAGAACCACCGCTCCCGCCATAAGCAGGAAATAGGCGTAGGTGTCACGAGTGTTCGCGAGCAGAAACGCTGAAACCGCCAGCAGGGCGAAGCGATACCATTCCCATTTTTCGAGGAGCCAGAATGCCGCCGCCAGGAATAACGCCATGAGGGAGATCGAGATCGATTCGCTGATGATGAGAGAATCCCAAAGGATCACATTCTGGACAAGGCTGAAAGACAGGACGGTCACGAACACAACAGGCTTGAGCCAGACGTTTCGAACGATCAACGCCAGGACCAACGCCAGGATCCCCCATGTGATGATGGAGATCCACGCCTGGGCGAACATAATACGGATCGGATCCGAACCGCATAATTTGAATAAAAGCGCGGTGACAGGCGGCTTGATCCCAGCCCAAAAGCTCGGGGAGGTTACGGGGCGGGAGGCGATCTCCATGAATTCGACCGTGTCATAAAACTGACGCGGTTCGCGGATCTTCAGGATGTGCCTGACCCTTAACCAGATATAGCCGCCATATGTTACGGTCAAAAAGAGGGAAAATAGAATAGATCTGAGTAATGATTTCCGCATTGTATTGCCTTGCTTCAAAGCGCCCTGATGATAGGTAGAAACCGCAGGAATGTCAAGACGCCAGTCGATATTATCAGGTTAACAATAAAAAAGACGCGGAGTTGCGAATTTCCTCCGCGCCTTTTAATCAAAACTGCCTACAAGTAATTTAATTCCTTCGCCTGCTTTTCCAACGCGTCGTGGAATTGCGGATGCGCGATCTTGATCAACGCCGCCGCACGCTGGCGGATCGTCCTGCCGTAAAGGTCTGCGATCCCCTGCTCCGTCACAACGAAGCGGACGTGATTGCGGGAGGTGACCACACCCGCTCCAGGCTTAAGCATGGCAGTGATCTTGCTGACCGGTGTGCCGTCTCGCATGACTGCCGTGCTGGGCAGGGCAATGATCGGGACGCCGCCTTTGGATCGTGAAGCGCCGTAGATAAAATCCAATTGACCGCCCACACCGCTGTACAGCTTGGGACCGATACTATCGGCGCAGACCTGACCGGTGAGATCCACCTCGATGGCGGAGTTGACCGCCACCATGCGGTCATTCTGCGCGATCACAAAGGGATCGTTAACATATTCGGTCGGGTGCATCTCAACCATTGGGTTGTCGTTCGACCATTCGTACAACCGCTCGGTACCGAGAATAAAGCCAGCCACGATCTTGCCCGGGTGCAGGGATTTTCTTGCATTCGTCAGCACGCCGGCATTTACAAGATCGATGACACCGTCAGAGAACAATTCGGTATGAATGCCCAAATCCTTCTTATCGGATAGGAATTTCAAAACCGCATCCGGGATCGAACCGATGCCCAACTGCATGGTCGCTCCGTCCGGGATCAACGAAGCGACATGCCCGGCGATCTTTTGAATAATATCCGAATCGCCTTCGGCTGTCATTTTGTGTTCGGGGATCAGGTAGTTGACCGGCACGATATGGGTCAAACGACTGACATGAATGAAGGAATCACCCAACGTACGCGGCATTTTCTCATTCACTTCAGCGATGATAACCTTCGCGGATTCGGCAGCGGATTTCGTCAGACCGACTTCCACACCCAAGCTGCAAAAACCGTGCTCATCGGGAGTGGAGACATGGATCACAGCTACATCCACAGGCAGGATACCGCGTTTGAAAAGGAGGGGAAATTCCGAGAGCAAGACCGGGGTAAAGTCGGCGCGCCCCTCCTGCACCGCCTTGCGGATATTGGCGCTGATGAACATAGAGTTCACCCGCAGGTGTCCTTCCATCTCCGGACCCACGTAGTCGGCAGAACCAACCGTCAGTGCCTGACAGATCTCCACATCATAAACATTGGGGGCATGTTTTACCAAAGCCGCCAGTAGCGTCTGGGGGACCGAGACGTTCCCGGTTAGGAACACCCGGTCACCCGATTTTATAACCTTGACCGCCTCCTCCGGAGTTGTTACGCGAGATTGATAGTTGAACGATGGACTCATAACATCTACTCCTTAGCGCTCAACCGCACAAGGTTAACCAGTTCGCCTTGGTGGGTATTAATCGCAGCCCTGATCGAAGGCTCCTGAGCGACGACCTTATCAATCCCAAGATTGGCAATATCCGCGATGCAGGGCATGGCAGCATTGACAAATACATGACTGGCCGTTCGGGCAACCAGACTGGGAATGTTGGGAACGCAGTAATGCAAAATATTTTCCTCGACAAATGTCGGGTTGTCATGCATCGTCGGGCGGGACGTTTCCACACAACCGCCCTGGTCGATGCTGACATCGATAATCACGGAACGCGGTCGCATCCCCCGAACCATTTCACGGGTCACAACCACAGGCGCACGCTGTCCACTGACCAGCACGGCGCCGATCACAACATCTGCAAAAGAAGTCGCCCGTTCGATATTGCGCGTGGTCGCGAACATGGTCACCGCGCCTGGAAAGCGCTCGGCGATCTTTTCCAATGCCGACATATTGTTATCCAGCACCGTGACGTTCGCGCCTGCGCCCAACATGGTCTTCGTCGCAGATGTGCCGACAACGCCCGCGCCGAGGATCACCACTTCCGCAGGGGGAACACCGGGGACCCCGCTCAGCATGATGCCTTTGCCGCCGCGGTTGGTCTGTAAAAATCGAGCCGCGATCTGGGTTGCCATCGCGCCGCAGATCATGCTAAATGGACGCAGCACGGACAACCCGCCGCTGGCATCTTTGATCTGTTCGTATGCCAGTGCAGTGATCTTCTTTGCAAGCAACAGGTCGATCTGGTCCTGCGAACTGGACGCGAGATGCAAAAAGCCCGCCAGGATGGTGTCGTCCTGCATCCACTCCAATTCCTGGCGCAAGGGACGGGAGACCTTCAACAGAAAATCAGCCCTGCCGAAAACTTCTTGCCCTGAATAGGCAATGCGCGCACCTGCTTTTTCATACTCAAGGTCGCTGAACCCCGCCCCCTTGCCTGCATCATGCTCGACAAATATCTGATGCCCATAATGAGACAGGATCTCCACCCCGGCAGGCGACAAGCCCACCCGGTATTCGAACGGTCTGCTTTCCTTGGGAATTCCGATATACATGGTTCCTCCATAAAAAGACCCCAAAGGCTTTCATATAACCTTCAGGGTCTGAATGTATTACGGCATATTGAGCGTATCCCGTATCGACGGGAGCGCCCAATCTATCGTTTCCTTTTCGATGACCAGCGGCGGCGCAAAGCGGATCACATTGTCGTGCGTCTCTTTTGCGAGGATGCCTTTCGCTTTCAAAGCCTCGCAGAAGCGGCGCGCACCACCTGCCTCCGGCTTAAGCTCGACACCGATCAACAAGCCTTTTCCACGCACTTCCTTCACATGCGGACTGGTGATCTCGCTCAATTGTTCGATGAAATACTCACCCAGTTCCGCCGCGCGTTCCGAAAGTTTCTCTTCACGCAGCACGCGCAGTGACGCACGCGCCACAGACGCCGCAAGCGGATTCCCGCCGAAGGTGGAGCCATGCTCACCAGGTTGGAACAAGCCCAATACCGATTTATCCGCAAGAATGGCTGAGATGGGATAAAAGCCGCCGGAGAGCGCCTTGCCGACGATGGTGATATCGGCGCGGACATTTTCATGATGGGCGGCAAACAGCTTCCCGGTCCGACCCAGACCCGTTTGGATCTCGTCGGCGATGAACAACACGTTATTCTTCTTACAAAGCTCAGCGACCTTTTGCAGATAGCCAGCCGGAGGGATGATCACTCCCGCTTCGCCCTGGATCGGCTCAAGCATGACCGCCGCGGTATTGGGCGTGATCGCCTTTGCGAGCGCATCCACATTCCCGTATTCGACGACGACAAAACCGGGGGTAAAGGGACCGAAATCATCGCGATACAAAGGCTCGGTGGAGAAGGAAACGATCGTGACCGTGCGTCCGTGGAAGTTGTTCCCCGCCACGATAATTTCAGCCTGATGGCGCGGAACTTTCTTGACCTGATACGCCCACTTGCGCGCCAGCTTGACCGCCGTCTCGACCGCTTCCGCTCCCGAGTTCATCGGCAGGGACATTTCGTAACCGGTCATCTCGGAGAGTTCCTTGTACAGCATGGGCAGTTGGTCGTTGCGAAACGCGCGCGAGGTCAAGGTGACCCGCTTTGCCTGTTCAAGCAATGCGTTCAGAATCTCAGGGTGAACATGCCCCTGATTCACTGCGGAGTAGGCGGAAAGGCAGTCGAGATATTTCTTCCCTTCCACATCGTACACCCACACTCCCTCGGCTTTTTCGATCACGACATCGAGAGGGTGATAATTATGCGCGCCGTATTCTTCTTCGATCTTGATAAAGTCCTGCGTATTCATTAAAGGTTCTCCATTTTTCTTATTTATCGATCACATTACGCCACATCGAACAAACGCGCCAGGATCGCCTTCTGCGCGTGCAAGCGATTGTGCGCCTGCTGGAAGATGACCGAATGCTCGCCATCCGCCACGTCGTCTGTCAGTTCATGATTGCGATGCGCCGGGAGGCAGTGCATCACAATAACGTCCTTATCCGCTTCAGAGACTAATTGGGCATTGACCTGATATGGCGGGAATATCTTCTCACGCCTGGCAGTCTCTTCCTCCTGTCCCATGCTGGTCCATGTATCGGTGTAGATAACATGCGCGCCTTTTACGGCTTCATGCGGGTCGCGCACAAAGGTCAGCTTGCTGCCGGTTTTCATCGCAATGCCCTTGGCAACGTCTACCGCCTTGGGATTGACATCATGCCCTTCCGGGGTCCCTACAATGACGTTCCAGCCGAGCAACGCCGAAACATGCATCAACGAAACGGTCACATTATTTCCGTCACCAACATAACTGACATTCAAGCCTTTCGACTTCTTGCCAAACTTTTCGATAATGGTCAGCGCGTCCGCCATGCCCTGGCAAGGATGGTTGTAATCGCTCAAACCGTTCACCACCGGGATATCAGACCATTTTGCCAGTTCGACAACGTGCTCATGCTCGAACACGCGTGCCATCAATCCCTGCACGTAGCCGGAAAGGACACGCGCCACATCCGCAATGGATTCGCGTTTGCCCAAACCGATCTCACTCGGCGAGAGGTACAAGGCATCGCCGCCGCAATGCCGCATTGCCATATCAAAAGAGATGCGGGTGCGCAGGCTCGGTTTTTGGAAGATCAAACCCAGAACCTTTCCTTTAAAGAGCGGCTTATTTCCCTTTTTGAAATATTGTTTTTTCAGCTTAATTGCAAGATCCAGCAGGTCTTTGATTTCGTCTGATGAATAATCGGAAATTGCGATAAAATCCTTCATTATTGCTCCTTCGGGTGAAAGTATATCTTTTTTATTCCATTTTGCCACGTTTCATGCATCACGCAGATGGTATGACAAATTACGCGCTACACGCCTTTTTCCAGTAACGCATCAAGCCATTGGCACTCATCACCACAGGATTGGAAAGTTTATACGCACGAACCGTATCCTCACTCAGTTTCTCGGCGCGGCGTTCTTCCTCCATCCAATGGGCAAATTATTCGCTCAATTAAATCCCGCGCGAAAATAAAAATATCCGATGGATAGAACATTATCCGTTTTCATTTGAACTAACAAATCTCGTATTCCACCACCATTCCGAGATGGCATGAAAAGCTTCAAATTCGTTGTGAACACTCAGCGCTTGGTAGCCTTGAGACACATAGTCTCTAACAGTGTTGTACTCAAGCCCTAATTCTTCACTTATTTCACGATTATCTAATCCGATTACAACTCTTAATACGAGTACTTCTTGAATCCGTTCGGACATATTTGGATGAGCCTTTTCCGGTGAGATTAATTGGCATTGATCGCGACGCAGTCCAAGTATTTCTAATTTTGAAAATAAACCATCCGTCAACCAAACATAATTCTTTTCTTGGGCAGCGCGGACAGCTAAGTGTAAGCAATAACGAAGATCCGTTTTTGACAATATACCTCGGATTGGAAGGTTAGCTTTTATAGGCAGAATGGATATTTGAGGAGCAATACCTACCCAGAGCAGATTACTCGATGGGTATCCCCGGAAAACTTTTTGAAGGGCTTCACGGGATGAATCTGAATCATCCATTGTATCCGCGTCACAAATGATTGAATGGATAATATTAGGCGAGTCTTTCAGGTTCTGTTCGAAGAACACTGGGGAGCTAACATTTAAAACGATGCGGGTTAGGTTATATTTTCCCAATAATAAATGACTAGCAATAATAAAATTGGGGTCACTAGTAATTAGTGCAGTGTTAGTCAAGGATGCTCTCATGATTCTTACAGTTCCCTGAAAATTTGTTAACTCCTTACTTGGGCAGACACAATAAGCAACGCCGTAATTATTTTCCAAGACGGAGCAAATGCGAATATCGGCAGTGAACAAACCCGAATTTATGAATTATACACAATTTGTAGGTGGCTAGGTGGACAATTTTAGTCTAATATCAAAGCATGTTTAATATACTAAGCCTTAATCAAAGCTCAAAGTCAAATTACTCTATTAGAAAGGATGTGTGAATGGCAGATATTTCTTTAAATATGGAGGCTTTAATCATAATTCTACTAATCGCCTTCACCATTGGGATGACCTAAGGAGTATTATTATCTTGCCCCACATCACAGAAATCAACGGTGATATCTCGCAATTCTAATTACATTGACTTACAAATTATAATGTGATTTAATGTTTTGAATATGAATTTTCAGGACGCGGAACACCTAAAGCAATATCATTTGCAACCAAAATGAATTTGAGTTGACAATTTACTACTGTCAAAAGGTCATATTTTTATGTCCCGCATTTTCACCACAATTCAGATTAATCGGCCAGTCAAACAGGTTTTTGATTTTATAACCACACCAGATACCTGGCCTTTGTGGCATCCCAGAGTAATCGGGATAACGGGCAACACGGATCATTCCTTGAATATTGGCGAGCAAGTCACCGAAGAGTTCACGGATGCAGGTCGTCATAGCCGTGTCATTTGGACCATAATTGAACGTGAGGACGCGCAACGATGGGTCATTAATGGAAAAGATTTGGAGGGAAGAGATGCGGGGCAAGTTGCGTTTACGTTCAAACAGATTTCAAACAAGAGGCTTTCAAACGGAACTAGATTAGAGCGTGAGAAAACCGATGCGACCAATGATAGGATGATTTTTCGCCTTCGTCAGCAACTGGAGACTTTTATAGCCCTTCAAAAATTTAAAAATTTTCTTGAAAAGAATTACTCCACCGAAAACCAATGGGAAGACAGCCGTGTAGATCGATAAACTCCGCTCGTAAAAGGCATGAACAAGAGGTGACATAATGAAAAAAAAAGAAGGTTCCACTAAGAATATGTTGATCTCGCTTCTCATGATTCTATTTAATATTATTATTGCATTTGCGTTATTCTTTATATCTGACTACTTACCAGGATGGCTGAAGATCGATCTGAATTATTCTAAGCTTATTGCGAGTCTAGTAGGGATCATAAACATTCTACTCGCGATATATATCCTCATAATTCAAGTTGATATTAGATGGGTCGTAAAAAACGAAATTGAGAATGCCAAGATGTTGAGTGTCGTTTCAGATTTACAAAAACAAACAGAATCACTTCACACAGCGCATCACCTGCTTCTGCGTATAGTAAACCTCGATGACCGGCATGAAATATTCGCAAAAGATGTGATAGAAAATGCCAGTAAGCAGCTAAAACTCATCGAACAGGATCGTGTTTGGCTCGATGCAGACGACTTTTTCACAAGGCTCAAAAACGAATTTGCGAGTCTTAAGAGAGGCGACCAGGTCCTCGCTGTAAATGCTTTCGAGACAACTCGTTGGGAAGTCGATCCTCGAGAACGAAAATACTTTGAAGAAAACCAAAAAGCCATTTTGCGCGGCGCGACCATAGAAAGGATTTTCATTCTCAGCGAAACTCCTAATAGTTCGGATGGGGAGAAATCACGCATCATGGCAACTGTATTGAAACGGCACGCAGAAATAGGAGTGGCGATTTTTGTTGTCTACCGTGAACAATTGGGTAGAAACCACGAATTGAAAGATGCCGTATTATTCAAGGGGAAGGAGCCGCGTCTCTATGAAGATTTTCAAGATCAAATTGATAAAACTAGAATCTCGCATGGCGAACTTCATCTCAATGATAAAACACATGATGAATTTCTTAAACAATATAAGCAGCTTAAAGATTTCGCGGTTACGAAGGAAGATTTAAATTATCTGATAAATAAATATTTGTCGGAATATGAATCCAAACAATAATTGTAATGAAAAAGCAAGATTGGGTTATGCTATAATTATCATAAAGATGTTGTTTTCTGAGTTAAATATCGTGATACTCATGCACTAACCAGAAAGGAGATAAGCGATGTCTAAATCTCGAAAGTATAATATTATTATCACCGGCACAGTTCAGATTCAACAGGAGCATTTAGATTTACTTGAGAAACACAGTATTTACGCTGAGCGTATTCCATTTAACCCTCCAACTGAGGAGCAGTTGATCAATGCCATACCAGGTAAGGATGGATATATATTAGGCAGCATCGAGCACGTAACCAAGGAAGTCATTGACGCAGGGAGTAATAGTCTGCAAGCGATATGCTTCACCGGAACGGGATGGAAAGATTTCATCGATGCTCATGAAGCTGCAACAAAACGAGGCATTGCGATTACAAATGCCGCAGGTGCGAACGCCCAGGCTGTAGCAGAACTGACAGCGGGCTTGATACATGATCGCGTACGCAACATCGCCTACCTGACAGGACAAGGATCTACAGAGAGAATCCAAGGCCGCAATTTCCGGTCCCTGACACTGGGTATCGTCGGAGCGGGAGATATCGGTTCAAAGGTGGCAAGAATCTTTAATCTCGCATACGGCACAAGGGTTCTTTATCACAGCCCACACAGGAAACTCGATCTGGAGTTCTCCACTGGTGCAGAATGGGTGCAACTTGACAAGTTGCTTCGTGACTCCGATATTGTAAGTCTTCATACCAAGCGAATCACCGAAGAAGATGCAAAAGAAGAAGGGCTGAAAAAAACCGTAAGCCTAATAAATCGAGACAATATAGGGCTACTAAAGGAGGGTGCCATTTTGATAAACGCGTCGTTTGCACAAGCTATAGATCCCTTTGCACTATACGATGAGGTAATCAAGAAAAGAATCTCGGCAGCAATTGATGTACACTATCCAAAAGGAGTTGATCTTCCTGATTTTAGCAAGGTGTCATCGCGATACTTAATTTGGATGGGAGTTCCCTCTGGATACAATACGACAGATACCGTCAGGATCGCAAGTGGCATTGCTACTCGCTCAATGATCAATCTACTGACTATCGGAAAAGACGAGAAAATCGTCAATCCCGATTTCATCAAATATAGGTAGGATTATGTCAAATATAGTGGCAGATGTTGTTATTATTGGCGCGGGTGTACAAGGCCTCAGCGCCGCATATCATCTCGTAAAGCTTGGCGTAGCAAACGTAGTCGTTGTAGAAAAGGAGATGATTGGCGCAGGATCATCAGGGCGATCGGCATCAATGCTGATGCTGTCACGTGAGAACCAACCCAAAATTGAATTCTCCCTATTTTCTTATGATAGATTCATGAATTTCAAGGATGAATTCGGAATAGATCCAGGCTTTAAGAAGATCGGATTCCTTAGTATTATTCCTGAATCGATCAATGAGATTAGACGCTATATAGAAATGGCAAGATTACGCCAGCAACTTGGTGTCACCACTGAAATATTATCTCAAGAAGATATCAAGCGCCTGTTACCCTTTGTAAACGTGGATGATATTGTCCTAGGCGTGTATGGCCCGGATGATGGTGTAATTGACCCTCACTCGATCATGCAAGCATACTCGATGCGTGCCAGAGAAGGGGGGGCAACTATTCGCGAAGGTGTGATTGCAACAGGAATTGAGGTTAAAGCGGAGAAGGTAATTGGTGTAAACACGACTGATGGGTTTATCTCGACACCAAATGTGGTTAACGCGGCTGGCGCTAGCGCTGTTGAGGTGGGTAAATGGGTTGGTCTCAATATCCCCCTTAAGAACGCGGTGCGAAGTATATTTATTACCGATGCTGTACCGGAAATCCCAGATGGTTCACCAATGGTTGAGGACGCCGAGGTGGAGTGGTATTATCGGAAGGAAGGTCCCGGGATTCTCATCGGAATGGGTAAAGATGAGTCTGGCCTAGTTCGAGATTCGATAAACTGGGACGTTCTCCCCCAAGTGATTGAATTTGCTGAACATAGAGTGCCTCTATTAGCTAAAACCAAAGTCATGCGAGGCTGGAGCGGTATACGCCCTTTGACAACAGATATCCTGCCCATTCTCGGTCCTGTCCCCGGCATAAGCGGATTTATAAACGATTGCGGCTGGGGTGGGGAAGGTATTATGCACTCGCCAGCTGGAGGGCAGATTGTCGCAGAATTCATTACTGGAGATATAAATCCTACATTCGATCTCACACCGTTTCTTCTCTCCCGCTTTACATAACCTCCGCTTGTGTGACAAGATTTGGATATGGGCAAATTACTATCTAAACATAAATACTAAATAGAAACTCCATGCTATCACTACGAAATATCCCCTACGTATACGATATCGTCCTATCTGACTTCGGGCGTGACGCCACAATAAGATTAGTTACCAAACTTGTCGACGGAGAACGAACAAGAATTCGACAAGTGCTTGACACGGAAGGCGATTCTAGAAAAACACCATTTTTTGACGAATACCGACGTATCATGTTCACTTGTGTGGGTGATCTTGCTTATATCAAGAAGGATATTCTATCGGAAAGACAGCTGGCGAATCAATCTCTGCTGGACTCATCGATTTTATATGGCGTGGAGGGGACAGTAATATCCGAGGATGCAGTTGAACGGATAGCCGAAATTACAGTCTGGGAAGTTGAACAGGCATTCAAGCGCGACTCGAATAGAAGGTTTCGATTATTGATACCTTGCAACACATTGTCTATTATTGAAAAAGAACTTACATTTGCTATTAAGCAGCAACTCCTTCAGAAGCATCTTAGCGGAATTGAAGTGATACCTTTCTCCATTATTAATGGAAATGACCAGTCTAAAAGGATCAATAAAAACGGAGAACTCACAATTTACACTGTTCCAAAGGCAATCTTAAAATTGGTAAAAAGTTCAAACAGTCACGCAAAATTATTACTTGTGGGTACAGCTTTGGCACGGGAAGAATATGCAAAAGCAAAGGCAGAACTGGGACTTGATACTATCAATATTATCGAGGTCAATACCGAGGAACAGAAAATTATGGATGAGTTGCTAGTGGCTTCGATCGGTGGCGACAAAGGTTATGTTGCTGAGATGAAGGAAGCCTTAAGACGAAAGGTATTGACGCAATATCACGGGTATGATCATATTATTGAGGCTAGTACGGATTTCGATCTCGATATTGGTATCAACTCTCTAGATATGTATGCTAATGGGCTTCTGGACGATGTTTATGGTCCCATCGTTAGGACTAAAAGAAGGTGACGTGCTTTAGAGCCTGTGTCCCAGGTTCAATCACCAATCTCAAATAATGGTAAAACTTATTAAGAAAAACTTGTTGTGTGTAAACGATTATATAATAAGGAAGAATGCCCATTTCACGAGTGAATTGCCGAATTTCACAGAATCAATACATACTTGACAAAGTACTAGCTATACATCCAAATTATCGTTGGCTTCGACAGTCTTAGATGTTAAGATATATACTGCCCGGTTTTTGGGCATTCCTGGCGAGATCGCAAAATCTACCACAGTATAACCCGCTTTGAACGAACGCTGAAATAAATCCCGTGTCCGTGCACGCCATTCCTTGGCAAGTGCGGGGTCGGTATCCTTAAGAATGCTGATATTGTGGGGAATATCAACTAGAATCGTTTCGCAAGTTAATTCATTTTCTTTCTCGATATGTGGAAAGTTATTGCTATCAAAAGACACATCAAAAATTGTACATGCATCGGACTCGATTACTGAATTCCAAGTAGTTTGCTCTTGCAATTTCAAAGCATGTTTTTTCACTCGTACCGTGTTTAGCCACCATTCTACTTTAAATCGATCTGAGGGTAAACCTGCATTAATGCTATCGGTTAGCTCACCATACATATTAGGGAAATAATATCGAATAACAACTCCCAACCGGTGTAGATTGAAGTGCGCGTTTTTCGCTTGGAGTGGGTCGAATGTCCAGGTAATTAAATCAATTCCCTGATTAAGTACATATTCTCGTTGGGCAAATTTAAGGTATTCTCCAACTTGTCGATTCTGATATTCAGGTAATACAGCAAGCACGTTGGAACAGTGCCACATATTTACGTAATCTTTCTTTTGATCACCAATCCCAATGAAACCGAAAACAAAGCCGATCATTCTGTCTTCTACGAAAGCACCAAGTAATAATCCACCATTTTGGTGAGCGGTCTTAAGCAAATACGCTGGCAAAATCTCAGTCGCATCTTTCATTTGCCACACAATATTTTGGATCTCCTCGGCCGCAATGTAATCTACCCATGCTTCTGCAGGACGAATCGAGACTTTTGGAATGCTCATAATTCTCACTAATCCTTTATGGTTTCAACTTCAAGAATTATAAATCATATCTCCTCAAGAAGTGTAATTATCACCCCGTCATCCCCACATTCTTCCATTTCTTCCAGTAACGCATCAGCCCATCCGCGCTCATGGCAACCGGGTTCGCGAGCGAATAGGCGCGGATAACGTCATCGCTCAAGTATTTGACGCGCGCCTCCTCCTGCATCCACCCGGCGAATTGCTCGCGTAATTCTTCAATCGTCGGGTCGAGCGACATCACCACCTCCAGCCATTTTTCCATGGCTGCCAGGGTTTTATCCAATTCGTTGATCTGCCACTCCGCATCCTCGAAAATGCCAAAGTGGGTCGGCGCGATACGGGAGAATTTCAATGAGCGCAGCCGCGCCAGGCTTTCACGCCAGCGCCCAAAATGAAGCTCAGGCGGCGGCATCGGCGCACGCAGATAGGCAAAACCCGGAATGCGAACACCGCCTACATCGCCGGAGAAACAGATGTCCTCGAAAATATAGGCAAAATGATGTTCAGCATGACCAGGAGTGTTAACCGGCAGGAATCGCAAATTTCCGATGGCGAACTCTTCCGCATCATTCGGGATTTTGAGTTGATCCTGTTCCACAGGCAGCATCTCACCCCAGAGTTGATCCATCCTGTCGCCGTAAATGCGGGAGGCGCTTGCCATGAGCTTGCTTGGGTCCA
>CAYJPO010000072.1:0-16378 GCA_964372045.1 uncultured Anaerolinea sp.
CATCCTTTGCGCGTTGGATCACTTCCGCGCGGTCGGGGTCGAATTTGTTGTAATCGAGGTGACAGTGCGTATCTGTAAGCTGCATGATTTTGGAATTATATCAGCCAGAGATTTCTGTTTAATTTTACACCGATAAATTTCGTGAAGATTGTAAGTTGATCCATTCATTGATCTTTAATCGTTTATGATCTGTTGGTACTTTTGCCTGAATTGACCAATCTCTTTCGCCACTGTATAGTTTGCTTTAGAATAGTAACAGGAGAGAGAAATGAAGAAAATTATTCCATTTTTGTTGATCGCAGTCTTACTAGCATCCATACGTGCTCAACCTGTCCGCGCGGATGTGGCCCCGCCGGAGACCGTGCCAGGCTCCAACCTCAACCCGGGTGTGGGATCCACACAGGTACGTATGGTCGCCGAAACCGTGACCTTGATCGTTTCCGAAGACCCAGCCGATGACCGTGGCGCGGTTGCCCGCACCGAGGCTGTGTTCACCATGCGCAATCTGGGAGCGACCGCTGAGACGATGCAGGCGCGCTTCCCGCTTTCTTTCTTCAATGGCAACTCTGATGGGTTTGGCGGTTTTCCCGAGATCGAAAGCATTGCTGTCAAAGTGAATGGAAGTGCCGTGCCAACCCGCCGCGAAATCCAACCTTTCCTTGACAGTGAATCCTCCTTTCAGGAACGCGGCGAGATTCCTTGGTCGGTCTTTGAAGTGACCTTCCCGCCGGGTCAGGATGTCACTATTGAAGTGGCTTACACCGTGGAGGGATTTGGCTCCTACCCGTATGAGGTCTTCAAATATGTTCTCGAAACCGGTGCAGGCTGGAATGGCACCATCGGCAGTGCCGATATCATCCTGCGCCTGCCGTATGAGGCAAGCAAACAGAACGTCTGGGTGGAAGGCGTTGAAGGGTTTGGCGAGCCGACCCAAGGTGGAACGTTCAGCGGAAATGAAGTCCGCTGGCATTTCGACGACCTGGAGCCGGACGTCAACAGCAATCTCAAGTTCGTTGTGCTGACCCCATCTCTGTGGGATAAAGTTCTTGCGGAAAAAGAGAACGTCACCCGCAGCCCGAATGATGGCGAAGCATGGGGCAGGCTGGGCAAAGCTTACAAGGAAATTATCATGATCCGCGCCTGGCTGCGCACTGATTCAGCCGGGCAGGAGATGTATCAACTCAGCAAGCAGGCTTATGAGCAGTGCCTTGCCTTGCTCCCGAACGACTCGCTTTGGCACTTCGGTTATGCCGACCTGCTTTGGGCGCGCTACTATTGGGAATTTTACATGGCATCCAAGCCCGATGTCGAGAGTCTACTGCCCACGCTGCTCACGCATTTAAAGACCGCGCTCGAGATCGATCCGAATAACCAACTCGCAAAAGACCTGCTGGATGAAATCTACTATTCCGTACCGGAGTCTGTCGAGGCTGAAGGCGACTCGTACAATTTTCTCGCGCTGACAGCCACACCGATCCCACCGACGCCCTGGGCTGCCGAAGCGACCCAAACCCTGGTCCCCACTGCGGCTTTACCAACCTCCACATTTACGATGGGGGTGAATACTCCCGATATCCAAGAACCGCAGGCATCCAATCCATTATGCGGAAGCGCGTTTCTGTTACCCGCACTGTTCGGAATGGTGCTATTCGTAAAACGCAGAAAATAATGAGCGTGCCATCAATTAAAAAGGGAGCAGGTTGGAACGTTTGAACGTTCCAACCTGCTCCCTCATTTCTTGTTACTCGTAACTTCTCTTACTTGATCCCCGCCACCTTCAACCCATCTTGCAAGATCGCCTGGACCTTGTCCGAGTGGCGTGTTTCGCAATACACACGCAGGATCGGTTCCGTACCCGAGAAGCGGATTAACATCCAGCCGCCGTCTTCCATTTTGAATTGGAAGCCGTCTACAGTGACGACCTCGGTTACTTTCAGTCCGCCCAATGTGGCAGGATAGTTATCGCGGATGATCTTCTTGCGTGACTCGTGGTCGCCGCTAAAGGGACTATCCACGCGGTCGTAGAAATATTCACCGCCGACTTTGGCGAACAGGTCTTTCAGTAGCTCGGTCGGTTTCTTGCCGGTCTTGACCATGAAATCGAGCATGTACAAGCCCGCCAGAATGCCGTCGCGTTCGGGGACGTTGCCGCGGAAGGCGTAGCCGCCAGATTCTTCGCCGCCGATGAGTGCATTGGTTTCGGTCATCTTCGGGGCAACAAATTTGAAGCCCACACCGGTTTCGTGGACAGGCACGCCGTATATCTCGCCGAGCTTATTGAGCATATTGGTCGTCGAAAGCGTCTTGACGATGTCACCGCGTTCGCCGCGTACTTCGAGCAGATAATATGCCAGCAGGGCATAGACGCGCAATTGGTTGATGAACTCGCCCTTCTCGTCGCCGATGCCGCAGCGGTCAGCATCGCCGTCGGTGATGAGCAGCACATCGGCATTGTTATCGACCGTGGCTTTCAAGCCGACGTCAATATTCGGGCGGATGGGTTCCGGGCGCTTCATTTCAGGGAAAGACGGATTGCGTTCGTTATGGATCTCGATGATCTTCGTCTTGCCGCCGCCGAGCAGGCGGGTGAACCAGCCTGCGCCATTGCCCCACATGGCATCCACCACCACGGTCAGACCGGCGTCTTTGATCGGCTGGAGGTCGATCAGTCCATCGCGGGTGAGATGCTCGATATACGGGGTCGCCGCATCGAACTTGACGATCTCGCCCGCGGCTTCCGCTTCTTTGTATGCCTTGCGCTTCACATCTTTGATGTCATCGGGAATATCCGCTTCGATCTGGAGCAAACCTTCCGGGTCGATCGCGCCGCCCGTCTCATTGCGGACCTTGAATCCGTTATCGGTGGGCGGGTTGTGACTCGCTGTGATGTTGACCGCGCCTGCAGCTTTTTTGTCCACCACGGCATAGGCAATGACTGGAGTGGGGGTTGCGCCGTCGGTGAGATACACCTTCAGTCCGTTGCCAGCTAAAACTTCAGCAACGGCGGCGGCGAAATGCTCGCTGCCAAAACGCTTGTCGTGACCGACCACGATCCACTGCCCCTTTTTGCCCTGTGAGAGCATGTACGATGCAAAGCCTTGCGCACAGCGGCGCAGGTTATCGAAGGTGTAATCCTCGGCGATGACCCCGCGCCAGCCGTCGGTGCCGAATTTGATTTTGAATGCCATTTAACTTCTCCTGAAAAGTAAACTTAAAAAATTATATCATTCGCGATTTACAACTGGTCATCGAAAACCTGTCAATTTGCTGACGGAATTCAGCAAATTGACCATGAAAGCTACGCCGCTATCTGGCATGGCGATCAACAAACCCGCTGTTACCGTGATGAAAGCTGTCACAAGGACAAAGGTCGTCAATAGGGTCCTGCCGATGGATCTTTCGTTCAACTGCTGAAATTCCCGACCGACCAGCAGGATCGTGAACAAAAGCAGGGCGGGCATAAAGTCTTCGGTGTAACGCATCGTGATGAAATAAAAACACATGATGACCAGCGCCGCGATCAATGCCGAGCCGCCGAGGAGGGATGCCATCCAGATTGCGGGCATCCCGTTTTCTGTTGGTAATGCGTTTTCCTTCTTGAATCGCACGAATATCGCGCGGACGGGCGGCGCAAGCAATAGCAGGATGAATGGCGAGACAAAGAGCAATCCCGCCAGCCTGTCGTTGGACTCGGTGTATTCCACCGGGGAAATGAAGGGGAAGCGCGATTTGATTCTGATGGGATGCGCAAAGTATTGCTTCACGTTCTCCGAAAAATAACGTGGTGAGAATGATTCCGTGAACTCGTTGTAATTGACATTCGCCAGTTGATATTTGATCCCGAATTCAAAAATGGAACCGAACCTTGCCCAGTTATACCAGCCCAGCATGACACCGGCGATCAAAAGCGGAACTCCGAGCGCAATAAGACTGGGTAGATGTTTTTTGATCGGTGCCGGGTGGATTCTCTTGACGGCAAAGATCAAAGTCGCAGCCGCAGTAAAAGCGACCGCTGGCAGGATCGTCATTCTCGAACCGACGGCAAGCCCCCAATGAACGCTGGCAAAGACCAACTTCCAGATAGACGGCGTTTCTTCATCGAAGGCTGATATCGTCCAGTAGATCCCGCCGATGAAGAAGAACTGGCAGCTAAATATCGCCGCCTCGTAAACATTCCCTCCGCTCAACATGGTGATGGCAGGGATGGAGAATCCCAACACCAGCAGGGAGACCAAAAATCCCCATAACGGCGCGCGGAAAAAACGACGCCAGAACCGGGCAGCGATCAGTGCGGCATAGATGAACAACCCAAAAGCGAAGGTCAGCGCAAGTTGATGATCTTCGATCTTGAATAAAAAGTCTTCACCAAACGGCAGAAGGAAAAGCGACGGTGTGGGTCCCCAGTAGATATAGAACTTGCCTTCGTACAACGAAACATCCCACGGAAAATCTTCCACGCCTGCCTGTTTGCGGAGCGAATAATCGTAAGGGTCGCTCAACGCCAACAGCGCGGCAGATGGTTCCTCTGTCAGATGCAGTTGTCCCATTTTGAACCCTCTGGCAAGTTCACCATAATAGTTGTAACTGCGGTCCAGATCCCGTTCGTCGAGCCGGGTGTACCAAACATAGCCGACCGCTACAAGGGCGACCATCACGACCAACACAATCCGAATGGATGTATCTCGGCTGATAGTCGAACTCAAGCGCTCCGATATTCGAGCTTTGGCTTTCTGTAGTTGCGATTGAAAAAAATGCAGCACCGCACCGAGCAGGATGAAAAATATCCCGGCCGCCAGGATCAACACCCTCCCGGTGCCCCAGCCTGCGTCGTTGTCAATGCCTAATTGATTCGCGAAAACAGCGGTCAGGGAAATGGCGATCCCCGCGACCAGAAGAAGGATTTTCAATACAGGTTCTCCATTGTGCGGCGGGAATATTCAGGTTCTTCGATGTCTTCGGAGAACACGAAGATCAAGGCGTTGCCGTTGCTTGAGCAGACTCAGTTGAGAAGGCTGTGGGAGTAAACGTTACATCGAATGGGGTCGGTGTGAAAGTCACATCAAACGGGGTCGGCGTGAAAGTTACATCGAATGGGGTCGGCGTGAATGTCGGGGTGGCAGGTGCTTTACCGGACATCAAAATCTGCCATGCGATTTCCAGGTCACCTGAAGCCACCACCGGGAATTCAGGCAGATTGCCAAGCGCCATGTTGAGCCGCACAATGGCTTGCGCGAGGATCTCGTCTTGGGTTTCGGCTTGCAATTCAACCAGCAGGTCGCGGGCAGATTCAACATCCGCTCGCGCCAGCCCAAAATTACTCTGTGAGAGATACAGCCTGCTGCGCGCGAGAATATCCAAGGCGCGTGTGAACATGACTTCATGTTTCAATTCCAACAGAATGGCGTCGTTATTATTTTGCAATTCCGATTCAAGCGCGGCTTGCATCTCTTCCAATTTGTGGATCGACTGCGTATGCGCTTCAACGGATGTCTCCAGCGCTGCGATGCGCGAACTCGTTTCATCCAACTGCGTTTGCAGCGACGCGATCTCCGCTTCCAAATCCTGTATCTGCGAGGTGTTCTGTTCCACCGGCGCGATGAACGTATTTTGAATATACGGCAGTCCATACGCAAACAGCGCGCCAACACCGACGACCAGCAAGGCAAGCAGGATCAATCTCAATAATGCCCTCAGGAAGGTGACAAATGCCCGCCCCAGTCGCTTCAGGAACGAGTCTTCCTCTTTGATCTTTTCTTGTGCAGGCTGACTCTGCTCTATGTAAGCGGGCAGCGCATCATTCGGGACCGGGACCATGGATCTGTTTTCTGAGACATTTCCCTGAGTTTCGGCGAACATCTCCAACTTGCCGAGCATGGTCCTGCCCATTCCCTTAACTCGAAGACACTCTTCAGCGGTTTCGAATGGACGTGCCGCGATGAGATTCCCTGCCAATTGACGGGTGATTCCGGGAACCTGGGTCAGGGTATCCAGGTCGGCTGTATTGAGGAAGGTGAGGAAGTCGCTCATGGTGTCTCCTATGCGGTCATTGTACAACAAAAGGCATCAGACGAGGATCAGGCTTGAGGAACAGAGTCAGGCTCAAGTCCGCGTAGGATGCGAGGCTTTACTTTATCCAGGTATTGAACGTCCATGTCATCTGCTGGACCAGTTCGGGGTTATGGATCTTGAACAATTCCAAATTGCCTGAAAATGAGATCAACAGGCTGATGGCGATGGTGTACAGCCATAAAAACGCTGTCGCGGCGATGTAGATCCTTTTTTGCTTGAACAGATCGAACCCATGCCAAAAGCCGATGACCGCGAGCAGGGCAAGCGTTGGGATGGCGTCCAGCATGTAGCGCATGGCGACGAAGAAGAAGGCTTGTAGTGTGAGGAATGCGGCAGCGAACCCACCTGCAAGCGCAAGCAGAGTCCATTTGTGGTCCTGCTTCGAGCGGATGTCCGCCAGCAGTGCGAGTAACAGAAATGGACTGCCAATGAAGATGCCGGTGATGTTCTCGGTAAACGTCATGTACATTTTGGGATGGTAGTCTGTCAACCATGCCGGACCTGCCCAACGCGTGGGAAAAAAATGTGGAAATGCCGTGCGCGTTTCAAGTGGATTGAAAAGGGTTTTGTACAAGTTGGGTGGAAGATACGCGACCGAAAATGTTTGGTCCATCAGTTGATATAGGTTGTAGCTGGTGAGTTGATAGCGAAACCCGAACTCGGTCACAGACCCAAAGCGGGCGAAGTTGTACCAGCCATATCCAACTGCGCCGATGGCGAGTGGTAACGCAAAGGCAAGGATGAATTGAATGGCACGCTGCCGCTGTGTTTGAAATGCCCAGATGAGAACCACAAGCGATATAACTCCGACCGTCGGGATGAGCGTGGTGCGTGAGCCGACTGCAAACACGAAGAACAACCCCGCCAGCACAAGGCGCGGAAGGGTTGTGTGGTCGAACGCAAGCATGAGAAAAAAGAAGCCGCCGATGAGGAAGAACTGCGCGGCGACGATGGCGGCTTCGTAGATGCGTCCCTCGACCATCACATACGGCATGGGGTTGACCAGCCCCGCGAATGCAACTGCGGCAAAGACTGCCCAGCGTGGAATGTGACTGAAATGACTCTGCCAAAGCCCAAGGATGGTGAGAGTTAAGAAAATGAGCGTGCCGGAGAGAAAGAGCAGGGTGAGGAATTTGTCACCGAGGTCGGGCGCGTAAAACGGTTTGACAAGTGCCAACATGAGCGCGGGTGCGGGGCCCCAATAAAGATAGTATTTGCCGTTGTAGAGCGTCGCGTCCCACAGGGAGGGAATCCCTTCGCGATTGCTCGGCTCGTAGAGGCTTTCATCGGTGAAGGCGAGCAGGGCGGGATCAGGTTCCACATCGAGTTCAAGCTGACCTTGGATGAAGGCGCTGGCTTGCAGGTCGTAGTAATTTGTCTCGTTGGGGAGTGTCTTCCATAGTCCGTCCGAGCCGAACCAGAGATAGATGAGGATGATGACCACATCGAGCACGGCGATGGACGCATACAACCGCCCGTCTGCGGTGTGGAGCAGTTTGCCAATGAAATTATCTTCACGGTACAGCAACGCACCAGCGAGCAGAATCACACCGGCGAGCAATAAGGCAGACCGACGTACGCCCCAAGTGGGGAAGGCGTCCAGTCCGAGTTGATTTGCAAAAAGCATCAGGAAAATGAGAGCAGAACCCAATATCCCGCTGGCGGTGCGAAGTCCGTTTTTCGGCATTCACTGATTTTATCATTTGATTGTTTGCTATAATCCATCTCATGATTTACCTTGATTATGCCGCCACCACCCCCGTGGACAAGCGCGTCCTGGACGCGATGATGCCTTACTTCCGCGAGTCGTTCGGGAATTCGTCATCCATTCACCGGTTCGGACAAAAAGCTGAAGCCGCGGTGGATGAAGCGCGCGAGAAGGTCGCCTCGGTTTTGCATTGCCGCCCGGACGAGATCATCTTCACGTCCTGCGGTTCCGAATCCGATAACCTCGCCCTGCGCGGCGCGGCAATGGCGCGGCGGGATTCCGGCAAGTGGATCCTGACCGCCAAGACCGAGCATCACGCCGTCAGCAAAACGGCGATCCAGCTCGAAAAAGAATACGGCTTTCAACTCGAATGGCTGGATGTGAACGAGTTCGGCGGCGTTACGGTCGAGTCGCTGGCGAAGGCGGTCTGCAACGAAACCATCATGGCATCGGTCATGTACGCCAACAACGAGATCGGCACGATCAATCCAATATCAGACCTTGCGGAAGTTGCGAAGGCGAACAACATCCTCTTCCACACGGATGCCGTTCAAGCCGCTGCGTATCTGGATGTGAACGTTGAAAAACTCGGTGTGGATCTGATGTCACTTGGCGGACACAAGTTCTACGGTCCCAAGGGTGTCGGCGCATTGTATGTCCGCAAAGGGACATCGCTCGTCCCGCATCTCACCGGCGGCGGACAGGAGTTCAGTCTGCGCGCGGGAACGCATAACGTACCGTACATTGTCGGGTTTGCCGAAGCACTGCGTCTTGCCGCTGAGGAACGCGAGTTGCGCACGGAACATGTCAAGCTGCTGCGAGACCACATCATCGGCACCGTTCTCGAAACGATCTCCGATTCGCGGCTCACGGGTCACCCTGAGGGACGTTTGCCCAATCATGCTTCGTTCGTCTTCAAAGACGTGGACGGCAATCTGCTTTTGCAACTGCTCGATTCCGCTGGGTTCGCGTGCTCCTCTGGATCCGCTTGCAAGACCGGCAACCCCGAACCAAGCGAAGTCATCACCGCCCTCGGCTATTCCCGCGAATGGGCGCTTGGTTCCCTGCGCATAACCCTCGGTATGGACACCAAAGCTGAGCACGTTGAATCCTTCTTGAAAACATTGCCTGACCTGGTCAACAAGGCAAGAACCCTAACTACTAACTGATCACCAATTTACCAAACAACCAATCTACTACCCTGCTGGCCTCTTTTGAAAACCAAGATCATTACCCTCGAATCCCACGATGACCTCATCTCTGTCCGCGATAAACTGTCGTGGGCGAAGACGCCGCGCATCCTGCTGGTATGGCCCAAATACGAAAAAGTCACCCTGCGCGTCTTGGATCTGAAAGTCCTTCAACGCCACGCGGATTCGCTCGGTGCGCAATTAGGATTGGTCACCCGCCGCGCGAACGTGAGGCGCGATGCGGAATCGTTGAATATCCCCGTCTTTTCATCTTCCGCTTCGGCTCAACGCGACCCGTGGACTGCTGCTGTTCCCAGAACGAAGCGAACGCCTCAGCCTCCACGCCGCGACCTGCGCACCATCCGCGATGAAGTCACGCTCAAAGAACCCGCCTGGCGGACGTCACTCCTCGGAAGGTTGATCACGTTCTCGGTGGGGGTCGCGGCTGTTCTGGTTATTGCAGGTTTGTTCGTCCCGCGTGCGGTGGTGACGTTGTACCCGGAATCGCAGACCAACTCGATCATCATTCCGGTCAGCGCCAGTCTATCCAATTCGACGGTGACGTTGGCAGGTGATGTCCCTGCCCGAAAAGTGACAGCCTCCGCCAGCGCCGAGCGGACGGTGACTGTCACAAGCGAACTCGCCATTCCGAAAAACAAGGCAAAAGGTGTGGCACAATTTTCGAACTCGGAACAAAGTGAGATCGCCATCCCAGCCGGGACGGTGATCTCCACTGAGTCGCTCGTCCGTTTTGTGACCTTGAATGGCACGCGTCTCCCCGCTGGCGCAGATGAGATCGTCGAGGTCCAGATCGAAGCGCTGGAAGCAGGCTCACAGGGAAATGTGGAGGCTGACGCGATCCGCTTTGTTGAAGGTCCGCTGGGACTCTCCATGACAGTCACCAACCCCGAAGCCACATCCGGCGGAACAGATACAAAAGCCATTGGTGCAAGCGAGGAAGACCGCACCGCCCTGCGTGAACTTGTTTTGGAAGACCTGCGCGCGGCTGCTGAATCTCAACTCCGCAGCCAGATCGAAGCCGATGACCTGCTCCTGATCGACACGCTCGAGATCGGCGAGATCACACGCGAAGATTTTTTACCGCCTGAAAACGAAGCCAGCACCGCGCTGAACCTATCCATGCAGGCGGATTTTTCAGCACTCTACATTTCGGCGGATGATCTCGACCAACTAGCAGCCTCGTCTTTAGGTGCGTCCTTCCCTGAGGGATTTGTCGTTTACGGTGAAATGGAATTTGACTTACTCGATGCCCCCGTCACCGATGCATCTGGCGTGACGTATTTTCAACTGCAAGCCTCGCAGACCGCCTTGCGAAACGTGGATGTGTCGCAGGTCTTCAACCTCATCCGCGGACATGACCCACAGCAGGCTCAGGCGGAATTGAGAAATGGGCTCTTCCTGCGTCAGGATCCGCAGATCGTCATGACACCTGCATGGTGGAAATGGTTGCCGTTGATCCCATTCAATCTTTCGGTGGAGGTAAAGTAGACAGGTATATAAATACAAAAGTATACAAGTACACAGGTCACTAGCCATCGTCACCTGTTTCCCTGTTTACCTGTTTCCCTCAATAACCCCATGAGAATTCTCGCAGTTGACCATGGTGAAAAACGCATCGGTCTTGCCCTCAGCGACCCAACCGCGACCATCGCCAGCCCTTTGAAAGTCATCCAGCATGTTTCCCGTCTCATCGACGCCGCGCAGGTGGCTGAGATCGCCTCGCAAAACGAGGTCGGGTTGATCGTAGTCGGTCAGTCGTACGATGAAGACGGAAATCCAAATCCCGCCGGTCGCCGCGCCAGTCGCTTTGCGGATGAACTTCGCAACCAAACGGATATCCCCATCGAAATGTGGGACGAATCTCTCAGCACTCAGATTGCCCGCGCCGCCCGTATCGAACTGGGCGTTTCCCGCAAAAAACGCGCCGGTCACCAGGACGAATTTGCCGCTGTTGTCATCCTGCAATCCTATCTTGAATCAAAACGTAAATCGTAAATCCAAAATCGAAAATCGAATGACCCGAACCTTCCTCCGCCGCTACCAATACTATTTCTATCTTTACATCCTGAGCGCCATCCTGTTTGGGTGTCTTTTCACTTTTGTTTTTTACATGCCTGCGCGCGCATCCCTGCTGTACGGTCCCCCCGCGAATGGACTATCCGTCTCAGAGCGCATCGAATTTTCCACACGATTGATCATGCACGGTGACGTGCTGACCTCGCCGAATGACCCCACTGGTGCGGAACGATCCTTCCTCGTCGAACCGGGGGAGTCGGTCGTTTCCATTGCAGATAGATTGGAGAGTTTGGGCTTCATCTCTCGCGCCGATGCTTTTTATGATTATGTCGTTTACACGGGCATCGACCTGACGATCCAATCCGGCGAATTTGCGATCAGCCCGGCGCAGTCCATCATCGACATCGCGAAAACTCTGCAAAAATTTTCCCCGTCTGATGCTTCGCTTGTCATCCTTCCCGGCTGGCGGATGGAGGAGATCGCCGCCTCGCTCCCGACCTCGGGCTTGGGCATCACACCCGAAGATTTTCTCGCCGCCGCAAACACTCCGCCGCAAGTCATCGCCTTTGCCTCCCCCGTCACCATGGAGGGATTTTTCTATCCCGATACCTACACCCTTCCGCGCGATACGGCAGTGGGGGAACTGCTCGATATCATCGGGCGCAACTTCACCGCCCACTTGACCACGGACATGCAAAACGCCTTCACCAACCGCGGACTGACGACCCTGCAAGCCGTCACGCTTGCCTCCATCGTCGAGCGTGAAGCCATCCACATCGAGGAAGCGCCGCTGATCGCTTCGGTATATCTCAACCGTCTTGCCATCGGCATGAAACTGGACGCCGACCCGACTGTGCAATATGCCCTCGGTTATCAATTTGATGCGAATACGTGGTGGAAGAGTCCGCTCTCGCTGGATGACCTGAATATCAGTTCGTCGTACAACACCTATCAAATTGCCGGTCTGCCGCCCACGCCCATTTCAAATCCAAGCTTGGAAGCGTTGATGGCGGTCGCATTCCCTGAGGCGACCACTCATTATTTCTTTCGCGCCGCTTGTGACGGGTCCGGTTACCATGTCTATGCCGCCACCCTGGAAGAGCAGATCGACAATGCGTGTCAGTGATTATTTTTGAAACCCATCCCAAACCTCCAGCGCGGGTTTCGGTGAACCGTCAAAGTTCCTTAACCCAATAAAGGCAAAATTACCGAGCATTGTTGCGTCGTTGGGATCGCGTCCTTGTTTTTCCATTTCCGTTGCATACGAATCCAAATTGAAATCGTTGAGCAGGGTGTTGACCCAGAACGCGAGGCGCGGACCGAGTTGGTCGTGGACTGTGTTCAGGTAAGCCACCTGGTATTCGGGCGTGCCGTTGATGGGTCCCACGGCTTGGGTTGAGAATCCGCCCTCAGCAATGGCGACCGGTTTCGAGGTCCGGGTGAGAAGCGGGGAGTAGTAATCATCGGGAATTGGAGTTCCGTTGTTGAAAATAAAATAGGGATAGGAAGAGATCGCCCACACGTCCAGATTTGGTTCGAAGACTTCGACTTGCTCCCAGTTCGTGTCGAATTGCTGACGGTTTCCCTCCTCGGGTTGGGGGAACATGTTGTTCAAGTCATCCCACTGAAATGAAACAAACACCTGCGTCTCCGGTGCTTCGGCTTTGACGAGCGCGTAGATCTCGTTATACAGGCTGATGAAATTTTTCGCGTCGTCAGGGTGTGCGTCCATATAGGTGTTGATCTCGGAGGCGAGACCGAGATAGCGCGGCGCGAAGGAACGTACGACCCACAGTGCGTAATTTTTATAGGCGGCTCGCACATCCGGATTCGCGAAGCTTGCCTCCCAGCCCTCCGGCAGACCGACAAACTCGCGGCGGTTCAACCCATTGAGCGCGTCGAGAACGAAAATGGTTTCAAGCCCATTCTGCCGTGTGAGTTTAACTTGATTGATGAGGTCTGTGTGGGTTTGTGATTCGCCGTCCACACTGCTAACAAAATCTTCCCATGCCGCGTTCTGTTGAATAAGCACAAAATCGCCGTGCTCTCCCATGTCTTCAAAAAGCTGGAAGACGCTTTCAAGGGTCACTTCAGGCGGGGAGGGGAAGAAACCGTAGGCGGTGTTGCCGGAATCGAAAACCGACACCTCTGGCGTTGGTGGGATGGCTTGTCCGCCATTGCAGGCGATGGATGCAATAATAAGGAGGATCAGAGAAAGGAGAGGCTTTTTCATGGAGTTGCCTTTTGCGCGATGTATATATCTGCTTCGAGCATGATATTGTCTTTGTAGAAATGATGGGTGAAATAAACGTTACCTTCATTATCCAGGGATGCTTCCCCTGCAAACGGGGCAAACATCTTTTCGGGTTGAGCCCACTTTCCGTTCACGCGTTTTGAGCGCCACAGTTCGGGCGCACCGATAATGCGGGTAAACCACAATTCCAATCCGTCCTGCGTGATGAAGGGCCAGCCGTCGCCGTACGCTGAATTGACGATCTCAAGATTGACCGGTTCCCCCCATTCGTCGTCGATATTTTGCGAAACCCAGATGTCAAATCCACCCTGCCCGCCGGGATGTTCCGAGTGAAAGTAAAGTTCTTTGCCGTCAGCGGTGATATGCAATTCGCCGACTTGATATTCCGGTTCGAAATCGGCTGGTTGCCAGTTTTGCCATGTCCCATCCATGAAATTGGCAGTGAACCAGCGCATCCCGGTAAATCCTTCCCGGGCTGAACAAAACCACATCGTATCGCCCAGGATGAACTCACAGCCGTCAAGCGCAACTTTGCCCGGCTCTTGAAGGAATACTCTCTCCGGTTCGCTCCACCCATTCGCTTGCTTATGGAAGACATAAATCCCGGTTACCCCGTCGATAAGCTGTTTTTCCGGTGGAATCTGTGGACTGGGTGTGAACCAGACGTAAAGCGTTTGCCCATCCGGCATGACGAAGGCGGAATCCTCTGCCCCTGCCGTATTGATTGGATAAGGCAGGGGGACGGGGTCAGAATATTCACTTGTAGTGGAATTCGGGAGATACACGTCCAATTCGGGTGATTGTTTTGCTTGACCCGTTGGGATGGCGGAAGCACGATCCACGGATGCTGGCGCAGTCGGCGGTGTAGATGACCCGCAGGCGAGCGACGTCAGGAAGAGAAAGCAGACAAACTGGAGAATGGGACGCATGGATCAGCCTCATTATGATTACAGTTTCGGCTGTTGAAAAGTTGCGTCACCCTTCCCCGATGATTAAGTTGCAGTGTGCAGACGGGACAGGCGTGAACCCTTCTTGCTATGCAATCGTTCGCGCTTCGGAAGGAGGTAGTGGAGTTGCCCGGCGATTAATGAAAAAACCAGCCAGTGCCATGATGAGACCGATTATGGCGAACAGCAATCCCAGCCACATGACCGGGGTGAGCAATGCCTGGAGCATCGCCGCGGCGAGGTCACTGGCGGAACCAAGCAGGAGGACGGGCAGGTAATCAGGCATTTGGCTGACGAGGATGCCTTGAAAGACCGCGCCGAACATCGGCGCGCCGATCAAACTCATCACAAAGGCAGTCAAGCCGGTGATGAGCAGTGGAACGCCCCACCATACCAGCCAATCTTTCAGGGAGCGCACAGCGAACAAGGTCAGCCCGAACAGGAAAAATATCGGCAAAAGCGGACTCAGCCGCATGAAGATGCGGAGGGACTGCAATCTCTGACGCGGGTCATTGACCGGCGGGGCGCTGATGAGTGCCACCTGGTCAGGGATCGCCGACGCCGCGAATTGCATCTGGCTTTGGATGACCGGCATAAGCATCGGATACAAGTCGGCTGGTGGGTTGCAGAATTCGATCTGTCCGCCTGAGAGCAGATCCATACTCATCTGACCGATCTCGAGCAGCGAACAATCTGGTAGGGTGCCCAGCAAAGACATCACAGCTTGCACACCGGTTTCGCCCGCCATGCTGGCTTTCAACGGCACCAGGTTCAACATTACGGAATCCGTCCGCATGTTGATGTACTCGAACGTGGAGTTCAGCGCTTCGTCTCCCATTGTCCGCAGTGCATCCGGCGGGAGCAGGGCGCGGAAGAATCCCTCCCACGCTTCGCGGCTCATGCCCTGCATCACGACCGGGAATTGACTCGGGTCAGACGACGAGCCGAGAATCGCATCCGCCATCACGGTGGGGAGCTTGTTGTAAAAATCCTCGCGCGCGAATGCCTTTTGGTATGTCTCCGCGGTGAAGGCTTTGCGGTCGAACGTGAATAGGAACAACGCCATTACGGCAGTACCAATAAAGATGACAGCACAAATAGTAGCTAAAGTTTTTTTGAATGTATCCATAATGTTGTATTTGAAGTGACAGCCACTTATGAGGTGACTGTCACTTGGTAAATTACGCAGTCAAAATTTCGATGTAATCCTGCGTTACGGTTTCGGCATTTCCGGCGCTGAGCAGGATCAATAATTCGTTTGCCAGTTCCGCTTTGCGATCGGCATCTTTGCGGCTCCAGGTGCGGCTCTTGATCTCGAGGAAGTATCCCATTTTCGGTTCTTTCACTTCATCAAGGTTCACAAAGAACTCGGTATTCTTGTATTTGATATGCCAGCGCAGGCGGTCCTTCTCCACCGAAATTTCCTCTTTGGGTTTGAAGTATTCGCGGTAAAAGCGCAGGGTCTGCGTGGCGGGCGCAAGGAAGCGGCTGCGCGAGAGCAGAACATCATGCCCGATCTCCCCTTCGCGTTTCTGACCGAGCAGTGTCAGGCGCGAGCGGACATTGACCACATCGCCTTTCTCATTGACAAGGTCATCTTCACGGAAGCGCAGGCGTCCTTGTGATGGATCATCGAACAGGAAATATTCATCGAACTGACGGTAATGTTTGTGGAGCGCGATCTCGATCTCCGGACGCTTCAAATTCTGGACGATGAGGTCTGGGTTGAGGACCTTGGCTTTTACCTGCACCTCGAACGATTCTTCTTCCATCGAGCCGCCCAGCGCGATCAATTTCGAAAGCACAGACTGTTCCCGTTCGGTCAGGAAGGCATCGATCTTCGTGGCGAATTCGCGCGCCTGGCGGAGCAGGTCGGCCTCGTCGAGGGTGAGCAGTTTGTGCTCGCGCATTAACCATTTTCCGTTCACCATTACATCGGTCACATCGGTGGATTTGGAAGCGAAGACGAGTTGCGCGTATGCGTTATTCGGGTCACGGTGGAAGCGCGGAGAGTTGTGCAGGGGTGACGTATCCACGAGGATCAAGTCGGCGCGTTTGCCGGGTTGAATGGAGCCGGTGATATGTCCCAGATGCAGAGCTTGCGCTCCCATGCGGGTGGCCATTAATAAAGCGGTTGCGGCGGGGAGGACGGTCGGGTCGTTGGAAGAGGCTT
>CAYJPO010000072.1:16478-24809 GCA_964372045.1 uncultured Anaerolinea sp.
GCCATTAATAAAGCGGTTGCGGCGGGGAGGACGGTCGGGTCGTTGGAAGAGGCTTTGGCGATGAAAGAGGCGAGGCGCACCTCTTCGAACATATCGAGGTCGTTGTTCGAGGCGGGACCATCCGTTCCCACACCCACGTTGAGTCCATCATCCAGCATTTTTTGAATGGGAGCAAAACCCGAAGCGAGTTTGAGATTTGAAGATGGGTTGTGTGCAACACCTGCGTTGGCGTGTTGCAGTGTGCGGATCTCACCGGTATCGATATGCACGCAATGCGCGGCGATGACCTTGGCTTCGAACAAGCCGAGTTTCTTCACGTATGGCACGACCGGCATCCCCTGTTCCTTGCGCGTGTTTTCCACCTCGAAGGCGGTCTCGGAAATATGGATATGCAGCGGCACATCGAATTCCTTGGCGAGATCCACGCACGCGCGGATGATCTCGGGGTTGGTGGAATACGGCGCGTGCGGCGCAATGGCGGGGACGATGAGCGGATGACCCTTCCACTTTTTGATGAACTCACGCGCGTATGCCAGCGAGTCGTCATATGAGGGCGCATCGGGCGCGGGATATTTCATGATGGATTCGCCGCATATGGCGCGCATACCCGCGTCGGCAGTTGCCTGGGCGATGTCGTCCTCGAAATAATACATGTCGTTGAAGGTGGTCACACCGCTGCGGATCTGCTCGGCGCAGGCGATGAGCGTGCCCAGCCGCACGAATTCAGGCGAGACGAACTGGCGCTCCACCGGCAGCATGTAGCCCATCAGCCAGACATCGAGGCGCAGGTCATCGGCGAGACCGCGGACGAGGGTCATGGGGACGTGCGTGTGCGCGTTGACCAGACCCGGCATAAGCACCTTGCCGCCGCAATCGATCACATCTTTCGCTTGAAATTCCTTTTTGAGGTCAGCTTCAGATCCAACAGCGACAATGGAGTCACCACTGACAGCGACTGCGCCGGGATCGTATTGATTGAGTTTTTCATCCATCGTCAGGACGATGGCGTTTATGAATAATGTGTCAATGTTTTGAGTCATTCAATCTCCTTTATTTTTTTGATTGTCACCCTCCCGAAGGACATCGGGACGATGTGAGCGAAGCGAAGAGTCTCTTGGCTAAGCGTAGAGATTCTTCGCCGTTTGAAACACGCGACTCAGAATGATATGTGAAATTTTCTATTTCCAATTCAACAAAACTTCCAGCGCTTCCAAATTCTCGTCGAAGTCGGTGAACTTGTGTGTGGAGAGTTCCATATCCACGGCGGTGACGCCGAGTTCCACGGCGTAATCTGCAAGCGTGCCGGTGTAGACACAGCCCGTATCGAGAGGCGGGTAGGGATAACCGGTCGCTTTGCCCAGGGCTTTTGCGAATTTCTTTGAATCTTCCTCCCACGGTACGCCGCCGGGGAAGACGCCCAATGCCGCACTGTGATAGCTGATGAGCGTTTCAACATCATGCGATTGCAGGAAGTACATCACAGCGCGGGTCTCAGGTTCAGAGCCGGGGCTCGGTCCGCCGGTGGTGGGGGTAAGGCTCCAACAGCCGTCTCGGTCCCAGGTCTTCGCCCAGTTTGCGGGAAAGTTGCGGTTCAAGTCCACGCCGTGGTCGTTGACGCGACCGTCGATGCCGTGGTCGCGCGCATCGCCATCCGGGTTCATGTTGCGGAGAATGTAGAGCGTCACGTCGCTGGGGATGATCTCGGGATGGTCGAAGATGTACAGGATCAACTCATCTGCGAGGGCGATGGTATTCCATTCGTAGCCGCCGTGGATACCCGCCACGATCATCTTTTCGCGTTCACCGTTGCCGAATGTGTAAACTTCGATGGGTCTGCCGGAGACGGAGTAGCCGACGGTCGCCACCCGCGCACTCCCGAACGAAGCATTTTGAATAATGAATGGCGTCGGCGTTTGCACCACGATCAAGGTCGAGCGCGGATTGGGCGTAATGGTCGGTAATAATAATGACACCGGATTCGGAGTGTACGTCGGCGGCAGGGTGGCGGTGAATTGCGGATTTGGTTCTTGCGGCGCGGCGAAGACAGGCTGTAATGCCCAATACGCCACCAGCACCAGTGCGATCGCGCCCAAGCCCAGAATGTTTAGCACCCAGGCGAGGATTACCCAGGGCGAGTCGTTCGCTTTGCGCGGCTTGGGTTTTGCCATTAATTCATTTCCTCAAGCGCGGTGCGCAGCCAGTTCAGCGCCAGGTTGACGCTCCAGCGCGTCAGGCTCTTGGGCGGACCGCCGAACGTGATACGGTGCGTCTTTTCGCCTTTTGGGGTAATTATCGCCATTTCGGCGGATCGTTCTTCGAGGTTGGCAGACACGCCCAGGGCGATATCCGCTTTGGATTCGCTTCGAGAGGCGCGCAAGGCTTCCATAAGGGCAATAGCCGTCAGGTCAGGTAGAGAGGCGGTGTGTGGGATCTTACGCGCCAGGATCCCGTCGAGTCCGCTCTCGATCGTGGTCAAGGTCAAACCGCGCTTCGCCAGCATATCCAGCACGACATTTTCGAGGCGGTCTTCATCCACGCCGAAGACGACACTACCCAGGCGTTCGCGCACCTGTGACTCAACCTGCGCGATCATCGCATCGGCTTCA
Organism: uncultured Anaerolinea sp.; assembly: GCA_964372045.1. GTDB lineage: Bacteria > Chloroflexota > Anaerolineae > Anaerolineales > Villigracilaceae > Villigracilis. The sequence goes on from CAYJPO010000072.1 coordinate 19,085, forward strand.
GCTTCGGTCTTTGCCTTGGCGGTGATGCGCACATCCACCACGCCGGTGTGCGCGGCGAGACCGACCGTTGGGTTGCTGAGCATTTCGAGGTCGGCGATCTTTTCATCGATCATGCCTTCGCCCAAACCGGAGCAATGAACGACACGCACCTTGATGATCTCATCAAGGTGGAACGTCTTTTGTAAATACGGGATGATGGACTCATGCAGGACGTGTTCCATTTCATTGGGCACGCCGGGCAGGGAAATGATCGCGTGAGTTTTATCTCCGATTTGTTTTTCAACAATGAAACACGGCGCGGTGCCGACGGGGTTACGAACCCCAATGGCTCCCATCGGGACATAGGCTTGTCGCTTTTGATTTTTGGAGGGTTTGCGCCCATACCGCGAGATGGTTTCTACCACCTGTTCCCAAAGGTCTTCGCGAAATTCGGTTTCCACGCTGACGGCTTGGGCGACTGCTTCGCGTGTGGGGTCGTCCACCGTGGGACCCAGCCCGCCGGTGGTGATCACAAAGTCTGCGCGTTCGAGCGAATTGTGAATCGCATCTGCGATGCGCTCAGTGTTGTCGCCGATGGTGATGGTGCGGTACAAGTCCACGCCCATGCTGCGCAGCGTGCGCGCGATGTAACGCGTGTTCGTATCAACGATCTCGCCCAGTAATATTTCAGTGCCAATAGTAATAATTTCTGCGGATGTCATATTTTTTTTAGACCTGACAGGTTCTAAAAACCTGTCAGGTCAGTTTCCTTACACCACATTGTACTCTTTTATCGAACGCCCTTCTTCGAAGCGTTTTAGGTCGAGCATCGAGACATCGAGTGTCGAATATTTTCCGTCCAACATATATTCGGTCATCAACTTGCCGGAGACAGGACCGTGCATGAAGCCGTGACCGGAGAAACCGGTGCAGATATAAAAGCCCTTCACATCCGAACCGCCGTAGATGGGGTGCGCATCAGGCGTCACTTCATACAGACCCGCCCAATGCGAGGCGCGGCTGGCTTTTTCCACGAGCGGCATTCTCTCGATGGCGGCTTCCAAATTTACCAGTTCGAACTCCTCATCCACGTTCTGGTCATAGCCGGGCTTTTCTTCCTGATTGCTCATGCCGATCAGCAAGCCTTCGCCTTCACGGTGGAAATACAGCGACTTCGCAAAATCGATCACGAACGGAAAATCCTCCGGCACTTCGCGCAGGGGATTGGTCGTGAACATTTGCCTGCGCAGTGGGACGATGGGAAGCGGGACGCCCGCCATGTCGCCGATGAGTCCAGACCAGGGTCCTGCCGCGTTCAACACCATGCGCGTCTGGATCGCGCCGAGACTTGTTTGCACTTCCTTGACCTCTCCGCCGCTGACAGTGATTCCGGTCACTTCCGCATTCTCGATGGCGCTGACACCCATCTTCTGCGCCGCGTTGACATACCCCATCACCACGCTGTTCGGGTCGACCGTGCCATCCTTCTGGTTGAACGTGCCCGCGATGGCATCCTCGAATTTCATCAACGGCAGTCTTTTACGGACATCTTCTCCGCTCAACAATTGAGTGCTCACTCCAAGTCTGTTCTGCAACTCAACATTGTATTTGAATGTCGTGGCGTCCTGTTCGTTCGTCGCCACCAGCAGGTATCCGCATTGACGATAGCTCACCTCCTGCCCGATCTCTTCTTTGAAGCGTTCGATCATCGGCAGGCTTTCGATGGAAAGTTTGACATTGATCTCGGTCGAGAATTGATAGCGCACACCGCCCGCGCATCTACCCGTCGCGCCGGTCCCGAAATATTTTTCCTTTTCTAGAAGGACGATATTTTTCACACCGCGCTGAGCAAGGTGATATGCCGCGCTGGCGCCCATGACGCCCCCGCCGATGATGACTATATCCGCTGTGTTTGGTAGTTGCATGTTCTTTATTTCCTTTTTTAGAATGAAATATTTTGCCCTAATCCTTGTTCTCTGGCGTTTTTCAAGGCGAGCTGCGCAGCCATGGCATCCTGCACCGCCACGCCCACGGATTTAAAGAATGTGATTTCAGTCTCGTTCTGCCTGCCAGTCTTTTTGCCGAGCACGATCTCGCCCAATTCCGCGAGCACATGCGCTTCGGTGATGAGTCCCTTTTGGATCGGCTTGATCAGATCTCCGGCTTCGGCGAGGACTGCAGACCGCGAATCCACGAAGACCCTGGCGCGGATGACGGTCTCGGCGGGCACTTCCGCCATCTCTGGTGTGTACGCGCCGATCGCAGAAATGTGCGCACCGGGTTTGAGGTCTGCATCGTTGAAAACAGGACTCGTCGAAGTGGTGGCTGTGCAAATAATATCCGCGTCCTGAACCGCTTCTTTCGAAGAGGAAGCGACTCGCAAGTCAGATGGGACCGCACCTTTGCCTGCCATATCTTGGACGAACGCCTCAGCCCGACCCGAATCTGAATCGAACACCCAAGCTTTTTCGATCCCGCGAACTGAGCACGCGGCTTCGAGTTGGGTACGTCCCTGCACACCCGCGCCGAAGATGGCAACGACTTTGCTGTTTTTTCGCGCCAATAAATCAATTGCCGCGCCGCTCCCAGCCCCCGTGCGGATGGCGGTCAATGTGCTGCCTTCCAACAACGCTGACACACTGCCGGTTTTTGCATCGAATGCGATGACCGCTGCCTGAATGTAGGGCAATCCGCGCGCGGGGTTGTTCGGGAAGATCGAAACGACTTTGATGGCGAGCGCTTCTTCATCATCTGTTTGAACGTACGCAGGCATGAAAATTCCCAACGCATCCTGGCTTGGGACAGATACGCGCGTCCGCAACGGGACTTCCGCTTTTCCATCTGAAAGGGAAGCGTAGGCGTTCTTCATCGCCTCGATGGTTGCCTTCATCGGGAGTGTCTTGCGGACTTCTTCTGCGTTCAAGATAAGCATGCTGCCTCCGTGTCTCACTGGGTGATTTTCTGAGGGAGTATAATTTCTTTGACCTTAGCGTATTCGACAGACTGATTTTAATGGAGGATGACTTGGAATACAAAAAGATTAATTTGTCTCTTTTATTGCTTGCGTTGATCGTTGGAACGCTTCTTCTTTTGACCGTTCTCTTTCAACCCGCAAGCAGCGTGAATCAAAATTCGGGGAATCTCACGCCAACACCGACCAGTATGTGGAACTCATTTCTTAAAGCGACCCCGTTCGCTTATTTAATGCCCCTGCCGGATCCGGTTGCGAGTCTGCTCGATGGGCTGTATACCAAGGTGGATCAATCCTGGCCCCAGTGGTGGAAATGCCTGCGTTGTGCCGATTATCGCGTGGCGGGCGGCATCTGGAAACTTCAATTCGATAAATGTGTGATGCGTATCTTCTACGAAGTCAACGGATGGAGAAATCTCTCATCGTACGAAGTCAAAGGAGATCGTCTTTATTTGTTCAACGATCCCATCTGCCCGGAACATGTCGGTGAATACCAATGGCGCATCACGGACGGTCAACTGGAACTCACGGCTTTGAACGATCCCTGTTCCTTCGACCTGCGAGCCAAGAATCTGAGCAAACAGGCTTGGTCCGATTGCAACACAGTGGATGTGCCCGGTTGTTCTGAAGAGCGAACCTCGCAGGCATCCATCATCCCGGCGGGATTATCTGTAACCGTGGATGTTTTCGGCGGTGATAGCCGCTTCTTCGCTTCTCCGCCGGAGGTTTTTGCCCATGCCAATGCCGAGGACACGCCGCCGCCGGATGGGATCGAAATTTCCTATGCCGATGAAGCGATTCCATACGGGTTGCATCGCGTCATTTGGTGGAACGGCGATTGGATCGAAGCCACGACCGATGGGCAGTATGATGCGATGGGCGTTCAGATCCTCGGTGAGCAAGCCATTGGTTGGGCGCGCGTTCTCTTCGATGGGGAAGAGGTCTGGCGGGGCGACACGGCTGCCATCTGGGAAAAGTCCGGCAGGCACGGCGGTTTCATTCAGATAACGGGATTCGCGCCGGGAACGCATACCCTGCGTGTGGAAGCTCTCGGGTTTGACTTCCGCCCGGTGACAGTTGCCAGCTTCGGGTTTAGTCCCGATGGCGGGGTCCATCCATAAATTTTGATATAAGAAAAGCGCAGAGTCATTGTCCATGCCTCTGCGCTTTTTGATTCCATTGGTTCGCTTTATTCCATGCCGAGATAGGCTTTTTGCACGGTCGGGTCAGACTTCAACGCTTCCGCCGAATCGCTCAACACGATCTGACCGGTCTGGAGCACGTATCCGCGGTTGGCAATGCCCAACGCCATGAGTGCGTTCTGTTCCACGAGCAGGATGGTTGTGCCTTCCTTGTTGATCTGCTGGATGGTATCGAAGATCAATTCCACCAGCACTGGCGCGAGCCCCATGGACGGTTCATCCATAAGCAGGATGCTTGGACTTGCCATCAGCGCGCGCCCGGTGGCGAGCATCTGCTGTTCACCGCCGGAGAGCGTGCCTGCCACCTGGGTGCGGCGTTCCTTCAAACGAGGGAAGAGCGTGAATACTCTTTCCATATTACGGCTGATCTCCTGCGTATCCTTGCGGCTGTATGCGCCCATTTCGAGGTTTTCGGTCACGGTCAGGCGGGCGAAAACTCCGCGCCCTTCAGGGACCATCGAAATGCCCTTGTACACGATCTCGTGCGCCTTGTACTTCGAGAGGTCTTCGCCATTAAGTGTGACAGACCCTTCGCGCGGCTTGAGTAGACCGGAGATGGTCCGCAGGGTGGTGGTCTTTCCGGCTCCGTTGCCTCCGATCAGGGTGACAATCTCGCCCTTTTCGATATTGAGGGAAATTCCCTTGAGGGCGTGGATGTTGCCGTAGTATGTGTGAATATTTTCAATGCTAAGTAATGACATCGTTGCCTGCCTAGGATGCGTTCTTGTTCTTGGGGGACATCTCGTGGGCGGTTGCCATGCCTTCTGTTGCAGCGCCGCGCCCAAGGTATGCTTCGATCACGCGCGTGTTGGTCTGGATGTCTTTCGGCGTGCCTTCAGCGATTTTCTCGCCGAAATCCAGCACAGTGACCTGTTCGCTGATGCCCATCACGAGGCGCATGTCATGTTCAATGAGCAGGATGGTGATGCCCAGACTATCACGCAGGCTGCGGATGAAGTGCATCATCTCAATGGTCTCATGCGGGTTCATACCGGCGGTCGGTTCATCGAGCAGGAGCAAACCCGGTCTGCTTGCCAGCGCACGCGCGACCTCGAGTCTGCGCTGGGCGCCGTAGGGCAGGTTGCGCGAAACCTGGTCACCGAGACCGGAAAGCCCCACGAAGCGCAGAAACTTGATCGCTTCTTCATGGGCGTCTTTTTCATCTTTGTGATAGCGCGGTGTGTGGACGACCGCATCGAGCCAGTTGGTCTTCAGATGCGGTTCGAAACCAACCATGATGTTTTCGATGGCGGTCAGGTTGGAGAACAGACGGATGTTTTGATATGTGCGGGAGATGCCAAGGCGGGTCACCTGGTCTGACCTCAGACCGTCGATGCGGTTGCCGTTGAAAATGATCTCGCCCATCTCCGGTTTGTAAAAGCCGGTGATACAGTTGAAGAAAGTGGTTTTTCCTGCACCGTTAGGTCCAATAATGCTCGAAATGGATTTCTCGGGGATTTCCACGCTCAAGTTATTGACAGCGGTCAGACCGCCGAATTGTTTTGTTACGTTTTTGGCAGTGAGAATGGATGCCATGACTACGACTCCTGTACTTCAGCCGCTATTTCAGCAC
>CAYJPO010000073.1:0-23926 GCA_964372045.1 uncultured Anaerolinea sp.
TGGTCATTCGCCAAGTATAATCTACCTAAAATATTCAACTTAGCAATGTACTAGTTGTACTGGAACTTTTTCTTTTGATCCATATCTATACTCCAAGGCTATTTCAGTTGGAATGGCAATCATAGGTGCACTGCCATAAAGATTTAATTGTGCCTGACGACCTTCATATGCCTGGACCCTTTCAAAGGGTACTACTTCAGGAGACATTTCAGGAAATCGACCAGTTTCTAGCAGAGTGATAAGGTGTGCATCAAATTCTGGGTCGTAAATTGCAGTGTCAAAATCAACATTGTGAAATCTTTCAGGGTCACTAAGACTTGAGTAGTCAAATTTTTTGTCTATTTCAGGATAAAGTAGTTTTGTCTTCTCACTAAATTTCCAACCTATTCCGATTGCAGTGTCTTTGAAATAGATATCACCTTCAACAATTTCTAAGGTTGTAGGATCGGCTTCAAAAGTATTGTCGTCAACGGTGACGGTCATTTTGCCGGTTTTGTCAAATGTGATCTGCTCGATTACTCTTTTTTCATTCGTTTCAGGGACGGTGTAGGTGATACCAACAGTTCCATCTTCATTGGCAGTTAATCCATAGTTTGTCTCCTCAAGGCTTATTTGCAACGCCGCCATTTCAGGGGAGAGGGTGGGTTCTGGGGCGGTGGTCGGTTCAGGAGTGGGGGAGGCGGGCAGCAAGGTGACAGTCACCTCAGAGGTGACTGTCACCTGTGGGGGTGTTGTAGAACAGGCAGTTATCACTATTGCTAATACGAGGAAAAAGCTTCTTTTCATGGTCTACTCCCTTAGTTTTACAACTGCAAACTTATTATCTACTTTGTCTTTTCTTTATATTCACACAAATGCTTGATCGGGCATTGTGGACACAGCGGCTTGCGTGCATTGCAGACTTCACGTCCCAAGCGGATGATGTTCAAGTGCGCGGCGTAATAAGTCTCCGGCGGGAAGACAGCTTCGAGATATGGGTGCGCCTGCTCCACGGTCATCCTCTCGGGGCGCAGACCGATGCGACCGGTGACGCGATACACGTGCGTATCCACCGGGAAGGCGGGCATGTTCAGCGAGAAGCACAGCACAATGGCGGCTGTCTTCGGTCCCACACCATTGAACTTGGTCAGCCAGTCGCGGGCATCTTCCACAGACAGTTCCGCCAGGAATTGCAGGTCAAGTGAGCCGCGCTCTTTGGTGATCTCGCGCAGCACCTGCTGAATACGCGGACCTTTTTGATTCGCGAGTCCCGCCGGGCGGATGGCATCCACGACATCTTTCTCCTTCGCATCGCGCACGGATTCCCACGTGGGGAATTTCGCGCGCAGGGCTTCGAAGGCGCGGTCGCGGTTCACATCATTTGTATTTTGTGAAAGAATGGTGGACACAAGTTCATCGATGGCAGGCAGGGGATTGCGCCAGATCGGTTCGCCAAAGTCTTTGAGCAGAGTTTTGTGGATTTGGATCGCGCGGTTTTTCAGGTCAGTCATAAGATGATTTAACCACACTTATGCAGATTGTATAGTACCGACAAAGCAAATGGAGACCACTGGCTTCAGTGGTCTCCATGAAAACGCCATGGTTACTTCAGTTTGAAAACCGGCTTCGATGTGCCGGTGATAAGACCAGCGTAGTTCTTCAAAACCTTTCCGGGTCCAAATTTTGAGAGCGCTTTCACCTGCGGGTCATTCAACGCGCCCAACTGACGCAGGATCTCTACCGCTACCGCCGGGCGGACGCGCGTGTGGGTTTCGAGATCATCATCCATCGAGGCTTTATCGCCGTCGCTGACCTTGAAGGCAATACCCACACCGTGCTCGTCGATGACCCCAGGCATAATGCCGACGATCTGAAAGCCTTCTGCGCCGCGTTTGGTGATCACTTTGCATCTGCAATGCTTCATCAGTTCGGTATCGAACTCGCCCCAATTGCCGACCATCTCCGAGTGCGTCGTCATGGCGGCTGTGATCTTTTTGCAGGCAATTTCACGGGCAGGCGGCACGTCGAAGGGATCACACATGCGCGCCATGCCCAACGCGGCGTTGAACAACGGCATGGCAAAGTTCGGCGCGGAACAACCGTCGATGCCAAGCTCGATCATTCCCACGTCCAGCTTGCACATCTCCGCAAGCGTGTTGCGAATATCCAACTGGACGGGATGATCGAAATCGAGATAATTTTCCAGTGGCAGTCCGCGCATCTTTGCGAACGCCAGCATGGTGGTGTGCTTGCCGGAGCAGTTGTTGAAATTGGCGGTCAGGACCGTATCGTTCTTGATGACCTCGCGCAGCTTCGCCGGGTCACCGGGCAAATGCGGACCGCATTGCAGGTGAGCTTCTTCGATGCCGACCTTTTTCTGCAGGTCGCGCACAGCATCGAGATGCATTTGCGCAGTCTCGTGTGATGCGCAGGAAAGGGCAAGCTCCGCCTGGGTGTAGCCGTAATGCTCGACACCACCCTGTTCCACAAAGGGAAGCGCCTGGAAAGGTTTCGCCGAAGAGCGCAAAAAGGCGACCGTGTAAGGGTCGCCATGAGAATGCAGGAGTCTACCGGTCGCGTCCACGACCGCGATGGAACCAAAGTGAGTCGATTCCACGATGGATCCGCGGACCAATTCAAACAAAGGGTGCGGGGTCGCCATTAATCTTCGTCGGACGGGCTGGCAATGTGATACTGGCGGGCGTTGTAATACAGGACGCCATAGCGCAGCCGCTGGGCAAATTGTTTCTGACGCGCCGCCGGAGCTTTGTACCAGGTGAGCAGTGACGTGACCAATTTCTCCACCACAGCCGGTTTCGGTTTCTTGCCGGTGACCTTATCGAGCTTATCCTTGACGTGCTTGAGAAAATCGTATTGGGCTTTGATGGTGGCTGTCGTCACAACACCGCCGCGGCTGCTGACGATCGTGTAGCCCTTGAAGGTGGTATCCATGAGCGTATTCAACGAGCCCAACCAGGCTTTCAGGTTCGAACCCGCCAGGAAGGGCGGCTGGTTTTTCAAGACCGAGTCACCGATAAAGAGAACTTTTGCCTCCGGCATGTGAACCCAGATGGAGCCGTTGGACGGACCCGGACGATGTTCAAGAAACACCGGGCTTTCGCCCCAGTGCAGGATCATTTTGTCTGAGAAGGAGATTTCGGGCGGAGCCCAACGCACACTGCCCAGCCCGGGGATGGATTCCCAATCCGCGCCGGTTTCCTCTCCCTGTGCCTTGAACGTGCCGGGACGGGTGCGGAAGATGGCGGCGGTCTTTTCGTGCGCGATGACCGTGCAATCCATCGAACGCGCGCCGAGCGTCCGGTCGGGATGAGCGTCCATATTGACCAGCACACGCTCCATGCCGCCCCCAAGGCTCATTAACGAAGCACGCCAGGAGCGCGCATCCTCCGGCGACGGAGGCGCATCGATCTGGATCAATCCGCGCGGTGTAACGATCACGCCCAGCGTAACGCCGGGGAACTGGTCTTCAATAAAAATATTCTTTTCGATTTCCTGCATGGGACTCCTACATTAATGACCGGAAGCCTGCGAACGGCTTCCGGAGATATTATCTTTTATTTTTGATCCGGCTTGAATGTCAATCGCCCGGTCTGGCGTTTGAGTTGCCCGGTGGCTTTCTTTTGCGCGACCGGGAGCGTCAGCCAGAAGGTGGTGCCTTTGTCGATTTCGCTTTCCACCCAAATCTCACCACCATGACCCTGAAGAGCGAGGCGGCAAAATGCCAACCCCACCCCAAGCCCGCCGGGTCTGTTCTTGCCGCGCAAACGGGTGAACTTTTCGAAGATACGCTCCTGATCGGCAGGGGGAATGCCAGTGCCGGAATCGCGCACCCAGAATTTCACGAACAAACCATCCGGGTTGGTCTGGGCGCCGATCTCGATCCGCCCGCTCACCGGCGTGAATTTGATCGCATTTTCGAGCAGGTTGATGAACACACGGTAGATCATATCCACGTCCACCCAGATGAGGGGCAGGACACTGTTGGCATTGTTGGTCAGGATCTGCTGACGCGCGGCAGACGCCGGTTCCACATCGCGCAGCGACTCGCGCACCAGAGCGACCGGGTCGATCGAGTTCTGGTCCACAATGGGCTGACCCGTTTCGAGCCGGTTGATGTCGAGCAGTGAATTCACCAGCCGTTGGATGCGCGCCGTGGAATTCCTAGCGATATTGAGCATCGAGGTCAGGGTATCATCCGGGGGCATGAGTGTGCTCATCATTTCGAGGCTCGAAACAATGTTGCCCAGCGGCGAACGCAGGTCATGGAAGATCATCGAGGTCATGTCGTCGCGCAGGGCATCCAATTCCTTCCGCGCAGAGACGTCCTTCATGATCCATTGGACGTAATCCGAATCTTCGAATTCCGCGCGTCGCACGAACACCTCGATGGGAACCGTGCCCCCATCCTGGCGGTGCAAACCGGATTCATAATGACAGCCAACCCCGTGCTTAAGCGCCTCGAAGTTCAAGCCGGTCTTGTTCCAATTCACTTCATGCAACTGATCCACAGACATGGTCAGCAATTGGTTCATCGCATATCCGCTCAACGCAACCGCCTGGCGGTTCGCCTCGCGCACCTTGCCGTCCCAATCTGTGATCAGGATCGTATCCACGCTGTCTTCGAACAATTCGCGGTAGTGTTGATTCGCCTTGTGCAGCTGCTCGAACAATTCCGCATTTTGGATCGTCGTACCGGCAAGGCTTCCCAGACCGGTCATCACCACCAGGGCATCCGGGTCAAAGGTGCCCGTGATCGGATTGACCGCCTCCAACACACCGATGACTTTTCCATGCGCCTGGAGCGGGGCAATGGCGAGAGCGCGGATATCGACGCCCCCAAGCTTGTCGACTTCGCTGTAGCGTGAATCTTTTTTGACGGAGGGCGAGATCAAGCCATGCCCGCTGCTGATCACGATGCCTGTCAATCCCTGACCGGCAGGGACAGTGCTCCCGGCAATGTCACCGGAATTATTTCCCGTCGCGGCTTGGTAGATCAGGTCATTGCCATTGCCTAACAGCGCCAGCGCCACCGTCTCGACTTGAAGCGCCTGCATGGTCTGGTTGAGGATGCGCCGCATCACCTCGGGCATTTCAAGCGAGCTGTTAATGGATGCCGCAGCCTCCGCCAGCGCGGTCATGACCCGCGCCGTCCGTTGGCTTTCGGTATACAAGCGTGCATTAAGGACCGCAATGCTCGCCTGGTCGGCGATGGCTTGCATCAGATCCAAATGTTCTTCATTGAAAGTATTGGGGACGGGATGTACCAATGTGAGTACACCCACCAAACGCTCACGCGTAACCAGCGGAACACAGATCGCGGATTTTGCTCCGCTATTCTCGGCCGCATCGTCTGCGCGCCGCAGCCAGCGTTCATCCCTGCTGGTATCCGGTACCAAAGCCGGTTTCCGGTTCTGAACCACCCAACCAGCCAGACCACGTTCGACAGTATCGCGCAATTGCTGTGTGGTATGGTCGTGGAATTGCTTGCCGTACACGATCGTCGCATCCACCGGTTTGCCAAGATCGTCCATGACAACGATGCTGCCGCGCTCCCCGCCGACATATTGAAGTGCGGCAAATAACAGCCGTTGCAAAACAGTGCGAAGGTCAAGCGCAGTGGCGACCTCACGGCTGATTTTGACCAATAGCTCAAGCAGGGGACGAGTGCGACTTTCAGTCATATAAACCCATTCTCAACAGCAGAGTATAGCCCCTTTGGTACAATTAATCCATGCCCATCACTCCCCAAAAAGTACGCGCCCTCTGCTTCGACGTGGATGGCACGCTCAGCGACACCGATGACCTGTACGCACAAAAAGTTTCAAGATTTCTCCCCCGTTTTCTCTTCAAAAACCCGGACCACACCGCCCGCCGCCTGGTGATGTGGATCGAATCCCCCGGCAATGCCCTGCTTGGATTCGCCGATACGGTCGGTCTGGACGATGAGGTGGTCGCTGTGATCAACTGGCTTTATCGCCACCGAAAGCATTCCGACAAGAAATTCCTGCTCGTCCCCGGTGTGGATGAGATGCTCAAGCAGCTTCACGGACGGTATCCCATGTCTGTGGTCAGCGCGCGGGACGAGCGTGGTACGCTGGCATTCCTCGAACAATACGATCTGGTACGGTATTTCGACGTGGTGGTGACAGGCTTGTCTGCCGAGCATACCAAGCCGTATCCCGACCCGGTTCTGCTGGCGGCGAAAAAAATGAACGTATCCCCCGAAAACTGCCTGATGATCGGCGACACCACCGTGGACATCCGCGCGGGCAAGTCCGCGGGCGCTCAAACCGTGGGAGTTCTGTGCGGATTTGGCGAGGAACCTGAATTGAGAAGGTTGGGGGCGGATGAAGTACTGGAAGATACGACTAAGTTGCTTGATCTACTGAAATAAGCGCCAAACGCCCGCGAGAAAATTCGCGGGCGTTTTCGTAGTGCAGGTTTTCAACCCGCCAAATGATCCTGGGGAGATTACAAAGATGCGTTAAACACATCCTTGCATTTAATACTGATCTTTAGACCCATATCATCCCTTCGGGATTTACAATCGTTCATGCAATTTTCTATAATCCTGCCATCCCTACGGGATTTGAAAATTTTTAGGATTGTCGATTGACGATAGACAGTTGACCATCGTCAATCGTCCACGGTCCATCGTCAGTTCTTGATGACCTTCGGCGCAAAAATGAACAACGCCAAAAGAATCGCGCCGCCCACAAAGAACGGAACCGGCGCGCCCAGCCATTGAAATAATGCTCCATAGAACAAGGGCGCGATGGCGTTCGCTGCGCTGTATGCCGCGGATGAGACTCCCAGCATCCCGCCGACTTCATCTTTGGCAGATGCCTTCGTGATCAAGCTGTTGATCGCGGGTTGGAGCGTGCCGCCGCCCAAGGCTGCGGGAATGCTCGCTATCAGTAACCAGATAATGCCGAACCATCCGCGAGCCGCTTCATCCGGCAGGTTGACGTTGATGCTTTGCAGCGAAACACGGAACTCGCCCTGTCCCGCCAGGCTTTCCAATACCCGCGCCTTTTCATACCACGGCACAGGAATGGCGGGAGTCAATGCTGTGCCGATCAGACCGATGGCAAGTGTGCCGATGCCCATCAGCGCCAGCCAGCGGTCGCCATTTTTCTTCGACCACCTGCCGACCAAGCCGCCCTGCACGACGATGATGAGAATGCCAGCCAGCATGAACAAGCCGGACGTATCGCGCGCATCCATGCCGAGACGGGTGAGCGTGAACAGTGAAAAGAGTTGTTCGTAGCCGCCAAACGCGACTTGATAGAAGAACATCACCACGACCAAAAAGATAATAGCAGGGCGTCCCATCGCTTCACGCAGAGCGCCAAACGAGAATGGACGGCGTTTGCGCGAGGCTTCGGGATTTGCTACATCGGTCACGGTCTCCTTGAACCAGAAGGTTGTGAGCAGAATGGATGTAAGCGAGAACAGCGCCGCTGTCCACGCCACGGCTTGATAGTTCTGACCAGTGGAGGCGAGGACGACAAATGCAAGGATGGGTCCGAGCACAAAGCCCACACCGAACGCCGCGCCGACGAGACCAAGTCCCTGCGTGCGGGTCTTCTCGTTGGTACTGTCTGCGATCGCGGCTTGCGCGGTGGAAATGTTCGCGCCGGAGAGACCGTCAATGATGCGCGAGATGAACAAGAGCAACATGCTGTTGGCAAAGCCGAGCATGATAAAGCCGAGCAACGTCCCGAACTGACTGACGACCAGAACCGGCTTGCGTCCGAAGCGGTCAGAGAGTCTTCCAAGGATCGGCGCGCCGAGGAACTGCATCAGCGGGTAGGCAGCTTGGAGAATGCCGACCACGATCGGTTCCGCGCCGAAGCGAGCCGCATAAAGCGGTAGCAACGGAATGATGATGGACAAGCCCATCAAATCCACCAGCACGATGACAAGGATGGGGAGAATGCGTTTGAAATCGAGTTTATCTTCGGGGGGAGTTTGTGTCGCTGCGGTTTCGGTCATTTATCAATCCTCCAATAAATTTTAACTCCAGCGAGGGTTGGTTCCTCGCTGGAGTTATTGTAACTATACTACGGCTGCTTCCAGTTCTTCCTTCTTTTTAAACTGGCTCATGTATAACTCGTGGTAATGACCCTGACGGGCGAGCAGTTCTTCGTGATTGCCCTGCTCCACGATGTCGCCGTGTTTCATGACGAGGATCAGGTCCGCATCGCGGATGGTGGACAGGCGGTGCGCGATGACAAAGCTGGTGCGGTTCTTCATCAGGTTATTCATGGCGCGTTGAATAAGCACTTCGGTGCGCGTGTCCACGCTGGAGGTGGCTTCATCAAGGATCAGGATCTTCGGGTCGGCAAGGAAGGCGCGCGCGATGGTGAGCAACTGCATCTGTCCCTGTGAGATGTTGGAGGTTTCTTCATTGAGTACCATGTTGTAACCATCCGGCAGGGTGTGGACGAAGTGATCCACGTGCGCCATTTGAGCGGCGGCGATCACTTCTTCATCGGTCGCGTCCGGTCGCCCATAGCGGATGTTCTCCATGATGGTGCCGTTGTACAGCCAGGTATCCTGCAAGACCATGCCGAACAATTTACGCAGGTCTTTGCGGCTAAAGTCGCGGACGTCATGTCCATCCACCAGGATTTTGCCGCTGTCCACGTCATAGAAGCGCATCAGCAGTTTGACCATGGTGGTCTTCCCGGCTCCGGTCGGACCGACGATGGCGATCTTGTGTCCGGGCTCTGCCTCCGCCGAGAAATCGTTGATAACCGGCTTCTCCGGGTCGTAGCCGAAGTGGACATCCTTGAACTCGACGTGACCTTCCACCGCATCCAGTTTGATGGGTGATTGGGTCTCTTCCACTTCTTCCGCTTCATCGAGGAACTCGAAGACGCGTTCCGCCGCTGCCGCGGTCTGCTGTAAGACGTTGGAAATATTCGCCAGCGACGTGATGGGCTGCATGAACGAACGCACGTATTGAATGAAGGCTTGAATATCGCCGACGGTGATGACGTTGCGAATGGCGAGATACCCGCCGAGGATGGCGACCGCCACATAGCCGAGGTTGCCGATGAACATCATGATCGGCATCATCAAGCCGGAGAGGAATTGTGATTTCCAGGCGGAGTCATACAACGTGTTGTTCGAGTTATCGAACTTGGCGATACTTTCCGCTTCGCCGTTGAAGGCTTTCATCACGATGTGACCGCCGTACATTTCTTCCACATGTCCGTTGACGTGACCGAGGTATTCCTGCTGCTGTTTGAAATACTTCTGCGACTGCTTGACGATCAGCATCACCGTCACCATCGAAAGCGGAATGACCACGAGCGCCACCAGCGTCATCATCCAACTGATGGTTAGCATCATCACCAACACGCCGACGACTGTCACCAGCGAGGTGATGATCTGGGTCAGGCTTTGGCTGAGGGTCTGGTTGAGCGTGTCCACATCGTTGGTGATGCGCGAAAGCACTTCGCCGTGGGTCGTGCCGTCGAAATACTTCAGCGGCATCCGGTTCATCTTCTCGGAGAGGTCGCGGCGGAAGCGATAGGAAATATCCGTCGAGACATTCGCCATGATCCAGCCCTGGATGTAGGCGAATAATGCAGAAACAAGATACAGCCCCAACGTGATGAGAGCGATGCGCCCGATGTAGTCGAAGTCGATGGAGCCTGATCCGTTCAGTTCCGCCATCACGCCTTCAAAAAGTTTCGTGGTGGCGTTGCCGAGGATCTTTGGTCCGGCAATGCTGGCGGCAGTGGAAGCCACCGCAAAGATGAAGACGACGATGATCAAGCCGCGATACGCGCCAAGGTATTGGATCAACTTGCGCATCGTGCCTTTGAAGTCACGCGCTTTGGCAACGGGTCCGCCCATCATGTGCCCGCCGGGTCCGCCGCCCATCGGTCCGCGTCCCATCATGGGTCCGCTTTGTTGTCCGGGTCTCTGTTGCGCCATCATGATAATTCCTCCATGCTGAGCTGCGACAAAGCGATCTCTTTGTAGGTTTCGCAATGTTCCATAAGTTCGTTATGTGTTCCTTTGCCGACGATCCTGCCTTCATCGAGGACGATGATCTGTTCGGCGTTCTTGATGGTCGAGACGCGCTGCGTCACAACCAGTAAAGTGCTGTCGGCGGTCTTCTCCTTGAAGGCGCGGCGCAGTGCGGCGTCGGTCTTGAAGTCGAGCGCGGAGAAGCTGTCGTCGAGGATGTAGATCGGCGGCTTCTTGACGATGGCGCGCGCGATGGAGAGACGCTGCTTTTGTCCGCCGGAGACGTTCGTGCCGCCCTGGGCGATCTCGGTTGCCATGCCCTCGGGTTTCTCGCTCACAAATTCCTGCGCCTGCGCAATGTCAATTGCGGAGCGCAGCATCTCTGATGTTGCATTTTTATCGGCATACAGCAGGTTGCTTTCGATGGTGCCGGAGAACAGCGCAGACTTTTGCGGCACGTAACCGATCTTGTCGCGCAGGTCGTGCTGGGTCACGTCGCGGATGTCCACGCCATCCATGAGGATGGAGCCTTTGCTTACTTCGTAGAAACGCGGAATGAGGTTGACGATGGTGGACTTGCCCGCGCCGGTCGAGCCGATGAAGGCGGTGGTCTGCCCGGGCTTGGCGGTGAAGCTGATATTTTCAAGCGCATCGATATCGCCGCCCGGATAGCGGAATGAGACATCCCGGAATTCCACTTCGCCTTTGAAGGTCGCCGGAAATTTCTTCGGCTC
This sequence comes from uncultured Anaerolinea sp., assembly GCA_964372045.1. Classification (GTDB taxonomy): domain Bacteria; phylum Chloroflexota; class Anaerolineae; order Anaerolineales; family Villigracilaceae; genus Villigracilis. The sequence continues at coordinate 10,725 of CAYJPO010000073.1, forward strand.
TTGCGGGTCGTGGATGTGCGGCTCGGTTGCCAGCACTTCGTAAATGCGGTCTGCCGAAACCGAAGCGCGCGGGATCATGATGAACATCATCGAGAGCATCAGGAACGACATCACGATCTGCATGGCATATTGCATGAACGCCATCATGTCACCGACCTGCATGTTGGAGGCGGCGACTTCGTTCGCACCGAACCAGATGACACCCAACAGCATCACGTTCATGATGAGCATCATCAGCGGCATCATCACCACCATCACGCGGTTGATGAACAGGCTGACAGCGGTCAGGTCTTTGTTGGCAACGTCGAAACGCTTCTCTTCGAAATTCTCCATCGTAAAAGCGCGGATGACCATCATACCGTTCAGGTTTTCACGCGCCACGAGGTTGATGCGGTCGGTCAGTTTCTGGACGAGTTTGAACTTGGGCAGCGAGAGCGAGAAGACGATGGCGATCAAACTGACCAGCATCAGCACTGCCACACCAATGATCCATGCCAGCGGCGATTCATTGGAGATCACCTTGATGATGCCGCCGATACCCATCAGCGGGGCATAGAACATCATACGGATCATCATCATGCTCACCATTTGAATTTGGGTTATATCGTTGGTGGTACGCGTGATGAGGGAAGCAGTGGAGAATTTATCGAACTCGGTGCTGGAATAACTTTCCACGGTCTGGAACACGTCGCGGCGGATATCGCGCGCCATGCCCGCCGCGAGTTTCGCGGAGAGATAACCGACGATGATGGTCGAAATGCCGGAGAGCAACGTCAGCCCGATCATCCATGCGCCAGCGATGAGGATGTAACTGTTCTGGATCGCTTCCGTATCCATACCCAGCGCTGCGTACTCATCGCGGACGACGTTCACGCCCGCCTGCACGATCATCGTCTCGCCAAGCGCGGAGAATTTTTCATCCACCGAGTCGGTGATCTGTTCCAACTGTGCGGCGGGAAGTTTCGCCAGCAGGTCAAACACATCCATGCCGGGAGGAAGCTGTGAAGGGTCAAGGCCGCCGAATGCGCCGCTCATTTGCGCGGCGGCTTCGGGGTCTTCCAACGCCTGTTCGATGCCGGAAACCGTCAGCAGGGCTTTCGCCATCGCGGGGTTGAGGCGCTCGATCTCCGCCTGCCCGATGTCGTTCAACACATAAATGGGTTCGTTTTCGAGGGCAGGATACGCTTCGAGGTAGGTTTCATAATCGGGAGACGAATCATCTATCAGCGCGTACGATGCGAGAACGTCTTCCTTGTCTTCAGCGCTGAGAAAAATCACCACCTTATCCATCTCACTCGCGCGCATGGCTTCGGGCATGGCATCTTCCACGCCGCCCTGCTGGATGCCGGTGTTGACGATGCGCGAAAGATAATCGGGCAGCGCCAGGTCGAGGTTCGCCTGCGCGAACAACAATGCGATGGCGAGCAGTAACATCCACCTATATGGTTTTACATACTTGAGTAATTTAAACATAAACGGTATTGCTCCTTGCAGTAATTGTTTAATGTCACCCTGAGCGGCAGCGAAGGGTCTCTACGCCTGGCACAGAGATGCTTCGCTATCGCTCAGCATGACACTGTCATTAATACCAAATGATTGTGGAGAAAATTTGCAGAACAGCGGCGGACTTTTTGAAGGTCACGCCATTTCTTCGAGATGCGCCGCCTCGGTCAGGACTTTGAGCGACTCAGCCACCTTGAGCTTTTGTTCCGCTGTGAGTTTGGATGTGAGTTCATCCATCCAGCGGTAGCGCTCGTTGATGCCGGTCTCAATCAACTTTTTCCCTTTCGAGGTAAGTTGGATATTTTTTGCTCGTCGGTCGCTCGGATCTTCGGCGCGTTCGATATACCCGCCCTGCACGAGCTTCTCCGCCAGTTGACTCGCCGCCGCCGCAGTCACGTCGAAATGATCGCTGATCTCGGACATGCCGCAACTGCCTTTGTAGTGCAACTGCATGAGGATGCTGAACTGTGGCATGGTCAGCCCGGTGGACTTGACGAAGATATGCCAACTGCGCATGGAGCGGTGCATGAACACATCCGTCCACTGGCGCAGGGATTTCGAGAATTGGAGCGAGTCAGTCATAGTTAAGCCTTCTTTTTAGTTAAGCGGGCTTAACTTTATGCGGGAGTTAAGTTTTGGTCAAGGGAGGGGAAGTTAGAAAAGTGTTAGAGAAATTAAAACGTGGTATTGCTGTAGAAAGAGTCAAGTCTGGAATATTCATATCTTTATGCTTTCTCAAAGTACTGTCAAATAAGTTTTTGCACCGCCAAATGCGCAAAGAAAATCCATTAAGCTTCGCGCTCTTGGCGTGCTTCGCGGTTAATTCCTTTGAGAGCGTAACTTTAGTACGACCTTGAGGAAGCCATATTCATATACCTCTAAAATCCACTCAAAACCAACCTTGAATGGTAATATAGTGCCATCAACGGGACGCCATGCAAAAAATTTTCATAAGCTATTCACGCAAAGATATTGATTTTGTCCGCAAGCTCGCCGGAGATCTGGAAAAGGCGGGCTATGACGTGTGGTGGGATATCACCGACCTGCGCGGCGGCGACGATTGGGTCAAGGCGCTTCCCGCCGCGATCGAAGCGGCTGAATATTTCATCATCGTCCTAACACCAAATTCCACCAAATCCGAATGGGTCCAAAAGGAATACACGCAGGCATTGAGCCTGCACAAAAAGATCATCCCGATGATGTTCGAGATGTGCGACGTGCCGTTCGCGCTGAACACGGTCAATTACGTGAACTTCATGGGCGGCGAATACATCGCCAACTTCAGGAACCTTCTGTCGGCGATCGGCTTTGCGGGCGAACCACCGGTGGTGACCCCCTTCGAACGGGCGAAAGCCTTCCTGCCGCCCCAACTACGGAAATATGCCCTGCCCGGCATCATCGCGCTATTTGTGATCATTGCGGCGGTCATCTTCTTTGCGGTCAGATCTGCGCCTCCAACGCCCACCCCCATTCCCGCTTCACCGACAACAACCGATGTATCCACAGTCACAGTCACATTGACACCGGGCATCACGGAATCCGCCACGCCTACATTGACCTCGACACCTACCGCCACCGCGACACAACCATCCCTGACCCCATCCGCGACCCGGCAGCCGTTTGAAACGCTGACCTTCTGTGTCAACTCGCTGTTTGCCAACACCATCAACGTCCGTTCGGGACCCGGCACGAATTTTGCCGTTCAGGGAGAGCCGCTGAAGGTGGGACGCTGCATTACCTTCCGCTCGGTGAACGAAGAAGAAACCTGGCTGCTCATTGCGCCGAATCAGGAAGACCCGGCACTCCGTCAATACGAAGGCGGATGGATCGTCCGCGACCTGCTTGGGCTCGGACCGAGCGGACCCATCGAACTGCCCATCGTCACGTTGACATTTACGCCCAGCCCCACGAACACCCCGGGACCTTCAAGCACGCCCACCGTCCCTCCGACTGACACACCCACGATCACGTTATCCCCCACGCTGACGCCTTCTGAAACGCCGCTCCCAACCGATACGGTCACGAACACACCCGAATCGACCAGCACGCCCTAGGCACAAACACTTGCACCTGCAAGTACAGGGTTCAACATCCAACTTGCTCTAAAAATAAACTAGCCCGCGAAACATTATTTCGCGGGCGAGTCATGTTTTATGCCTTTGGTAAAAACAGCGCAAAGAATCTCCCCACTTAAACTCCGAGCGGGTCCCGCGATTGCGAGACCCGCTCAACTCTCTCCTACCAATAATTACCAATAAAGATTACCCATTCTATCCTATTTACACAGAACAATCAAGTAATCAAAAGTACTATGGCGTAACACCCGGACAGCCCCCACTTCGCAGTCCATCCACGGGCATTCCGAACGCCTCGTAAACCGGGATGCCATCCCACTCCGGCGGGATGGGCAGCCCCAACCCAAAGGCTGCGGTGGCAGCCGTGTCCATGGTGTAGACCTGGGTCTGCAAAACGCCCGGAGTGATGCGTGGACCGTTGACGATCCAGGGAATGGTCATGTCTTCGGGCATGGTCGTGCCGTGTGTGCTGTCGTGTCCGCCGTGGTCGGACGTGATGATGATAAGCGTGCCTTCGTACATGTTGTTGTCTTTCATCGCATCCAGCAGCAGTCCGAACGAGTCATCATCCTTTTTGTATTCCCGCAACTGCTGTTTCGACATCCAGCCGTACTCGTGCCCGGCGAGGTCGCCATCGGGGAAGTGCATGAGCATGAGTCCGAATCCCTCACGGATCTGTACGATCGCCATGTTCTCGATGGTGGTGATGTCCTTGACCTTGTCGGTCGTGTCGATGAAGCCGAAGAAGTCGGTGCTGCCCGGCTCGGTGATCTGACGCAGTTTCTCCTTTCCCGTCACGATGACCGTCCGCAAGCCATAGGCATGGGCAAGGTCGAAGAGGTCGGTGCCGAGTGCATATCCGTTATCGGGCACGTACTCGTTCCAGCGGACAATATGCTTTGCGGGGCAGGTGCCAACGATCATTGAGGAATGCGCCGGGAGCGTGGTGCTCGGAATAATGGTTTGCGCATTCAGCGTGTACGCTCCGCTCTGCATCAACGCCAGCACGTTGGTCATTCTCGCCGCTTCGATGGCTTCGGGGCTCAAACCATCGAAGCTGACGATCAGCACGCGTGAGATGGTCGGCAGAGGCGCGGGAGCGGTCACCTCCTGTGAAGGCACAGGCGATGGCGGCAGCGGACTCGGCGTTAGAGTCGCCGTGGGGATGAGAGTCGCTGTCGGCGTGGGGGTTGAAGCGGTTGGTCCACAGGCTTGCAGGAACAGCGCCAGGAGAGGCAAAAGCAGGATGCGTCGATTCATATGTTGGGTTTTATGTGGGATAAAGTTCCGGGTCAATACTTACACGGATACCCTTCGTGGACCCGGATCTGGGGCTCCCCGAAAGCTTCGTAGACGGGAATGCCGTCCCAGTCCTCCTGAAGCGGAAGGTCGAGCGCATACGCCACGGTGGCAGCGGTATCCATCGTAAAGATAAGCCGGGTCAATTCCTGATGGACAACACCCGGTCCGTGGGCGACCCAGGGAATGCGGAAGTCTTCGATGATCGTGCCGATGTGATTCTTGTCGTGTCCGCCGTGGTCGGAAGTGACGATGATCAGGGTCGTCTCGAACATCCCGTTATCTTTGAGCGTCTGAATGATATTGCCCAGCACGTCATCGCCTTCGCGCAAAACCTTGAAATACTCGCCGGACATCCAGCCATATTTGTGACCGCGGTTATCGCCGCCCGCCAGGTGGATGAACATAAGGTCGAATCCCGCTTCGATCTGCGGCAGGACCGCTTTCTCGATGGCAGGCTCACCGTAGGCAACCTCAAAAACGTCCGTGGTCTCAGGCTCCGCCAGTTGACGCAGCTTGTCCTTGCTGACGATCATCACTGTCCGCATCCCGGCTGCGTGCGCGAGGTCGAAGATATCCACGCCTTTGGAATAGCCCATGTACATGAAAAACTTGTTGTAGATGACGCCGTGATCTTCCATGCAATACCCCGAAAGCATCGAGGCATGGCTGGGCGACGTGGCGGGATAATCGATGGTGGTCGCGCTGGTGTACGAATATGCGCCGTTATCGGCGAGTCCCATCAGGTTCGGCATGGGCGCAAGTTCGATGGCATCCGGGCGCAGACCGTCGTAACTTATGATGAGCACACGCTCGATATCCGCCGCAGAGGGGGTCGGTGTGATCGTGACCGTGGCTGTCGGCTTGGGGGTCGATGTCTTCGTCGCAGTTCCAGTTGGGACCATGGTGAAGGTCGCCTGCGGCGTGCTCGTCCCAGTGGCAGTCTTCGATGGGAACAGGATCAGCGGCTGCGGAGTCGAAGCAGGCGGCGGCGAATTCCCCCAAATGTTGGGAACGGAACCACAACCCGCCAAAACAAAAGCCATTAATAGAGCAATAAACCGTTTCAGTGGAAATCTCCAAAAGCCATCTCAGCGCTACTCAACTATCAAACCACATAATCATCTAACTACCTAACTACTTCAACATCGGCATCTTGATCCCGTGACGTTTCGCGGCTTCGATTGCGATGTCATAGCCCGCATCCGCATGACGGACCACGCCCATACCCGGGTCGGTCGTGAGCACGCGTTCGAGGCGTTTCGCGGCTTCGGGAGTCCCATCCGCCACGATGACCTGACCGGCGTGCTGGGAATATCCCATGCCCACACCGCCGCCGTGATGGAATGACACCCATGTCGCACCGCCCACAGCGTTGATCATCGCATTCAATATCGCCCAATCTGAAATTGCGTCCGAGCCGTCTTTCATCGCTTCGGTCTCGCGGTTGGGTGAAGCGACCGAACCACTATCCAAATGGTCACGTCCGATGACGATGGGCGCTTTCACTTTTCCGCTTGCGACCAGCTCGTTGAATTTGAGTCCGGCTTTCGCGCGCTCGCCATACCCAAGCCAGCAGATGCGCGAGGGCAGTCCCTGGAACGGCACCTTCTCGCGCGCCATCTTCAACCAACGATGCAGGTGCGCGTCTTCGGGGAATAATTCCATGATGGCTTGGTCGGTCGTGTAAATATCTTCCTTGTCACCGGAGAGAGCCACCCAGCGAAACGGTCCCTTGCCTTCGCAAAACAGCGGGCGGATATAAGCAGGCACAAAACCGGGGAATTCAAACGCATCGCTCACGCCGTTGTTGAATGCCTGCTGGCGCAGGTTGTTGCCGTAATCAAAAACTTCCGACCCGGCACGCTGAAAGGCAAGCATGGCACGCACGTGCTGAGACATCGAATCCATCGCCATCGCTTTATATTTTTCGGGATCATCGACTCGTAGTTGATTCGCCGCAGTTATGCTCAAGCCTGATGGGACATAGAACAACGCCTCATGCGCCGACGTTTGATCTGTCACCACATCGGGAATAATTCCACGCTGTGAGAGTTCGTGATACACATCCGCCGCGTTGCCGATCAGCCCAATGGATTTCGGGATCTGCTTCTTGACATTCTCCTCGACAAGCGTCATCGCCTCTTCGAGGTTATCCACCACCATATCTACATAGCCGATGGCGCGGCGGCGTTCGGCGCGTTCGGGGTCCACTTCGACGATGAGCCCCACGCCTTCGTTCATCGTAATGGAAAGCGGCTGTGCGCCGCCCATTCCGCCCAACCCAGCCGTGAGCACGAACTTCCCTTTGAGCGAGCCCCAGCCTTTGAGCTTGGCTAATGCGCCAAAGGTTTCATACGTCCCCTGCAAAATGCCCTGCGTGCCGATATAGATCCACGAACCGGCGGTCATCTGCCCATACATGATGAGTCCCTTTTTGGCGAGTTCATCGAAGTGTTCCCACGTCGCCCAATGCGGCACGAGGTTGGAATTGGCGATGAGCACCCTGGGCGCATCCTTGTGCGATCTGAAGACAACCACCGGCTTGCCTGATTGAACAAGCAAGGTTTCGTCTTCTTCGAGATTCTTCAGGCTTTCCAAAATGGCATCGAAGGATTCCCAATTACGGGCGGCTTTTCCGCGCCCGCCGTAGACGACGAGGTCTTCGGGCTTCTCCGCCACTTCGGGGTCGAGGTTATTCTGGATCATGCGGTACGCGGCTTCGCTCAGCCAGTTCTTGCAGGTTAGTTCGGTCCCGCGCGGCGCGCGGACGATGCGGGGGGATGACATGGGTTACTCCTGAATGAAGTTATTCAAAACCAGCAATCGAGTCGAGCGTAAATTCGAGTTCAGAAAAAATATCTATATCTTTATTATTTGTCATGTACGTCAATTTCAAGCAGACATTTTCGGTCTTAGAAACAGTAACACCAGTGTATGCATCAAACAGTTCAGGAGTCTCCGTAATAGTCAGGAAATAGAACCACGGACTACCAAACTGGGATTCACCCACTTGCGGCGTTCCAGATATTTTCATATCCGGGTTTTTAGACAACAGGTTATTTATGGTTGCATCACCCATCTCAGTTACCGGCATGTTTATACATTCTTGATCGAATGCAGAGGCTACAGTTAGCAGCGAAAAAAGTTCATTGGTAAGATGTTCAGGAGAAGTATCAAAAGCAAAAACGCGCTGATAATCTGGATTTTGCAACATGCTACCGTATGCGATACCCAAGAATGGATGAATTTGAGCGGCATCCTTCACCACTTGATAAAACTCCTCGCTAATGGGTCCAGCTCTCCACCCTTCAGGAAAAGCCAATCCGTATTTACCCTGTCTATCGTTTACCAGAACCTTTCCATTAGCAAGTGTTTCGACCTCAATTCCATCTTCGTACACGATTTTGCTGCTATTTATTTTCGATGAATCAGAATCTGGATTTAAAACACCACTATCTTCTCTCGAAAAGAAACCGCAAGATATTGAGATTAAAACCATAATACCAAGTGTAGCTACGGAAGCAAACCAATTCTTCATTCCACACCCCCTATTCCAAAACAATAAACGATTCAATGATTCCATCGAACGACGGCGTGACTGTATCCTTCCATGTTTCAGTAGTGGAGAGGCTGATGGAAAGCGTCCCAACGGGCAGGTCGAAGAATACCAATTTCTGGAAGATGACCACATTCACTCCATCCTGTGTGGTGGCGGGAGTACGTGCGGTGATCACGCCGTAGGATGTTCCACTCCCGGTGGTTAAGACTTCGGTGGTCAGTACCTCTGCCCCTTCGATGGATTCAGGCACGCTCGCGGCAAGTTCCTTCAAGCGCACATCGCCCGGCAGTGACAATTCCTCTGCTTGATCCCACAGGAGGTTGAGGTTGGTCACAAACCCGCCGTCGATATGCTCTTCGTTGACATCCAGCGCGAACAGGCGGAAGAGGTCCGCATCCTGTTCCTGGATGGTGCCGAGCGAGCGTTGAATGGCAGGGTTGGAAGCTTCGGGCAGCAGCCACGCATCCAATAACTCCTGCTGGTCGACGCGCAAGGGAGTCCACTGCATTGGGACGGTAATTTCATACTTGCCGCGTTCATCCACGAACTTGACCGAGCCGTCTTCATTCTTCGTCAGCGAACTTCCGGCGGATGCCAACTCAGGCGTGGATGTTGCGGTCGGCTCCGGCGTGGATATGGGCGGGACTTCCGCCGCGGTGGGCTCGGTTTGCTTTGTCAGCTCCAGCGCGGCAGATACGGTTTCGGCGACCATGATCTCCAAGCGTGTATCAGGCGTCGGTGTGGCAAGCGGCGCGGCAGTTGGCATTCCCGGCACAACACAAGCCAGGGCAGCCGCCGCAAGAACGAGCAGAGCAATCGATCCACGGTTTCGGTTCATGGGTTCCATCCTTGAGTAGAAGTGTACGCGGAGCGGTCACAACCTTCATCCAACGAAAACAGGGATGCGAAATTTGTGACCGTGGGTATATAAAAAAAGCCTCCCGGCAATTATAGCCGAGAGGCACGTACGAATTTACAAAATTATGCGGCTGGCTGTCCCTTGGCGACCATGTTCGCAAAGTTGGTGCTTTTCAGGCGTCCCACCAATTCCTCCTGCGCTTCACACCAGACCGGGCGCAGCGGACAGCTCTCGTCGAACGAGCATGCCCCTGCATCACCCACGCATTCGTTGAGCTGGATGGGACCATCGATCGCTTCGATGACTTCGAGAAGTGTGATCTCAGCAGGGTTGCGCGCCAGAGTGACCCCGCCACGTGCGCCACGTGAAGTATGTAACAGTCCGGCGATGGACAGTTGTGAAATGATCTTCGCGAGGAACGACGGGGGAATGCGCTGTTCCTCCGCAATTGTACTCGTGGCTGTGCGTTGCTCGCCGCTGCGCGCCAGGTGAAGGACGGCGCGAACAGCATAATCGGCTTGGCGGGTGATTTGCATTCTGACCTCACTTAAAATAGGTAAAAATTACCAACAATCACGATTTTATTGTGAAAGATAGTTCAAGGCAAGTGATAGAGGTCACGGATGAATTATGACCTTTTACTCTGAATTATAGGCGCAAAAAGTGACGAAAAAATTACGCATCACGGGTTATGAAACAAGTACTCCGTGATGCGTAACGATCCAGGCGGTTAGCGTGCCCTTACCGAGTGAGCGTAAGATTCCCCGCCCCCATTTCGATGACGAACGTCAACGTGGGACCTTCGCCTTCCTGTTCATAGGTGTCTCCGCTTCGACCCCACCCGGAGCCAGCGCTGACATTCGACAAGCCGCCTTCCACTGTGACGACTGCGTGGACCCCGTCGGGTACGACGATGATGAGATTGCTCAATCCGGTCTCGATCTTGACGGACGCGTCCCGCTGTAGTTCACCGGAGAAGTCGAGCGTGTAATCGCCCGCGCCGGAGGAGAAGTCGAAGAGACTGAAATTGGCGTTGGCAAGCCCGGTCATGCTGACATCGGATGCGCCGGTGTTGTAGGAGAACGAAGTCATTTCCGCAGGGTTCGGCTCGGAGAACGCAAGCTCGACATTCGCCGCGCCATCTTCAATGGACAGGCTGGTGAGCGCAAGTCCGCCGAATTCAAACGTCCCATCGTAGGCGCCCGAGTCGATGCTCAGGTTCATGGGGTCCGCGCCGAGTTTGAAATCCCATTCGTTCTTGAGATCATTGAACGACGGAAAGTTCGGAAATTCCACATCTCCCATTTTGATCTCGATATTGCCGCCGTCCTCGACGATCTCAGGCTTGAATTCATCAAAATTGTAAGTGGCAGTGCCATCCACCAGCACGGACGCGCCCGGGGTGAGGGTCAGTTCGCCTGCGCCAAAAGACAACTGCAAGTTGACCTCTTCCGCGTCGGGATAGTCCACATTGATCTCATCCGTCACATCGGGACCAGGCTCGGGAGCCTGGGGTACGTCTACGTTGAATCCGCATGCCATGGTTGCCAGCACGAGGATCGCGATAAAAGTTAAGAATCGGAACATAAGAAAAACCTCCTCAGGTTAATGTCTAAGGAGGTATACGCTGAAAAGTGGGGAGTGGTTGCAGGTGTTCTTCACGACCCGTTAAAGTGCCACCATTTTGGACGGCTTTTTTCCCTGAGGATCTGCAATGCTTCCGGTGTACCGATCTGCATAAGGACATCACCGGCATGTTTTCGCACATTTGGGCTTTCATCCTCCAACAATTGTCCAAGTTTTTGGATCGCTTCACATGCCCCAAGTTTTCCCAAGGCATCGACAGCGAAAAAGCGCACTGCGGCATGCTCGTCATTCAGCGACTTGATCAGCGCAGGAATGGCGCTTAGATCCCTGATATCACCAAGGGCGCGGGCAGCTCCATATCTTGCATCGGGGTCGCTGCTATCGAGCAAATGGATCAAGCCCTGGATGGCATCCAATCCATGGAGCCTGATCCCTTGAATTGCCATGGGGTGGTTTTCCGGGTCATTTAATTGCAGCAATAAACGCTGCAATTCCGCATGGGTATCCATCTTCAACTTCTTCAATTTTTGCTGGCGATCCACTTCATGCCGCTCGCGGTCAAGGGTCCAGGCGCGCTGCATCTTCCATGCCTTCCGCAGGTCGACCCCGCACTGCTTGCAGTATTTTGCACTGATGCTGTTCTGGGTAAAACAATACGGACAGCCCGCCTGAAGGACTGCGTTACAGTCGTCACAGTATTTGTTCTTGCCGGAGTTCACCTTCCCACAGCCCGAACAGATCAATTCACCTGATGTCGTCCAATCAGTGGAGACAATGGTGTTTTTACATGCCGAACAGGCAAAAGGCTGATTCGGGCTGACGGGAATATCCACAGGCGCGCCGCACGCGGGACAATTCAGGATTTGGAGTTTCATATTGTTCAAGTATACGGGGATAATCGGGAAATAGTTGCGGGAGAGTAGGGTCGAAAGTTACGAGATGGCTGTTGACCTTTGACTTTCGGCGCTTTTTAGATTCGCCAAGATTTTACGCGTCGACTCCGCCACTTCTTCGATCGCCTTATTGAACGCCTCTTCATTGACCTTGGACGGTTTGCGGTATCCGCTGACTTTTCTCACATATTGCACGGCAGCTTCGTAAATCTCCTGCTCGGTGACGGGGTGATCCATATTTCTAAGGGGTTTGATACTTCGGCACATGACAGCTCTTTCTGCAACATGTGGTTTCGATACGCCTTGCGACAAACACGCAAGGCTACTCAACCACCGCGTTGCTATTACTTACTTCTCTTTTTTCAACGCCGCGCTCAACGCCTGATCCAACGAGCGGACTTCGACGACCTCGATGCCCTTGGGGTATTCCTCACCCTTGCGTATCGCCTTCGGGACAATGGCAGTTTTGAAGCCAAGTTTCTGCGCTTCTTTTAATCGCGCCACCATTTGTCCGGGCATGCGCAGTTCGCCTGCCAAGCCAATTTCGCCGATGAGAACCACATTCGCCTGGATCGGCACATCGCGCCATGACGAGGCGATGGCAGCGGCAATGGCTAAATCAGCGGCGGGTTCGTCGATTTGGATGCCGCCCACCACGTTCACAAAGACATCCTGCTCGGCGAGCTTCAAGCCGACACGGCGAGTCAACACGGCTGTGATGAGCAACAAACGATTGAAATCCACGCCGTTAGGAGTGCGGCGGGCATTACCAAATTGGGTCGGGGAGGTCAGTCCCTGCACTTCCACGAGGATGGGACGCGTGCCCTCCATCGTCACAGCGATGGAAGAACCGGCGGCATTTACCAATCGCTCCGCCAAAAACGCCTCAGACGGATTGGTCACTTCGATCATGCCGCCCTCACGCATTTCGAACACGCCCACTTCGGATGTCGCTCCAAAGCGATTCTTCACCGAACGCAGTAGACGATACGCCTGAAAGCGGTCACCTTCAAGATACAAGACCGTATCCACGATATGTTCCAACACACGCGGACCGGCGATCGCGCCTTCCTTGGTGACATGCCCGATCATGAAGACCGTCACGCCGCTGGACTTCGCCAACTCACGCAACTGCGATGAACATTCGCGCACCTGCGAAACCGAGCCAGCCGACGAATCCAATTCAGAGAGGTACGTGGTCTGGATGGAGTCCACGATCAACAGGTCCGGTTTTGATTCGCGGACATGATTGAAGATCACTTCGAGATTCGTCTCGGTCACCAATAATAAATTATCCGGTAGGGACACAGCGGGCTTGTTGACAGATTTTGTCGAACCCTCGCCCCGCTGTGTCCCAACACCATTCACCAGACGCGAAGCGCGCATCTTGATCTGCCGCTCAGACTCTTCGCCCGAAACATACA
>CAYJPO010000074.1:0-4199 GCA_964372045.1 uncultured Anaerolinea sp.
GCGCGTTCGCGCAGGCTTTTCCACAACAACTGACGCTCTTCACCTTCCACCACCAGGTCGTTCAGCGATTTTGCATTCAACAAATATTCGCCGGTCGAATACAGAAAAGTCAATCGTTTCCATTTGTCGGTCTTGATCGGCTCGCGTAATTTCTCCAACCCGCCCAGTTGAACTTTGTAATACTCTTCCTTCGAGCGCGGATGGTCGGCTTCGTCCTTCAATAACTCGCCGCGCGTGGTCAACTCATGCCCGCGTACCGGCGCGATGAATTCCACCTGTCCGCCGCGCTCACCGAAGGCTGATGGTTGATAAAAAGCCAGGTAGTCCACCGCTACAACTTTCGGCGCGGTGCGAAGCGGAATGCGATACCATCCCAACAGCCGCGCAATTTCCAGGTCCCTAGGTGTAGGCAGCAGACAGACCAGGATCAGATCCGTTGATTTGAGCATCGGGTAATTATAATATTCCGTATGCGACTCATTCCCTTTTTGATACTTATGATTTTGTTAACTGCATGCGGAGGAAAGGCTGCGCCTCTTTCCCCGCCCAAGCCGGATGCGACTCTATCGGCATTGCCCACACCGAAAGTTTTATCAACTCAGTCGCTGCTGACCGACCTGCCCGTCATCGGTTATTTCCCCGATTACCGCGAGTTGGATACAGCCTGGGCGCAGAACCTAACAGACATCATCTACTTCTCCGCCGAACCCAACGCAGACGGGACGCTTGATGCTTCACGATTGCTTGAAGAGACATGGCATTCGTTGGGACAATTGAAAACGGATTACGGCTTGCGCGTCCATCTTTCCATCGGTGGTTGGAAACGCGATGGCGCGTTTGTGGAAATGACATCCAACCCGCAGGCGCGTCAGACGTTCATCGCGAGCTTGTTGGATTATTTACTCACCCGCAATCTCGACGGCGCTGACTTCGATTGGGAATTTCCCAAGACGGATGCCGAGTTCGCTAATTACATCGCACTGCTGACCGAAACCAAAGCCGCGTTTGAAAAATATGGTTTGCTGGTCAGTGTGGCATTACCTGCCGAGTCGAGTTATCCGCTGGGCGAGTTTGCCGTCGTGGAACGTGTGTATATTATGTCGTATGACCGCGGCGAGAGACATGCCACCTACGAGCAGGCGGTGACCGATGTGCAAATGTTTTTGGATGCAGGTATCCCGGCCGAGAAGTTGATCCTCGGCATGCCGTTCTACGGACGCAAGGTCTCACAGCCGCACAGTCCATTGCCCTATTCCGCGATCATGGATAGTTATTCTCCCGCGCCGGGTGTCGATGAAGTGGACGGGATGTATTTCAACGGCTTGAACACGATCAGCCAAAAGGTGTGTTATGGCATCGGCGAAGGGCTTGGCGGATTCATGGTCTGGGAATTGTCACAGGACACAAGCGATGCGTCTTCGCTGCTTCAACAAATCTATTCGCTTGCGAAAGGAAAAGAACCATGCAAATAATTAATTCCCCGTTCGAACGTGTCACTTCGTTCACCGATGTTTTGATGGGTCTGCTCGCCGCGTTTGTTGCTTATCAGGTCTCCCGCCTGACCGGGTTTCGAAGTGACCTCTGGAAATGGGTATTCGGCTTGTTGGCGTTTTCGTCGTTGCTCGGTGCGGTTGCCCACGGCTTTGAGATGACGAAGAAAACCAATGACCGGCTTTGGGCGCCGATCAATTTGTCGCTTGGGTTGGTGATCGCTTTGTTCGTTGTCGCCGCCCTGTTCGATTTGAGTGGGGAAGAGCTTGCACGCAAATCCCTGCCCCTGATGCTGGCGCTTGGATTCGGCTTTTTCCTCGTCACCCTCTGGAAACCCGGCACGTTCTTGACGTTTATTGTCTACGAGGCGGTTGGGATGTTGTTTGCGCTGGGGGCGTATGTGTATCTATTTTTCACATCCGCTTTGGCAGGCACAGGCTGGATGGTCGTTGGTGTTTTTGTCACCATCCTCGCGGCGGCGGTTCAGGCTACCGGAAAGGCTGGCAAGGGGATAGTCTGGTATTTCGATAACAACGGGGTCTTTCACGTAATTCAGATGATCGGGTTGGTTTTGTTGTGGATGGGATTAAAACCGTAGGGGCGGGGTTACCCCGCCCCTACATATTATTAGATCAACCCAACTTCTTTATTGAACTCAACGATCAATTCATCGATCTCATCCGCCTGCTTCTGGACGCCCGTCCAGTAATCGGGCTGGTACCACTGTGCCTGAATTTCATCGTAGGACTTGCCCTGTTGCTCGACCCAGGTGTAATACTTGAGGTTGTGTACGCGGCGGCGGTCGGTGTAGCGCAGTTCGAGCATATTGTCGGTGGATTGACCATGCAGGTAGCGGGCGAAATCTGCGGCGGCGTCGGTCTCGCTGTATTGACCGAATTCCTGGTGCATCTCATGCAGGCGCGAACGATAAAGTTCCATCGAGTCGGTCAGCATGGTGAAGATGATGTCGTCTTCGCCCATCTCGTAGTATTTGGCGGCTTTGATGGCGGAGAGTACGTTCGAGATGCCGGAGAAGCCGAGCAGGTCGAGTTTGGCGACCACGTCTTCTGAAACGCCCTGTTTGACCAAATATGCCTTGCCGTTCTCCTCGTTGAACAGGCGGGAGAGGTTGACCACGGCGTTGTCGTCGATGGCGGTGATCATGTCGGTGTTCTTGGTGTTGTGAACCCAGGGCACATGCTTGTCGCCGATGCCTTCGATGCGGTGCGCGCCGAATCCGTTTTCGAGCAGGGTCGGGCATTGCAGCGCTTCGCTGGCGATGATCTTGCTATCGGGGAATAACTGCTTCATGTAGTCGCCGCTGGCGATGGTGCCTGCCGAACCGGTGGCGGAAGCCATGCCGCGATACCGTCCGTTCTTACCGGCGACCTGTTTGAGGACTTCTTCCATTGCGTGACCGGTGATTTCATAATGCCAGAGGTAGTTGCCGAATTCCTGGAACTGGTCGAAGATCATCAGGTCCTGACCGGAGTTGCGCAGTTCCCAGCACTTGTCGAAGATCTCTTTCACGTTCGATTCGGAGCCGGGGGTCTTGATGGTTTCACCCGCCACTTTGGCAAGCCAGTCGAAGCGTTCCTTCGACATGCCTTCGGGCAGGATGGCGATCGATTCACACGCGAGCAGGGCAGAGTCGTACGCGCCGCCGCGGCAATAATTTCCGGTGGAGGGCCACACGGCTTTTTGGGTGGTCGGGTCGAATTGACCGGTGATGAGGGGCGGTACAAGGCATGAGAACGCCGCGCCGACCTTGTGCGACCCTGTGGGCATCCACTTGCCAACCAGGGCAATGATGCGGGCTTTGACTCCCGTCAGCGAGGAGGGAAGCTCGACGAAGTTGACTCCGCCAAAGGTCCCGCCGGATGCGGTGGGTTGATTCTTCCAGGTGATGCGGAAAAGGTTGCGGGGATGAATATCCCAAAGTCCGATGCTCTTCAATTCCTCTTTGATCTTGGCAGGAATTTTCGAAGGGTCTTTCATTTGGGCGTAGGTGGGGATGATGATGTTGCGTTCTTTTGCGCGTTGAATGGCGCGGGCGCGCCGGTCTTTGTGGATGGTCAGGTCAATGGTGGTCATGGGATACTCCTTGGACAATTTGTCAGACAACTTTGATTATAGCGCAAATGCCTATTTTTACAAATAATCCCACATGCCAATTTTGACATGTGGGATTGTGGAATTTCGGATGAGATGTGCTAGCTGATCCCGAGCATCTTACTGACCACTGCCAGCAGAATGCCGCCTGCGATCACACTCCCCAATTGACCGGCGGTGTTTGCGCCCATGGCATGCATGAGGATGAAGTTATCCGGGTCTTCGTCATTGGCGGTTTTCGCCGCGAGCCGCCCTGCCATCGGGAAGGCGGAGATGCCCGCCGCGCCGATCAACGGATTGATCTTTCCGCCGCTGATCGCCGACATTAATTTTCCGAACAACAAACCTGCCACGGTATCCAACACAAAGGCGAACAGACCCAGTACCATGATCTTGCCCGTGTCGAAATTCAGGAAGGCGCTTGCGCTCATGGTCGCGCCGATGGCAAGACCGAGGAACAGTGTGGATATATTGATGATCTCATTCTGCGCGGCGTTGCTTAGTCTATCCACCACGCCCGTCACCTTGAGCAGGTTTCCCAGCATGAGCATGGAGATGAGCGGCGTCGCTTCGGGGACGAGCAAGCCGACCACGAG